>CAZYWE010000057.1:0-1033 GCA_964651625.1 uncultured Nitrosomonas sp. | reverse complement strand
TATTGAGAATTACCATAATGGATGACAACCATTTGGGGTGGTCGCGCGTTACTCGAATCAGGCATGATTCGAGGAGCAGACATGGCGACCAAGCGATACAAACGGGACTTGAAGGCGATGGAGGCGCGTCGACGGCACGGCATGCGCATGCTCAAGCGCGGGGTGGCGCAGGCCGACATTGCCCGCGAGCTGGAGGTCAGCCGGCAGACGGTCTCGACCTGGGCCAAGCGGCTGGAAGGCGACCCGCAAGCCTGGCGGCGGCGCCCATTGGGCAAGCCTGGGGCATTGACGAGCGCGGACAAGGGCAGGCTGGCGAAACTGCTCGTCAAAGGTGCTGTAATGAACGGCTTTCCCACCGAGTTGTGGACGCTCTCGCGCGTAGGCCAGCTGATCGCCCGCGAGTTCGGGCCGTCGTACAGCAACGTGCATGTGATGCGGCTACTGAGGGAACTCGGTTTTTCCTGCCAGAAGCCGGAGAAGCGCGCCATCCAGCGCGACGAGGAGGCCATCGCGCAGTGGAAGGCCAAGCGCTGGCCTGCGCTCAAAAAAAAGCCCAGCGGGAAGGCCGCACCATCGTCTTCATCGACGAATCGGGCTTGAGTGAGCGCCCGACGCGCGTGCGCACCTGGGCGCCCAAGGGACAGACGCCCGTACTGCAATACAGCTTCACCTGGAAGCAGTTGTCGGCGATTGCCGGCGTCACCTTCTGGAACTTTTACTTCAGGCTCTTCCCTGGCAGCATCAAGAGCCCTCAACTGGTCGAGTTCCTGATGGCACTGGCGCGGCAGATCAAGGGCAAGCTGCTGATTGTCTGGGACGGCCTCAAGGCGCACCGAAGCCGACTGGTGCGCGAGTTCGTCGAATCGAAGGAAGATCGCATCGTGCTCGACTACCTGCCGGCCTACGCGCCGGAACTCAACCCCGTCGAATACGTCTGGGGCTATCTCAAGAACCGGGAAGTCGCCAACCTGTGCGCGACGAACATCCATGAGGTCTCCGACTTCACCCGCCGCCGGCTCAAGTCCATGCAGCG
>CAZYWE010000056.1:0-1233 GCA_964651625.1 uncultured Nitrosomonas sp. | reverse complement strand
TACAGTCTGCTAAGAGACTTTTTGTGCCTCAAACGCTTCTGGGCTGAGATAGCCCAACGTCGAATGCAGGCGCTGTCGATTGTAATAAATGTTGATGTACTCGAACACCTCCGCCATGGCTTCAGCGCGCGTGGCAAAACGCTGGCCGTGGATGCTTTCTACTTTGAAACTGTGGTTCCAACTTTCCATCGCGGCGTTGTCGTAGCAGTCGCCTTTCTTGCTCATGCTGCATACCAAGCCATGTTTTTTCAAAAGGCGTTGATAAGTGTGAGAGCAATATTGGCTGCCGCGATCGGAATGCACGATGACATTGCGTGGCATTTTTCTGCGCCACAACGCCATCTTGAGCGCATCCACCACGAGCGCTTTGTTCATGCGTTCTGACATCGCCCAACCCACCACCAAACGCGAAGACAAATCGAGCACCACGGCGAGATACAGCCAGCCTTCGCGTGTTTCGATGTAAGTAATATCGCTCACCCATTTTTCATTCGGTTTGGTCGCCGTAAAGTTTTGCTCCAGCAGATTCGGTGCTACCGGCAAACTGTGTTTGGAGTTCGTGGTCGCTTTGAACTTGCGTGCCGCTTTCGCCACCAAACCCTGCTGCTGCATGCGTTTTGCCACACGGTGCTTGCTAACAGGTATGCCCTGATCGTGAAGCGCACGCGCAATGCGCGGTGCACCAGCTCTACCTCTTTGCGCATGAAACACCGCATGAATTTTTACATCCAATGCGGCATTTTCTTGTGCGCGAACACTGGGCTTGCGACGCTTCCAGTGGTCATAGCCTGAACGTGAAACGCTCAGCGCACGGCACATCAAACTGATCGCGTGTTGCCCTTCGTGTTGTTGGATCGTGGCGTACTTCACTGGGGCTGCTGCGCGAAGTACACCGCCGCTTTTTTTAGGAAGGCGAGCTCCTCTTCCAGTTGCGCATTTTTACGCTTCAGCCGCGCCATCTCTGTTTGCAGACGATGTTGCTCCTCAAAGCCCTTGCCCGCCTGCCTTAACTTCTGCCGCCAGGTGTAGAGCTGGGCTTCTGAAATACCCAGCTCCATGGCTACCGTGGCCACACCCTCCTTCTCACTTCGATCCACGGCCAGTTGCTTGAACTGCGGGCTATGCTGGCGGCGGACGGGTTTGATGATGGTTACTGTCTTCTTGCTCTTCATGGGTCACCTCAGGAGTAGGTTACTCCCTTAGCCAACCGTCCGAGAAACTATGGCAAGATCA
>CAZYWE010000055.1:0-1252 GCA_964651625.1 uncultured Nitrosomonas sp. | reverse complement strand
GCGGGACCTCGGCGGAGATCCGCACCGAGTACGAATACTGGGGGAACACGCTGCTACCGAGCGTCGAGCGGCACATCGATGCGGCGCGTGGCGAGACGCGCGAGACGCACTACAGCTATGACGACGCCGGACGGCTGCTCGTCGAAGACGGACCGCTTCCCGGTGTGGGCGACGCTCAATATTTTCGCTACGACGTGTACGGCCGGCGCATCTGGGAGATCGGGCCGCTCGGCTCCAATGGCTTTCGCAACGCCAGGAAGATGACCTACCGTGATTCCGACGACAAGGTCGTGCGTGTCGAGGAGGGCACGGTGACGCAGCCCGACAGCGCGGTGTTGACCGTGCGCGCCACCACGGACCTCACTTTCGACGGCCGCCGCAATCCGGTGCGCGAAGCGACCTCGGCCGCCGGCGCGACGCAGCGGCTGGTGGAGCGCTCGTTCAAGTCCTCCGGCCCGCTTATCTGCGAGGCGCTGCGGATGAACCCGGCCGACTTCGCCTCCCAGACCGACGCTTGTACGCTCGGCTCCGCGGGCAGCTTTGGCCCGGACCGGATCACGCGCAATCTGTACGATGCCGCGGGCCAGCTCCTGCAGGTGCAGCGCGCCTACGGCACGCCCTTGCAGCAGAACTATGCGACCTACACCTACACCGCCAACGGCCAGCGCCAGACCGTGACGGATGCGAACGGTAACCTGAGCACCCTCGAGTACGACGGCCTGGATCGCTTGGCCAAACTGCGCTTTCCGGTCACGACCAAAGGGGCGGGCCTGTCGAGCACGAGCGATTTCGAGTTGTACGGGTATGACGCCGCCGGCAACCGCATCTCGCTCCGGAAGCGCGATGGGCGCGTCCTCACGTATTCCTTCGATGCCCTGAACCGCGAGCGCGTGAAGAGCGTGCCGGCGTCGGTGAGCGGCGCGCCGGGTTACAGCGTGTACCGCGGCTACGACGTGCGCGGCCTGATGACGTCCGCGCGCTTTTCTTCCGACAACGGTCCGGGCGTCACCCAAGATTACGACGGCTTCGGCCGCCTGAGACACTCGAGCAGCTCGATGGGGGGCGTGACGCGCACGGTGACCTGGGACTACGAGCCGGGGAGCAACCGCCGCTGGATCACCCATCCGGACGGGGCCTTCTTCGTGTACGAGTACGATGACGCCGATCGGCTCTTCCACCTCTCCGAGAACGGCTCCGCGACGACGCTCGCCTCGATCTTCTACGACGAGGAGGGCCGGCGCGACGAACTCGA
>CAZYWE010000054.1:0-1321 GCA_964651625.1 uncultured Nitrosomonas sp. | reverse complement strand
TTCAGGAACCCCGTCCCGATCGGGCAGCCCCTCCACGCCGAGGGGCGCGTGACCGGCGTCCGGCGCAGGATCGTCGAGACGGAGGGGATCCTGACCGACCGGGACGGACTCGTTCTCGCCCGGGCGCAGGCGACCTACGTGGGAGCCCCGGAGGACAGGAAGGCTGAGCTCAAGGCGCGCTACGGCTTCGTCCTCGCGACCGACGAGCAGTCCGATATGCCCGGCCTAGGGGACACCACGTGAGCGGCCCGGCGCCGGGCGCCACCACCGCACACCCGCAGGCCTTCGCGGCCGGCCAACTCGACCGGGCCAGGGCGCTCGGGCGGCGCGCGGCCGAAGACGGGCGCGACGCGGCGGAGATCGCCGCCGCCCTCGAGACGGGACTGCCGAGCCTGGCCGACGCCGGCTGCCTCGAGGGGCAGCGGCGGGTCGCGCCGGGCATCGGACCGCTCCTGGGCGTCAGGGGCCCGCTCCTCGGCGCAGTCGCGCGCGGCCTCCGCGAGAGCACCCGCAGCGACCGCCCGAGCACCCTGCTCGACATCGCCGGCCACCTCCAGCGCCGGACGCCGCTCGAGCTCCACTGGCTGGCCAACGACCTCATCGAGCGGGCGATCGGGGACGAGCCGGAGCGGGCGTGGCAGCTTCTGCGCCGGGAGGCGGCCGCCGCCTGCGACTGGATCACCGTGGACCGGCTCGCCCACCCGGCCGGGCGCGGCGTCCTCGCCGAGCCGTACCGCTGGGCCGAGCTCGAGCAGCTGGTCTACTCGCCGTCGCGCTGGGAGCGACGGCTGGCGGGCAGCACCGTCGCCACCATCCCGTTCGTGGACCGGGCCGCCGGGCGCACCCCGGAGATCGCCCGGCGTGGCCTGGGCATCGTGGGCGACCTGATCGGCGACCGCGAGCCCGACGTCCAGCGGAGCCTCTCGTGGGCGCTGCGCAACCTGCTCCCCGTGGACCGCGCGGCGGTGACGGCGTTCATCGAGGGCGAGGCCCGGAGCGCGGCCGCCGCCGCGGACGGCCACCGGGCGTGGGTCGTCCGCGACACCCTCGCCAAGCTGCCCGCGGACCGCGCGGCCCGGCTCCGGGCGACCCTGCGCGGCGTCCGGAGGCGGCCCGGGGCCCCCTCGACCTCGCGCGCCGCGACGGCGGCCGCCGACTTCCTCAGCCTCGGCGTGGGCGTGCCGCCCGCCGAGCGCGTGACCATCGACCGCAGCTAGGGGCCGCGCCCCACAGGAGAGCCGCACGTGACCGACGACATGGGCGACGTCAGGGCCATCCGCCTCGAGGACGAGATGCGCGTCTCGTACCTCGACTACGCCAT
>CAZYWE010000053.1:0-1477 GCA_964651625.1 uncultured Nitrosomonas sp. | reverse complement strand
GAACCGGCTGCGGCTCCGGCGCGTCGGCCTGGATTGGTTGCGAAACGCGGCGCCCGGCCGCTGACGCCGCCCCGCGTCGCGGCGTTCCCGCCGGACGCCCCGCGCAAGATGACGTTGAACCTGAGGGGAAAAGAGCCATAGTAGAGCCAGCGTTATGAACGATTCGGTTGACCTGCGCAAGATCCTGAAGAGCTGGCCTTACAACCCAGCGAGCGACGCGCGCATTGTGCGCGACGACGACGGGCATGAGGTTCTTCAGGTGCGGACGCCGCTAGGCATCGAGCAACACGAATTGGACGGCCGGCCCGACGGGCTCCGGCCGCACGGAATGGACTCCAGCCTGGACTATTACGCGCACCAACTCAAGAAGGCCAAGATCGCCGGGAAGGAGTCAGAGTTTGAGCTGGGCCCCGAAGACTGCGCCGAGTTGTTCCACGAGGGCACGCTTTACTACCTCCGCTACGTGCGGCTGTTTCAGCTCAAAGACTGGTCCCGGACGATGCGCGACACCGCGCGCAACCTGCGGGCGTTTGACTTCGTGCGCCGCTACGCCCAGCGCGAGGAGGACCAGCAGTTCATGGAGAAATGGCGCCCCTACCTCCTGCGCGTCAATGCCAGCGCCAAAGTGATGCAGGCAATCGAGAAAAATGCCTACGACGAGGCGCTCCACACTGCCCGGCAAACCATCCAGGCCGTCGCGGGACTCGAGGAATTGGAGGACGAAATCTTCAAGTGCGAACGTGAGCGCTCAATCCAGGCCCTGGCTGAGCTTGAAGCGCAAATCCTCAAGAGCCGCCCATTGTCCGAGCTGGAAAAACTGGAGCATCAACTGCGCCGCGCGATTGACCGGCAGGAGTTCGAGCGCGCCGCACGACTGCGCGACCGCATTCGCGTGCTGCGGCAGCAGCATATCTGCTGAGCCGCCCGGCGGCGGGCGCTTACCTGGGCAGCGAGTGGCCGGGAATGTTGCAGACCGGCGGGATGCCCACAGGGTTCAGGGTGTAAACGCCGCCCGACGGGCAGGCCGGCACCGCCCTGTTGGGAAAACTCGGAGCAATATCCGCCGCGGTGAGCAGGGAGCCCGCTGCCTTCTGCTGTTGCAGAGCCCATTGCGCTTTGATCGCATGGATCATCCGGAGATTGTTGATGCACAGCATGGCTTGGTTCTGCTCGGGAGTCGGGGGCGTCGCCCCGGCGCCCGGGGCGGGCGGGACGGGCTGAGCCGCGCTCGCGCGCATGGCTTGCATCTGCTCCTGGGCTCCCAGGGCTTGGGCTTGAGCCGCCCGCACCTGCGTGCCGAGTTGTTCCCTCTCCGCGCGCAACTGGCGAGCCTCGTTGCGCAGCCGCAGCAATTCCTCATGATCCCGGCGCAGCCGGATCAACTCGTCGTCCTCCGCCTGGGCGCGAACTTTCGCGACCTCCTCCTGTTCGGCGCGTTGCGCCTGCAGTTGTTGGTTCTCCTCGCGCAGGGCGGCCA
>CAZYWE010000052.1:0-1605 GCA_964651625.1 uncultured Nitrosomonas sp. | reverse complement strand
TTCTCGCCGCAATGGGTCGAGCTGACGCTGGAGGGCTGAGCATCATGGATCTGACAGATCACGCAGTGCGGATCGGACGGGAGCTCGACGGGCAGATCGTGCGCCCGAAGCGCCAGCTGGCGATGGTGTTCGATCTGAACAAGTGCCTGGGGTGCCAGACCTGTGTGGTGTCCTGCAAGACGCAGTGGACGCGGGAAGAAGGCATGGAGGGGCAGTGGTGGAACGTGGTGAACACCATGCCCGGCCAGGGCACCCCCAAGGGCTGGGAGACGATGGGCGGGGGCTTTGCGCCCGATGGACAGGCGCGCCCGAGCTGCCTGCCCGATCGGGAGGCGTACGGGGATGCCTGGCAGTTCAACCAGGAGGAGGTGCTCTTTGGGGGGCAGGGCAAGGAGAGCTACCTGCAGCCAAAGAACTTCAAGGGCGAGAAGCCCACCTGGGGCCCGAACTGGGATGAGGACGAGGGGGCGGGGCAGTACCCGAACTCGCACTTTTTCTACCTGCCGCGCCTGTGCAACCACTGCACGCACCCGGCGTGTCTGGAGGCCTGTCCGCGCGGGGCGATCTACAAGCGCGAGAAGGACGGGATCGTGCTGATCGATGACCAGAAGTGCAAGGGCTACCGCTTCTGCATGGAGGCCTGTCCGTACAAGCGCATCTACTACAACCACGTGGCGGAAGTGAGCCAGAAGTGCACGTTCTGCTTCCCGCGTGTCGAGAAGGGGGTGGCGCCGGCGTGTGCGCGCCAGTGCCCGGGGCGGCTGCGCTTCGTAGGGTATCTGGATGACGAGCAGGGGCCGATCCACAAGCTGGTGCACCAGTGGAAGGTGGCGCTGCCGCTGCACGCGGAGTTTGGCACCCAGCCCAATGTCTACTACGTGCCGCCGCTGTCCCCGCCGAAGGTGAGCCCCGCGGGCAAGCCCGATCTGTCCGAGCCGCGCATCCCGCGCGAGTACCTGCACAGCCTCTTTGGCCCGCGGGTGGACGAGGCCCTCGCGGTGATCGAGGCCGAGAAGGCGAAGAAGGCGCGCGGGGAGGCCTCCGAGCTGATGGACATCCTGATCGTCTATCGCTGGCCGCAGGACATCTTTCCGGACTTCACGCAGGACCCGGCCACACTCTGAGGGGAGACCGTCATGGCCATGGAACTTTCGCGGCGTACCCTGCTGATCGGCGCGGGCGGTGCGGTCGTGCTCTCGATGGGTTATCTCGGCTGGCGCGCGCGGCAGGACGGGACGGCGCCACCGCCCGTGCCCGGCACCGGCGCCACGCCGATACCGCAGGTTGCCTACGAGAGCTACGAGGACATCTGGCGGGCGAAGTGGCAGTGGGACAGTGTGGCCAAGGGCACGCACTTCGTGAACTGCTGGTACCAGCGCGGCTGCAACTGGAACGTGTACGTCAAGGACGGCATCGTCTGGCGCGAGGAGCAGTCGGGCACCTACGAGCCGATCGACCCGAAGATCCCCGACTACAACCCGCGTGGTTGCAACAAGGGCGCCTGCTATTCGGAGCGCATGTACGACGGCGCCCGCATGCGCCACCCGCTGAAGCGTGTGGGCGAGCGCGGCGAGGGCAAGTGGCAGCGCGTGAGCTGGGAGGAGG
>CAZYWE010000051.1:0-1839 GCA_964651625.1 uncultured Nitrosomonas sp. | reverse complement strand
ATGGCGAAGTTGAGATGCAGTTTCATGATGAACACGCCGATGCAAAACCCTAACGACCACAACAGGGGTTGGCAAACGCGGAGCGTTTGACAATCCCTTGCTTGTACTTGTTATGGCTAGCGCCGCTCGCGCTTGCCGAAAACCACGTTGCCTTTGCCACAGCAAAGGCCAAGCTACCCGAATGCAATGGTGTGGCGCACTGAGCTAAAAGCAAACTGCGAATTATCTTTGTGCCACGAAGAAGAACGCTCTGCACGTGATGCTCCCTGCGAATTTGCCAAGTGAACGCTACGCCAAGTAAGAGGGCGCTGGCACTTGCGAATGACTTTAACGGAACCAACAGGCCGAGCGCTACAGGTATGTGAACTTGCTCGGACTTTCCAACAGCGTCTCACAGACTTTCTCGAACTTGATGGAGAGGTGAAGCCAAACCATCAAGCGCCATAACGCCTACAACAGGGGTTGGCACACGCGCAGCGTGTGACAATCCCTTTGCTTGTAATTGTTAACCTTATTGCGCATCAAATATTTGATTTATTTGGCCACTCCATGCATAGGAGTTTAGCGTCCAGCCTGCCGATGTTTTGTAGAAGTAAAACGCCCAAGGCACTGCGGTCTTTTCAGTTTTCTCAATGTAAAGAAGCCGGATTAAAGACTCGCCCACTTTTTTTGAAGAAACGAATTCATAACCGATGGACTTTCCAAAGCGAGAACTAATTTGGTCTCGTTGAGATTTTGAGGACAAGGCGGTTGATTGAAACTCAGATTCGCCAATAACGACATATGGCTTCATAAGGTCGAAGGCAGCAACAATATCGCCTTTGCCGGCGGCATCCATGACCTTGTCGGAAAACTTCCGTAAGTCAGCCTCCGAGGCTAGCGTTGCTGCATTTGCACCAAAGGATGCCAGCAGTAATAAAAATACCGATATTTTCCTAGACAACATCTCCGATCTCCTTTTTAAGGTTAACGCCTACAACAGGGGCTGGCAAACGCGCCAGCGTTTGACAGTCCCAGCAGCCGAAGGCTGCGCTCTGCTTGTGATTGTTGTGGGCGCGCCGCGCTTGCTTTGTTGAAACTGCGCTGCCTTTGCCACAGCAAAGGCCACACCTGAAGAACGGGACTCTTTGGCGCACGGAATAAAATACGAAGCCAGATTCAGCTGAGTGGTGCGAAGAAGAAAGCGTTGCACGTGCAAACTCCCTTTGAATTTATTGATGGCACACCACATTGAACACGTTGATGTTGCCGATTGCAAATAACTTTAACGGAGGCACCAGGGCGAAACTACAGGTATGTGACACTCGCGCGATGCTCAAAACTGATTGCCGAAATTTGGCACAAACTTGATGCAACTTAAAAAGCCGAATCATTAAGCACCACAACGCTTACAACAGGGGTTGACGCACGCGTAGCGTGCGGCAATCCCTTTGCTTGTAATTGTTATGGTTTGACATATTTGAATTCATACGCCTGAACCTTATTGAGTGTGCTTTCTACCTCTGGGATTTTGTGACTTTGGCACAGGTCACGGGCACAGCCATTTAAAGTAATTAGATTGATATTTAGTAAGTTCTCAAGCGTCTGGGTAAGTTTAACTTGGTCTCCGGACGATTGGATTTTAAGAAGAGCTAAGTATGAATTCGCCTGTGCTGCGCTGGAGAGATAAAGCCCCTGCAACATCATTCTTGCCATGAACTCTCTAGTTCCGAGAGCGCCTAGACAAGCTCCGAAAAATAAAAAAACTATGGCCGTGATAGTGAGCTTGGTTTTCATGCTTCAACCATAACGCCTACAACAGGGGTTGGCAAACGCGCAGCGTTTGACAATCCCGTTGCT
>CAZYWE010000050.1:0-2228 GCA_964651625.1 uncultured Nitrosomonas sp. | reverse complement strand
TAGACACCGGCCTTCGATTATCCAAATTCTTCGGCATGTCAGAGGGGTTTTGGACAGGGCTGCAACTCGATTACGATTCAGCAAATGCCAAAGACAATCTCGGAACGGTGCTATCCAGCATCACGCCGTGGCGAAGTCAAGCCATGGACGCAAAGTCGACCTAACACCGCAATCCAGCAGACGCACTACGTGCGCCGCTGATGCTGAGTGAATTGCCCCGGGTTTTGAGAAGGCTGTTTGATCAAAGTAAAACGGGGGGATTACCTCTGGATTTCCACGGAGCTCTCCGATGGTCAATCAGCGCGCAAAACTGACCATCTAGCCAGGGGAAACAGCGTTGAAATTTGACCACTCTGGTTGGAAGATCCGATCCTTTTTGGCCGGGGTAACCAGAGGTGATCAATATGGAAAGTTTTGCAAAGCTGCGTCGGCGGCATTTGGTGCATGGAGAGGCGATCACAAACAAAAGCACAAACAAAAGGACATCCATTTTGTTTGGTGAACTTGGGCGTTATGTTTCAGTGCGAATCCCACGTATGAGTGTGCATTTACCACCGCCATTGCCGGCTGCATTCTAATCCTCGCGCTTTCAGCCACTTCTGCAGGAGCTGACCAACACCTCTCGGGCAACACAATTAATGCGATTCACAGATGCTTGGGTGAGGAATCTGTCGCTTTCGGTGATCTTAAACGTCAGGTTCGGTCAGTAGTGGTATCTCAGTTGAGCAATAAACAACGAGTCATCCGCAACTTTATAGACGATCCGGTGCTCGTCATTGATACGGCGTGACCAATAGCCTGACAGTGCATGTTTCAGTGGCTCGGGCTTGCCGACCCCCTCATGTGGCGTTCTTGTAATCTCTTTCACCAGCGTATTGATTCGCTGTACGGTTTTTCGGTCTGTCTTTTGCCAGTGCAAATAGTCTTCCCAGGCTTGCTCCGAGAAAACCAGCTTCACTCTGTCAGGTTCCTCGTTTCGCCTCTGCCTGATTCAAGAGTTGCGATGCTTTCCAGCAGCCGCTTCGCATTCTTTGGGCTACGGAGCAGGTAAGAGGTTTCCTCCAGCGCCTTGAAGTCGTCGAGCGACATCATTACAACGGATTGTTCTCCGTTGCGTGTGATTATGATAGGTTCATGGTTATCGCAAACGCGGTTCATGGTGTCGGCAAGTTTGGCTCTGGCAGTGCTGTAAGTGATAGCGTCCATAAGGCTCTCCAGTTGTACATTTATTTGTACGTCACATTCTACCAAAAATCAATGTCGGCACCTAACTTGTAAACAAAAGCAAACAAAATGGGTATCCATCTGTTTTTAGTTCTGTTTTTTATCGGTTTCACCAGTCCGGTTTATGCACAGGCCAATGCAATTGAGACATCTATCGAATTCAGAAATCCGAACGGGCTCGTCAAATCTCTGAAGCCGGAAGAGCTGAATGCCCTCACTCAGCAGAAAACTCTGAAAGTTTTTGAAGTACACGAAGGCAGGGAGCGGCAATACAAAGTTTATCCGGCACAAGCCGTTTTTGATCAGGTGTTTGGTTCAGGCTGGCGAACAGCGGATGAAATCATCTTCACCTGTCAGGATGGCTACCAGCCCGGCATTCCGGTTGCGAAATTCCTCACTTACGATGCTTATCTTGCTGTTGCCAGCGCGGACAACACACCCTTTACACTCAGTAACGCACTCCAGAATCATGAAGTTGTCGCGCTGGGGCCCGCTTACCTGATATGGGACAACCTGAAATCTCCCGCCTTGTTCGATGAAGGCGCTTCCGATATGCCTTATCAGATTATCCGTATTGAGCTGGCTTCTTTTGCGGCACGTTTTACAGGCATGTTTCCACCAGCTGGCGCATCTGCGGAAGCCCGGCAGGGGTTTCTGCATTTTCGCAAATACTGCATGGCATGCCATACGATCAATAGCCAGGGAGGTGATAAGGCACCCGAACTGAATTATCCGGTCAGCGTGACCGAATACTTCAAACCTGGATACCTGAAGCAATGGATAGATAACCCGGCCAGCCTGCGCTACAACACCACCATGCCAGCTCTGGCTGCAGCAATACCGGAACGGGAAAAGGTTATCGCAGAAATTATTGCCTATCTGACCGCCATGAGGGATGTGAAGCGCATGCCGCCTGCAGAAAACAATAAGCCATAAACAACTCTGAAAATCACTCTTTGAAACGAATATCGATCTTGCCATCCGTTACCTGAATGTGCTCCACT
>CAZYWE010000049.1:0-2295 GCA_964651625.1 uncultured Nitrosomonas sp. | reverse complement strand
CTTTTTTAAGGCCGTAGGGAAAAAAAGCATTGTCCGAGCAGAACAGCCATTGATGAGGTTCTTGCGCAATATCGGTGTTTTTTTTGAGCGCACTCAAGACGGACAAGCCGCCGACGCCGGAATCAAAGACAAGAATACGAGCCATAATTTCCCAAAACCGCAATAATATTGAAAACAGATTGGAGGGGGGTAGTGTGTGCCTCCTATGATAACAGATGTGGTTTACTGGCTGAGGTAAACGTGTTTTGGGAGTGGGAGCTATAATGCGAAGAAGAACGCATCTCTCCCTTACTAGAGCAACGAAAAATATAGTTATTACCATCGAGCAGTTACGCGAATTGGCACCTTGGCACTCTGATGTGGACGTTGGTAATGGCATCAGAACTTCAGATGGTAATGACAAATTAAATGCTCCTGTTACTACTGCGGATCCAATGAAGATCGGCAATTTACTCAAGCGCATCTACCCTAGTGGTCTTGCTGATAAAAGCTTTCTTGATGTGGCATGTAACTGTGGAGCTTACAGTTTATTGGCTCGCGATATGGGAGCAAGCCGTGTTCTTGGTTTTGACGTGCGAGAGCACTGGATTCGGCAAGCAAATTTTTTGCATGACAACCCCCCCAGGGCGGCGTGATTTAATTAAATTTGAATATGGATTGGCGTGGCTGCTAACAGGTCCAGTTGTGTTAGAGGAAATTTTGCACTGGTTAGGGTTTTCAGTAACTCGCTTGATCTTCTGGAGGCAGCCGCCAGATAGAGCGCGAGGAAGATTGCGCATGGTCGCAGCGAAGCATGTAGCTTTGTTGGAGTCACCCATACCTCTCAGGATCTAGTATTATTGAGTCCCGAAAATAAATAAAAATAATAGGGGTTTTGCGATGAATGGTTTCCAAACTACTAATACCGTTTCGACGATGTGGATAGATCATGACACCGCGCCGAGTCATATTGCTGAGTTGTTAGAAGAAGGAAAAATTTCTAGTGAAGAAGCGGGGTGGCTTTCGTGCTTACATGAAAATGGTTATGTGGTGTTCCCCCAATTGTTCAATAGCAGGTCTGTTGCAGCTTTGCGTGAAGATTTACTTAACTTACACAGCGATTGCGAAAAATATTTATTACGTATGCCAAAAGGTGAAATTATTCACCCTAATGAGGAGTTCAATCCGCCAAAGAGTCGATTGCTGGATTTCTACGTAAACAATGAAAGAGCGCGAAATATGGCGCTAGCACCGAAAATTACGCGTTTATTGGAATTGGTATATGGGGAGCCACCGCTGGCCTTTCAGTCGTTATTGTTTACTTGGGGGACTGAGCATTCCATTCATGTTGATAACACCTACATTGTTTGCAACCCGCCATGCGCACTGATGGCTAGTTGGATTGCTCTGGAGGATGTTCGGCCTGGCTGTGGTGCGTTGGCTTATTACCCAGGTAGTCATCGTCACCCACTTTACTTATTTGGTGACGGGCGGATTGAGTGGCGTCACAAAGAAGATGGCAAAATGTCTCATCTAAAATACACACAGTTTCTGCAAGAAAGAGCAGATAGACTTGATGGCGAGCCGATACTATTTCATGCTCATGAGGGACATGTAATTGTTTGGCACTCCAACCTAGTGCACTACGGTGCGGCTGTGCAAGATTCCAACCTGACGCGCCGCAGCATGCTGACTCACTATTGCCCTGCATACAGCGGTAAGCCTAATTATTTTCGATTTTTTGGGAATGCTTCTTCGCGCCGTTGGGGAGGAGGGTATTACAGTAGTCGCCGTTATGATTTGCGCCCCCACATAGAGAATCCCTATCCGTGTTATTTGAAATAGTGGAACTTTGGGGGTGATATGAGGAGTTACATGCCATGATATTTCCCAAGTTAGGCAATTTAGCGCCGACTTTCAGTTTGCTGAATCAAGACGGAAAGAGCGTGTCTCTGAAAGATTATCGCGGGCAACGTGTGCTGCTGTACTTCTATCCGCGCGCCATGACGCCGGGTTGCACGGTGCAAGCCTGCGGCCTGCGCGACACTGCCAAGCTGCTCGCCAAGGCGAATGCTGTGGCATTAGGGGTGAGTCCAGATCAGCCCAAGTCACTATTAAAATTTCGTGAGCGCGACCAGCTGAATTTCGATTTGTTGTCAGACCCCGATCATGCCGTGGCAGAAAAATACGGCGTGTGGGGGCTAAAAAAATTCATGGGGCGGGAGTCCATGGGTATACTGCGCACCACTTTTATCATCGGCTGCGACGGCAAGTTGCGCCATGTGATGAGCAAAGTTGCCACCAAAACACATCACG
>CAZYWE010000048.1:0-2393 GCA_964651625.1 uncultured Nitrosomonas sp. | reverse complement strand
TCATGACTCTATTCTCTCAAAGGTTAGAGCCTCCTCAAAACTCGGGGCGGTTCAACGTGCCGTATGACACCGCTGTCCTCCTGAGAATTTTTCATAAACGTAACAAGGTGTTGATAAGAATAGGAGCAGTATTATTGTTACAGGGCCAGTTATTGTAGTTGTATAAGACTGTCGTGGTCTAATTCTGCCTGACACTTTGAATAGTAGCAGGGGTGAGATTACCCCATGACAATAATGCTGGTACTGATTCTTGTTGTTATGTGATGCTGCAGTTTTGTTTGTCTTACCCTGAAAAGATACTGATTTATTCCGCTATCATAAGGAACATAGTGGGGTGGCGGTCTGTAATTTGCTTTATGACAAAGCCTGTTGCAGGAAAACAAATTTAAATCAACTCAAACAGCGATCAGGAATTTTTATATGGCAACACTTATTCCCAGTTTGAATACGTGCCTGTCTCGAATGACCTCTGGTGAAAAGCGCTTTGCACGTCGCCTTGAAGCATTACTTGAGGACGATTATCTCTGCTGGTATGACGTTGCTGTTGGTGTAAAACGCAGACAACCTGATTTTCTGATCCTGAATCCCTGTCGTGGTCTTTTGGCACTTGAAGTCAAAGACTGGAAGCTTTCCAGCATATTGCGGGTTGATCCATGCATAGTGGAGTGTGACTTCAACGGCCAGCATAAAAAAGATGTTAACCCATTACTCAAGGCGCGAGACTTTATCAATGTTGCTATTGATATGCTTAAAAAGGATCCGTTGCTGATCAATCCGGCCGTCAGCCGTTATGCAGGCAAGTTAGTCATGCCCTATGGTCATGGGTTGGTGCTTGCCAATATCACACGTAAAGATTTTAACGAGGCAGGTCTGGCGGGTGTGTTACCCGGATACCTGGTGATTTGCCAGGATGAAATGACTGAATCGGCGGATGCTGAAGTATTTCAGAAACGGCTGTGGGATATGTTTTTGCAACCTTTCCCTTGCCAGCTTACTCTGCCACAAATTGACAGGATTCGTTGGCATCTGTTTCCTGATGTGCGTATTTGTCGTCCAGGTAGCCAGTTTGATGTGGCATCGAATGGATCGGCAACAGAAATAATGGCAATTCCAGATCTGGTTCGTGTAATGGATATGCAACAGGAGCAGTTGGCGCGCAGTTTGGGCGAAGGGCATCGCGTTATTCATGGTGTGGCTGGATCAGGCAAGACGATGATTCTGGGCTATCGTGCCGAATACCTTGCAAAAAATACAGATAAACCAGTATTAGTTCTCTGTTTTAACAAGGGATTATCTCAGAAACTCAAAAACTGGATGGAGCAGAAAGGGGTGTCGCAACAGGTTGTTGTTCAAACATTTCATGGCTGGTGTAGTGAAATGGCGAGAACCTATTTATTACCCAGATCGAAGGCTGAACCCAATAGTACCGAGTATTGGGAAGAAACCATTCAGGCGGTAATTGACGGTGTGAACCGCCGGGAGGTGCCAGCAGGACAATACTCCGCGTTATTGATTGATGAAGGCCATGATTTCAGACCTGAATGGTTACGCCTGGTAGTGCAAATGGTTGATCCTGCCAGTAACGCCCTGCTGATGCTTTATGACAGCGCTCAGGATATTTACCAGAAATCAAACAAGCGCCAGTTTACTTTTTCCAGTGTTGGTATTCAGGCGCGCGGGCGTACCACGATTTTGAAGTTCAATTACCGCAATAGTGTTGAAATACTCGGTGTTGCGTTTGAATTTGCGCGTGATTTACTCTCGGCACAAGAGACAGAAGAAGATGATATGCCATTGGTTCTGCCACAAACTGCAGGTCGGCGTGATATTGCACCGGAGTTTGTTCAACTGCCCAGCTTTAATGCGGAAATTGAAACTATTGCACGCAAACTGCAGCACTGCCGGGAACAAGGCATTGAATGGGGTGATATGGCCGTCCTGGCCTATTTTAATAACCAGCTTGATGCTATAGGGATCATTTCAAACGACAGCAGATTCCGATTCAAACCGGGTCGTTTGAAACTGTAAACGGCGTATCTGTGCTTACCTTGCATGCCAGCAAGGGACTTGAATTTCCAGTGGTTGTAATTGCTGGCCTGGGTAGTCTGCCTTATCAAAAATACGACGAATCCGGGCAGGTTCGAGCGCTTTATGTGGGAATGACACGCGCCATAAATCAGCTTTACCTTACTGCCAGCCGCGATTCTGTTTTTGCACAGAAAGCACGGACTGCTTGTGAGAAAGTAGCTGTCTGAAAAAATAAACCCACAGGATTCAACAGTTTTTTACCGTTTTACGGCCAGCACCTGCTCCCGGGCAGCAATGCGCTGAAAATGGAATTACTCCCACTCTATTGTAAACAAGACATTTTTATCTTTTATATTCAATGGCTT
>CAZYWE010000047.1:1083-2536 GCA_964651625.1 uncultured Nitrosomonas sp. | reverse complement strand
GTCAAATCAGCCCTCGGCGCACCCACGATGATGTCGGAGTAACCGTCACCGTTGATGTCTGCACCACCCACGCTGTAGCCGTACTGGTCCCCGCTGAGTTCACCGGTCATTTTCAGTGCGTGCAATTCACTGCCATCGCGGCCGGAATACACATAGGCACGACCGATGGATTTCAGTTTTTTCAGCTTGCCATTGACGAGAACAGGTTTGTCCCACAAATAAGCGCCGACCACAATGTCGTCGATACCGTCCTTGTTGACATCACCCGCATTGGCTGCCGAAATACCAAAGGTGTCTTTTTTGATCTCGCCCCATTTACGAATCAGCACACCCGGATCAGGATCAGTTGGATCTGCATCACACACATCTCCTACGCCATCGCCGTCCGTATCTAGCTGATCTGTGTTCGCAACCAATGGGCAGTTATCACTGCCATCTGTCACCGTATCGCCATCGTCGTCAGCGTCACACACATCGCCAAAACTATCACCGTCCGTATTCGTTTGTGTGGTATTCGCCACGGCTGGGCAGTTGTCCGTGCCATCCAGCACGGTGTCATTGTCGTCGTCGGTGTCACAGGCATCGCCCTGGCCGTCGCCGTCGAGGTCAGTCTGTGCAGGGTTCGACACCGCTGGGCAGTTGTCGCTGCTGTTGATGACGCCGTCGCCATCGTCGTCTTCACACAGGTCGCCCACCCCGTCACCGTCGGTGTCGGTCTGGTCGTCGTTCGCCACGGTCGGGCAGTTGTCTGTGCCGTCATCCGCGCCATCGTTGTCGCCATCGGTGTCACAGGCATCGCCAATGCCATCGCCATCCGCATCCGCTTGATTGGTGTTCACCACCGCTGGGCAGTTGTCGACCGAGTCGTCAATGCTGTCGCCGTCGGTGTCGGTGCCGCTGTCACACAGGTTGCCCACCCCGTCGCCGTCCGCATCAGCTTGATCGGTGTTGGCCACCATCGGGCAGTTGTCCGTGCTGTCCAGCACCGTATCGTTATCATCATCGGTATCACACAGGTTGCCCGCGCCGTCACCGTCATTGTCCGCTTGGTCGTTGTTGGCGATCAGCGGGCAGTTGTCCGTGCCGTCGTCCACGCCATCGTTGTCGTCATCAGTGTCGCAGGCATCGCCCTGTCCGTCGCTGTCCGCATCCGCTTGGCTGGCGTTGGCCACCGTCGGGCAGTTGTCGCTCGCGTTAGGAATGGCGTCGCCATCCGTGTCGGTGTCACAGGCATCGCCGATGCCGTCGCCGTCGGCATCTACTTGGGTTGTGTTCACGGTGACGGGACAGTTGTCCACGCCGTCATCAATGGTGTCGCCATCGGTGTCGGTGTTGCTGTCGCACGCATTGCCGATGCCATCGCTGTCGGTATCCGTTTGGCTGGTGTTCGCGGCACGCGGGCAGTTGTCCGTGCCATCCAGCACGGTGTCATTGTCGTCGTCGGTGTCACAGG
>CAZYWE010000047.1:539-983 GCA_964651625.1 uncultured Nitrosomonas sp. | reverse complement strand
CGTCGCCATCCGTGTCGGTGTCACAGGCATCGCCGATGCCGTCGCCGTCGGCATCAGCCTGACTGGTGTTTGATACGGTTGGGCAGTTATCACTGGCGTTGGGCACGGTATCGCCATCGCTGTCACTATCACAAGCATCTCCAATGCTGTCGCCATCGACATCGGCCTGACTAGTGTTCGATACGGTTGGGCAGTTATCACTGGCGTTGGGCACAGTGTCGCCATCGCTATCACTATCGCAGGCGTCACCAATGCTGTCGCCATCGGCATCCGCTTGACTCAAGTTGGACACGGTTGGGCAGTTGTCACTGGCGTTGGGCACAGTGTCGCCATCACTGTCGCTATCACAAGCATCCCCAATGCTGTCGCCATCAGCATCGGCCTGACTGGTGTTCGATACGGTTGGGCAGTTATCACTGGCGTTGGGCACAGTGTCGCCATCGC
>CAZYWE010000047.1:0-439 GCA_964651625.1 uncultured Nitrosomonas sp. | reverse complement strand
TATCACTATCGCAGGCGTCACCAATGCTGTCGCCATCGGCATCCGCCTGACTCAAGTTGGACACGGTTGGGCAGTTATCCGCTACGTTGGGAATGGTGTCGCCGTCAGAATCGCTGTCGCACACATCACCCACACCATCGCCGTCGGCATCGGCTTGATCGGCATTAGCAATCACAGGGCAGTTATCGACGCCGTCATCCAGACCATCGCTATCCGTATCGGTATTGGTATCACAAACGTCGCCGATTGTGTCGCCATCGCTGTCCACCTGATTGGTATTGGCGTTCAACGGACAGTTATCCGAGCCATCAGCGATGGTGTCGTTATCGTCATCGGTGTCGCACGCGTTACCCACACCATCGCTATCAGTATCGGTTTGTAGCACGTTAGAAACTGTTGGACAGTTGTCAGAGCCGTTGGCAATACCGTCACCATCTGT
>CAZYWE010000046.1:1694-3121 GCA_964651625.1 uncultured Nitrosomonas sp. | reverse complement strand
GAGTACCATCCGAATTCATAACTGTAAATCTATTTGACTCACTACTTACAGTCACATGACCCAAACCACTGAGGTTTGTCCAACCCGATTGCAATAATTCTTCAACTGTATAGTCACCATATGGGACATCCTCAAACGAAACGCAACCTTTTTCCGTCGTTACACCAGTAAAACCTTTATAGATATCTACGGTAAGTGAACCAGCATTGTCTTTATGGTCACTATCACCCACATAGAACTTTGCAGTAGAACCACCAGCTAGTGGAGCGTAGTAGGTATGAGTACTAGAGCTGAAAACATTACCCCAAACGGTATTGTCGCCGTTCATATAGAGCCACCCAGTAATACCAGCGCTCCATGGGACATAAGCTCCACCGTAAGTTGGATCTTCAGGTAGTCGCTCAGAGAAACGAGCATCAGCTAGTAGACCGGTGTTTCCGCGATACTTAAATGTTCCGCCCGCTTTGGCTACATAACTGCCGGAAGGCAAGAGGCTAGAAGACACTGCACTTCCATTATCTTTGTTAGTCTTTGAATCGACATTAAGTGTTTCTACTTTATCGCCGAGCAATGCTAATTGCCAACCACTTAGTGATTTTTCATTTTGATCAAGCTTACACATTGTGACGGTAGTGGTTTCTGGTTCTTCACAATTCGCGTCAAAGTCGATGTAGAAGACATCGTTGGCAGTGTCGTTCGCCAATTCAAATGAGATGGTAGTACCACTGATTGTTACTATGTCATGATGGTAGGTACCGGTCATATTGTCTGGAGTTTCGAGTTTATCAAAACCAGTCGCTGAGGAGGTCGAAATACCGGTTGCTGTGCTAGGAAGCGTAATAGTCCCTTTAACACCTTGCCAGCTTTTGGCAGCATTCTTAGTCAGAGCCACCTTTAGACCAGTGGCAGTGCTAGTGATGTTAAAGTCACCGCCGAGAGTAGAAATCTCGCCAGTATGAGTAGCATCCCAGTCAGTTTCGAGTACGACCGGTGTGTCTCCTACTGTACACACGTCAAGGTAAGAAGTGACTGTTTCTGGCTCTGGTTCTGGTTCGTCTTTTGGTTTGGTGGTGCGGGCACAATCAGCTTCCCCAGTCAAATCTAAACGGTAAAGGACGCCGGCTGGATTAGACTGATAAGTCCCTCCCGCTTGCGCTTCATTGGTAACCACAAACTTAAGCTCATTACTTCCACTAACTAGATAAGGTAAGATGTTATACACCTTCTCGCCCAAATAAGTGTTTGCTGGTACCGCTGGCAAAACCGGAACACCATTAACGTACAAATCAAGCAAATTGTCGGCCGCTACTGTCAAAGTGGCTACGGTTGGTGTTGCTACCGTAAAGGTATCTATAAAGGTGTTTGTTTCAGTACCGGTGGGGTTTTGTACCTCGGCATCAGCCCAAACCCAAGTTGCCCCAGGGACA
>CAZYWE010000046.1:0-1594 GCA_964651625.1 uncultured Nitrosomonas sp. | reverse complement strand
GCTTCCGCCGCCACAAAACCGGCTGGAAAAGCGCTCATTAGCAAAGATGCAATGGTCAAAATAGAGACCAGTTGCCATGTTCGCATTCCCTTTTGCATGATAAGAATCTTGTTCATAAATTTGTGATTTATAACGAGTAAATATTAAATACTATGATAAAAAACACGGAACCCACCGAGAGTGACGTGATGCCACAAACTCTACTCTTTTTCCTAAAAAACGCAATATATCAGAGGTTCCAAGCCTAATCCCCTCTAACTACGACAGCCAGTGTTTTTAGGGGTAGTTGGCGCCATAAAGCGAAAGCTGTGAGAGGTGGTGGTCAAACTACCCCGGCTCCGTTTGTTGTGTTTTTAGAATTTTAAACAATGCGTCTAGTGTGACCTAACTATTTAAAACTAAATATTCGCCTTCACTTACAACCTCCACCTTTCCATCAATCACCTTAACCGCCGAATTGTCATCAAGTGCATAAATAATATTGGGAAAATCTTTTGCTACACCTTCTAGGTATTGTTTGTTAGCTTGTGGAAAATATGGAGAATTGTAATGCGGTCTTGTATAAAAATTAACAAAACCGAGCGCCTCGTCAACTTTTTGTCCAAATTTCTCTTCGTAGTATATCTGTTTATCTTTGTTGCTCAGTGCAAGCGTTGGATTAGTCACCATACTTCCAGCGCTGATACCGGCCCATACTCGAGTCTCTAGAAGCTTAGGGAACAACGGCGTCAATCCTGATTCATCAAGCCACCTCATTAAGTGAAATGAATTTCCTCCAGAGAAAAATAGCACATCAGCAGCCTCCAACCTTGGTAACCAAACATTTTGTGGCAAGGCAGAGATATCAACAATATCTATAGATTTAGGCTTTTGTTCCTTTATGTTTGTAAGATCGTCAATAAACCATTCTTTACTTCCCACCGCCACGTTCATCGCTGTTGGAATAAAGGAAATGTGCGTATCTGCAGGAGACTTGCCGACTAATTCAAACAAAGCTGAGGCAATTGAAGGGTTAGAGAGGCCATTGGATGTAAGTAAAAACTTCATACACTAATTATATAGCAAACTTATCTGATTGGTAACTGTGCAGAAACTCCAAATTATGCGTCGACACTCTTCATACTAACTGTCAGCTACTACCAAATGGTCTTCGAGTCCGCGTTACGCTTTTCTTGCAGAAAAGCTACGCCTGCTCGGCCATCTTTCTCACTTCGTTCGTTAGCTGGCCGTCTTTGACGATGTTAGAGCTTTTTTTACAAACATCTATTTAGAAACTATTGTACGTAAAACATCAGCTGCAATACGGCAATCCTCAAGCGCATTATGGAGACTTCTCGGTTTTATACCTAGGGCTTGGAACATATCTTCAGAGCGAAAACTTCCCTGGTATCCGTTTTTAAGCAAATGAACATATGCTATTGGCCAGATATCCAAAATATGAAAATCATATTTTTTAAAATCTGTCTTCCCTTCGATAAAATCTATTCCGGCAGTTGATATCAAAGTCTGAAAGTGATTTACATCCATATTCTGAACAAACGAGGCTAAGAAAATATCTGAACCAAACTTTTCATATACCATTGCACCAACCTCA
>CAZYWE010000045.1:0-3123 GCA_964651625.1 uncultured Nitrosomonas sp. | reverse complement strand
GTCCCGTCGCGCTGGACGAATACGGCGAGTCCGACTGGGCCGGCATCAACTTCGATGGCTGGTACGGCGGTTTCAACTTCGGGCAGTCGCGTTACCGCGATTTCGCCGCGACGTCGGCCAATACCCGCACCGAGGGCTGGAAGGCTTACGGTGGTTACCAGTTCAACAAGTATTTCGCGCTCGAGGGCGGTTACGTCAACCTCAATGACATGACGGCGCGCACGGGCACCGTTTCCACCAACGTCGACACCGATGGCTGGACCCTGGGCGCGGTGCTGAGCTACCCGGTCACCGACAAGTTCTCGGTCATGGGCAAGGTCGGCGCCGCCTATCTGCTCTCGGACGTCAACACCAAAACGGGCGCCACACCCACGGTGCGCCGGGGCGATGACAGCTACGAGCCGAACTACGGCGTGGGCGTCAGCTACGCTCTGCTCGATTTCCTGAGCCTGCGTGCCGAATGGGAGCGTTTCGACGGCAAGAGCCTGTTGAACGGCCGAAAAGCCGATATCGATCTGATGTCCGCCGGTATCGCAATGAAGTTCTGACCGCATGCGCGTCGCAAGAAGGCCGGGGATGCGCCCCCGGCTTTTTTGTCTCATGTTGGAGGGTCGCCCCCGGCCCGATTGGCGTGATGGTTCCGCCGCCCAATCGCGGCGAGGGCGTGGTGTTGTAGGAGGGCCGCCCCCGGCCCGATGCCGTGATGATTCCGCCACCCCAATCGCGGCGAGGGTGCGGTGTTGTAGGAGGGCCGCCTCGGGCCGATGCCGTGATGATTCCACCGCCCAATCGCGGCGAGGGCGCCGCTCCTACAGGGGGGGCGCGCTCGATCGCCGTTGCGGGGCACGGTCACGGGTGATCGCGCGGTTGTAGGAGGGCCGCCCCCGGCCCGATGCCGTGATGATTCCGCCACCCCAATCGCGGCGAGGGTGCGGTGTTGTAGGAGGGCCCCCCCCGGCCCGATTGCCGTGATGGTTCCACCGTCCGCAAATCAGGGGAAGCGGAGTCGAACCCCGAGATTTCCCGTAGGTCGGGTTTCAACCCGACTGTCGGGCTGAAGCCCGACCTACATAGCGTGCTGGCCTGCGCATATAGTCGCCTGGCTATCGAGCAACCACAATAGCCATTACGCATAGGCGTAACCCAACTCCCACGCTTGGCTCATCTGCGCCCACAACTCCTTCGGAACACGCGAGTCCCCTTTTGCCTCTTCCATAGTCTTATGCATGGCCTGCGCGATGCGCTCAAGTACGCGTGCCGGCTGGGCAACACCACATATCCGGCGCCCAAAATCCACCAGCTCCCCGGTAGTGGGGTAAGCCTTTGTCCGGTGTTTTCCCGAGAACAGCTTGAGCGCCAGCGTTCGGTCTTCAAGCAAGGGGCCACCGGGAAATTGGGTGTATTTGTAAATGCTCGTTGTCACCACATCGAACATGGGCGCCAGCCAAACGTGCGCAGGCGAGTGGTAGAGCAGACCGAAGTTCTTCAGGTGCGCGTCGCCATTTCGCACCATGATTGAAAACGCCACCTGCTCAAAAAACCGGTGCAAGTTGTCGCTGTGTAACTGGAACTGGCGCAGCAACTCTGCGATGCGCTGGTAGCTGCCGTGGTACTTGCGGTCGGACAGGATGTCGCGTACCCGCAGCCCGGCCAGAGCTGCGATGTCCTCAAAGCCCAAACGTTCGATCCGTCCATCGTCCTGAACGACCAGGTCGAATCGGTCGAGCACCAGCATCTGCCCATCGTCGGAGAGCGCGAACGACGGCACCTGGATACCCGCTTCGCGGGCGGCGGTCAGACAGAGGAATTCGTTGGCGGCCAGTCCGGGGTACGCAGCACTTGCCGCCTTCACGATGAGCGATGGAATGGGCACAGTTGGCCGGTCGGGCACCATGATTTTAGGTTGCATGCCGGCGATACCCGCCCCTGTGCTCAGGTAGGCGGCCACCAAATCATCGAACACCTCCGGGGTGTACGTCGTACTGAGCAACTCGCTTTTGCTCAGTGTGCGGGGCAAAGGTGTCGCTGCCAGGTTGGGCAAGTTGTAGCCCAGGCGACCAATGCCATTGCGTCCGACCAGTGCCAGCATGTGCATCGGTGTCATTGGCTGCTTCGGGAAGAGTTGCCGAATCCTCATGAACAAGTCGCCTTCGGGGAGGTTCTGGTCCATCGGGGGAAACAGATCTCCGTCCTGCCACGTAAGCTGCTCGCGGGGGGACATGAGCAACGCCACCGTGGCTTGCTCGGGGTCTGGCTGAAGGTAGCGAAATTCGTATGTCGACGACCGAAGCAACTGCCCGGCATTCTCTGTGGCTCCGATGGAGACATTCAACAGCCGAATCTTTTCAGGGAGCATCGTCGTCCTCTTCCAGGAACCTGGCGGCGACTTCACTGGCGGATGGCAAGCCCGCACGTTCGAGGCGAAGCACCAACCCCAACGCCCCCAGGACTGCCAACAACGACGACACTGTAGTGTCTTCCCCCGCCTCGAGTCGATAGACAACCTCGCGCACCTTGCCCGCTTTTTCAGCGAGCGCGGATTTACTTAAACCCAGCGCTTCGCGCCGTGCTCGCAGTTGGTGTCCCAATTCATCGGGTAATCGTATGATGTCAGTCATAACTTGCATTGTAAACACAAATGAATGCAAATGCAAGTTATGACTTACAAGGTGTGATTGCCAGGATTGCCGGTAAGAAGTGCAAGCAAACGGCTGGAGGTGCGCTGAATAGCGCCAGGTGAGGAACTGGCGCAAGAAAAGGAAAGGCCCCTGGGTTACGGCCTGAATTGTTAAAAAAAAAGCCTTCCGCCGCCCGAAATCGCGGCGAGGGCGCCGGTGCGCGGTTGTTGGCAATTCATTGGCATTACAACCACGGCCTGCCCCTTGCGGGTGCTCCTACAGGGGGGGCGCGCTCGATCGCCGTTGCGGGGCACGGTCACGGGTGATCGCGCGGTTGTAGGAGGGTCGCCCCGGCCCGATGCCGTGATGATTCCACCGCCCAATCGCGGCGAGGGTGCGGTGTTGTAGGAGGGTCGCCCCGGCCTGATGCCGTGATGGTTCCATCGCCCAAATCGCGGCGAGGGCGCCGCTCCTACAGGGGGGGCGCTCGATCGCCGTTGCGGGG
>CAZYWE010000044.1:0-4517 GCA_964651625.1 uncultured Nitrosomonas sp. | reverse complement strand
ATGATCCAGCGTGAATCGAGACTCCCCGGTGCGGTGGCGCCGTGCCCGTCATGCGGGAGACAGCCGTTCCACGTCGCCCATGCAAGCAAGTGGCATTCGCTCGAATGCCCGCGCTGCGAGATCAGGACGACGAAGCGAGAAAGTTTGCAGGAAGCCCTGCACGCATGGGAATCGCTGCCAAGGGAAGCGGTGGCATAACGCCCAAGGTGAGCGCCGTGAGTGACAGAGACATGCGTGATCTGCTCGCGGAGCTAACCACGAAGCGTTGTTAGACCTCACTCTAGGAGATTGAAATGGAAACGAAGAATGCGGTCATCGAAAGCGCCCGCCTGACCACGGACGACCACGGGTGCCTTAGCGCCTGGCTGATGCTGGACTACGGCGGAAGCGGTCAAGGGTTCGGCGGATATGCGCTGTACCTGCCGCGCAGCTTCACCCACCACGAACTCAAAAGCGTGGCCGGGCACTTCATCTGGCGCGTGATGGAGGTTGCCGGTGTGACGGATTGGGACAAGCTCAAAGGCAAGACCATCCGCGTGCGCGGAACGCATGGTGGCGTTGAGGCGATTGGCCACATCGTCAAAGACGACTGGTTTGAGCCGCGCAAAGACTTCAGTGAGGTCTAACACCCGAAATCAGCGGTGACCGCCCGCGCAGCGGGTGGGCATCCGCTGGATTGAGCTGTTAACCGACAATTTGTCAGAGGGTAAACCAGTGAATACAGCACTTGCGATTATGTGGCTCTTGGGCGGCATGCTTTGGATATTTGGTGCGGCCTTTCAAAAGGCTGCAAAGAACAACAGCATAGCCGCGATGTATGTCTGCGTCGGTATTCTAAACATTGGCGTAGGAACAATGTACGCAGTTGCCGCAATTGTCGGCTAACAAGGGATATACGGACGATCGTCCTGATAACACCGTCACCGTTAAATGACCAGAGGTCGCGGCAGCCGACGCCGCGCGGTCCGGGTCTCCCCGCCCGGATCGGGACCAAAGCGCCGTCCCCGCCGGCGCGTCGGCAGCGAGGATCAATTCCACCGAACGGGAGAGAGAGATGAGCGCAATCGTCAAACAGGCCGATGAACGCGACGAAGACATCCGCACCGCGTTGAGTACCAGTCTTTATCCAGGTGCGCGTCCGGCCAGCATCGACATGGTGTTGGCCTACTGCCGCGCCGCCGGACTGGATCCGATGCAGAAGCCGGTCCATATCGTGCCGATGTGGGACTCTGGCGCCGGCGCGATGCGCGACGTGGTGATGCCGGGGATCGGGCTGTACCGCACGCAGGCCGCTCGCACCGGACAACTCGCCGGGTTGAGCGAGCCGGAGTTCGGGCCGATGGTGACCGAGCGGCTCGGCGACATGGACGTGACGTTCCCGGAGTGGTGCAAGGTCACGGCCTATCGGCAACTTGCCAGTGGTCACGTTGCCAAGTTCACGGCGGTCGAATACTGGGTCGAAAACTACGCAATCAAGGGCGGCAAGAACAAGGACCAGTCACCGAACGCCATGTGGTCCAAACGCAAGCGCGGACAGATCGCGAAGTGCGCGCAGGCCCAAGCCTTGCGGATGGGGTTCCCCGAAATCGGTTCGCAGCCGACGGCCGAGGAAATGGAAGGACGCGAGATCGAGCGGCCAATCGTTGTCGAACACGCCGAACCGGCACGCCCCGAACGCCAGCCGTACCCGGAAGCCGACTTCGCCACCAACCTGCCGAAGTGGCGCGGCATCATCGAGTCCGGCCGCAAGTCGGCCGACGACATCATCGCGCTGGTCGAGTCGAAGGCGACGCTTACCGATGCGCAGCGCGACGCGGTCCGCGCGTGTGCCGTGGTCGAGGCGGAAGTGGTGCAGGACGGGGGTGCGGCATGAACGCCCCCGTCATTCACAACCTGGTACAAGGCAGCGACGAATGGAGGCGTTATCGCGCCGAACACTTGAATGCCAGCGACGCGCCAGCAGTGATGGGTGCGAGCAAGTACCGCTCGCGGCAGTCGTTGCTTGCCGAACGCGCAACCGGAATCCCGCCTGAAATCAGCGAAGGCACACAGCGCGCATTCGACCGTGGTCACGAGGTCGAAGAAAAGGTTCGCGCGCAAGTCGAGAAGATGATCGGAGAGGAACTTTTTCCGGCCACGATGTCAATCGGTATCGATGGCCTGCCGCTGTCGGCGTCGCTCGATGGCGTCACGCTGGACGGATCGACGATCTTCGAATGCAAGTTGTGGAACGAGGAACTTGCCGAACGCGTGCGGATCGGCAATCTCGAACCGCATTACTACTGGCAACTCGAACAGCAGTTGCTGGTGTCTGGTGCATCGCGCGCGATCTTCGCGACCGGCGACGGCGGCGACAAGCTGGAAACGATGGAGTACGTCTCGCAAAAGGTCCGTTGGGCGCATCTGCTGGAAGGATGGCACCAGTTCCAGCGCGATCTTGCCGAATACTCCCACGCCGACACACCGAGCAAGCCAGTTGGCGCGCCCGTCGCAGGCTTCGGCGCGCTGACATTGCACGTCGAGGGCCACGTCATCGCGTCGAACATGGACGCTTTCAAGGCGTCCGCGGATGCGTTCATTGCGCGGTTGCCGAAGCCGGCCGACTTGGTCACCGACCAGGATTTCAGCGACGCCGAGAGTGCCGTCAAGGCGTGCGCCGAAGCGGAGTCGCGTATCAAGTCGGCGAAGGATGCCGGCCTTGCGCAGATGGCCGACGTGGACGCGGTGTTTCGCGCCGCCGACACGATCGCGGAGACGATCCGCGCCGCGCGTTTGGCGCTGTCGAAGTCGGTGGCCGCAGAGAAGGAACGTCGTCGCGCCGACATCGTGCAGCACTACGTCGCGCAGGTACGCGAGCACTATGACGCGATCAATCGCACACTCGGCGAACATCGCCTGTCGCCGCCGCAGTCGCTGGTATTCGACATCGGCAACGCGATCAAGGGGCTAAAAACGCTCAGCAGCATCACCGACGCATGCGACGCGGCAGCGGCACGACTCAAGATCGAGGCCAGCCAGCGCGCCGACCGCGTGCGTGAGTGCATGCTGGTGCTCGACGAGTTCACCGATCACAAGCACCTGTTCGCCGACCGGTTGACCTTGTGCGCCGAGATGCGCCCCGAGGACTTGCGCAACATGGCGCGCGTGCGCGTAGCCGACGAGGCCAAGCGCGCTGGCGCGCAGAAAGCCGCAGAAACCTTCGCCGCGATCGTCGAGCCCGGCCCGACCGACGACGACGCGCCGATGCTCAAGCTCGGCGATATTTGCGCACGCATCGCGCCGCTGTCGATCAGCGCCACAGGCTTGGCCGAACTTGGATTCGAGCCGGTCGGACACGCGAAGAACGCCAAACTGTACTCGTCGCGCGACTTGCCGAGGATGCGAGCGGCGATGGTGGCAAAACTGGAGGGGTTGCGGTGAATATCGACATCACCAGCGTATCGGACGCGAACGCGGCCCGGAACATTCTCAAGCTCGCGCTGAGGCACCAGCGTCCGTTTGCGGGAACAAGTTGTGGCACGCCGCAGGTTCCAGCCGGGGCGTGCAATCTGCAACCTAACGGTTGAGGTCAGCCGAACCGCGAAGCGGTTTCGGCTGGACCGAATTGTTAGCTGCGAACCATAACGGAGAGAGAACATGAGCGAAGAAGATTGGATGTCCCCCAGCGATGATGATGAAGCTGCCGTGAGCCTGCTGGCGCTTCATGCTGCGACGAAGGAACTGGATGGCATTGTGTTTCATGGCGAGCGGGACAGCGCGGATGCGGTTCGGCAGGTCTTGAAAGCCACGAACGCCGTTAAGCAGGTCTTGCGGAAAGCCGACGCGGACTTCAAGGCGCGAAATCCCGACAAGAAATGCCACGGGTTCTACGGAGTGCCAGCACTTCAAATCGTTGCGTCAGCCTATTGGGCCTGCGGTAACGAGGTTGACGTGAGCGAGGTAAATCCGACGTGCGTTGCAGGGCAGGCGCTTCTGGATTTTGCTGCGGCGGTTGCACTGCTCAATGCAGCCAATGCTGCCACGACAATCCTTTCCGAAGGATCGGAAGGGCTGTTTGGCGCAGAGGATGCGGCGCTTTTCCTGGGAGATGCCAGTAGCAGCTAACGCCTGAATTAAGCCGCGCCGCGAAGCGGCGTCGGCTTGAATGAATTGTTAGAGGGCATTCTTTGCAACGGATGCGACAACATAGGTCGTGAACATGGCGATTGGTAGAGCTTTGATGATTGGTCTGACTCGCGTGCCCCTTTGGATTAAGATGGCAATTACGGATGCAGAAGCTGCGGTAATTGCGAATGGTGCAGCCGCAATTAGTCCTTGCAATTTGGCGTTAGCGGGATCGGCCCGATCTAAGTACGTTGACGTCACGATATAGAACCCAATGGCGATAAATCCAAAAAGCACAGCCGTGAGACATTGCGCATGGAACCCTGATGGCTCTTGATGGAAGCTCACGCTAATGCCCTCTAACGCTTGAGTTAAGCCGACACGCGCAGTGGCGGCGAATGCCTGCTAGCGTA
>CAZYWE010000043.1:0-4541 GCA_964651625.1 uncultured Nitrosomonas sp. | reverse complement strand
AGCGTTTTTACATGCACCGGACCGGGCACTGGCTGGGGCTGGATGTGCATGATGCCGGGGAGTACAAACAGGCTGGCCAATGGCGTGAGCTGATGCCGGGGATGACGCTGACGGTCGAGCCGGGTTGTTACATTCGTCCGGCTGAAGACGTTCCAGAACATTTCTGGAATATCGGCATAAGAATCGAGGATGATGTGGCGGTTACCCCGGCCGGTAATGACGTGCTAACTGCGCTGGTACCTAAAACAGTAGCTGAAATAGAGGAGTGGATGCAATGTACGACGATCTCAGGAAGGTAATCATCAGGCGGATTGTGTATCAGGGGCAACCTGGCCCGGAAGGTGAATCCCGGAAAACACCACTCGCCAGCAAGTGGATGTTTTATCTGACACTTATACCAACAGTAGTTGTAGTGGTGGTGCTGGGCGCATTCTTTTTTTCGATTGTACTGGCGATATTTGTGGCCGTTGCTGGTGTGATTGGCGCGCGGCTGTGGTGGTTGCGGCGTAAATTCCGGCAGGCGATGTCCACTGCTGCCGGGAAAAATGATGGATTGATAGAAGATGCTGAGATTATTGAAATCAGGGAAGACGGTAAACATGGCCGAAGCCGCGACTGATGGCGTAAGTTATGCGTAAGTTCATGGCGGTTGCCTTGCTTTCGATGGCTGGCACGTCCGGCTGGTGTGAAGATGTTATCCGGCCCGGGTTGTGGGAGGTGACAACCCGTTCAGATTTACTCGGGCTGATCGCGCATGTTCCTTCGGAACAAATGCAGCAGATTACCAGGCTGGCCAGACAGTACGGGTTGAAGATTCCCCGCATTCAGGAGGGAGCCGCCATTTCAAAGGTGTGTATCACCCCGGAGATGGCGGCACAGGATATTCCTTCCCGTTTTTACGAAAACCAGTCCGGGTGTGCGGTGGTAAATGCCAGCCGGTCCGGGAATCGTTTTCGGGTAGAGCTTGTTTGTGATAATCCCCGTTTCAAAGGAAACGGCCACGCTGAAGGCGTTTTTTCCACCCCTGAGCATTTCACCGGAAAAACGGAATTCAACAGTACGGTGCAAGGTGCGCCACTTTACGTGGAAGCTGATACAAGCGGGCGATGGATTGGCAAACAGTGTGAGGTGGCACAACCTCAGCAGCAGTTTTGAGGTAACGCGATTCCGTCTGTTTTGTCTCCATTCTCAGTCAATTTGATTCAACTTTTAAAGGAGTTATATCGTGAAAGGGACACAATTACTGCATAACCTCGGCCAGAGCCTCTGGCTCGACAATATCACGCGGGATTTGCTGATCAACGGTACGCTCAAACGCTATATCGATAAATTCTCAATAACAGGGTTGACTTCAAATCCGAGCATATTCAACCACGCAATCAAGAACAGCAGCGCCTATGACGCGGCAATCCGCGCTGGTCTGGCGCGGGATAAAACGGATGAGGCAATTTTTATTGATCTGGCACTGGAGGATCTGACTCAGGCAGCCGATTTGTTAAGGCCAGTTTATGATCGGACCAATGGTATCGATGGATGGGTATCGATGGAGGTGTCTCCACTACTGGCTTACGATACGGTCAGTACCATAGCGGCTGCAAAGGAAATCCACCATCAGGCATCCCGATCGAATCTGCTGGTTAAAATTCCGGGGACGAGAGAAGGAATTCCTGCCATTGAAGAAGCAATTTTCGCAGGTATACCAATCAATGTGACCTTGCTGTTCAATCGCGAACAGTATGTGGCTGCAGCTGAAGCCTACCTGCGCGGTATTGAACGGCGCATTGATGCTGGTCTCAATCCTGATGTGGTATCTGTGGCTTCTCTGTTCATCAGCAGGTGGGATGTTGCGGTGGCGGATAAGGTTCCGGAGGAGCTGCATAACAGGCTGGGTATTGCCATTGCCGGACAAACGTATAAAACGGCCCGCAGTCTTCTTGATTCATCACGCTGGCTGCGAATCTACAATGCTGGTGCCCGACCGCAGCGCCTGTTATGGGCAAGTACGGGGACCAAAGATCCTGCTGCTTCACCAATCCTGTATATGACGGCACTTGCTGCCCCTTTTACCATCAATACAATGCCTGAGGTTACCCTGAAGACGCTGGCTGGCCGTGATGATCTGAATTTCAGATGTATGCCGGTGGATGGCGGGGATTGTGAGCAGGTTCTGGAGCAGTTCGCGCGGGCAGGAATTGACATTGATGCCTTGGCAATCCGCCTTCAGGAAGAAGGTGCCAAGGGGTTCGTGACTTCCTGGCAGGGGTTAATGGATGTAATTGCATCCAAATGTGCTGGCGTTCAGTAAAAAGTAATACGTTGAAGGGTGTGAAGACAGAGGATCCGTTGCCAGTCACAACAAATCGACCGTCCCTATGTTCACGTAGTAAAATAACCCTGTTACAGGGGTGTGTATAGTGAATGCATTCGGGACTTGGCCTGCCTGGCGCAGAGGGTGATTACTCAGGGGATTGGGTTATCAGGCTTGTCTCAGGTGTCAGAAAATCTGTTTATTCTTTTTACGAGGGAGTTCGGGGATGAAAGTTATAAATCTTGATCATTTTGCAAAGGGTGTTCTGGTATTGTCTCTTGCCGCATTTGTATCAGGTTGTGGCAATAAGGCTGAAGAGGCTGCCAAGCAGAAACAGCCTGGTGCCGCAGCAGAGGTCATTCAGGGCGAAGAGGTTATAACTGAATCTGTGCCGGATGAATCTGGTGATATTGCAGAAGAATCACTGGAATCAATCCTGGCAAAAGCAGATGAAATTATCCAGCGAACCAGTGCCGCGAACAGCAATGTAAAGTCCGATCCGAAAAAGAATGCTGAAAATGCTGCCGAAGGGACGGGGACTATCGTGGCGACTACACCTAAAAAAGGCACAGAAACTGCCGATGATGGTAAAGAAACGGTCAAAGCCACCCCGGATATCATTCGCAAAATTCAGCAGGCTCTGACAGATGCCGGTCTGAATCCGGGAACTGCTGATGGAAAGATGGGTCCGCGCAGCAAAAATGCATTGATTGATTTCCAGAAAAAGCACGGTTTGACCGAGGGTAAAATAACCAGAGAAACGCTGCGTGAGCTGGGAATTACCTTCTGATTTTTCCCTGTGCGGAAATAGTGTTTTTGTGGGGAAATGTGTAGAATTCACCGCCGTTCAGGCTGTTCAATCATTTATTTCTGAGAAAAGTTCGTGGCTTTCCTTGTTCAAAAATATGGTGGGACCTCGGTAGGCAGTACCGAGCGCATTAAACAGGTTGCGCACCGTGTGGCTGAATTTCGGGCGCAAGGGCATGATCTGGTTGTGGTTTTATCTGCCATGAGCGGGGAAACCAACCGCCTGATCTCCCTGGCAAAAGAAATCCAGTCCAACCCTGACCCTCGTGAGCTGGACGTCATTCTGTCCACTGGTGAACAGGTAACGATCGGGCTGCTGGCGATGGCTTTGCAGGAGCTGGGTGTCAAAGCAAAAAGCTACACCGGTTCTCAAGTCAGTATTACGACTGATAACGCCCATACCAAGGCACGAATCCTGAAGATTGACGAGCATCCTGTCCGTGAGGATCTGGCAGCCGGTTATGTCGTTATTGTGGCTGGGTTCCAGGGTGTGGATGAAGCGGGTGATATTACGACACTGGGGCGCGGTGGTTCAGATACGACGGCGGTAGCACTTGCAGCCGCACTCAGGGCGGATGAATGCCAGATTTATACGGATGTTAACGGTATTTACACCACAGACCCGCGCGTGGTACCGGAAGCACGGAAGCTGGACACCATCACATTTGAAGAAATGCTTGAGATGGCCAGTCTTGGCTCTAAAGTGCTGCAGATACGTTCGGTGGAATTTGCCGGTAAATACAAGGTCAAGCTCAGGGTTCTCTCCAGTTTCGAGGAAGGCGGCGGTACGCTGATCACGTTTGAGGAAAACAACAAGATGGAACAGCCCATAATCTCGGGGATTGCATTTAATCGCGACGAAGCAAAAATTACAGTGATAGGTGTACCGGATCATCCCGGTATTGCTTATCAGATACTGGGCCCGGTAGCTGATGCCAATATCGATGTCGACATGATTATCCAGAACGTAGGACATGACGGCACCACTGATTTTTCATTCACAGTCAACCGGAATGAGTACATCCGCGCGATGGATGTGCTGAAGCAACAGGTGCTGCCTCATATCGGTGCGCGTGAAGTAATCGGCGGGGATAAAATCGCCAAGGTTTCAGTGATTGGTGTGGGAATGCGTTCGTATGCCGGTATCGCCAGCAAGATGTTCCGTGTTCTGGCAGAAGAAGGTATCAATATCCGGATGATTGCAACTTCAGAAATCAAGATTTCTGTCGTAGTAGATGAGAAATATATGGAATTGGCAGTACGGGTTCTGCACAAAGCATTTGATCTGGATCATGCAAATAACAGCAGCACAAAAACGTGATAACATTGCCGGCCTGTTCCAGATGTAAGTTACCGTAAAGCATCATTTACGGAGAGATGGCCGAGTGGTCGAAGGCGCTCCCCTGCTAAGGGAGTATAGGCTCAA
>CAZYWE010000042.1:0-6143 GCA_964651625.1 uncultured Nitrosomonas sp. | reverse complement strand
TTCTTTTGTATGAGGTCCCCTTGAGCCAAGGAGTTTCCTGCAAAAGCCAGCAGGATGATCAGGGTAAACGTAATTTTCATCAATAGTTGACTTTAATGTCTTTGATCTTATTTGGAATCCATACTTGCATCTGATTTTGTCCGCGGTTGCACCAGGAATAATATGGAATGGCTGTAACTGTTTTAATTACCGTAGTAACTGATTGGTCATCATTTCCTATTTGAATTGTTGGTGCCTGAAATTGAATGGTTTCTCCTCCTTCGAGAAAGTCTTTTTTAAATGATGTGGTAAATCGTGTATTTCCAGGAAGGATTATGTTCCAGGCTTTGCCGTTGTTATCCGCTCCTTCTATACAATATACAAGCGGGCCGCGCTGCAGTGCCACCCGGTCTTCGTCTTGTTTCAATTCAGGCCGTGCCTTTACGCGTTTTACCTGCATGGGCAAGGTCAGCACCACTTCATCGCCACTGACCCACTCCCGGTCAATCAGAGCATATCCTTTCTCCATTGTATAGGCGATGGGCTTATTATTGACCGTGATGGTAACGATTGGCCGTGTCTTATCTTCAAACTCGTACAAATTTCCGGGCACAGCTTGTCCTTGTGCCCAGCCTGGAATGCGCACGTGTATAACAAATTTAGTTTTTGACTTTGGTCGAACGGTCATTTTTACTTTTCCCTCCCACGGGTAGTTGGTTTCCAGGCTCAGGGGCACTTCGTGTTTTCCTACATTCAACGTAGTATTACTCCCAATGAACAGGTTAATCCAAATGCCCGTGTTATTCACACCATATACATAGTCACCCAATGAAGCCACCAGTCGTGAAATATTGGCGGGGCAGCAGGCGGTGCCGTACCATTCGCGCCTGAGATGTTTTCCACTCGATGCCAACGGATTGCCGTAAAAAAAATGATCACCGCTTAATAACAGTCCATCGCGGGCGGCATTGTACAAGCTTCGTTCGAGCACGTCCATAAACTTGCTGTCGCCTGTGAGTACATTCATGCGTTGGTTCCAAAATACCATGCCTACCGAAGCACATGTTTCGCAATAAGCCTGCTCGTTAGGCAAGTCGTAATCAGTACTAAAGCCTTCGTTGTTGCCCGAAGAACCAATACCACCTGTGATGTACATATTACGATAGACTACATCTTCCCACACATTATTCATGGCGGTCATGTACCCTTCGTCTCCCGTAAGGGCGGCTACATCAGCCGCACCGGTATAGAGGTACATGGCTCGCACAGCATGACCGGTAATTTCTTTTTGCAGGCGAACCGGCACAACGTCTTGTGCATAGGCCGTATCTTTCCAGTCTGTTCACGTGTAATTTTTGGCTAGTTTGTGTCCACGTTTTTCCAGTAGTCAATGAGCGAGGTCCAGGTATTTTTTGTTTTGGGTGGTTTTATACAGTTTCACCAGGGCAAGTTCTAATTCCTGATGTCCGGTTACCCAATGTTTTTTACCGGGGCCAAAGTTGTCGTTAAAATGATCGGCAAACTTGATGGCCACATCGAGCAGTTTTCTTTTTCCGGTAGCATGGTAATAGGCTACGGCTGCTTCAATCAAATGGCCGCCATTATAGTCTTCGTGCATGCTCATATCTGTCCAACGTTGATCCAGTCCTTTCAAGGTGTACCACGTATTGATGTATCCATCGGGTAATTGGGCGGCTGCAATTTTATCAATCCACTCATCGGCTTTTTTTTTAAGCGCAGCATCCGGATAATTTTTTAAGGAATATGCAATGGCTTCCAAGGCTTTGTACACATCGGAGTCGTCATAAAAAATACCTTCGTGTTGCTCACCCTGATTGCGGGCTACTTTTTCAAAATTTTTGATCCTGGGAGTTTTTACTTCTGTTTGAAAAATACAGGCTTGTAATGTGGTGGTGGCTACTTTTTGCATAGCCGGCTTCCAAAACTCATCGCTAATGGTTACCTGTGAAAAACTGACCGGTTCAAATTTATTAGTCGGAATCTGAGCAAAAGCGGAAATGTAACCTGCAACAATGGCTGCTACGTATATCGTTTTTGTAATCATCTGATTCATTGCAATGATGGGTTGATTGATTCGATCGTCTCAAACGAAGATATTAAAAAAGCCGGAACCTTTTGGGAGCCGGCTTTATTAATAACGCCAAATGATTTTGGCATTCGAAGAAGTGGAGCTGCAGGTTGTCAAACCTGCTGCGACAAGGACTAAAATCCGTTGTCGAATTTGCCCCGCAGCCGGTTAAACACTCCAATCATAAGGAAAAAGGTTTGGAAGAGTTTTCGGGCGCAGGTTTCAAGCCAAATTTTTTTGAGCCATTGTTTAACTATTGTTAGAGTAAACATGGCGACTTTCAAACCATATCTAAATCCCACTGTCAAGAAAGACGGAACTCGCACCGTTTTGCTGAGAATTACCAAGAACAGAAAGCACGTCACCGTTTCCCTTGAATTCTCATTGAAACCAAATCAATGGAACTCGGACACAACGTTGGGTAACTACGTGCGAAACAACCACCCACTGTCAGCAGAACTTAATCAAAAAATTCAAAACGAGATAAATGCTTACCAAAAAATGGAAATACAAAATCAACCATACTCCGCCTTTGAAATAAAGGCACTCAGGAAAAAGGAAAACCAAACCGAGACCGAATTCTTAGGCTACTGCAAAGAATACCTAAGCAGGATCGAGGTCTCAAAATCGATTAGCACATACAGGAAAAGGAAAAGTGTCGTTACTAAACTAAAAGACTTTTTGGGCAGTAAGCCATTGCCCTTTAATCAAATTACCGTCTCTCTGTTGATGGACTTTGAAAAGTACCTGTATTCAATAGGCAATGGGAAAAATACAGTTGGAAATCATGTAAGGATAATCAGAACAATTCTTTACTCCGCCATCAAGGAAGGCAAATTTGATCAGGGCAAGAACCCATTCTTTGGATATACTATTGCGAGAGAAAAGGTTAACAAAGAAAAATTGACGGAAGATGAGATCAAATCGATTGAGGAACTGACCGTTCCAAAGAATTCTCTGACATGGCATGTAAGGAACTGTTTTCTATTCAGCTACTACAATCACGGCATGAGGTCAGGCGATGTTATCCGTCTAAAGTGGTCTTCAATCCAATCTGACAGACTGATCTACCAAATGGGAAAAACGAAAATGATTAAGGACATCAGAATCAGCCGAAAAGCGTTAGCTATTTTGAAGATGTATAGCCGATCAAACAAACGTGGCTATGTTTTTCCTTTCCTTGTCGAAGGGCAGGATGATCAAAATGAATTGATGTTGTTTAACAGAGTGTCTGCCAAAAATGCATTAATTAATAAGTATCTCAAGAAAATTGCAGGGCAATCCAAAATAAAAAAGAATCTCTCTTTCCACATTGCAAGGCATTCTTTTGCAAGTATCGCAAGAGACAAGACACATGATCTTTCTGCAATTCAGAAAGCCTTGGGTCACACATCTATAAAAGTCACTGAGATATACTTGAACACTCTGTCGAATGATCAGTTGGATGAGTTCTCTGAAAAGGTGTACAAAGAATAAAAGTGGATTAAATTTAAACTTATTCCTTTGTCTTTTTCACACTATGAGTGAACTATTTGTCCTTCTGATTGGCGACCCTATTTCCAAGTTGGAGGTATTTGCCACGATATTGGGCTATTGTGGTAGCTACTGCTATGAAATAGTTTAAATTTAGCAGGAGCACCCCTTAAAGACAACCCTGCCCGTGCCCAATTAAGCGTGTCATCATTTTTTTCCCAAACATAAACCACCACTTTTTTTCCATCTTTTGTGACTTCCTGTTTGACGGCATGAGCAACCGGGTCAGCAGTGTAAACGAACATCAATCTTTTAATCTCCCAATAAACATCAAAAGGTTTATCAGAAATTATTCTGACTGAAGGGTCTCCCCAAAAAGCACCAATAAGAGGAATCCAAGACTCTTCGTAAAAGTAGCAATCAATGTCAATCGGTATAACTACTTCCTTTCCTGCCATAAAATCACTCAAGAAACTTTCATGAGTATAGCCGGGTGCAGGTGGTGGTGGTGGTGGAAGTGGTGCAGTATTTCCGATCACGAATACTGTGTTACCTCCAATTGCGATGTCTGTTGCCTTCCCACTTTTTCCAACGAAATTCCCTGAGTTATCATGTTGGTAAATGTCTTGAACCGAGTTAACTATCCAAGGATGACCGCTTGCATCCACTGCGATTCCTACACCTCCACCGGGCACTCCGTCCCATCCTTGACCATTAAATTTGAAGACTCCAAAATCAGAACCAGTTCCCACTGGATTTGTTCCTATGACCCAAACTTGTCCTCCACCAATTGCAATGTCATACGCCTTGCCACTTTTTTGAACGAAATGCCCCGGATTATCATATTGATAAATGTCTTGAACTGAGTTGACTACCCAAGGAAGGCCACTGGCATCAACTGCAATTCTTACGCCTCCACCGGGGACTCCGTCCCATCCTTGACCATTAAATTTGAAGACTCCAAAATCAGAACCAGTTCCAACTGGATTTGTTCCTATAACCCAAACTTGCCCTCCACCAATTGCAATGTCATTTGCCTTCCCGGGTATTTTGATAAATGTATTTCCGACATACTGATAAATATCCTTGTTCGAGTTTACGACCCAAGGATTCCCTTTATCGTCAACAGCTATTCTTATGCCTCCGCCCGGAACTTGATCCCAACCTGAACCATTAAAGCGAAATACTCCATAGTCCGATGATTGCGCATCAGCTTGCGCTAATGTCCCTGCTAATAATAAGCAGGTGAAAATTATCCTTGTTTTCATTTTGATAATAGTTTAATGGGTTAGTGATGGGGTGATGGGCACAATAATTTGTTTTCGCAAGTTAAGATTTTTTTTGAACAGCATTTTTGACAACATACACTGAAAGAATGTAGTCTGAACGTAGGGGTCAAATGTTCACTTAGAAGATTAATTTAATGAAGCTGCTGCGCCCGAAAACTCTTCCAAACCTTTTTCCTTATGATTGGAGTGTTTAACCGGCTGCGGGGCAAATTCGACAACGGATTTTAGTCCTTGTCGCAGCAGGTTTGACAACCTGCAGCTCCACTTTTCAAGTATCACTATTGAGACTGCAATATTTGAATTTTAAGCCTTTTTGAGCCTTTTTTCAATGTTTTTTAACGGAGATATTGGCTCAAAGGTTTATTTCAAGCCCTCAATACTCTAACAATACTCTAACTTTAATTCGCTTTTGGCATACCCAATTGATAAGTCGAGTTACCGTTTTCGGAGATACAACTTCAAGATAATTATTGTTGCCTAATCTGTGTGATCCGTTTCAGAAGTCATCAATCCGTTTACGTTTCTCTTCACTCCGTTGCCGGTTCACAGAATGTCATATGACCGTACGCTTCTTGTGTGTGACTGACGTTACCGAATGCCGAGATTAGGGATCAGATTAGACTTGTCCCTAACCCCAAAAATCCCCTGTTTCAATTCAAAAACACACTTTTCAAAGACTCCCAATTTTAAGTGCCGTAGTTTGGGTCGTAATCCGTCTGATTTCTCTGTAAAACGGGTACTTTTTTAGGAGGTTACCGTTTTCGAAAATATCCATCAAGATAATCATTGTTGTCAATCACTTGATCCGTTTTCGTAAAATCATCAACCGTTTACTTTCTATAGTCACTCCGTTGCCGTCATCACTGTTATAATATTTTATAGTCGCAGAGTTTCAGAAAGAAATCTTGACTGTAATCATCTTGCGTGGGGGATACGTTTAGGCGTTCCGTTACCGGATGCGGAGATGTCCCCGGTGGTAAGGGTATCCCGTCAACGGTACTGCCGTCCGGGGAGATGCCGGGGGGTAGGTGCTGGTGGTACATTCAAGATATTTACAGGAATAGTCTATTCGAACGAACCAATTCTTTTGGGCAAGGCTTTTTAAAGCCAACTTTCCGTTTTCGAAAATTTTATTTTTGGAATTTTTTTAATTTCAAAAATAACCGTTGCCAATTCATGCAATCAGTAGTTCATAGAGAGTTGTGAGAATCGAAAACGTGCAGCAGGTCTTTCCTACAAATTTATGTTCATCCTTCGCTCTATTTCCGGTTCATTTTAACGGAAATGCAGTTCAGGCATTAGATGAGACCGAC
>CAZYWE010000041.1:6833-6970 GCA_964651625.1 uncultured Nitrosomonas sp. | reverse complement strand
GGTGATCCAGAAGTAAGCGGTAATGGCAGCAAAGGCGCTGGATTGCTTCACGCTTACGGCGTTCGCAAAGACAGTGAGAAGGTGGGTTGCCACGTCAGCCTGCGGCTTCCTCGCAATGACAGCATTTCTCTCGTCAT
>CAZYWE010000041.1:0-6733 GCA_964651625.1 uncultured Nitrosomonas sp. | reverse complement strand
GGTGATCCAGAAGTAAGCGGTAATGGCAGCAAAGGCGCTGGATTGCTTCACGCTTCCGGTGTTCGCAATGACAGTGAAGGTGGATTGTTTCGCCAGCTGCGCTTTCTCGCAATGACGAGCCAGTTCACAAAGAGAAATTAAAAGGAGAATGACATGAGTATCAATGCAATTGCGGCAGATTTATTCCAGACAGCAGTGCCGGTGTTGCCGGCAGCGGCTGTTGCCAGAACAGGGGAGCGCGAGATGGCGCCTGTTGTCCAGCCTCTGGCCAAAACCGGTGACGTTAAACCGGAGCAGGTGAAAGAGGCGGTGGATCAGATCCAGAAGTTCACGCAAACGCTAACGCAGAACCTGAAATTTTCGATCGACGAAGACACTGGCAAGATGGTGATCAAGATTGTGGATGCACAAACGCAGGAAGTCATTCGGCAGATGCCTTCGGAAGAAGCAATCAAAATTGCCAGTGCACTGGGAAAGATACAGGGGTTGCTATTCAACGGCCACGCCTGATGGAAACAGTCTGCCAGAGTAAAACGGTCCGGCACAATGGATACATGAAAGCACTGGATTGCCCCAGCCCTGTGGGCTCTGTGATGACGGGGACCGGGTAATGCATCGCCTCAGTTCTAAAGGCCCCACGATGCTGGAAATTGGGCCGGGTCGCCACAGCAGTTTACAACCACCTCGCGATGACAGGAAATGGCTGGTGCGGATACCGGCAGTTAACATTCCGGCAACTTATCTGCCTGTTCAAATTTTTAACAAAAGAATGATTAAGCTCCCCCGGAAATTATCGGGTTATCTGACGTAGCCTAATAGATCCAGGCACCCAAGCCAGGAGAATACCGTCTTATTAAAGGAGGGGGGAATCGAGGAAACCAGTTAACCTTGCAACCGGATTTCCGAACTCCGGGCTGGTACGCTGACAAAGAGCATGTCAATGAAGCATACCATCTGAGCAACGCTTCAATCTCCATTCGTTATGCCTGGGAAGCAGCATTAACATTAAAATAATCAGCAGGAAAGCAAGTTGCATGTAACATTGCCGTATAATATGTTCCATGTAACTCATGTTCTCAGGAAGCCCATAATGACAAACATTGATGTTAATGCAAGAGTTCAAAAACACCGTGACTCTTTACGCAAAGCTGGTTTGCGTCCAGTACAAATCTGGGTGCCGGACACTCGTCTCCCGGGCTTTACTGAAGAATGCCGCCGTCAATGCTTAGTAGTGGCAGAAGCTGACATGGTTGATGTAGCCATAGAGCAATTCATGGATGAAGCTGTAAAAGATATTGACGGGTGGACAGATTGAAGTCTGCAGAACGTGGGGATCTTGTTACTGTCACGATACAAGGTGACTTTGGTAAACCAAGGCCAGCGTTAATAATTCAGGCCAATCAGTTCAATGAGCATACAAGCGTAACGGTATTACCGATTACGGGCACGATAGTTAACGCTCCGCTATTACGTATCACCCTACTGCCAAGTGAAGAGAATGGTTTACAGAAGACTTCACAGGTTATGGTTGATAAAGCCATGACCATAAAGCGCGACAAAATCGGGGCGACATTTGGACGGGTAGATGACGACGCAATGATAGAAATCGAGCGTTGTCTGGCTGTGTTTCTTGGTATCGCCAAATGAGGTTACCTTTCTTGTTTGGGTCTTAGGAAGCTAAAGCAGCCCCCGAAAATTACCAGGGTGTTGTTGTTCACAGATCAATAAACCATATCATGGCTTCCAATCTGGATCGCCACATCGCGCCACTCCTCCCGATAACGAAATATGCCATCTTTGCGAACGCCGCAGGCGTGAAGCAATCCAGTACGACAGTCACAGAAAATGTGTAAAGTCGCCTTCACCTCTGCCGTTATGATTCTCTGGATTGCCATGTAACTCTTCCGGATCGCCACGACCCGGAGAATCTCACGATGACAAATCAGCCTGCAAATACAGGCAATGACGGAATAAAGATAAGGATATAAATCATGCTTTCATCACCGGGAATCGGCTCAGGGCTGGATGTCAGCGGCATCATCAGCAAACTGATGCAGGTTGAGCAGCAGCCACTGACGCAGCTTAAAACGAAGGAAGCAAAACAGCAGGCGCAGCTTTCAGCTTTTGGCAGCCTGAAAAGTGCACTTTCCACACTGCAGGATAGCGTGAAGGCGCTGGCGAAACCTGCGCTGTTCAACGGCTTGAAGGCATCAGTTACAGATACGGCGCTGGCCACGGCAAGCGCTTCATCCAGTGCGGCAGACGGTACGCATGACATTGAGGTGCAATCGCTGGCGCAGGCGCAGAAAATCAAATCAGAAGCGTTCGCCACTACCGGCACGGTGGTCGGCAGCGGCACACTGACAATTGAATTTGGAACCTATAACAACGATGGCACGTTTACTGCCAATGCGGACAAGGCAGCCAAAACGATTACGATTGATCCTGCCAAATCAACACTGGCAGATATTCGTACAGCGATTAACGAAGCGAATGCGGGAGTGACGGCCAGTATCGTGAATGATGGCAGCGGCAACCGGCTGGTGATTGCTTCCAAAGACAGCGGGCTGGCCAATGCGCTGAAGATTACGGTTGACGATGCGGATGGTGATCACACGGATAACGCCGGTTTATTAAAGCTGGCGTTTGATGCTTCGACCGGCGGTGTCAGCAATATGACCGAAACCGTGCCAGCGAAAAATGCGGTGATGGTGATCGACGGTATTACAGTGGAAAAATCATCCAACACTATCAGCGATGCACTGGAAGGTGTGACGTTCAACCTGCTGAAAGCCAACCCCGGCACCAACACCACGCTGACAGTGGAGAAGGATAACAGCAGTGTTGAGACGGCCGTCAATGCATTTGTGAAAGCGTACAACGATCTGGATAAAACCATCGGCAACCTTTCCCGTTACGATGCCGCCAACAAGCAGGCATCGGTGTTGACTGGGGATTCCACCGTGCGCTCGGTACAGAACCGGGTACGCGCAATGCTGGCCGGCAACCAGCCTGCCGGGGGAATCAGTTCACTATCCGAGCTGGGTATCAGCTTCCAGAAAGATGGTTCACTGAAGCTGGACAGCGACAAACTGAAAGCGGCGCTGGCCAATCCTGACAAGAATGTTGCTGATTTTTTTACCGCACCGGCCGGGGGCGATAGCCTCACTTCCCGGCTGAATGATTTGATCGACGGCATGACCCGCAGCGACGGGCTGATCAGTGGCCGTATGGATGGGATCAACAGTACGATCAAAGGAATCGGCAAGCAGCGTGAAGCGCTGGAATTCCGGCTGGAAGGCGTGGAAAAACGCCTGCGGGCACAGTTCACCGCGCTGGATTCGATGATTGCCAGCATGAACCAGACCAGTAACTATTTGCAGCAGCAACTGGCCAATCTGCCAAAAACAGGTGGCAGATAACCCGGCCGATGATAACGACCAACCCAACTCCGTATTTTGATAAGGAAAATTGACCATGTTCATTGAATCTCCCACCCGGGCAATCAGGAGTTATCAGACTGTCGGCGTGGAATCCGGTGTAACTTCCGCTGATCCGCACAGACTGATCCTGATGCTGTTTGAAGGGGCGCAGCAGGCACTGGATTGCAGCCGGCTGTATATTCAGCAAAACAACATCGCTGCCAAGGGCGAGATGATCTCCAAGGCAATCATGATTATCGACCATGGCCTGAAAGCCAGCCTCGATAAAACAACCGGTGGAGAACTGGTTAATCGCCTGGAACAGCTTTACGACTATATGACTGCCCGGTTGCTGACAGCCAATATCAAAAACGATGTGGCAATGATTGAAGAAGTCAGCCATCTGCTGGCAGAACTGCATGAAGCATGGGCCTCGATCGGCAGGCAGCCGGTGAGTGTGAAACAGAATGCCACAGCAGGTGCAACGGTATGAGTCTGGACAATCCATCTGAACACCTGCCGGAAAATGGCAGAAACGATATGCGGATGATTGCAGCGTATGAGGAGATACTGGCCATTACCGACCAGATGCTGCAGGCAGCAAAAAACAGTGACTGGGATGAGCTGGTGGCACTGGAACTGGATTGCAAGCACCTGACCAATCAGCTGATCAGGCAAACCACCCGCCAGCAATTAAGTGATGAACTGCAGAAAAAAAAAGCCGGCCTCATTCACGGCATACTGGAACGTGACGCTGAAATCCGCGCCATTACTGAACCCTGGATGACACAACTGCAGAAACAGCTGAACAACTCCAGTCAGCAGCGGAAGCTGGGGCAGTCTTACCAGACAGATCCGTAATTTCTTATCGGTCATCTCGTCAGAAAATCCTCAGGAATCTGCAAATGAAGGAACGGCAAACCGGCTGGTATTGATCATCCTACGTGTTGCGTAATTGATGCGAGCGGCATGTGTTGTTACCATGAAACTGTGTTTAATGATTGATGGAATGCGGTGACGTGACTCTCTTTAATGCTCTCGGCTTCCGGTGGGACAGGCCGGTAGTGCCGGCTTCTATTCCTGCGTACTCAATTGAGCGGATCTGCTTCCGCTTCCACAAGATGCTTCCAGAGTTTGTCTGGGATGCCTCTGTGCTCGAAGGCAATCCATTCACTTTCCCAGAGGTCAAAACCCTGCTGGATGGCGTAACTGTTGGCGGACGAAAGGTTTCCGATCAGGAACAGATCCTGAATCTCGCGGAAAGCTCCAGACGGCTGCTGACAATGGTCAGGAACCGTCAGTTCTCTCTCTCCAAGCCTGTATTCACTGAACTGAACGGGGTTGTCGCCCGCAAAGAAGCCCTGGAATGGGGCATGTTCCGTGGTGAAGGCCAGGAAGTGAATTACACTCCGGATGTAAGCCTCGGCGAGCATGGGCGTTATACTCCGCTGCCGACGTCCCCTGGTGCACCTGAGCTGAACCGAGTATTCCACGAAGGGGTTGCCGCTCTGCAGGCATGCGAGCCGTTCGAGCAGGCAACGGCCTTTTTTCTCTTCGGTGCCTTGCAGCAGTTCTTCTTTGACGGCAACAAGCGTACCTCACGTTTCATGATGAATGGTGTACTCATGTCGCATGGCATCGACGCCATCAGCGTGCCTGCCGCGAGGGTACAGGAATTCAACGAGAAAATGGTGCGCTTCTATCTCTCAAAAGATGCTACCGAAATGATAGTGTTCCTTGCCGGCTGCCACCCGGAAGCTGAGGCAATTCTGCCGCCTGGGGATAATTGCAATCACGATGATGGAATGAAGCTGTAACATGCAGCGGACCAAACCGGCTGCCATGGCAACAAGCCATTTATAAACATAACCCGCACTTTTCACCCGGCACAAGCAGTCTCATTCCTCTGCACACCAGCCTCTATATGCCAGCTGATAGCTGTTCGCTGTGCTTTGCTGGCACCACACCCTGATCCTTCCAGCTCCTCCATAAACAACACCTGCTCGCCAATATTATTTCTTTCCTAAATACAAAAATGTATTTGCCGTAAAGAGAAATAACGCCATAAAGGCTAGCGTAATGCCTGAAACCACCGGGCATATTTTAGATCTACCGCCCTTGATCGAACCAAAGGGCTAATCATGGAGAAAATAATCATGGCAAGCGTTGGAGGAATACCTACCACAGCAGTTTCCAGCTGGACAACAAAGGAAATAAAGGGCATCAGTGCTCAAAATATAAAAACACTCACTACTCAACAGGTAGAAGATCTCAGTGCTGAGCAGCTAAAAGCATTTTCTGCCAAGCAGCTCAATGCCATGACTTCTTCACAGATCAAAGCCATTGAGGTGGGCGATCTGGTTACCCTGAGCGGCAAACAAATCGGTGCATTTGATCCGAATGAATTTACCTATGGCATGTCTACCGAGCAAATCAAGGCACTTACCTCGGCGCAGACCAAGGGACTCACTACTGCCCAGCTGAATAGCATGGCCAGCGCCAATATCGCCGCAATGGATGCCGAAGATATTGCTGCGATGTCAGCCAAGCAGATTCAGGCACTTACCACTGCGCAACTTAACGCGCTGAGTGAGGAAAAGATTCAGAGCTTTACCGCCAAACAGGTTGCTGCTTTTAGTGTCGACCAGATCAAAAGCCTGAGTACGGCTAACGTCAAAGCACTTACATCTGACCAGGTTAAAGGATTAACCGCCAGCCAGCTACAGGCGATGAGTAGCGCCCAGATCCAGGCCATTGATGTCGAAGATGTTGCTGCCATGACTGCCAAGCAGATCAAAGGCATGAGCACCAGTAACATTGCCGATCTCACCACAAGTCAGATCAGTGCGCTGTCTGATAAACAGCTTAAGGCATTTTCTTCCGGCCAGATCGGAGCTATAGAAACCGAGGATCTGGCAAAACTCAGCTCCAGCCAGTTGCAAGCACTCAGTGCCAAGCAGATTCAGGCATTTTCTACCCTTCAGCTTGATAAGCTGAGTACCGATCAGCTCCAGGGTTTCACCGCCAAGCAAGTTGCGGGTTTCAGTACAGCTCAGGTTGCCAGCCTGAGTACGGCCAATGTCAAGGCGCTCACAGCGGATCAGGTTAAAGGATTAACCGCTTATCAGCTGGTGGCGATGAGTAGCGTCCAGATCCAGGCCATTGATACCGAAGATGTTGCTGCCATGACTGCCAAGCAGATCAAGGGTATGAGCACTGATAATATTGTTGCGCTCACTACCGGTCAGGCCAGTGCACTCACGGACAAACAGCTCAAGGCATTTTCTTCCGGCCAGATCGGAGCTATAGAA
>CAZYWE010000040.1:0-6989 GCA_964651625.1 uncultured Nitrosomonas sp. | reverse complement strand
CAGGATGTGTTCGGCAGGATTGATCCTGGAAAACCGCTTGCTGTGCCGGAATGTGTCGATCAGTGGTTAAACGTGGCTGAACGCCTTGATCCGGTCGCGCTTGATTCACATCTCGAAAATGATTATCAGCCCAACAGCCGGGGGGTAGCAGTCAGGGATCACACCGGCCTGATGCTGAATCCCGACTGGACATCCAATCCGCACTCAGGTACGGGTTATCTTTCAGTCGATATTGTTCGCCAGACTGTGCGTGAGGTTGCCGGGCCGACTTTCAGCAACCCGGTTGGCCGCAATATCCTGATGAAAGATCTGGTGGACACCATCGAGGATGGTCATCGCGAGCAACGGCATTCGACACTGATTCAACTGGTTTCGGATGACAATGATGCAACGCCACTTGACGAAGTGCGTGAACGCCTCAGAAAGCTGATCGAGAATGTACTGATTTTCAATAACGCCGAACCGGAAAAGGGTCGCATCCAGCTCATGCAGCGTTTTATTTCAGCGGATCTGACACGCAGTGAAATTGAAGAGCTGCGTTCACATTGCAGCACACTAAAAATCGATCGCGTCTGGCGTAACGCTGTCAAACGCGCGTTACTGCATAAATCAGTACATACCATTCAGGTGAAGCCAGCCAATCTTGGTTATGGTGCGTGTGGACAGGATATTGCCTGGGCTGTGCTTGATACCGGCATTGCTGCTGGCCATCCGCATTTTGAACAGCACAGGAATGTGGTAGCACAATGGGATTGCACAGACAATGGCAGCCCAAAACAGCTGAAACCAGGTGACAGCGGTTTTGACACACTGGATGGCAATGGCCATGGCACACACGTTGCCGCCACTATCGCCGGATCACTGACCTTGCCGCGGGATGAAAAAGATAAATCCGAACTTACCTTGCAGGGGATGGCGCCTGAAGCGAAGCTGTATGGTTTCAAGGTGCTCAATGACAACGGCAGCGGGGAAGATGCCTTCATTATCAAGGCGCTCGATACCATTGCCGGGCTGAATGAACGCGCCGGCAAACTGGTTATCCACGGCGTCAATCTCAGTCTGGGAGGCAGTTTCGACCCCAGTGTATTCGGCTGTGGTCATACACCGCTGTGTCAGGAATTGCGGCGATTGTGGCAACAGGGGGTATTGGTATGCCTTGCGGCCGGCAATGAAGGTTATGCGCTGCTTGATTCCGCCAGTGGTGTGATCCCGGCGAACATGGATCTTTCCATTGGTGATCCGGCCAATCTTGAAGAAGCTATCGCGGTGGGATCGGTGCATAAAACCAATCCGCATACCTACGGTGTTTCCTATTTTTCTTCTCGCGGCCCGACGGCAGATGGACGCATGAAGCCGGATCTGGTTGCTCCGGGTGAAAACATCCTGTCAGCCCGCCATCAGTGGCCAAAGAAAAAACTGGCTGTACGCAACGCCTATGTGGAGATGAGTGGCACCAGCATGGCCACCCCGCATGTTTCGGGGTTGCTTGCCGCTTTTCTCTCAGCACGCCGTGAATTTATTGGTTATCCTGATCGTGTCAAGGCACTGTTGCTGCAACACTGTACTGATCTGAACCGTGACCCGTACATTCAGGGCAGAGGCATGCCTAACCTGGTGAAAATGATCATGAATACATGATCAGGCATCAGTAAAAATCTGGTGGTGTCTGACTGCCTGTAAATCAGAGGACAGATATGAACAAGCTACGCGGAACACATGCATGGAAAGCGCTACAGGCACATTACTCCACATTCCGGAAAACACATCTGCGCGAGCTGTTTGCACAAGATTCGGAACGCACCGGACGATATGTTGTGGAGGCGGCAGACTGGCGGCTGGATTATTCCAGACACCGTATTGATGATGAAACGCTGAAGTTACTGTTTGAGCTGGCACGTGAACGTAAACTGGAAGCACAGCGTGATGCCATGTTTGCCGGTAAAGCCGTCAACACCACTGAACAGCGTGCTGCATTGCATATTGCATTACGTGCGCCTGCCGATGCCGTCATCAATACAGCAGGTGTAAATGTGGTGCCGGGAGTACATGCGGTGCTCAAACGCATGACAGAGTGTGCTGAATCGATCCGTGCGGGCAACTGGAAAGGTTATAGCGGCCGCCCTGTCCGAAACATTGTCAACATTGGTATTGGCGGGTCCGATCTGGGTCCGGCGATGGCGTTCGAGGCATTGCGCTATTACAGTGATCGCAAACTGCAGCTGCGCTTTGTTTCCAATGTGGATGGCACGGATTTTACTGAAGCTGTACATGGGTTGCGGCCGGATGAAACACTGTTCATCGTTGCTTCCAAAACGTTTACCACCCTTGAAACCATGACCAACGCGCACACTGCCCGTAACTGGTTACAGGCAGTGTGCGGGCGTGATGAAAAGAGGATTGCGCCACATTTTGTGGCACTTTCAACCAATGAAAAGGCTGTCAACGATTTTGGCATCCCTTCCAAACAGATGTTCGGCTTCCAGGATTGGGTGGGAGGGCGCTATTCCATGGATTCCGCCATTGGCCTGTCCACCATGATTGCCATCGGACCGGAAGCTTTTCACGATATGCTGGCTGGTTTTCACGCGATGGATGAACATTTCCGCAGCGCGCCGCTTGAGCAGAACATGCCGGTCATCATGGGATTGCTGAACGTATGGTATGCAGATTTCTTTGAGACGGGTACGGTTACAGTTTTACCTTATGCGCACTATCTCAAACGCTTCCCCGCCTACCTGCAGCAGCTCACCATGGAATCCAACGGTAAACATGTGACGCTGGACGGGAAGCAGACGGATTACCACACAGGCTCCATATTCTGGGGAGAGCCGGGTACCAATGGGCAGCATTCTTTTTACCAGCTGGTCCATCAGGGGACTCATCTGATTCCCTGCGATTTCATTGCTTTTGCCGAAGCACTCAATCCGGTTGGACGTCATCAGGATCTGCTGTTTGCCAACGTGATAGCGCAGGCGGAAGCGCTTGCCATGGGCAAAACACTGGCGGAAGTGCAGCAGGAAGGTGTGCCGGCCAGACTGGCACCACATAAGGTCATGGAAGGTAATCGGCCATCGAGCCTGCTGTTTTCCAGACGGCTTACCCCGGCTGCACTGGGCGCACTGGTAGCGCTCTACGAACACAGTGTTTTTACACAAGCTGCGATCTGGAATACCAATCCATTTGATCAATGGGGAGTAGAGCTTGGCAAGCAGCTGGCTGCCCGTATTGTGGAAGAAATTGAATCACCTGATACCAGGCTCGCACATGATGCTTCAACCAATGCCGCAATTGACTGGTATCGCCATGCTCGTCAGGACATCATTCCAGAGAAATCCCGGCCGCGTCGTGTACTGGTGCTGGATGTGGGGGGAAGCAGCATCAAGGTGAAAATAACCGGCATGAAATCAAGGATCAAAATTGCATCCGGACCGGAGATGACCCCGGTTTTCATGCTTGAACAGCTAAAAAAACACCTGTGTGATTATCGTTATGATGTGGTGAGTATTGGCTTCCCGGCACTGGTTATGCGCGGACGCATTGCCAATGAGCCTGCCAATCTTGGCAGTGGATGGGCAGGATTCAGTTTTGCCGAAGCATTTGGCTGCCCGGTCAGGGTTGTCAATGATGCGGCCATGCAGGCATTGGGCAGCTATGAAGGAGGGAAAATGCTGTTCCTTGGTCTTGGTACCGGTTTAGGCTCTGCCATGATCATAGATGGGCACATTGAGCCGATGGAGCTCGCTCACCTTCCATACAAGCGCCACACCTATGAATACTACGTTGGGAAGCAGGCACTTGAGCGTTTGGGGAAACGTAAATGGCGAGCTGAGGTATATGCTGAAATAGAAGTGCTGCGTACAGCGCTCGAACCTGACTATATCGTACTGGGCGGGGGAAATGCGCGGCTTCTGAAGGAGCTGCCGGCTGATGTGCGCCGTGGTGGTAACGCCAATGCATTCACCGGTGGTTTTCGTTTATGGGAGAGTGAAATATGAGTAATTCGGCAAATTCTGGTAACACATTGCAACTCGGTTTTGTTGGATTAGGGCGAATGGGTCTCAACATGGTGGAACGATTGCAGAAGACCGGGATAAGTTGCGTGGCATTTGACACCAGCCCCGAAGCGCGTGCTGCTGCCGCCAGATCAGGAGCAGGAATCGCTGCTTCACTCGATGATCTGGTCAGTAAACTTGCTTCGCCACGCGCAGTCTGGTTAATGTTGCCAACTGCAGTGGTGGATAAAGTGCTTGAAACGCTAACACCTATGCTTGATGCTGGTGATATTGTGATTGACGGAGGAAATTCGCACTATGTGGCAGACCAGCGCCGTGCCATGTCACTTGCAGCCAGACAGATTCATTATGTGGATGTGGGTGTCAGTGGCGGGGTATGGGGCCGCGAGCGTGGCTATTGCCAGATGATCGGCGGGCCGGATGCGGCCTACCAGTATCTCGAACCTGTGTTCCGTGCACTGGCGCCTGGTGTACAGGCTGCACCACGTTCACCGGGTCGAAACGGCGATCCAACACCTGCCGAACTGGGTTATCTGCATTGTGGCCAGAATGGTGCCGGACATTTCGTCAAGATGATACATAACGGCATAGAGTATGGGTTGATGGCAGCCTATGCTGAAGGCCTGAATATCCTGCATCATGCAAATATTGGAAATATCCGGCAGGAAACGAACGCTGAAACTACACCACTCGAACATCCCGAACACTACCAGTACGCTTTTCCGCTCGATGACATAGTGGAACTGTGGCGTCGTGGTAGTGTGATTGGGTCCTGGCTGCTGGATTTGACAGCTATCGAAATGAATGAGGACAGGACACTTTCACATTACACCGGGCGCGTGTCCGATTCTGGCGAAGGGCGTTGGACAGTGCTCGCAGCAACTGAAGAAGGTGTTCCGGCACCAGTGCTCACCGCAGCGTTATTCGGCCGCTTCTCATCACGTGGCCACGATGAATTTGCTGACAAGGTGATGTCTGCAATGCGTCACGGGTTTGGTGGGCATATCGAAAAAGCCACTTCAGACAACAAGTAAGGGGGAAAGACCATGCCCGATACGAATCTGGTGATCCTTGGTGCAACCGGGGATTTGACACAGCGCCTGCTGATGCCGGCATTGTACCGCCTGCACCAGTTAGGATATGCCCGCGATCTTAAAATCACAGGCTACGCTATTGAAGACTGGAGTGAACAGCGTTTCCGTGATCATATCCAGAAGGCATTGCATACGTTTGTACCGGATTACAAGGCTGAAGAGGGTCAGGAGTTTTGTGCCGGCCTCGATTACATTACCGGCAGTCTTGAAGCCGGGCAGATGAAAGAGATCGGGCATCGCATAAAGGGATCGGCACTTTTCTATCTGGCTTTGCCTCCACCCTTATTCGGCACCGCAGCCGTGGCACTCGGTGAAGCGGGCCTTGCACGGACTTCCGAAGGCTGGCGGCGTCTGGTAGTTGAAAAGCCTTTTGGTACTGATCTCGCAAGCGCCGAAGAATTGCGTAAAAAAATTCACAGCCAATGGGCAGAAGAAAACATACTGCGTATTGACCATTTTCTGGGGAAGGAAACGACTCAGAACCTGATGGTGTTCCGCTTTGCCAATCGTTTTCTTGAACCACTCTGGAATAGCGCACACATCGCGCAGGTGCAGATCAGTTGTCCGGAGACCCTGGGAGTCGAGCACCGCGCCGCTTATTATGATCATGCAGGCGCACTGCGCGACATGCTGCAAAATCATCTGATGCAGCTGTTCTGCCTCACTGCCATGGAGCCACCATCAAGCTGGGATGCTGAAGTGTTGCGCGATCATAAAGTCGAAGTATTACGTGCAGTGGTGCCGTTCAATGAGCATACAGTATGCAGTTGGGCGGCACGAGGTCAATATACTGGCGGCAAAATCGGCAGCGAGGAAGTCCTCGCTTACCATCAGGAGCCCGGTATCCCGGGTGATTCAAATACCGAAACCTTCGCGGCATTGCGTTTCGAGATCAATAACTGGCGCTGGCAGGGCGTTCCATTCTACTTGCGCAGTGGCAAGCGTATGGCCAGCAATTGCTCGGAGATCGCCGTACAGTTCAGACAAGTACCAGATGCGTTGCCGGATGGTAAGGCTGCACCCAGCAACTGGATGGTATTCCGTCTGCAGCCGCAGGAAAGCCTGAATCTGGTGGCAACGGCCAAGAAGCCCGGCATGGAATTTGCCACGCACACCGTAGTGCTCACCGCATCGTATGCGCAGGGAAGCGCCAAAGAATTTTCTGCGTATGAACAATTGCTGATGGATGCAATCGATGGTAATCGCTCGCACTTCCTGCGTTTTGATGAAGTCGAGTGGGCATGGCGCCTGCTTGATCCGGTGTTGCGTGCGTGGAGCAAGGGTAGCCCAGAGGAATATGCTGCCGGCTCAGAAGGCCCTGCATCACAGAACCGGCTGCTTATGCCGGGTCACGAATGGCGGCCAGTAACGGATCTGCATGAAAGAAATTTGCCGTGATTGATCTTTTCATCACTTTCTCAAACCAGCCGGTTACTTTTTCGTTCAAACGCTAACACCATAAGATCATGGATCTCACACAAAAATCCGATGATGAAATCCTGATGATTGCCAGTCCCATTATGGATAACCTGATGGATGCTTCAACCGCCATCGACTATGATCGGCATGTCCGGGACTTCACACTGCGAGCCAGAAACATGCTCACCAGGGAGTCTCTGCAAACAATCTGCGAGCACTACCAAAGCAGCAGGGGATTTTTTGGAAAACGTGAACCGGTAGCGGTATTCAAACGGCCGGATTCGGTGGCAATCATATGGCGGCAGCAGTTCACAGGGCAGCCGGGTGATTTTGTGGCGGAGATGGTTCTTGTACAAAGCGGTGACAGGTATCTGGTTGACCATGTCATGGTCTTTTAATGCGTACCGGTAAGAGTCTGTTCAAAGTCTCTGGGAATATGAGAAACTTGGGAGATGAGAAACGA
>CAZYWE010000039.1:0-8269 GCA_964651625.1 uncultured Nitrosomonas sp. | reverse complement strand
TCTGCGGTCTTTGCGAACCCTGCAAGGGTGAAGCAATCCAGAAATAGCTTTCCTCAGTTTTCATCGTCTTCGCGAGGCCATCAGGCCGTGGCGATCCGGAAAATTTGAACATCGCTGTAACAGACTGCTAAAGGCGTTTGAATAACGCCGCCAGCCACAGGGTAATATTTCCTGCAAGAGTCTGTCGATAAAGTCTCGTGCGGTACAAACCTATAAGCCAGTTCCAAATTGAGCACTAAATAATACTAGCGTTATCAAAACGGCTTTTCCATGAGTTAAGCTCTCTGAACTTATGAATAACTTCTGAACTTACACGGTATTGAAGCGCCAAGGCTACCAACTCACCAACATCCTCCACGCTATAGCTTAAATAGGTTCCATCAGTACTTCCGCGTAGTGTCATCTCCCCAAAATCTGTAGATAGCACTGGCAACCCCAAGGCGCGGTACTCATAGTACTTGATCGGATCTACCGATTCAGTCAATGTAGTTTTCTTAAAAGGTATCAATCCAACATCAAATTCCTGCATTGCCAGTAATGCCGTCTGGTGATCACAGGGAGGGAGCATTTCAATATTTTGTGGCAACACTGCAGGAATCGTTGAAAATACCGGGCCAATCAAGCGCACTATATCCTGTGGTCGCGCTTTGGCTAGAGCAATTACCCACTCCCAATCAAACCAGGTCGCAATTGTCCCTACGTAACCTAATACTTTCTGACTGTTATTATGGCTGCGTAATCTTAAAGGTGGCAAAATACCCAGATCCAATCCATTATGTACAAGTTCCACATCATTCCGGAAGATTGACCAACGGTGCTTCAATGTGGTTGAAGAAGTCAGGATCATGCTCACCTGACGAACAAGTGCTTTTTCTCGTTGTTGCATGGCAAAACGCGATAACCCGGAGTAAAACGAGGGAAAATCATCCATCACATCATAGATCGACCGACATCCATTGAGTCGATCCATTACAGTCAATGCAAAAATAGAGGGTTTGCCTATGACCAGCAATGTTTCACCACTGGCTGCGAAAACTGACAGTTCTTGCAGCAACCGCCGCCATAAAAAAATATTGACCGTTCCTGAGCTCGGTAACGGCTCTATCGGCAAAGCAGCAGGTTTGATTATGTTTAACCAGGCAGGAATGAAAACCTCATCTCGTGCTGCTTTGGCTTTACCCATAAATCGTTGAAAATCAGAGAACAGCGGGAAACGAGTTGGATACGGATCAACCCAAAATACAGCCCCCCCCGTCTGGCCATGAAACCACTCTACAAATTTATGCGGTCGTTGCGCAAAACTTGCCCAAGGTACAGGCGACAAATAAATGAGCTGCATCAGGCAAAATGTTCACGCAGCGTCTTCACAATACGCTCTGCAGCATGACCATCGCCGTAAGGCGATACGCCGTGTGCCATGGCCTTGTAGACCGTTTCATCATCCAGCAAGCGCTGCGCTTCTTGGACAATGCGCTCGTAGTTTGACCCAACCAACTTAACTACACCTTGCTCAACAGCCTCCGGCCGCTCTGTTTCATCACGCAGCACCAGCACAGGCTTACCAAGAGCCGGTGCCTCCTCTTGAACACCACCTGAATCAGTAAGGATGATGTAGGCGCGCTTCATTGCTGCAATGAAAGGAGCATAGTCCAGTGGTTCACACAGCGTGAAATTATGCAGCCCTGCCAGGAACTCGTGCGCGACATCCTTGACATTGGGGTTTGGGTGCACCGGATAGAGAAACTGCACATCCGGATTTTTCTCGGCTAGCGTCTGCAACGCACGGCAAATATTGCGGAACGGTTCGCCGAAATTTTCGCGACGGTGGGAGGTCACAAGCACCAGACGTTTGTTCGGATCGAGCTCAATTCCCAACTGCAGATCCTTCGATGCGCTCATCAGCAATGCATCAATGACAGTATTGCCCGTCACGATAATTTCAGTATCTGGAACTCCTTCTTTGAGCAAATTCTGCCTTGAACCTTCCGTGGGCGCAAAGTGCCAGCGTGCAAGCTTTCCTGCAATCACTCGATTAGCTTCTTCTGGAAATGGATTTTGCATATCCCAGGTACGCAACCCGGCCTCAACGTGACCAACGGGAATGTGATGATAAAAACACGCCAAAGCAACAGTCATGACCGTAGTAGTATCACCTTGAACCAATACAGCATCCGGCTTCTCAGCTTGCAAGACATCGTCGAGTTCAAACAGCAATCGTGCTGTCAATGTTGTCAGCGATTGATTGTGGCGCATGATGTTCAGATCGATATCTGGCTCGATGTCGAAAAAACTGTTCACTTGATCCAGCATGTGCCTATGCTGGGCTGTTGCAAGAACCCGTACATTCGCCCATGGCTCTTTTTTCAGCGCCAAGATTACAGGAGCCATTTTGATAGCTTCAGGGCGAGTGCCAATGACACAAAGTATTTTTTTCAAGTCTAATTCCCTGAATTCTCAATCAGATAATGCCAGTCCTGCAAAAAAGTCTCAGCGGAAAAATTCTGTCTGAGCTCCAATAAAACTTTGACAGATTCCTTGCGATAATCGGCCAGATATCGAATCTGTCTAGCGAGTGAATTGGCATTTCCCTGAGAATAGGTAAACAGATCGTGATACTGCCCTACAAGTATTTTATGAGCATCAATATCAGAGAGTGCGACTGGTAGCAGTGCGCACATGGCTTCTGCCGCAGACAAGCCGAAGGATTCGCCTCGCGATGGAGAAACAAAAATTCCTTCACGCACACTTACTGCCCGCATTAAGGCGCTGGCAGAAATGAACGGTACAGGAGGAAGTTGCACAATAGACCCAATGAGTTTTCTTGCTGATATTTCTTTTGTAATATCTATCTCTGTTGACTGCGGCCCACAAAACAGCAACATAAACTCGCCCTTGCACTGCTTCTCAAGTATGCAAAAGGCGTCCAACAATGAAACAGGGTCTTTCAGGCTGTCCAGACGGCCAAAGAACAGAATAGGCTTTGGGCGCCATGCAGGAAGAGTGATTTCTGGAAGTGCGTGAGCCTGCGGAATATCCCATGGCACGAAGTTTCGTAACACAAATACGCGATCTTTTGAAAATCCGAATTCGTTCATCACTAACGAACTAAAGTGATGTGACGGCGTAACAATCCGGACACTGTTTCTGCCCAGCTGGGCAAGATATTTGCGGTTTTCCGGATAGGCTGTGTGACACTCAACGATATATTTTTGACGACTGGATTTAAGTTTTTCCAGATACTGCGGGCAATCAATTAGCGAGATGAGATCGTACTGGCTTTCCAGCGCAGACACAGTTTTTGCAATGTCGGTTAATCTATAACTCCCTAATGCAGCCTGAAAAGCTTTTAGTCCGCCACCATCATGGAGAAATAAAAAATCTATATGAATATCTGGAAGGTATGCCTTAAAAGCCATGACACGATTCAGGAGAACCCGTTCACACCCCCCGAAAGTCGCCCACGGGTAAATAAAGCAAATATTAGTGCTCATACAGCAACCAGAGCCCCTTTGATTTTTTAGAGATATCTTCCATAGTATTAAAACGCGCCTGCCAGGTAGATTCTTCCAGAAACGCATCAACAGTAGATTGAGGTGTACGATCCGTCAATGCATGTTGAACTGTGTCGGCAATGTTTTCTCTGGTTGCATAAAACGTGCGTGGGTACTTGCTAACATGCGGTATCCCCGTCACAACAACAGGCAGCCCAAAATACATATATTCGTAGATCTTGATCGGATCGACAGCTTCGGACAGCGCACTATGGGAAAAGGGAATAATTCCAGCTGACCAATTTGCAACATGTTGATGGAGCTGGGCAGGTGGTACCTTTCCCAATAACCGGATATTTTTGTGGGCTAGCACTTTGTCAGATGCCCAGTCAGGCTGCCCATATCCGATAATTTCAAATGAAGCTTCGGGAAGTTTTTCAGCAAGGTCAAATAGGAGCTTCCAGTCAAACCATGCATCTGTCAAATGACCAAAATATCCGATAGTTAGATTGTTGGTGGATTGCCGCCGTGCAATATTACGATTTTCCAGCCCCAAAACTGTTGGTGTAAAGCCATTTCCGATAATGTAAATATCTGTTCGGAGTGATGAAAATTTTTGAACCAGCGCTGGAGATACCGCAGTGACAATATCAGCCTTGAGAACCAGACTTTCCTCCAATGTTTTTTCATACCAAGGGGCTTGGCCGACACGATGAAACTCCTCCCATTCGTCCATGATGTCATAGTAAATAACCACAGCTTGCTGCCTTAGTAAGTCAACAATGTCGATAAAAGCACGCGAAGGCAGCGTGACGATGTAGCGTACAATTTTGTCAGAATAGTTAATATCCTCGGTGTTAGCGAAAAACTCATACATTGGAACCTGGAGAATATTGGCGGCAACTTCTCCATTACCCTTCTTAAGAGGCTCTCTGGGCGACCACTGCCAGGCAACATAAAGTACGAGGAAGCCGCTTTGTGCGTAGTATTTTGCAGCGTTAATAGGGCGCTGGTTGACCAGCTCGTCAAACTCAAAGGCACAGGAAATGATTGCAATTTGTTGACTGGATTCGATACGTCTAATCCACTCGGAGGTATGGTGGTTTTTGTGCGATGTATCCTGCGAGTTGGCATGAAATTTGTTTGTATCTGCACTGAAACGGCGGGCCACATAACGATGACGATAGCCATTCAGCCTGATTTGCAACCCTTGGGGCAGCTTCCAGTAAGCTGCTTTTAATAGCTGATATCTTTGGGTGGGTGATAATACACCCCCTTTAGCTACGAACCGTTTGGCTAACCGCAAAACGGCAGTGATTTTCCAGGAAGTGGATGAGAGTAAATCTTCAACTTGTTGCTGGCTTGCTGCAAGTGCACTTGTCATCTCTACAATCGTTAAATTGCGTTCGATGACTATCTGATTGAGGTTGGCGATCTGCCCGTCACGCTCGGCCACCGCCTGATTGAGGCTGGCAATTTCTACTACTGAATCAATCTGTTCAATGCAAAGATCCCGCAAGGTTAACCCTAGGCTCTCAATCCAATTGAGCTCCGCATAGACCAAAATAATCTGTTCTCCACCCCAAAGCGTGTTGGGAAGTTCACGGCAGTCCACCACTTGGGACCAAATCAATCTGAATTTTCTGCCAATTGTTGCTGGAATATTGTCGGGTAAGAATGTATAAAAATGTTCTTGATGTCGATCTAGTTCACGATAAGGCAGTACAAGAACAAGGGCTTTCGTTGCCCGCTCGCACAGGGTACTTAAAACATCAGATGGCCTGTGAAAATGCTCTAATGTATTGGATGAGAACACAACATCAAAGAGCTCCTGTTCAGCCGGCTGGCCTGCCAACCAATCTTCATCAATAAAACGAATTGCGGGATAGCGCTTCGCAGCCTGTTCGATGGCTACCGAAGAAAAATCAACACCAATAATTCGCCGGGAATCGATATAGCTGGCCCATACATCAGTACCATCCCCTTGGGCACAGCCCCAATCAACCAACGTCAGAGGTTGGTGCTGTAACTGTTCTATCAACCATCGTGGCAAGTGCTCGATGGCCAACCTCACAAAGAATCGTGATTGAGCCGGCCCTTGAAGCGATTCCCAGTCTTCCGCGAAACGGGTACTCCAGTATGAATCTGAATTGATACTTTCCATAACTAACTTTATTCGTCCAGAATTTGTTGCTCGATTGGTGGTTGAAAAAGGCCAAAAAATCGCTCATCAGCTAATGATGAAAAGTAACGGGCACCTTCAAGGTATTCATAATAGTGAATATCTGCGTTTATGCGATTTTCGACAGCCACAACCAGGAGGTACTTACCAGTGACAAGAGGATTTACAAAGCGATAGCAAATCGTGAAACGCTCCTTCACTGGCAATACAAATTTCTCTCGATCCTGAGTAGTGGAGACAATAAGATCCGTGCCCTTCAAGTCCTTTATTGAGACAGCAACACTCAAATGCTCTCGGGATATATCAGTAGGTATATTAAGCTCAACCAGCACCTCGACTAAATTGCCCCAGCCAATTACCTCACTCTCCCCTCTAACATCACAAATGCTCGCTCCGAGAATAATTCCTTTTCGTGACCCCCAGTGAGTCACGGGGCGTGCATCTAAGCTACGTTCCGCAGACGGCAAGCTTGTAGTTGTCGAAGAATTCCGCCGATGAGAATCACCATCTCCTTCCAATGGACTTTGCCTGGCTTCAATTTCCTCTTGAAGCTCTTGCTGTTCGGGCAAGTCGTCCCTGAACATAAACTCTGTATATTTACCAGTTACCGGAAATACATCTCCATCTTCAATAATTCGCCCACCATCCAGCCAGATCGCACGCTGACAAAGTGTACGCACTGAACTAACGTCATGACTAACAAACAAGATGGTCACACCTCGCTCCTGAATCTCTTTTATGCGCCTCATACACTTGGCAACGAAACGCGCATCACCGACAGCTAGTGCCTCATCGATAATAAGAATCTCAGGATCAACATGGATAGCTATAGAAAAGGCAAGACGAGCATACATCCCGCTGGAGTAGATCTTGACTGGCTGTTCAAGAAAATCACCAAGCTCGGAAAAAGCGAGCACCTCCATCATTCTTTTTTCCATTGCCTCTCGCGGAAAACCCAGAATTGCCGCATTAAGCAGAACGTTCTCTCTCCCAGTAAATTCAGTATTAAAGCCTGCACCTAATTCCAGCAAGGCTGCAACACGACCACGCGTGCTAATGCTGCCAGGGGTTGGACTAAGCGTGCCGCAGATCATTTGCAGCAGGGTGGATTTACCACTGCCATTGCGGCCTATGATACCGATAGTTTCCCCTTTTTTGACTTCAAACGATATGTCCTTAAGTGCCCAGAATTCGCGGAAGTATTGTCGAGGTGCTTGCCCGGTTAAGTGATGCACGCGGGGCAGGATGAATTGTTTGAGCCGGTCGCGCGGGGTATCGTAGATTTGATAACACTTGCTGAGGTTTTCCACGCGAATGGCAATGTCGTTCTGTTCTTTGTTCACGCTGCCTCCGCTGGCTGCCCATGACAGGGCAGGTAGCCTGAAATTTTTCTCGCTTTACGTGTTACGTTTGACGTAATATCATGGGCTGCATGATCCAGTCTTTTCGATGTAAGAGTACGCAAGCAGTGTTTGAGGGTGAATGCCCTCAGCGTTTTAACGCCATCCAAGCTGTAGCTGAACGTAAGCTGGCACAATTGGAGACAGCACAAACACTTGATTTTTTGCGTTCTCCACCAGGAGATCGGCTGGAAAAGCTGTCTGGCGACCGAGAAGGCCAATGGAGCATTCGTATCAACGCACAATGGCGTATATGCTTCAGATGGATCGATCTCGGGCCGGCTGATGTCGAGATTGTTAATTATCATTGAGAAATAACTATGACTAGATCTGTAAACCACATGCGTGCCGTCCATCCCGGTGAAGTACTGCGTGAAGATTTTTTGATTCCAGCTGGAATAAGTGTCAACGCTCTGGCGATTGCCTTGAGTGTGCCAGCCACCCGCATTCATGAAATCGTCAAGGAGCGGCGCGCCGTTACCGCTGATACTGCTGAACGGCTGGCGCATTATTTCGGGGGTGATGCTGCTTCCTGGCTTGCTTTGCAGGCCAGTTACGACTTGAAAACGCTGCCCACGCGCGATGAAATTGAACGCCGCGTGCAAAGACGTGAAGAGCACGTGTAACTTGAGCTGGTACTGGCAGCGGCCAATTACCCTTGTACTGTTCGGGATAGATTTCATGCCACTCTCATTTTTTGCTGCAAACAGAGGCAGCTTTCCTCAATTTTCATTGTCATCGCGCAGTGCGAACCCTGTAAGCATATGTGGGTTGCTCCAACCTCTGCGGTTTTTGCGAACCCGCAAGGATGAAGCAATCCAGAAACAACAACGTTAGCAGTCTACACAAGACTAACGACTCCTTTCATTGTCACAATCGCATGGATTGCTTCGTTTCCGCCACCTGCTTCATTGCATTCGCAGTCGCGGCTAAAGGCTGCGCCTCCTCGCAAGGACGGAGGAAGAGTTGGCGCATTAGCATACAAAGTGGACAGCATACAAAAACGTGTCATCGTGAAGCTCGTTATTGCGAGGAGGCAAAGCCGACGCGGATACGTGATGATCCAGCAATAATAATGGCAAAATACTGGATTGCTTCGCGCCACTGGCGTTCGCAAAGACGGTAAAAATTTGTTAATCCAGATGCCATTTGAGTTTTGATGAGAGTAAAAGCGGTATTTTACTGGGTTGCTGTTT
>CAZYWE010000038.1:0-9637 GCA_964651625.1 uncultured Nitrosomonas sp. | reverse complement strand
TCATGACTCTATTCTCTCAAAGGTTAGAGCCTCCTCAAAACTCGGGGCGGTTCACATCAGACTTTTGCAGTTACTACAAAAAATGGGATATTTTCACCAGAATTTGCTTGACACAAAGCACAGTTCATTGCGAGAAACTACTCTACCCAATCATTGCGAGAAGCCACTCTACCCGGTCATTGCGGGAAGCCACTCTACCCGGTCATTGCGAGAAGCGCAGCGCCGAAGCAATCCAGCAACGATCGCAACAGAGGAACTGGATCGCCACGCAGCTTCGCTGCTCGCGAAGACGGAGAAGGTGGTTGCAGCTTGCAGGTAAGCCACCCGAGGTAATTGGTATCGCAATTGCGCATAAATTATTGCGTCAGACTTTTGCAGTTACTACAAAAAATGGGATATTTTCACCAGAATTCGCTTGACACAAAGCACAGTTCATTGCGAGAAGCTACTCTACCCAATCATTGCGGGAAGCCACTCTACCCGGTCATTGCGAGAAGCGCAGCGCCGAAGCAATCCAGCAACGATCGCAACAGAAGAACTGGGTCGCCACGCAGCTTCGCTGCTCGCGAAGGCGGAGAAGGTGGTTGCAGTTCGCAGGTAAACCACCCGAGGTAATTGGTATCGCAATTGCGCATAAATTATTGCGTCAGACTTTTGCAGTTACTACAAAAAATGGGATATTTTCACCAGAATTCGCTTGACACAAAGCACAGTTCATTGCGAGAAGCTACTCTACCCAATCATTGCGGGAAGCCACTCTACCCGGTCATTGCGAGAAGCGCAGCGCCGAAGCAATCCAGCAACGATCGCAACAGAGGAACTGGATCGCCACGCAGCTTCGCTGCTCGCGAAGACGGAGAAGGCGGTTGCAGTTCGCAGGCAAACCGAAGACGGAGCAGGTGGTGATCTTGGCGGGTATGACAATGCAGAAAGTAATCCGGAAACACCACCGCAGCCAGCCAGACTTACGACAACAAAATGCGGTACTTTCAGAATGAACACGCTGTTACCAAAATTCTCAACCATCCCGGAAGGCATACAAAGTGCCGCTGATTACCTGCCTTTAGCCAAGGAGCGCCTGCAGCCGGAAATATGGCATTATCTGGAAGATGGCAGTGGTAATAACATAAGTCTGCAAGCCAATCCCCGGGCATTTGATCCTATTCATCTCATGCCGCGTCCGCTGGCCGATGTGCGCGGTGGCCATACCCGTATCACCCTGTTTGGTCAGGCACTGGCCCACCCGATCATTCTCGCTCCCCTCGCCTACCAGCGCCTGTATCACCCACATGGAGAATCTGCCAGCGCCATGGCCGCCAGCGCACAGGAAGGGCAGTTCTGCGTCAGCAGCCTGGCCAGCCAGACACTGGAAGATATTATCAGTGCAGCCGGGCAACCTTTATGGTTTCAACTGTACTGGCAGGAAGATCGCCAGAGAACACTGAAACTGCTGCAGCGAGCCGTTACCGCAGACTATCGGGCAATTGTGTTTACGGTAGATGCGCCGGTCAAACAGGCTACCATCCGGCTGCCTGCCGGTGTCCAGTCAGTAAATCTGGATGATCCGACTCCACTTCCAGCATTCTCATCCCGGCAAAGTCAGGTGTTTGATGGCTGGATGACGCAGGCACCACGCTGGGAAGATCTTGCCTGGCTACGGGAGCAAACCTCATTACCTTTGCTGGTTAAGGGCATTCTACATCCGGAAGATGCCGAAAAAACAGTCAATCTTGGATGCGACGGACTGATCGTTTCCAATCACGGTGGACGGGTGCTGGATGGCACGCCAGCCAGCCTTGCCTGTTTACCGCAAATTGTCAGTACCGTTGCTGGCCGAGGCACAATCCTCTTCGACAGCGGCATCCGCAATGGCCGCGATATTTACAAGGCAATCGCACTGGGCGCAGATGCAGTCATGATCGGCCGTCCTTACATCTGGGGACTGACAGCAGCAGGGGCACTGGGTGTGGCGCACATCATCCGTCTGTTACGGGATGAACTGGAAATGACCATGGCACTGACTGGGGTTGCCAGTATCAGTGAAATCAGTGAAAAACAGATATGTCCTGATCGGAGCCAGAATCCGGCTTAACCTGGCTTGAAATCCAGTTTGGTCAGCACCCCGTCCTTATAGCAATAAAATTCATAACCTGGCGCTTCACTGGGGTTGAACACCTTTTCAATCTGTATTTCATCATACTGATGGATCAGTTCATCAAAGCGCCGTTTCAGATCATGAGGCAAATCTTCATAGCCAATTGACCACTCAATTTCCAGCTCGTTATCTTTTGCGTCATATTCGAGCGAGAAATGGCGGTTGCGCCATGAAATTATGGCTTCATTTTTCTGGCCTCTGTCTCGCGAAACATACCTTACGTTATCCTGCTCAATAATATGCGAAGAGGTACTGAACAGCATGACAAAGCCCGAAACCACCATTGCACCGTATCCGACTTTTCTGAAAAGAAAGTCGCTGACCAGTGGCAAAATGAACTTCAGGGTAAAAGAAGCAATTATGGCAGCCAGCGCAATCAGCAACCCTGTATACACGGCACTGGCTGAATACAGACCAAGCGACGCATAAACAACCAGCTTGATTGCGTGCAGATATACCTCATTGGCAGCACGGGTCGCAATGATTTCCTCTTTGCTCAATCCATACCGCAGATAAAAACGGTTAAACAACAGTCCAACGGCCCCAACTACCCCGGAGATAAAACCGGCAAAGAAACCAGTCAGCGCCAGCATATATTTGGGGTAAGGCTTTTCATCTTTCTGCAGCTCTCGCCCTGACTGGAACATTTGCGGGATATTGAACAGGAGAAAAAGCGCCACAACAAACTGGAGATAAAGCGGATTAAGAAACCTGATCAGCCATGCCCCCATAAATACCGCTGGAATGGAGAGCGGAATAAACCAGAGAAATATTCTGGTATTGACGTGCTTTCTGAAAACAGCGATACGTGATGCCGTGCTGGCAAATGTCCCAAGCGTTAATGTAAAGGGAACCAGTGCAGCGGGAAGAAACAGGTTAAGTGCTGGAATCAGGATCAGACTGGCCCCTCCCCCGCATATCGCACTGATCCAGAAAGTCAGTACCAGACCGGGAAAGAACAGAATAACTTCCTGCGGCATGGACAATGACAGTTACGCCACAGTGAATCAGCGGTCGTGAATCACGTGCGGCATGGCGGCCCGCAGGTAATAAATCATCGACCATAATGTCAGCACGGCTGCAACATAAATCAGCCAAGTGCCAGCCACCTGGGCATCAAACATATCATTGATCTGATCATGGTAAAGCAGCAGGGGTATCGCCACCATTTGTGATGCTGTTTTGATCTTGCCCAGAAAAGACACAGCGACACTCCTGGATTTGCCGATTTGCGCCATCCATTCACGCAATGCGGAAATTGTGATTTCACGACCAATGATGATCAGCGCGATGGGCGCATCCAGCCGATCCAGATGTACCAGGACAATCAGTGCAGCAGCCACCATCAGCTTGTCTGCCACCGGGTCAAGAAAAGCACCAAATGCAGAAGTCTGGTTAAGCACCCTGGCCAGATAGCCATCCAGCCAGTCGGTGAGTGCAGCGCCGGCAAATACGATAGTCGCGGCGAGGTTTTGTGTGGCGGGAGGCATCCAGTCTGCTGGCAGATAAAAAATGCCGACAAACAGAGGGATAGCCATGATACGCAGCCACGTCAGAAAATTGGGAAGGTTCATCTGCATAAGCATAACCAAAAATACTCCATATCCGGATTTATCATGTCAGGTGAGTATTTTACGATTTAATAGGCAGATAAGGTTGCAGGCAGTTTTTTGTCAAAGCACCCGATTTCCGGATGTGTGTAAAAGCGTCTGAATGGCTGCTTGCCAGCCGGCATACAGCCGCCCTCTTTCAATTTCCGTCATTTGAGGTACATAAACCCTGTCCCGCTGCCAGTAGCATTCGGTTGCCTTCAGTCCGGTAAACAGGCCCGCTGTCAGCCCGGCCAGAATCGCCGCTCCCAGCGCTGTTGCCTCGGTCACTTTTGGCACTTCCACCGGCCTGTTCAGCATATCGGCGAGAAACTGGCACATGAATCCATTTGCCACCAGTCCACCATCTACACGGATAATTTCAGCCTGATGGCCGCTATCTTTTTCCATCGCTGCCATCAGATCCAGGGTTTGGTAGCCTTGTGCTTCCAGTGCTGCACGAACGATATGTGCCCGTGTCGTCTCACGTGACAGCCCGCTGATCATGCCGCGCACATCCGGCCGCCAGTAAGGCGCACCAAGGCCGGTGAAAGCAGGTACAAAATACACTTCATTGCTGTCTGGCACACTGCGCGCCAGCACTTCGCTCGCCGCCGCATCCCGGAAAAACTCCAGTCCGTCCCGCAGCCACTGGATTGCCGCACCGGCAATAAAGATTGATCCTTCAATGGCATAAACCATCCTGCCATTCAGGCGATACGCCGGCGTGGTCAGCAAACGGTGTTGCGAAGGCCTGAAATCCGGGCCGATATTCATGAGCGCAAAACAACCGGTGCCATAGGTGGATTTGACCATGCCCGGCTGGAAACACCGCTGCCCGATCAGTGCCGCATGCTGATCACCCGCCATGCCGCCGACCGGAATTTGCTGACCGAACCAGGTCGGATCGGTCAGCCCAAATTCGGCAGCGTTATCACGAACTTCCGGCAAAATCGCTGCCGGAATGCTGAACAATGCCAGCAAATCCTTATCCCACTGCTGTTCGACGATGTTGAACAGCAGTGTCCGCGCCGCATTGGTCACATCAGTGGCATGCACCCGCCCGCCAGTCAGATGCCAGAGCAGGTAGCAATCTATCGTGCCAAATGCCAGTTCACCCCGCTCTGCCCGGTCACGTGCCCCTTCGACGTTATCCAGCATCCAGGCAATTTTGGTTGCAGAAAAATAGGGATCAAATAACAGGCCGGTTCGAGCCGTTACCATCGACTCGTGACCCTGCGCTCTCAATGCCCTGCAACTGGCATCAGTGCGGCGATCCTGCCAGACAATGGCGTTGTAAACCGGCTTGCCAGTCTTGCGATCCCACAGAATGGCTGTTTCGCGCTGATTGGTAATACCAATGGCGGCAACCGGCTTCACCCTGCCGGCAGGATGTTCCAGCACCGCACGGCAGACTTCGAGCGTATCCTGCCAGATTGCTACTGCATCCTGCTCAACCCAGCCCTTATGCGGATAATGCAGCTTCAGCTCTTTCTGCCGCACTGCCAGAATATCCAGTTCTGCCGAAAACAGAATGGCACGGGTACTGGTTGTACCCTGATCAATCGCCAGAATCACCGGCTGATTACTCATCGCGGTATTCTTTGAAAAGGGCTTTTAGCGGTGAAATTCACCGGAACGCTCGGGTTGATAAGTCACTTCCATGATACGCACCCGCAGCACGCCGCCACCTGGCTTGGGCCATTCAATTTCATCACCTTGTGACAACCCCAGTAACGCGCTCCCTACCGGCGCAAGGATCGAGATTTTCTCACCGCTGGTATCCACATCTTTCGGGTATACCAACGTCAGGCAAAATTCTTCGGCAGAGGATGCCACCTTGAACCTGACGGTGGAATTCATCGTCACCACGGCGGGTGGAATTTCCTCCGGATCCACCACCTCTGCCCGGGCGAGTTCAGCTTCCAGATCATCCCTGCCCGGAAAGGCATTATGCGGAAGATCATCCAGCAACATTTCCAGACGTTCTGCATCAAGCGTGGAAATCATGATTTTAGGTTTAGTGTTCATTCTGATACCTCATATTGAGTCGGCCGCATGAGTCATTGCGGGAAGGGTCATTGTTTCAGGAAAAGCCAACTTCTGAAACTGCTTTTTATATGTAGAAATAACTAAGGATGCTCTGAACAATCTGCCTCATTACATTCACAGTCTCAATGACGATTTATTCAGGGGTTCCCTAACTGACAGGCGCCACAGATCAGGGTAACGCCTTGTTATGGAGAACCGGCAATCCTGGAAAACGAAAAGCCGGGCAACCCTTTGCGATTGCCAACCACACAATCCGCCAGGCACCCGGCACCTATTTGGTTAAGTATAGCCCACCCCCCTGTCATTGACCAGCACAGGCCAGTTTTCAGGTTTCCTCCTCATTCCGGATGGAAAAACGATAACCCGCTCCCCGGACGGTCTGCACCAGACCGGCTTTCCCAGCCACTTCCAGCGCCTTGCGCAACCGGCGTATATGCACATCAACCGTCCGGTCTTCGACAAAAACGTGATCCCCCCACACCCGGTCGAGCAACTGGGCACGGGCATGTACACGCTCGGCATGTGCCATCAGAAAATGCAGCAGGCGGTATTCAGTAGGGCTGAGCAGCAATTCTTTCTCACGTGTACTGGTACCCGGATCGGTGACGGTTACGCGATGCGTTACCGGGTTGAGTCTCACACCCCCTATATCCAGAATGTCATCGGCGGCTTCGGGCAGACTCCGGCGTAAGACCGCCTTTATCCGTGCAATGAGCTCTCGCGGAGAAAACGGCTTGGTTATGTAATCATCCGCACCCGATTCCAGTCCGGCCACCTTGTCACTTTCATCCACCCGTGCCGTCAGCATGATGACAGGAACTGGCCTGGTACGGGAATCCCGGCGTAATGACCGGGCAAACTCGACGCCGCTTCTGCCGGGAAGCATCCAGTCCAGCAGCACCAGATCCGGCAATACTTCGTTAATATGTTTCGCAGCCTGCTCCGCACTGTTCGCACACACAACGACAAAACCGGCGTTACGCAGGCTGTAAGCAACCAGTTCCAGAATTGCCGATTCATCTTCCACCACCAGAACTGTTGCAGACATAACTTCTTCACCTCACCGAAAGAAATATAACCAGATAGCGCGGTTTATACCAAATGTTGATGACATAACGGTGACATCCCGGAAATTTCTTTTGCTGATGGTACCGCAGCAAAAATCTGCCCCGATAATCATCTCAGAATTTCATGCTGAAGGTCGCCCTGACAGACTGATCGGAGAGGCTGGAGCCGAACTGGCCATTGTAGGAGATGCCGAGCGCCGCATTGCGCGACAGGGAATGATCGAATCCGGCTTCAACTACTGCCGCATTGCGAGTGACCGGCACGCCCCCGATGACAAAGGCATCACCGCCGGAGAAACGCATGGCTGAAAGTGGTGTGGTATCACCAAAAGCATGGCGCCAGCCTGCCATGCTCCGGACCGTGATCTTCGTACCCCGAAGATCCAGATTCGTCGAGCCGCGCAGGCCAAGTGTGGCAAAGGTTGTATCAGTATTTGACGAAGTGCTGGTCAGTGCTGCAACCCCGCCTTTCTCGACAAATTTTTCCGTATGCAGGCGGACATGCGCAAGATTGACAAATGGCTCCAGTCGTGCATTTTTCACATCGATACCATAGCCGAGCTCCCCAAAAATCTGCGCCGTTGCAGCCCGGTAATTTTTCTCCGGACTGCCACTGAATCCGGGAAACACAATGCTGCGGTTTGCCGTGATGTCATGCCAGATGTAAGCAGCACCGGTACGGAACGCAATGTTGCCCCGCTGTGTACCCCCATAGAGGCCGATATGGTAGTTGCCGACCGATCCCGAAGAGCGGCGATCCTTCACGTTGAAGCTGGTCTGGCTGTAGCCTGCCACTGTACCGAGGCGCCAATTGCCGAAAACTGATGTATCCGCACCGATGAAGAAACCACCGGTCGAGCGGTTGAGACGTGCGGCATTGCCGTTGCTGCCGGTGTGCCCCCAGGAACCGAAACCTCGTCCCCAGACTGTAAAACGCTCCGTATTGGCATCTGCCAGCTGGAAATGATCGCCAGCGTAGGCGACGACTGTGCCGTTTACCCCCCCGGTATTATCGAAAGCGCCACGAATGCGGTCGTTGACGGCATCACGAATGAAACGGCTATCCTCGATCAGCGCAGTTCTGGCCGATACATGGAACTCGCCGGAAAGCTGATCAAAGGTGGAACGAGCCTGGTTTGCGGAAAGGTTGAGCACGGTATTGTAAACCGGGTTACCCGGACCGAGGCTTTCGACACCACCGCCGGTGGCAATCTGGTTTGGAGTCTGACCGATGCTCGCAAAGGCTGCGTCATTACGCTTCATCATCAGATAAATGTTGCTGGCATCATAATCAAGCAGAAAATCGAGAAAGGCGATATTCGAGGCCACGCCATCAAAAGTACCGGTTCGGCCCCCTCCGGCAGTGAGGATCGTATAGCGCATCTGGGGCGAATAACTGCCTGCCCCGGCCAGCACCCGCACCCACCCTCCGTTGAGGGTTGCCGTACCGGCTGCATCAATCCGGTCCGATTGCCCGGCCGCATTGATCTCGACCTCGTACATTGAGCCCGGATTGAAGGTCACGTTACCGGCGACATGCAGCGTGCCGATCGAGTTGCCAGGCGCCACTGTCCCTGTAATTACAGCATTCCCCACTGTACCCGTACCTTGCAGGCGACCGGCAGACAGAATATCAACAATTCCGCCAAGCCCTCCATTAACAGCCAGTGTTCCGGTCCTAACTGAAGTTGTTCCCGTAAAAGCTGAGGAATTGCCGGTCAGGTTGAGGCTGCCCGTACCAGCCTTGATCAGATTGCCGTTACCTGAGATCACGGCGGCATAAGTGGCAGCAGTGATCTGATCGAAAGTGAAGGATGCACCGGAATCGATCATGATATTGCCACCGAAGCGCTCAGCCGAGGAGGTGAGCCTGCCGGTCTCGACCGTCCAGTCGAGAGAAGACGTGCCGGTGAGCGTCAGCGCGCCCGCCCCCTGCTTGATCATGGTGCCGGGGGTACCGTTCAGCCCGGCGATGCTGCCGGCGAAGCTGGCGTCAGTCGCCTGAATGAACGCCACTGTGCCGGCATTGCTGATATTGCCTGAGATCGAGCCGGCATTGCCGATGAGCTTGCCTGCCTCAACGCGGGTATTGCCATAAGCATTGGCATGATCAAGCCGCAGCGTGCCGTTGCCCTGCTTGATCAGATCGCCGCTGCCTGATACCACTCCCTGCAGGCCAAGTTCCGTACCAGATGCAACGTTGATGCGGCCTAGCTGCGTCAGGCCTACCGAACGGATGGAGTCAAAGCTTGTGGTTGTAGCAAGCGTGCCGCTGGTAAAGCTGAGCCCACCTGAGGCTGCGCCGAGATTGGCATCGGATGAGACTTGCAGCGTGCCGCTGCGCAGCTCGGTGCCGCCCGTGTAGCTGTTGCTGCCGGTCAGGATGGTCGTGCCGGTACCGTTCTGCTGCACCGCACCGCTGCCGGAGATCGCACCGGCATAAGTAACCGTATCAGAGCGATTGAACGCCAGCATGCCATTGTTGACCACATCACCGGCAATTGAGCCAGTCGTGCCGCCATTGCCAAGCTGCAACGTGCCGCCCGCAATCGCGGTGCCGCCCGTGTAGGTGTTGGTGCCGGTCAGGATGGTCGTGCCGGTACCGTTCTGCTGCACCGCACCGCTGCCGGAGATCGCACCGGCATAAGTAACCGTATCAGAGCGATTGAACGCCAGCATGCCATTGTTGACCACATCACCGGCAATTGAGCCAGTCGTACCGCCATTGCCAAGCTGCAACGTGCCGCCCGCAATCGCGGTGCCGCCCGTGTAGG
>CAZYWE010000037.1:0-10426 GCA_964651625.1 uncultured Nitrosomonas sp. | reverse complement strand
AGTGTGACGGAATCGTTGCTGTTGGTCACGATGCTGTACTTTGTGATGCCTAACGTTCAGTATACACCGCAAGCGGTGTATACTTCCTTGCAAAAAGGTGTATAACAAAACTATTATTCTGTAACATCATGAATGTAAAACGTAAATGAATAAAATGGCACCGGTCTCTGCGTCTGAGCCACCCAGGCTGCTTGATCAGTTGCGTGGCAGGTTGCGTTTAAAGCATTACAGCATAAGGACTGAGGTGCAGTATGTCCAGTGGGTACGGCGCTTCATTCTGTTTCATGATAAACGGCACCCGCAGGAGATGGGAGCTGGAGAGGTTGAGGCTTTTTTAACGCATCTTGCTGTATCGGGCAAAGTGGCGTCATCGACACAAAATCAGGCGCTTTCAGCTTTGCTGTTTTTGTATCGGGAAGTGTTGGAAGTTGATTTGCCCTGGCTTGACAACATGGTGCGGGCGAAGCGGCCGGCGCGTTTGCCGGTGGTGTTGACGGTGCAGGAAGTCCAGGCAGTGCTGGAGCGCATGGAGGGAACACATGGGCTGATGGCACGCCTGTTGTATGGCACGGGTATGCGGTTGATGGAGTGTGTGCGCTTGCGGGTGAAGGATGTGGATTTTGCACGGGGCGAGATTCTGGTGCGGGATGGTAAGGGGGCGAAGGACAGGGTGACAATGCTGCCGCAGCGCCTCGTGCCGGCCCTGCAGGAACATCTGCAACGGCGGCGCCTGCTGTACGGGGATGATTTTGTGAAGGGGATGGCTTCGGTGTATCTGCCGGATGCACTGGAGCGAAAGTATCTGAACGCAGCGACTGACTGGGTCTGGCAGTACATTTTCGTTGCCGGGAGTTATTCGATCGATCCGCGCAGCGGCGCGGAGCGGCGTCACCATATGGATGAAAAACTGCTGCAGCGCGCGATGAAAAAGGCGGTGCAGGCAGCAGGACTAACCAAGCTTGCCACACCGCATACCTTGCGCCATTCGTTTGCAACACATCTTTTGCAGGCAGGCTACGATATTCGTACGGTGCAAGAGTTGCTTGGGCATAGTGATGTATCAACTACGATGATTTATACCCATGTGCTGAATAAGGGGGGTAAAGGTGTGATTAGCCCGCTGGATCACTTGTAGGTTATTTATTTCCCGCTTATCAGGATTTTTCTTCATTTTCTTCGGATGTCACCTGTTTTAGTCACTGGTTGTGAAGGGCAGGGTGATTTTTCTGGCCGTGTGATTGGAAACTTCTGCCGGCATTGGCATACAATGTTTTACATGGTTGACACTAGGGAAAGGCTGGTTGGCGATAGTTATCATTGCAATTGCGAATGTAATGAAGCAGAAAGCAATCCTGGTGATGGAATAAATCAGTGGTTTCTATCAATTTACCGGGAAAGGGTATATGCGATTTCTACAGTTTTTGATCATATTCTGGCTGGGTATTCATGCGCAGTGGGCGCTGGCCTTCCTGCCAATTCAGCATTGGCAGACAGCTAACGGGGCGCAGGTCTATTTTGTCGAGAATCATGATTTGCCGATTCTCGATCTCAGTATTGAATTTCCGGCAGGAAGCAGTATTGATACTGCGGAAACCTCTGGCCGTGCTGCGCTGGTGCAACGGTTGATGAGTATGGGGGCAGGTGGTTTATCAGAAGATAAGATTGCCGAGACGCTGGCGGATGTCGGCGCTGATCTGGGGGGTACGTTTGATCTGGACCGGGCAGGGTTATCTCTGCGGACGTTGAGCAGGGAGCAGGAAAGGGTTCGTGCACTGGATGTGCTGGCGCAGATTATTCAGCGTCCCGAATTCCCTGAAAAAACACTGGAACGGGAGCGTGCCCGTGTCATCGCGGCGCTCAAGGAAGCAGATACCAAACCGGAAGTGATTGCTGACCGGGTTTTGATGAAACTGTTATATGGCAAGCATCCTTATGGTCTGCGTGAAACAGGAGAGGCAGCTACATTGACTGCATTGCGGCGGCAGGATCTGGTTGATTTTTATCGTGCGCGCTATACAGCCGGTAATGCTGTCATCGCAATGATAGGTGATATTAAACGTGAAGAAGCTGGCCGCATCGCAGAGATGCTGACACGAAATTTGCCAGCGGGGAAATCAGATACAACTCTGCCGCCAGTTGAAAAACCAGTGCCGGTAACGGAAAGGATCATGCATCCGGCTACACAAAGCCATATCCAGATGGCTTATCTTGGGTTGAGCCGCAAGGATCCTGATTACTTTCCTTTGCTGGTGGGCAATTACATTCTGGGCGGGGGTGGGTTTGTTTCCCGGCTGATGAAGGAAATCCGTGAAATACGCGGTCTGGCTTACAGTGTTTACAGCACGTTGATGCCGTACCGGGAAAAAGGGCCTTTTGAAATCGGCTTGCAGACAAAGAAGGAACAGGCGGAACAGGCTTTGCAATTAACACGCCGGACACTTAAGAATTTTGTCGAGCAAGGACCGGCTGAGGAAGAATTACAGGCTGCCCGGCAGAATATTGTGGGTGGATTTCCTTTGCGTATTGATAGTAATCAGAAAATTCTTGGATACCTTGGGGTTATCGGTTTTTACGATTTGCCACTGACTTATCTGGAAGATTATGTCAAAGCAGTTGAGAAGGTGACTGTCGTGCAGATCAGGGATGCGTTCCAGCGCCGGATTGATCCGGATGGCATGGTAACGGTGATTGTGGGTGCAACAGACTGATTTCTTGTATGGCGAAAGCAGACAGGGTCCGCATTATTGGTGGTCAGTGGCGCAGCAGGTTGATCCAGTTTGCGGACGATGGATTAATCAGACCGACGCCAGACCGGGTGCGGGAAACACTGTTTAACTGGCTGGGGCAGGATTTGACTGGCAAAATCTGCCTGGATCTGTTTGCCGGCAGTGGTGCACTGGGGTTTGAAGCTGCTTCACGAGGAGCAGAGCGAGTGGTGATGGTTGAGCAAAGTATGAAAGCAGTTCGTGATCTGCGTAGTTCAATCGAAAAACTGGGTGCGTCGCAGATGGCGCTGGAACATACCAGTGCCAGAACGTTTCTTGCTGCCGGTTCAGAACGCTATGACGTTATTTTTGTTGATCCTCCATTTAAATCCAATTTGCTGGTTGAGGTGTTGCCGTTATTACCGGAAAAACTGAAGGAGGGTGGTGTGGTTTATGTGGAAAGCAGTGACAGGCTGCTTCCGGATAATACCTGGACAGTCTGGAAACAGGGCCGGGCGGGTCACGTTCATTATTGTTTATTAAATCTCAATCCTGATGGATAAGGTTATCTACCCCGGCACTTTTGATCCAATTACACGTGGACATGAGGATCTGGTTCATCGTGCGGCGAGATTGTTCGATCGGGTGGTGGTTGCCGTTGCAGCTAACAGCGGGAAAACTCCTTTTTTTTCACTGGAAGAGCGCGTGGAAATGGCTCGCGCAGTTTTAGCTGGATACGCCAATGTGGAGGTAACGGGGTTTTCCGGTTTACTGATGGAGTTTGCGCGACAACAGCAGGCGCGTGTCATCGTGCGAGGTTTGCGGGCGGTATCTGATTTTGAGTATGAATTTCAGCTGGCGGGAATGAATCGCGGTTTATACCCTGATGTGGAAACGATGTTTCTGACGCCGTCAGAGCAATACACATTTATTTCAGCTACGATCGTGCGTGAAATTGCACGCCTTGGTGGAGATGCAAGCAAGTTTGTGCACCCGATCGTGGCAGAGCAGCTTTATGAAAAACGAAACAGGTGAATAAAGAGAGTAAAAGAAATGGCGCTGATTATTACTGATGAGTGTATCAACTGCGACGTATGCGAACCGGAGTGCCCTAACCGGGCAATTTCACAGGGTGAGGAGATTTATGAAATTAACCCGGATTTGTGTACGGAATGTGTGGGCCATTACGATACGCCGCAATGCGTGGAAGTTTGCCCGGTCAGTTGTATCATTACCGATCCGGGCAGAGTTGAAACCCGCGAACAACTGATGGATAAATACCAGCTTTTAACTACTGCTGGCGCGAACCAAGTTCCTCGGGGATAGCGTAGCGCCGCGGACCAAAAATAGCAGTGCCTATTCTGACCATTGTGGCACCTTCTGCAATGGCATTTTCCAAGTCTTCGGACATGCCCATTGATAGAGTATCCAGGTTGAAACCTTTTTGATTAAGATCCTCATAAACTTCACGTAGCATTTCAAACTGCTCACGCTGCAGCGCGGTTACCGCGGTAAGTTCCGGAACAGCCATGATTCCGCGCAGCTGCAACCGAGGTTGGTCTCTGACAAAAGCTGCGAGTTCTGCAGCCTTCTCCGGGTCTACTCCACTCTTGGTAATTTCTCCGCTTACATTGACTTGTACACAGACTTGCAGGGGAGGGAGTGATTCCGGCCGTGCTGCTGAAAGGCGTGCTGCAATCTTTTCACGATCAATTCCGTGTACCCAGGAAAAATTTTCGGCAATGGGTTTGGTTTTATTGCTTTGAATCGGGCCGATAAAGTGCCATTCAATCGGTAAATCTGCCAGCGCGTGGATTTTTACCAGACCTTCCTGGAGATAGTTTTCGCCAAATACGGTTTGTCCTGCTTCCCATGCCTCGCGCAATTTGTCCGGTGTATTGGTTTTGCTGGCAGCCAGCAGCTGAACACTTTCCGGATCACGCCCAGCTTTTTTTGCGGCCTCAATAATGCGGTTTTTCACGTTTTGCAGGCGGGAAGCGATTGTTGTCATGGTGATTGAATAAATGGGTTAAATAAACAGGTGTGAGGAATATAACAGCGGAACTTTCCCGGCTGTTTGGAAATGCATTTAATTTTGGGAGATTCTTTCCGTTTTAGGTCAGGTCGATCTGATAACGCTGGTGGCCCCTAATAAAGCTGAGGAAATATTCCGAATGAACATAGTAGAACTACTCTCATTTGTGGTCAAGAATGGTGCTTCTGACCTGCATTTATCTGCCGGCATGCCGCCCATGATCCGGGTGCATGGAGAAATCCGGCGTATCAATGTTCCGGCGCTGGAGCATAAGGATGTGCACGACATGGTGTATGACATTATGAACGACAGCCAGCGCAAATCTTATGAAGAGCATCTGGAATGCGATTTCTCGTTTGCCATCCCCGGATTGGCACGCTTTCGTGTCAATGCCTTCAACACCCAGCGGGGGGCGGCTTCAGTTCTGCGCACGATTCCATCCAAGGTACTAACGCTTGAAGAACTGAAAGCTCCCGGGATATTTGCCGAGATTGCGCAGCAGCCGCGTGGTGTGGTGCTGGTTACGGGGCCGACCGGATCGGGTAAATCCACCACGCTTGCTGCCATGATCAATGACATTAACGAAAACCAGTACGGCCACATCCTGACGCTGGAAGATCCGATCGAATTTGTGCATGAAAGCAAAAAATGCCTGATCAACCAGCGTGAGGTTGGGCGAGATACACACAGTTTCAGCAATGCACTGCGCTCTGCCTTGCGGGAGGATCCGGACATCATCCTCGTAGGTGAGATGCGGGATCTGGAAACAATCAGATTGGCCATGACGGCGGCAGAAACCGGCCATCTGGTTTTTGGCACACTCCATACCAGTTCGGCTGCCAAGACGATTGACCGGATTATTGATGTGTTTCCTGCTGAAGAAAAGGAAATGGTGCGTGCGATGTTGTCCGAATCGTTACGTGCCGTTATTTCCCAGGCACTGCTGAAGACAAAGGATGGTAAAGGACGAGTGGCTGCGCACGAGATCATGATCGGGACACCGGCGATCCGTAACCTTATCCGGGAAGGGAAAGTGGCGCAGATGTATTCAGCCATCCAGACCGGGCAGGGAGTCGGGATGCAGACGCTTGATCAGAACCTGGCTGATCTGGTGAAGCGCGGCGCTATTTCAGTAGCGGAGGCGCGTACCAAAGCCATGAATAAAGATAATTTCCGGGGTTAAAGGTAGAACATGATGGAAAAAGAACAGGCACTTAAATTCATGCATGATTTACTGCGACTGATGCTCAGTAAAAAAGCTTCGGATTTGTTTATTACTGCTGGCTATCCCCCGGCGATGAAGATCGACGGCAAGATGACACCTGTAACTCAGCAACCGCTTTCTCCCGGCCATACAGCAGTGCTGGCGCAAGCCATCATGAACGATAAGCAGGCGGCAGAATTTGAATCCAGCAAGGAATCCAATTTTGCGATCAACCCTGAAGGGATCGGCCGGTTCCGTGTCAATGCTTTTGTTCAACAGCAGCGAACAGGGATTGTGTTACGGACAATTACCACAAAAATCCCGAATTTTGATGATTTGGGGTTGCCACAGGTACTGAAAGAGGTGGTTATGAGCAAACGTGGCCTGGTGGTTTTCGTGGGTGGAACCGGTTCGGGGAAATCAACTTCGATGGCAGCACTGATTGGTTATCGTAACCAGAACAGTCATGGCCATATCATTACCATCGAGGATCCGGTTGAATACGTGCATGAGCATATCAACTGTGTCATTACTCAACGGGAAGTCGGGGTGGATACGGAATCATGGGAGGCAGCGCTGAAGAATACATTGCGCCAGGCGCCGGATGTGATTCTGATTGGTGAAATTCGGGATCGGGAAACAATGGAGCATGCCATTGCTTTTGCTGAGACAGGACATTTGTGCATGGGCACTTTGCATGCAAACAGCGCCAATCAGGCACTCGACCGCATTATCAACTTTTTCCCGGAAGAGCGGCGTGCGCAGTTGCTGATGGATTTGTCCCTGAATATGCGGGCACTGGTCGCGCAAAGGCTGATTCCCAAAAAATCAGGCAGTGGGCGCGCTGCAGCGATTGAAATAATGCTCAACTCTCCCCTGATTTCTGACCTGATATTCAAGGGGAATGTACATGAGATCAAGGAAATCATGAAAAAATCAGGTGAACTGGGAATGCAAACCTTCGATATGGCGTTATTCGAGCTGTATGAGAATGGTGTGATTTCCTATGAAGATGCCTTGCGCAATGCGGATTCCATGAATGAATTACGCCTGCAAATCAAATTGAACGGATCAGAAGCAAAAAAAACTGATACAGGGATAAATATCAATAACCTGACGCTTATCTGATGTTAGCCGTTGCTGCCTGTAATTACACCTCCGCCCAGGCAAACCTTGCTTTCATACATCACCACTGATTGTCCGGGTGTTACTCCCCATTGGGGTGCTGCAAAGCCAATTTCACATGCATCCTTCTCGAAACGGGTAATTGCACAAGGTGCATCTGTTTGGCGATAGCGGATTTTAGCTGCATACACCCAGCTCTGGTGAGGGGGGGTGCCACTGACCCAGGAAAGATCTGCAGCCATCAGTGATGAACGTAGCAGGGCTGTATGGCTGTGCCCCTGTACGACATACAGCACATTCTTTTCCATATCTTTGCCCGATACGAACCAGGGTTCTTCATTGCCTTCACGTGTGCCGCCAATTCCCAATCCCTGTCTCTGCCCAATGGTGTAATACATCAACCCCTGATGTTTACCTACAACCTTGTTGTCCAGCGTATGGATTTCCCCGGGGTTGACAGGCAGATAGCGATTGAGAAATTCGCGGAAGGGGCGTTCACCGATAAAACAGATTCCGGTACTGTCCTTCTTGGCTGAATTGGGTAATCCGTGTTCGCGTGCAATTTTGCGCACATCCCGTTTGTAGAGATGGCCGATGGGGAAAATCGCGCGCGACAGCTGCTGCTGATTCAGGCGGTAGAGAAAATAACTCTGATCCTTGTTGCCATCTTCCCCTTTAAGCAACTGGAACAAGCCGTTAACTTCCTGTACTTGCGCGTAATGACCAGTTGCAATCCGGTCAGCGCCCAACGCAAGCGCATGATCGAGAAATGCTCTGAACTTGATCTCGCTGTTACACAGTACATCCGGATTGGGAGTGCGCCCGGCCTGATATTCTTTCAGGAACAGGCTGAAAACACGTTCCTGGTATTCAGCAGAAAAATTTGCTACTTCCAGCGGTATGTCAAGAACATCCGCGACGGAAGCTGCATCAAGGAAATCCTGACGGGAGGAGCAGTATTCATCTGTGTCATCCTCTTCCCAGTTTTTCATGAAAAGTCCCACCACATCGTAGCCCTGTTGCTTGAGTAACAAGGCTGCAACTGATGAATCCACTCCACCAGACATACCTACAACGACACGCGATTTATTCATTTTGCCAACCGGAAAATACTATTGGGTAATTTTACCTTGTCGCGAGGCTAAAATAATCCCGTGTGGAAGATGGGGTAACAGGCGGCAGTACTTTGAATGAGCAATAAAATGTTTGGTGCTACACTTCCCATCCTGTCAAGTCACTCCGGAAATCTTGTCATGTTGCGCAAACACTATCTTGAACTGCTTAGCCCGGCCCGGGATGTCGCCATTGCCAAAGAGGCCATTTTGCACGGTGCTGATGCGGTTTATATTGGCGGGCCAGGTTTCGGGGCGCGTCACAATGCGACCAATTCGGTCAGTGATATTGCAAATCTGGTTGAATTTGCACATGTTTTTCATGCAAAAATATTTGTCACGCTGAACACGATTTTGCATGACGATGAGCTGGAACCTGCGCGCAAGCTGATTCATGAGTTTTACGATGTCGGGGTGGATGCTCTTATCGTGCAGGATATGGGCGTGCTGGAAATGGATATTCCACCCATTGAATTGCATGCCAGCACGCAGTGTGATATTCGCCGTCTGGATAAAGCAATTTTTCTGGATCAGGCCGGTTTTTCGCAACTGGTGCTGGCGCGCGAACTGACTTTGCAGCAAATCAGGGAAATCAGTGATCATGTCAGCGCCGGTATTGAATTTTTCATCCACGGAGCGCTGTGCGTTGCTTTTTCCGGCCAATGCAATATCTCGCATGCACAAACCGGACGCAGCGCTAACCAGGGTGATTGTTCGCAAGCCTGTCGCCTGCCCTACACCTTGAAGGATGAGCAAGGCCAGGTGGTGGCCTACGACAAGCATCTGCTGTCGATGAAGGACAATAACCAGAGCGCCAACCTGCGTGCGCTGGTTGAGGCGGGTGTGCGTTCGTTCAAAATTGAAGGGCGTTACAAGGATATGAATTATGTGAAAAACATAACCGCTCACTATCGTCAGCTGCTGGATGAAATTCTGGCCGAGCGCCCTGATCTGGCACGCGCTTCCAGTGGTTACACGCAGCACTTTTTTGTACCAGATCCTGACAAAACCTTTCATCGCAGCAGTACCGATTATTTTGTGAATGAACGTCAACAGAGTATTGGCGCGTTCGATTCACCCAAGTTTATCGGCTTGCCAATCGGAGAGATTTTAAGCGTCGGCAAACAGGAGTTGACAGTGCAAACTACCAGCGCACTCGCCAACGGAGATGGGCTGAATGCGCTCTGTAAGCGGGAGGTGGTCGGTTTTCGGGTGAATAACGCTTACCTGCTGTGTGAATTTGAACAGGAGGGGCAGCGCTTCTGGCAATACCGCATCATTCCGAATGCAGTGCCTGCCGAGCTCAGCAAACTGCATTTGCCACATGCGCTTAACCGCAACCTTGACCATAACTGGCAACAGGCCCTCAGCAAAACTTCGAGCGAACGTAGAATACGTGTGAACTGGCAGCTGGAATTGAGTGAACAGGTACTTGCTGCTACTGCTGTCAGCGAAGAGGGTATTCATGCCCGAGCTGCCCTGCAAGGCCCCTTTACGCTTGCCAGGCAGGCCGACAGCAATGCCCAGCATATCCGGGATATTTTCAGCAAACTGGGCAACACGCCTTATTATGCGGGACAGATCAGTCTTATTGCCAGTGAGGACTGGTTTGTACCCGGATCACAGCTGAAAGCCCTGCGGCGCGAGATCATTGAACAACTCGCTGTTGCACGGGCAGCTGCCTACCCCAAGGGTAGCCGCAAAGCTGTTCACGAACCGGCACCTGTTTATCCAGACAGGGAATTGACTTTTCTGGCCAATGTTTACAACAAACTGGCGCGCCGCTTTTACAAACGTTATGGTGTGGAGCTCATTGCCTCTGCTTTTGAAGCACATCAGGAAGCCGGTGAAGTGTCGGTCATGATCACCAAACACTGCCTGCGTTTTTCGTTCAACCTTTGCCCCAAACAGATCAAAAGTGAATTGAATCTGAAGGGTAATGCCCAACCCATGCAACTGCTGCATGGTGATGAAACCATTACTCTGAAATTTGACTGCAAAGCCTGCGAAATGCATGTCATGAGTTCCATTAAGCCACATATTTTCAATGGCCCGCAACCAGGCAGCGTAATAACAGTGTAACTGCAGTAATTGAATGAGTTTGAAATGACCTGTTTATCGCTGTCTTCGATCTGAATATGAGGATATAGAGCGCTCCTTGATGTTGTCAGGGCCTCATTGGACAAGGTTCTGTCTTGACTAAGGGATGCTGAGGAAGTAGTCTTATTGGCCAAGTATTGCGGGA
>CAZYWE010000036.1:0-10531 GCA_964651625.1 uncultured Nitrosomonas sp. | reverse complement strand
TCCGTTCCCCATCATTTTACAAAACGTTGGACTCCATTTTTTTCAGCCTACCTCACGATCCTGAAACGGTCCAAGGCCAAATATGTGCTGGGCCTGACGGCGACACCCATCCGCCGTGATGGTCAGCAGCCCCTCATCTTCATGCAATGCGGGCCAATCCGGTACACGGCGGCCAAGCCTGCCGGAGCGCCGCACGATCTCGAAGTGCTGCCTCGATCACGCTTTACGCGGATCGACCTGCCGACAGATGCAGGCATCCAGGACGTTTTTCGGCATCTCGCCAATGATCAGGCCAGAACCGAAGCCATCGCCGCCGAGGTGCGTGATGCCATCGGGCAGGGACGCAAGGTGCTGGTTCTGACTGAACGCACGGAACACCTCGACGCGATCAAAGCAGCACTCGATGGGTTGGAGCCGGTGCCTTTCGTTTTGCACGGTCGAATGTCCAAAAAGCAACGCGCTGCGCTGGTGGCAGATCTGGATGCACTGCCGCCCGACGCACCTCGTGCCCTCTTGTCGACGGGCAAGCTGGTTGGCGAGGGCTTCGATCACCCGCCGCTCGACACGTTGGTACTGGCCATGCCGGTGTCTTGGAAGGGCACCCTGCAACAGTACGCCGGGCGCCTGCACCGGGAGCATGCCAGCAAGACCGACGTTCGGATCATCGACTTCGTGGATACTGGCCACCCGGCACTGCTGCGGATGTGGGACAAACGGCAGCGCGGCTACCGAGCGATGGGGCACAGAATCGGAGCTGATTAATCCTCGAAGTAATTCAAAAATTCCGTAGAATGCACACGGGGTCGCGCCAACACGCGCCAGTGCTCATTGGCCCCAATAGCGAATTGGTTGGTTGAAAACACCACACCACCAATAATGAACCCCCAACCGTTCTCGGTTGGGGGTTTTTCTTGTGCGCCCGGCACGGGCGCACTCTTGTGGGTGCAAGTCCCACCGTAAGTTGATCAGGAAACGATTCATACCGATTCAAGCACAGAAAATCGTCACGATAGCCTGGTCAAAATTCAACGCTGACAGATGGTCAAAATTGCATGCTGATTGACACCGCTCTACGCCCTCCTGGTCATTACTTGCTCCGACCTCGCTCACCGAGATTGGTCCGAAGCCCACAAGGTATACAACCACGCTCACTGCGGATCAATGGGTTACGCACGAACGGATCAGGTGGCTGAATTGCGGCATTGGCTGCCATTTGAGTTTCACCGAGCGAGCCGGTCAGTGTCCGGCAGCTCAATGTTTCGTTGAATGTTGCTTGCAGCGCTGGAAAAAATGCGGAAAACTGTCAATCACGAGGGCAGGAGGCTTTTGTGAAAACAGGGAGGTTGCGGTTTATGAGCAGTGAAACATTCGATCTGGACAAGCGGCAGCTGATGCAGCGCGAGCTTGCCCAGATGGAGAGCAAGTTGTCTGGGGCAACCTATTCCATTCGTCAGAAGGTGGCATTAACTTGTCATATCCTGTTCGATAATGGTCATGATTCCGGGCTGGCCGGACAGATTACCGCGCGCGGAGAGACATCAGGTACATTTCTGACTCAGCGACTGGGGCTGGGATTTGATGAAATCAGCGCGGGAAATTTGCTGATGGTCAATGAGGATTTGCAGGTGCTGGAGGGGGATGGTATGCCCAATCCGGCAAATCGTTTTCATTCCTGGGTTTATCGTGCACGCCCCGATGTGCGCTGCATCATCCATACGCATGCACTGCATACGGCGGCACTGAGTATGCTGGAAGAGCCGCTCATTGTTTCGCACATGGATAATTGTGTGTTGTACGATGATGTCGCCTTTTTGCCTAAATGGCCGGGTGTGCCGGTGGGAAATGAGGAGGGTGAGCTGATAGCAGGCGCGCTGGGTGATAAACGTGCGCTGTTGCTCGCGCATCATGGATTGCTGGTGGCCTGCAGCAGTATTGAGGAAGCCTGTCTGATCGCACTGGCATTTGAACGTGCTGCGCGTATGCAGGTGCTGGCGGGTGCGGCCGGTCAGATTCAGCCGATTGAGCCTGAACTTGCGCGGGAAGCACATGACTGGATTTTGCGCCCGCAGCGGAATGCGGTTGCGTTTGCCTACTACGCCAGGCGCTCGCTAAAACATTCTCCTGACTGCCTGTTGGAGTGATGATCCTTACATCGCTGACTCAGCGGTTTGCCATCTGGTTTACGCTGGTGGCGTTATTGCCGATTGCGCTGGTCGGCTACGGTTTGCTGCACATTTTTGAAGGTGAAATCCGTAAATCGGCTATTCAGCAGGTTTCATCAATTGCGGATAAAAAAGTTGAGCAGATTGATTCCTATCTGCGCGAACGAATCCTGGATGCAACGCTCATTCAGGCAAGTGATACTACTCATCAGGCGATAGATGAATTTTCACAGGTGTTCAGCCAGTCTGGCGCAGATTCTGAAGCCTGGCGTGCGCTTGATGCCCGTTACCGGGCGCATTACGAACGTTATCTTGAAGGTACGGGTTATTACGATCTGTTCCTGATTTCCCCTGATGGCTGGGTTGTTTTTTCCACCGGCCATGAGTCTGATTTTGCCACCAGTTTGCTGACCGGCCCCTATCGGGATAGCGGGTTGGGACAGGTATTTCGCCAGACGAAAGAGACACGGCAGAGCAGTTTGTCCAGCTTTGAATACTACCCGCCATCGCACGGTGCGATTGCCGCGTTTGTAGCCGTCCCCATCATGATAGAAGGTAATTTCCACGGTGTGCTGGCACTGCAGATCTACAGTGAGCATGTGTTTCGTGTGCTGACCAATAATGTGGGGCTGGGCAAGAGTGGCGAGACCATTGTCACGCACATGGAAAACAGTCATTCAGCACTGATCATGGCACCACTGCGGGAAGATCCTGATGCTGCCCTGAAACGCACGATACCACTGGATAAGCCATCATTTGCCGTGGCTATCAGAAACAGTCTCGAGGGCAAGTATGGCGGGGGTGTAGTCAATAATTTCCATGGAAGCCCGGTGATTGCAGCCTGGCGGTACTTGCCGCGCATGAAGTGGGGGATTGTGGTAGAGATTGATGCTAAAGAAGCTTTTGCGTCAGTGGCGCAGATGCGCGTCATGGGGCTGGTGGTACTTGGCCTGACTTTTCTGCTGGCGATTCTGGGGGCGTTGTTGTTCAATCGCCGCGTGGTAATGCCGCTGAAAAATCTCAATGAATGCGCGCAGGAGATTACTGCTGGTAATCTGCAGCATCACATTCCCGGTGAAGGGTGGGATGAAATCGGGCAGCTGGCAGGTGCTTTCAACATGATGACTGAACGTCTGGCGATCAGTTATCAGCACTTGGAGGCGCGCGTTGCGGAGCGTACCGCCCGACTGAAGCAGCTCAATACTGAATTGGTGATCAAGGAGAAGGAAACCCGTTCAGTCGTCGAGCATCTGGTGGACTGTGTGGTAACCACGGATGAACGCGGTGTCATGCTTTCGGTGAATCCGGTCATGGAAAAACTGTTTGGCTATACCAGAGAAGAGGCGGTTGGGCAGAATGTTTCAATTCTCGTGCCGGAACCGGACCGGAGCATGCACGGATACTACATGCAGCGGTATTGCGAAACCGGACATGGACAGGAATATGTGGGGCGCCCGCAGTTACCTGGCGGGCATAACGTCGGGCTGGGGCGAGAGGTGGAGGGAGTGCATAAGGATGGAACAATCATCCCGCTCTATCTTGCCGTGAGTGAGTATTTTGTCGGTGGGAAGCGGCATTTCAGCGGGATTATGCGTGATATTCGTGAGCACGTGAAAATCAGACAAGATCTGGAGCGGGCACGGCACGATGCTGAACTGGCCAATCAGGCCAAATCGGCTTTTCTTGCAGCCATGAGCCATGAAATCCGTACACCGATGAATGGTGTGATCGGCATGATCGATATACTGAGCCAAACCAGTTTGAGCAGTTATCAGAAAGAGATGGCTGATCTTATCCGGGAATCTGCCTTTGCGTTGCTGGAGATCATTGAGGATATTCTCGATTTTTCCAAAATTGAGGCCGGAAGACTGGAAATTGAACAAACTCCGCTATTTCTGGAAAAAGTGGTGGAGCGAGCATGTGGCACATTGACTCATATGGCTGCCAGCAAGGAAGTTGAGCTAACCCTGTTTGTTGACCCGGCTTTGCCGGAAAGTGTGCTGGGCGACGCATTACGCCTGCGTCAGATACTGATCAACCTCATCAATAATGCCATCAAGTTTTCCAGTGGCATGCCGCAGCCGGGACGCGTTGCTGTAAAAGCGATACCGGCAGACAAGGCCGATAGTGATGCCATAACTGTTCTGTTTCAGGTTATTGATAATGGTATCGGTATGGACGATACCACCCGGGAACACCTGTTTACCCCTTTCTCTCAGGGTGATACCTCGACTACTCGCCGTTTTGGTGGAACTGGCCTGGGGCTGACCATCAGCCGCCATCTGGCAGAGCTGATGAAAGGTGGAATTACAGTGGAAAGTAAACCTGGCGCTGGTTCCACATTTACTGTGCGTATCCCGTTCAGAGTAGTTCAGACGGAGGCTGACCGGAAGCAGGAACCAGTTCCGGATCTCTCCGGATTGTCGTGCCTGGTAATGGGGGGAGAAGATGGGTTAAGCCCTGAACTGGCGGCTTATCTGAAATACGCCGGTGCTGCAGTTGAACATGTTACGGATTTACCTGCCATACGTAGGCGGGTCGGGCAGCTTGCAGCAGGCCAGTGGGTGCTGGTGGTGGATGCGAGTGACGGAGAGTTCCCTGTTGGTGAATTGCGCATGCTTTTTGACAGCCGGCCTGATTCATGCGCGGGTGACAAACTCCAGTTTGTGATTGTCAGACGCGGGCGGCGCCATCGTGGCCGTATGGAAGATGATGGGGTGGTAACACTTGATGGAAACGTGCTTTATCGCCGGGTTTTTCTCCATGCGGCAGCAGTCGCGGCTGGTCGGGCAAAGCTGGAGGAAAATCAGGCTGTGCCTGCAGAAGTCATCAGTAAAATCGTTCCTCCGTCGCGAGGGGAGGCGTTGCAGCAGGGTAGACTGATTCTGGTGGCCGAGGATAATGAAATCAATCAGAAAGTGGTTCGTCAGCAGCTTGCTTTGCTGGGGTTTGCTGCAGATATTGTTGTTAACGGGAAGGAAGCTTTGCACAGCTGGAGGAGCGGAGACTATGCACTGATACTGACAGATCTGCATATGCCGGAAATGGACGGGTATCAGTTGACACAATCAATCCGCGCTGAAAAAAATGATCAGAGCCGGGTTCCGATCATTGCACTGACAGCAAATGCACTCAAGGGTGAAGCGGAGAAATGCCATGCGCTTGGGATGGATGACTATCTGAGCAAACCAGTGCAATTGGAACAGCTTAAATTGATGCTGGAAAAATGGCTGCCAGGATCAAAGCAGACAGGAAAGCAGAAGGAAAGTCTGCAGCAATCACCAGTGACCTCTGCAAAAGCGGTGGTGGAGATTGATGTGCTTAAATCTCTGGTCGGCGATGATCAGGCAGTTATCAACGAATTTTTGCAGGATTTTCTTGGCAGTACCCGCAAGATTGCTGAGCAGTTACGGAATGCGGTAGTGAATAACCAGATAGATGAAGCAAAATTTGCGGCACATAAACTGAAATCTTCAGCGCGTTCAGTAGGTGCACTGTCTCTGGGCGAATGGTGCGCGCAAATGGAGGCAGCTGCAAAGCAGGGCGAAGTGGAAAAACTGGCTGTATTGTTGCCGGATTTTGAACAGGAGTTGGTTCAAGTGGAAAGGTATATCAAATCAGTATTAGTGCAGCCTGATGTCAAGGCACAAAAGGGTGAAATATGAAAATTCATGAATACCAGGCGAAAGCGATTCTCAGCCGCTATGGAATAAGTGTGCCGGCTGGAGTTGCCTGTTTCAGTGTGGAGGAGGCAGTGCTGGCCGCTGAAAAACTGGGTGGAGACAAGTGGGTGGTTAAAGCTCAGATTTATGCAGGGGGACGCGGTAAGGCCGGGGGGGTGAAGCTGGCAAAATCCATCGCGGAAGTACGGCAGTTTGCGGAAGCGATGTTGTTTTCATCGCTGGTAACGCATCAGACTGGCCCGCAAGGCCGGGTTGTTCATCGGCTGTATATTGAACAGGGCGTTGAGATCGGCCATGAATATTACCTGGCGCTGGTAGTGGATCGCGCCTTGCAGTGCGTGAGTCTGGTTGCCAGTGACGCGGGTGGCATGGATATTGAGCAGGTGGCAGCTGGTACACCTGAAAAAATACACAAAATTCAGATCGATCCACTTGCGGGATTGAGTTCTTCAGCGGCTGAAAAAATCGTGTGTGAGATCAATCTGCCAGAACTATGCAGGTCGGCTGCAATAACCATGTTGAGCGAGCTGTATCGGGCGTTTGATGAAAATGATGTTTCACTGCTCGAAATCAATCCGTTGATTGTTACGCCGGATAACCGGCTGATTGCGTTGGATGCCAAAATGAATTTTGATGACAATGCCTTATTTCGCCACCCTGAGATTGTTGCCTTGCGGGATCCGGATGAAGAAGATCCGCTTGAGGTGGAGGCATCAAAATATGAGCTTTCCTATATTCCGCTGGATGGTGATATTGGTTGTCTGGTTAACGGTGCCGGGCTGGCGATGGCAACGATGGACATTATCAAGCTCTATGGTGGCAATCCGGCCAATTTTCTGGATGTGGGCGGCGGGGCGACGGTAGAAAAAGTAACGGAAGCATTCAAGCTGATGCTGGAGAATCCTGGGTTACAGGCAATACTGGTCAATATTTTTGGTGGGATTATGCGCTGTGATGTGATTGCCGAAGGTGTGGTGGCAGCGGCACGTGAAGTGAAGCTGGCTGTTCCGTTGATTGTTCGTCTGGAGGGAACCAATGTGGAACTGGGAAAAAAGATTCTGGCAGATTCGGGTTTGACAGCCATTTCAGCCAGCAATATGGCAGATGCCGCCAGGAAAGCGGTAGATGCAGCTGCCCGGCATCGTGCTGAAGTGGCAACCAGGGAGGCATGACATGGCTATTCTGATCAATCGTCACACGCGCGTGATTACGCAGGGGATTACCGGTAAAACCGGGCAGTTTCATACTCGCCAATGTCGCGAATATGCTTATGGCAAGGATTGTTTCGTGGCGGGAGTTAATCCCAAAAAAGCCGGAGAAGATTTTGAGGGAATACCGGTATTTGCTACGGTGAAAGAGGCGAAGCAGAGAACGGGAGCTACTGTGTCTGTGATCTATGTACCTCCTCCTTATGCGGCTGCGGCAATTGATGAAGCAGTGGAAGCCGGGCTGGATCTGGTGATTTGTATTACCGAGGGAATTCCTGTTCGGGATATGTTGCGGACACGGGCACGTATGCGCGGGAAAAAGACGTTGCTGATCGGACCCAACTGCCCGGGAATCATCACACCTGGCGAGCTAAAAATTGGCATTATGCCGGGGGCTATCCATCAGCCAGGCAGAATCGGAGTGGTTTCAAGGTCAGGTACGCTGACTTACGAGGCGGTGGCCCAGCTGAGCGAGCTGGGACTTGGACAATCCACGTGTATCGGCATTGGTGGTGATCCGATCAATGGTCTTAAGCATAAGGATGTTCTGAAATTGTTCAATGAGGATAGCGGAACGGATGCGGTGCTGATGGTAGGAGAAATCGGCGGTACTGATGAAGAAGAATGTGCTCACTGGGTTAAGGCGTATATGAAAAAACCGGTAGTGGGCTTCATTGCGGGGACAACTGCCCCGCCCGGCAAACGGATGGGGCATGCGGGTGCCATTATTGCGGGTGGCAAAGGTACGGCTCAGGGAAAAATCGAGGTGATGGAGGCCTGTGGAATCCGTGTAACACGTAACCCGGCCGAAATGGGTAAATTACTAAAAAATGTGGTTTAGTAAAAAGATAATCTTTAATGGATAGTAAAGGAATGAAAACAGGACGGGTTAATGTGGTTTTAGTAACAATTGCTTTGTTGGCGGGCTGTGCGGTGATCAAGCGGCCGGGCCCTGCGCAGCCAGCGCCTATGCCGGCGCCTGATCCAATCGTTCGGCAACGGCCTTCAGGCCCGCTTCCTCCCAGTACGCGGCCGGTCTATAACTTGGCAGGTTACCCTGAAGCAGCGCAGCAAGGGTATATCGATGGTTGTGAAACCGCGAAACAATCAGCTTACGGATTTAAGGATAAAAAGCGTTATGCAGCTGATGTGCAATATCAGATGGGCTGGAATGATGGATTTTCGATCTGTCGTGGTAAGCGTTAATGAAAATTAATTGTTCTTTAATCTGATTTGTTTGTTGTCATGAAAAATTTGCTGAAAATATCATTGCTGTTGTGTGGCACGTTGACTTTTCCTGCTTATGCCGCCGATTTACCGGATACCGTCAGACAGGCCCTGAAAAGAGCCGCTATTCCTGAATCTGCCGTCGGTGTTTATGTAAGGGAAGTTGGTGTTGATCGGCCACTGATAGCACTTAATGCGGATGTTCCAATGAATCCGGCATCTGTTATGAAGGTGGTGACGACGTATGCCGGGCTGGAGATGTTGGGGCCAATCTATACCTGGCGCACAGAGGCTTATGCAGACGGCAATCTGGAAAAAGGCAGATTACAAGGTGATCTGATTATCAAGGGCTATGGTGATCCCAGTCTTAATCTGGAAAATTTCTGGTTATTTCTGCGGCAAATTCGTCAGGCCGGATTGAAGGACATTAGTGGTGATCTGGTTCTGGATTACAGTTATTACGATTTTCCGGCAGAAGATTCAGGGGCGTTTGATGGCAAGCGTTATAAAACGTATAACGTTGCCCCGGAAGCGTTGCTGGTGAATTATCGTACTTCAGCATTGCATCTGTTTCCTGAACCGCAGTCTGGCGGGGTTCGGGTGGTAGCTGATCCGGATGGCCAATACCTGAATGTGCAAAATCATCTTAAGTTAACGCAAAAGAAATGCGGGGATGGTGGGGTCCATGTAAATATCCGTGAGGATATTCCGCAGCATGGACAGGTGACAGTTGGGCTTGAGGGTGATTATTCGGTTCACTGCGGGCCAACAGCGTATTACGTGAGTCTGCACGAAAGCTCAACTTACATTTATCAGCTGTTTACAGAATTATGGAGGCAGTTGGGAGGTACGTTTAATGGCAAGGTACGGCGTGGTGTGACGCCAAAAACGTTGCACCCAATCAGTGTTCATCAGTCTCCACCCCTGGCTGAAGTAATTCGAGGCATAAACAAGTTCAGCAATAACGTAGCAGCAAAGCAACTGTTTCTATCTCTTGGAGAAACTCAATCGAAAGGGAGCGGCCATGTCTCATCCAATCTGGCGCGCGCAGGAATAAGGCAGTGGTTATCGTCAAAGGGTATGAATTTCCCGGAGCTGGTAATGGAAAATGGATCGGGACTTTCGCGCCGGGAGCGTGTTAGCACGCGTCATCTGAATGATCTGTTAAACGCAGCCTATTTGGGACCAACAATGCCGGAGTTCATGGCTTCCCTGGCAATAGTCGGTGTGGATGGCACCGCGCGAAAACGCCTGAAAAAATCAGTGGTTGCTAAAAAGGCGCATATCAAAACAGGTACTTTGAAAGATGTTTCTGCAATAGCCGGGTATGTACTGGACCACAGGAAGAAGCGGTATGCGGTGACATTTATCGTTAATCACCCAAGGTCGGGTGGTGCCAGACCCGCAATGGATGCGTTACTGGAGTGGATATATATCAAGCTTTAAAATAAACAAAGGGAGGTAACTGAAAAATACGTTAATAAGGCCAGTGTGATAGTAAATTGACGGCCTAATATTGTAGTTGCAGTAAAAATAAAGTGATTAATAATCATCGCTTTGCAAATAAAAGTGAGCTAATTCAAAAAAACATCAATAAAACCGCTTGACTCGATCGGTTTAATCTTTATAATGCGCATCTCTACAGCAATGACGCAAGTCAAAGCAAAGATCTTTAAAAATAAATAACCAATAAGTGTGGGCACTTGGCAATAAAAAGTGCAAGGCTCAATGAGAGTTGAGCGAAAAAGTTTAAACGTCTGCATAATAATCTTTAACAAGATAAAAGCAAGATGAGAAAGAGATAAAACTGAAGAGTTTGATCCTGGCTCAGATTGAACGCTGGCGGCATGCTTTACACATGCAAGTCGAACGGCAGCGGGGGCTTCGGCCTGCCGGCGAGTGGCGAACGGGTGAGTAATGCATCGGAACGTATCCTTGAGTGGGGAATAACGCATCGAAAGATGTGCTAATACCGCATATCTCTCAGGAGAAAAGCAGGGGACAGAAATGCCTTGCGCTGAAGGAGCGGCCGATGTCTGATTAGCTAGTTGGTGGGGTAAAAGCCTACCAAGGCGACGATCAGTAGTTGGTCTGAGAGGACGACCAGCCACACTGGGACTGAGACACGGCCCAGACTCCTACGGGAGGCAGCAGTGGGGAATTTTGGACAATGGGCGAAAGCCTGATCCAGCCATGCCGCGTGAGTGAAGAAGGCCTTCGGGTTGTAAAGCTCTTTTAGTCGGAAAGAAAA
>CAZYWE010000035.1:0-11178 GCA_964651625.1 uncultured Nitrosomonas sp. | reverse complement strand
TCATCCGAGCCTTTTTCCTGACAGATGAAGCCAGCTACAACACCCTGCTGGCCAGGCTGCTGCCGTTTACCAGCCAGCCGTCCCCGGTTGAACTCACTGCACCGCAACTGGTTTATCAGCAGGGAGGCTACTGGGTATACCGGCTGACAGAGAAAATACCGGCAAAAGCACAAGACTTCCCACAGCCGGCCCTGGGTAACCATGATAAAACGACGGATTCAACCCTTCCGGCTGATCAGGTACAATAACGGCCGGCAAGTCGGAACATAACCGTATTCAAACCCATAAAACAAGAGGAGAGACCATGAAAATGATGATAGCCTGCGGGCTGATAGCTGCGGCCCTGTTCACCCTGGCAAGTGGACAGAGCCTGGCGGCGGATTCCCCGTTTGAAGGCCGCAAGAAATGCAGTTCCTGCCACAAAGCCCAGGCGCAATCGTGGAAAGATACAGCACACGCCAAAGCGATGGAATCGCTCAAACCGAATACCAAAGTGGAAGCCAAGCAGAAAGCCAAACTGGACCCTGCCAAAGACTACACTGAAGACAAAGACTGCGTGGGCTGCCACGTTGACGGCTTTGGCCAGCCGGGAGGTTACACCATTGAATCCCCCAAGCCGATGCTGACAGGAGTGGGATGTGAATCCTGCCATGGACCTGGACGCAAATACCGGGGAGAACACCGCAAGGCCGGACAGGCATTTGAGAAATCAGGAAAGCACACCCCGCGCAAAGTTCTGGCAAGCAACGGACAGGACTTCAGCTTTGAAGAGCGCTGCAGTGCCTGCCACCTGAACTATGAAGGTTCCCCATGGAAAGGAGCCAAAGCGCCCTACACCCCGTTCACACCGCAAGTGGATGCGAAATACACCTTCAAGTTTGACGAAATGGTCAAGAACACCAAAGCCATGCACGAACATTACAAACTGGAAGGCGTATTTGAAGGCGAACCGAAATTCAAATTCCATGATGAATTCCAGGCCAGTGCCAAACCTGCCAAAAAAGGAAAAGAGTAATCGTTTCCTGACGGTCTGATTATATTGTTATCCTGGAAGGGTGAGTCTTAACCTTTCCAGGATAGACATAAACCAATAGACTTATACCTATGGGTGTCTCAAAGATAATCCGGGCAGCTCAGCAAACAACGAGAGTTTTTATTTTCAGAGTTACTGTCAGTATTTATTTCCGGCTAATGAATAAAACAGGCTGGAGTTACTGTTTTCAACCGTCGGATAAGGCGGTTTTTTTATTTCCAGAATATGTTGAATATATTTCATAGATTTCCGAAAGCAATCGAAAATCCGATACATAGGAAGCGTGATTATTTCATCGCAGCATTTACTTTTTTCTGTGTTGCAGTAAGCCTCGTGGTCGATGCGCATGGAACCTTGTTGCTGCAGAATGTGCTGGGCGCCATTGCCTGGATTTTCCTGGTTTTATTGCTTCGTGGTGAAAATCAGGAAATAAGAATGCAGGTTGTGATTGCTGTCGCTTTTGCAACGGCTGGTGAGCATTTTGCATCCATTTACATGGGCGGGTATACCTACCGGATGGAAAATGTACCACTATATGTGCCTCCAGGTCACGGTATGGTTTATCTGACTGCTGTGGCGTTGGCTCGATCAGGTTTTTTTCTTCAGCATGCACGAAAAATTGCAACGTTTGTGGTGATTACCTGTGGGCTTTGGTCAGTATGGGGTATTAGTGGATTGCCCGAACATGGTGATCAGGTGGGCGCCTTGCTTTATGTGGTGTTTCTGATTTATCTGTTCAAAGGCAGATCGCCGATGGTGTATCTGGCAGCATTTTTCATTACTACCTGGCTGGAATTGATTGGTACCGCGGCGGGTACGTGGCGATGGGCTATGCTTGAACCCATATTTGAATTGACACAAGGCAACCCGCCAAGTGGAGTGTCTGCCTGGTATTGTCTGGTGGATGCCGTTGCCATTAGCGGCGCTCCAATTCTCCTGAATATTTTTAACAAAGTTGGTGGTTTGGCTAAATGGCTCAAAAATGGTGGAGTCAGCCTCAAAGTAATTTTGAATAGAAAATGAATGGTATTTCTGAGTTTTAGGATAGCAGGTGTGTTTTTTGAGAAAACTCGAAGTAGCAGGGGATGAGCTTATATTGGTTGATTTAACCCACAACCCTGTCGTAAAAATACTTCAAACCGACTCGATATTTTGTATTTTTTGCAGGTGCAGGTATAGGTTATGAGCAGCGAAGTGACGTTTGATCAGCTGGAGCTGTCCAGCGAAATTCTCCGCGCCGTCAGTGATGAAGGATATGTAAATCCCACGCCAATCCAGGCACAGGTTATCCCATCAATTTTGGCCGGCCGGGATGTAATGGCCAGTGCGCAAACGGGTACTGGCAAGACAGCCGGTTTCACGCTTCCTCTACTTTACCGTCTGCAGGTACACGCCAGTACAAGCATGTCTCCTGCCAGGCATCCTGTTCGGGCATTGATTATGGCGCCAACTCGTGAACTGGCGATGCAGATTGATGAGAGCGTCAGGAAATACGGTAAATATCTTGCACTGAGAACAACGGTTGTTTTTGGTGGAGTCAGCATTGAACCCCAGATTGCAGCATTGAAAACGGGCGTGGAGATATTGGTAGCTACTCCCGGTCGTTTGCTGGATCTGGTTGAGCAAAAGGCAGTCAGCTTTTCAAAAACCGAAATCCTGGTACTGGATGAGGCAGATCGCATGCTGGATATGGGTTTTCTGCCGGATATCAAACGTGTAATGGCGCTATTGCCTCAGCAACGGCAAAGTTTGCTGTTTTCAGCTACGTTCTCAAGTGAGATTAGAAAGCTTGCTGACAGCTTGCTGAAGCAGCCGGTCCGGGTTGAAACGGCAGCACGAAACACAGTAAATGAATCCATTTCACATGTTGTTCACTGGATAAGCCCGAATAATAAATTTGCCTTGTTGCTCCATCTGATTCGTCAGCAGGATCTGAAGCAGGCACTTATCTTCGTCAAAACAAAGCATGGCGCTTCCCAGCTGGCACAAATGCTTTCTCATAATGAAATCTCGGCGGCAGCCATTCATGGTGATAAAAATCAGCAGCAGCGGACACAAGCACTTGCTGAATTCAAGAATGGTGAAATACAGATACTGGTTGCTACCGATGTTGCCGCCCGTGGTATTGATATTGAAAAGCTGTCTCATGTTGTCAATTACGAATTACCTGGTAATCCGGAGGATTATGTCCATCGTATCGGGCGTACCGGTCGGGCAGGCAGTAAAGGAAAAGCAATTTCTCTGGTCAGTGAGCATGAAAAAGAGCTGCTGGCCAATATTGAGAAACTATTGAATACCAGGCTGGTAACAGAACAGGTGACTGGCTTTGAAGCGGAACAATTTTCGCGTAACCTGCCAGACCGGAAAAACCGGGGAGCATCGGGTAATTCTCGTCATGGCAATAAGCTGGCAGAAAGTGTCGGAGGTGAGAGGGGCAGGAAGTTGCCTGCATCTCAAAGATATGCGGGTTCACATAGAGGGAGTATGCCAAAACACAGTGATCCTATTTTTACCCAACCTTATATTCCACAATCTAATCCAGCACAACCGGTTATAACCGGGCAAACGGAAGTTCTTGCTTACCGGCAGGAAAAAAAGACTATTCCAGCCCTGTTTACCGTCTTAACCAGGCATAAAGTCGAACAGGAAAGCTGAGCTCACATTTACGCTCGGTTTTTCCCGCTCCTTTTAATCCGGTTGTCCTGAACGGCCGGGCGGCTTCAATCTGTTGTATTTGTCCGAGCTCAGCAAATATTTTGTACGAGCAGGGCGTCTTCAGCTTTTATCTTGATCCATTGCGCAGAAACCAGGCAATCAGACAGGTGAAACGATAAAGTTATATTTTGTTGACATGGATCAATAAAACCGATACCAATCAAGAGCATGATTCTCCTCGGATTAACACAAAAGAGGAGTAAAAAATGGGTGAAGTAATAAAAGGCAGTGATACCGAAACCTTTAGGAAAATGATGGTTGCCGTTGTGTTAATTATGGCGGTGCTAGGTTCATTAGTAGTGCTGTCAGCTCGTTTTTCGACAGGCATTCTCTGATGCACTAATAAGTCGATAGTGTTGTTTTGTTGTACAGCAGCACTTTGTCCAGGTACTCTCGTCGGCCTTTTCCGGCTGGCGGGAGTGTTTCAAAAAATATTCAACTGCGACATCAGCGACGCATCCATGCCGCCAAACTTGCTGCGCTATTTGTAGAACGTCGCAGAGCTAATGCCGTGCTCTCGACACAGCTCCGGGACGGGCGTACCTACCTCGGCTTGCTTGAGATCAGCAATGATCTGGCTATCCGTAAATCAGAAATTCTTCATGAAACCCCCTCACATAAACATTACGAGAAAATTCCACTTTTGACATCAGCTGTTTTGCGGGGGGGGTTACCCGCGGAGCTGGCAAAAACCAGTCTGGCATCACTGGCCGTAGGCATGATCAACAAGGGTATGCCATTAGACTTCAATAAGGAGGCCCAGCATTGGTTTGCCAATCGTCAATTGGAGCGCGAACAGGCCCGGCTGGGTGCAGTACAGAACCATTTGGCGGGAAATGAAGCCTCAAAAACCGTTTCGTGACATAACAAGCAAGAAATCCAGGCACTCTGCAAACCGCAGTGTCGTTCTCCATCAATCATATCGAAGTAATCTTCATGAAAATCCACAAACTGATCACCGCTGCCGTGGCAGCCGTCACCCTATCGCTGGCTGGCAGCCTGCCGGTTTATGCTCATGATGCAGGAACCGTTACGCCAAATTTTGCCGCGCCCATCCCCAACATCCCCGGTAAATCGCTGATCGCGGTAGAAGTCGAATTTGCACCGGGGCAGGTTGGCGATCCCCATATGCATGCAAAGTCGGCGTTCATCTATGCGTATGTTGTTTCAGGTGCTATTGAGTCAAAAGTGGATAATGAACAGGCTCGCATTTATCGCGCTGGTGAAAGCTGGTCCGAGCGCCCTGGCATCGTCCACTCGGTCAGCCGCAATGTCAGCCAGATCGAGCCAGCTAAGCTGCTCGCGGTTTTCGTCGTCGACACTGATGATACGGAGTTGGTTAAGCCAGTCAAATAAGGCTGCGACGACACAAGTCACCGTGCTGTCCGGCAAGGTCCAGACGGTACAACATTTTTTGTAGTGTTTTAAAGATCTCTGCACAACCCTATGAGTTTTGTAGAGAGGATAAGAAAATTTTCGGGAGATGACTTTCACCGGTCGAAGTAGCTGGTATGTCCTATTCCGAACAGGCGTTTGGCAGAGCCAAAACACTGTTCAACGATATAGCGTTTTTTGCTGATCAATTCGTTGGCCAGTTTTTGTCGTACTGAGAGTGGTTTGTCTTTATACACCCGGTACATGATGGCACACCTTGTTTTGCACTTTCTCAGAAATTGCCGATTGATGCGGCTGGCTAAGCAGAATTGCCTTGAACATCGTCAGTGCATCAAACGGTTCCTGTCCTCCACCGCGCGATTGATCACGCTTGTATAAACCGCTTAAACCCGGTTGTAATTACTTCCAATCAACCAGCAATCTATCACCAATACGCTGTCTTGCTTCAGCCGTCGCGCCAATTCAATTGAGTCAAAGCTCATCTGCAGTGTACTGCCTTAAACGTGCACTTCTTTCCAGGCAGCCGGAAGGCATATTTTGGTACTATCCTCAATCCTTTATCCCTGCCACAGAGAGGGATTTCTGGTTGCCAGTTTATTCATCTGCGTTGTAAGGAGGAGTTGACCATAATGTTGAATGGAACAGGAAAGCTGTTGTGCGTTGTTCTGGTAGTATTGCTTTCTGCCTGTAGTAAGCGAGAAGAAACAGTAAAAGTAATCAGCCCACCCTCCGTCAGTGTAGTAACTGCTGAACAGGCTTCGATGGAGGTGCGTGAGGAAACTGTAGGATCACTCGAAGGGCTGATGGATCCAACGGTGGCGGCTGAGGTTTCCGGGCGTGTACTCAAAGTGCAGGTGCGTCAGGGGCAGCATGTAAAAAAAGGACAGGAAATCGCCTTGCTGAATCCGGTCGATTACCAGCTGCAACGAAGAGAGGCTGTTAGTGAAGTTTCCCGATTGGACGCTTTGCTGAATAATCAGAAGCGCCTGGTCGAACGCAATGCCAAGCTGGTTGAGCGCAATTTTATTTCACAAATTGCGCTGGATGATGTCAAAACCCAGGAAATTGCTTTGCATCGCCAGCTGGAGGGTGCCAAATCCCGTTTGGCGACGATCGAGCATAATCAATCCAAAACACGTTTGCTTTCCCCCATGGATGGAACGATTGAATCCCGAGTGGTTTCCGAAGGGGATTATGTCAAAGTGGGTGATCCACTGTTCCAGATCATCAGCAACCAGCGGCTGCGCGCACATCTCCCGTTTCCTGAAAGTGTCGCGTCACATATCAAACCCGGCCTGGAGGTTAGGTTGAGCACGCCAACTTCTGATGTCGAAATCATTTCGCACATCAAAGAATTGAAACCGGCGATTGGTGCGGGTAACCGGGCAATGGATGTGCTGGCCGATGTGGAAAATCAGCCCGGCTGGCATACAGGTGCCAGCGTCAGTGGTGTGATCATACTGGGTGTACGCAAAAATGCAGTAGTGGTGCCGGAGCAAAGCGTGGTACTGAGGCCAGCAGGTGAAGTGGTTTATGCAGTCAGCCAGGATCAGACCCGGGTTCACCAGAGAATTGTGCATACCGGCTTGAGGCAGGATGGTATGGTTGAAATCATCGAAGGCATTCAGGCAGGTGAACAGGTTGTGCTGGATGGCGCTGCTTTTCTGACCGATGGCGCCAAAATCTCAGTACAGAAAGAAACTGCGGAAAAGGCAAATTCATGACGTTGCCTGAATTATCAATCAAGCGTCATGTGCTGGCGTGGATGGTTTCCGGGTTGCTGGTACTGCTCGGGATAATCAGTTATCAGCGTATTGGTGTGGATCGCTGGCCGTATATCGAATTTCCCATGATTTCGGTAACGACGACGCTGATCGGGGCTAATCCCGATATCGTCGATGCCAGTATCACCAGCATTATCGAGACTGCCATCAATACCATCCCCGGCATTGAACATGTGCAATCAAGTTCCTCACCCAGTGTTTCAGTTACCACTATTACGTTCAGTCTGGATAAGAACATTGATGTTGCCTATAACGAAGTGCAATCGAATATCAGCCAGATTCTGCGGCGATTGCCGGATGATGCCGATCCGCCGATCGTACGCAAGATTGAAACCAACGCGCAGCCGGTAATGTGGCTGTCGCTGCAGGGGGATCGCACACTACAGCAACTCAATCTGTTTGGTTTTAACGTCATCAAGAAAAAACTGGAAACAATTGATGGTGTCGGTGAAGTTCGTCTCGGTGGACGGCGTGACCGCACTATACGAATCAATATCCTGCCCGAGCGTCTGGCTTCTTACAATCTGGTTGCAAGTGATGTCATCAGTGCTTTCCGGCGTGAACATATCCAGTTGCCCGGTGGTTTTCTGATAGGTAAGAATACCGAAAGACTGATCAAGCTCGATCTGGAATTCCACAATATCAGGGACATCAGTAACCTGATCGTAACGTATCGTGATGGTGCCCCTATCCGGCTGAAAGAAATAGCGGAGATCGCGGATGATCTGGCCGATTATCGTCAGGTGGCGCGTTTCAATGGGGAACCTTCCCTGGGAATAGGCATTGTCAAGGTTTCGAATGCCAATACAGTGGCCATTATCGAGAAAGTCGAGCAAAAGCTGAAAGAGGATATTATCCCCGGTTTGCCGCCTGGTATGCGCATCAGTGTTTCCACCAGTGATGCCATTTTCATTAAAGAGCTGGTGAATTCGCTGCAGGAACATCTGGTGGAAGGCACATTGCTGGCCGCATTGATCGTATGGCTATTCCTGCGCTCGGTACGCTCCACGTTAATCATTGCCACCGCCATTCCAGTATCGCTGATGGGAGCAGTGGCGGTAATGTATTTCTCAGGATTCACCTTCAATACCATGACTCTGCTTGCGCTGCTGCTGCTGATCGGAGTGGTGGTGGATGATGCCATTGTCGTGCTGGAAAGCATTTTCCGGCACATGAGTCAGGATCAGACAGAAAATGGCAAGGTCGATGCTGCTGCTTCCTCGATCAGAGGTAGCCATGAAGTTGTGTTTGCGGTAATTGCAGCAACGCTGTCGCTTGTCTGTATTTTTGCTCCGGTAATTTTCATGGATGGCATCATCGGCAAATTCTTCAAATCATTTGCAGTGGTTGTGACGTTTGGCGTACTGATTTCTCTGCTGGTTTCGCTGACACTAACCCCCATGCTTTGCTCACGTTATCTGCGTGTTGAACAAAAGCACGGCCGCCTTTACTACTGGCTGGCTGACTGGTTCAACCGTATGGACCAGCTGTATATCTCACTGCTTGATTATTCGATCACTCACCGCTGGAAGGTTGTGCTGATTACAGTCGTTACGGTGTTGAGCAGTGGCTTTTTCTTCGGAAAAGTGGAAAAAGAGCTCGCCCCGGAAGCGGATGAAGGTGTGTTTACTGTTAATTTCAGGACACCGCTTGGTTCGAGTATTGATTATGCCGATTCACGTATGAGGCTGATAGAAGGTGTGCTGGCTTCCTATCCATCGGAAGTTGCTACCTACCTCTCCATTATCGGAGCGGGACAGGATGGCCAGGTGAACAGAGGTTTTGTCAGCGTTCGCCTGTTCGATCGCAAGGATCGCACCATGACCCAGAAGGCGCTGATTCGTGAGCTGAGGGAACGTTTTGACAAAATCCCCGGTGTACGGGCGTTTCCTGCACCAGTTGCGATTGTGCGCGGCCAGCGTTCAGAAAAATTACAGTTCAACCTGACCGGCCCCAATCTGCAGGAAGTGGGGCGATTATCCGGGGAAATGCAGCGGCGACTCAGTGAGATGCCGGAAATGGGTAAAGTTGATCTGGATCTTGATCTTGATTTACCGAAACTGGTGGTGGATCTTGATCGGACACGCGCTGCCAGCCTTGGTATTTCAGCAACGGATATTGCTACAGCTATCAATATGTTTACCGGTGGCGTGGATGTTGCCCGGTTTAGTGATGAGCCGGGTGATGGCCAGCGCTATGAAATCAGGATCAAAGGCAAGGAAAGCCGGTTCAGCCAGATTGAGGATCTGAAGAAAATCTACTTGCGAAGTGCCGGTGGCGAACTGGTCAGACTGGATACGATTGCCCGTTTCCGCGACAGCCTCGGTGCAGCCGTGATTGGACGGTTTGATTTGCAATATGCAGCAATGTTCTACGCTAACCCGATGCTGCCACTGGGCAAGGCGGCTGACATCGTATTCCAGCAGGCAGCCGAATTTTTACCAGCCGGTTACACGGTAAAAATGACCGGGCAGGCGGAAGAACTGGCCAAAACCATGTCGAATACCGTGTTTATTTTCATCCTTGCACTGATTCTGCTTTACATGGTGCTGGCCAGTCAGTTCAATTCTTTTCTGCAGCCGCTTATCGTCATGGTCGCTCAGCCGCTGGCAATCATTGGCGGTATTTTTGCCTTGTGGCTGACAGGCAATTCGCTCAACATATTTTCCATGATTGGCCTGGTGCTGCTGATTGGCCTGGTGGCCAAAAACTCGATTCTGCTGATTGATCTGACCAATCAGCTGCGTGAGCAGGGTAAATCTGTGGACGCTGCATTGAGGGAAGCCTGCCCGGTCCGGCTGCGGCCGGTGTTAATGACTTCTTTGACTGTTATCTTGGCATTGCTGCCGGCAGCAATGGGACTGGGTGCCGGTGCTGAAACCAACCGCCCGCTTTCCATCGCCGTGATCGGCGGCATGATTTCCTCGACATTGTTAACGCTGGTAGTGGTGCCTGCGGTTTATTCGCTGGTGATGCAGGCAGTGGATAAATACCAGCGCTCGCGCACTTCTGACACATCAGCCTGACAGATCGGCCGGGTAATTTGCCTGGCTGGCCTGTGCCCTATCCCGGCTTTTTTATCAGATCTCCGCCTGATTTCCTTTATGCCAGCCCAAAATACCGCTCGAAGAAGGCTGCCAGCCTGTCGAGCACCGTCTGCTTTTTGGCCGCGTGTCCGTTGTTCTTGGTGAACCGCGATACCGGCGGCAGAATCTTCGTGATGGCTGTGCCCGATGTGGGGAGGCTCCCGTCGCGAAAGGCGTTGTCGATAAAACTGCGCGCGGCCTCGGCGTTGAGGTTCTCATCAAGGATGATGCGCTCCAGCTCCTCCGCCTTCTTCGCCGCCACAAAGGACTGCCACTGCGCATCCACCTTGGCCTTGGTATTAACCGAATCGACGAACTGCTCGATCAGGTCTTTCTTGTTGCGCAAGGACGGACTGGAATTGATGGCACGCTCAATGGTGGCGCGGATTTCCTTGTCGTCGCCGCTGCCTTTTTTCTTCAGGTATTGCTCGACCAGCAGCAGGATGTAATCGACGTTGATTTCCACCTGCTTGATGAGCTCGATCTCGAACACCACATCGTCGTTGATTGACTCCTTTTCTGCCTCAGCCGTGCTGCGGAACTCGGCGTACAGGTTCAGGTAGAGGCTCTGGTAGTCCTGAAAATCACGGTCGGTGAGGATCTCGTTCCCGGCAAAATCGTCGAAGGACGTGAGGATGTTTTTGAGCCGCAAGATCGATCCGAACAGCTTGATGAACGCCTTCTGTGCCGCCTCGCCGACGATGGCTTTGCCAAGTGGGAATCCAGCCATCAGCTCACCCACGCGCTTCTCGTAGGTCTTCACGATTTCGCGTTGAATTACGAGCGGCGGGACGGGGATTCGAAGCTTGGCCATGCTCTCGCCAGAAAGGCGCTTCACCTTGGTGCCTGTGATGTGGCGTACTTTCTGTGACTGGAACTGCTCAGAGTGAAAAAAATACGCGACGTACTTGGGGTCGAGTGAGTGGCTGTAAATGTACGCATCGCCGCTGATGGCGATGTCATCATTTCCCAACCACGCGACTGCTTTGCAAACATCCTCGTCGTTTTCGCTAGTGGTTGCGATAACGAGATCGCCGTTCTTCGCTTTTCGTAGTCGCTTCGCCAATTCTGGTGTTACGAACGATTTTGTTTCAGTCGCCGAGATGCCGTAATGAATTGCCCCGGGTTTTGAGGAGGCTGTTTGGTCAAAGTAAAACGGTTTGTT
>CAZYWE010000034.1:7230-12884 GCA_964651625.1 uncultured Nitrosomonas sp. | reverse complement strand
AACAAACCGTTTTACTTTGACCAAACAGCCTCCTCAAAACCCGGGGCAATTCACCCACGCCATTGAAGACCGCAACGTGCTGCGCTTCCATGTCGATTATTTCAAGCCCGATGGCAACCACCCCCCGCCTACGGCGTACCCCTCCAAAGGAGGGGAATTAAGGCGGGGTGATTCCCCTCCTTTGGGGGGGTGGACGGCGAAGCCGGGCGAAGCGCTGGCGAAAAAAGCCATTGTCGAAGCCATTCTCGCCAAGCACGATGCCGCTACCGCCGGGCGCAAGTTCAACGCTGTGCTGGCGACCGCCAGCATCAACGACGCCATCGAATACCACGCGCTATTCAAAACCCTGCAGGCGGAAAAGCAGACAGAAAGTGCTGACTTCCAGCCGCTGAACATTGCCTGCGTGTTTTCCCCGCCCGCCGAAGGTAACAAAGACGTACAGCAGATTCAGGAAGACCTGCCGCAGGAAAAAGCCGACAACGAAGAAGCGCCGGACGAAAAGAAGGCCGCGCTGAAGGCCATCATCGCCGACTACAACGCCCAGTACGGCAGCAATCACAGCATTGGCGAGTTCGATCTTTACTACCAAGACGTGCAAAAGCGCATCAAGGACCAGCAATACCCCAATGCCGATCTGCCGCACGCTAAAAAGATCGACATCACCATCGTCGTGGACATGCTGCTCACCGGCTTCGATTCCAAGTTCCTGAACACGCTCTACGTCGACAAAAATCTCAAATTCCACGGCCTGATTCAGGCATTTTCACGCACCAACCGCGTGCTGAACGACACCAAGCCCTACGGCAATATTCTTGACTTCCGTCAGCAGCAGGATGCGGTCGATATCGCTATTGGCCTGTTCTCCGGCCAAGCCAGTAAGCCCGCCAAAGAAATCTGGCTGGTGGAATCTGCCGCCGAGGTCATTCGCAAATATGAAACAGCCGTGGCTGGCATGGCCAACTTCATGACAGACAAGAATCTCGTCTGCGAACCCGAAGCCGTCTACAACCTCAAGGGAGATACCGCCCGTATCGAATTCGTCAATCGCTTCAAAGAAGTACAGCGCCTGAAAACCCAGCTCGACCAATACACCGATCTGGAACCTGAGCAAAAAACCAAAATTGAAGCGCTGTTGCCCAAAGACCAGCTCTTGAGCTTCCGCAGCACCTATCTGGAAACCGCCAAACGCCTGAAAGAAATTCAGGACAAAGAAGGCAGCCAGGCCCCGGCCGCCGTGCAGGAGCTTGATTTTGAGTTTGTGCTGTTCGCCAGCGCGGTGATTGATTACGACTACATCATGGCGCTGATTACCCGCTATGCCAGCGAAGCACCGGGCAAGCAGAAGATGAGCCGCGAACAGCTGATCGGCCTGATCCAGTCCGATGCCAAGTTCATCGACGAGCGCGACGACATCGCCGAGTACATCAGCACCCTGGAAACAGGTAAAGCGCTGGATGAAAAAGCCATCCGTGAGGGCTTCGAGCGCTTCAAGGCTGCCAAGCACGCCAGGGCGCTGGCTGACATCGCCGCCAAGCACAGGCTGGAGGCCGCAGCCCTGCAAACCTTTGTGGAGACTACCTTGCGCCGCATGGTGTTTGATGGCGAAAACTTAAGTGAACTATTCGCCCCGCAAGAGCTGGGCTGGAAGGCACGCACCAGGGCGGAGCTGGCGTTGATGGAAGACTTGATTCCGCTGCTCAAGAAACTCGCCCAGGGGCGCGAGATTTCAGGGCTGGGGGCGTATGAGCAATAGCCCAATAACCGCTGCGCAACTGCAAACGCTCATTAAATTAGGTGAACACACTCACCAGCAATTCAAGCGCCGCATTACGCACCCCGATGCACTGGCCGCTGAGCTGGTAGCGTTTTCCAATAGTGGCGGCGGTACGCTGCTGATTGGCGTGAATGACGATGGCAGCATTGCCGGGCTGGATGCCGCCGAAGTGCGCCGCAGCAATCAGATGCTCAGTAATGCCGCCAGCCAACACATGCGCCCGCCCATCGGCTTGCTCACCGAAAATGTCCTGACGGAGCAAGGGCTGGTTATTGTCGTCACCATCCCGGATGGTATTTCCAAACCCTATCTCGACCACCAAGGCCGCATCTGGATCAAACAAGGTGCCGACAAGCGCCAACTCATCGCCCGCGAAGAATTACAACGCATGTTTCAGCGAGCGGGCCTGGTGTATGCCGATGTGGTGCCCGTAGCAGATACGACCAGTGCCGATCTGGATGAACCCGCGTTTCGCCGCTATCTGGAACAACACTATGGCGACCGCAGCGACTACGCCACACTGCCATTGGATACCCTGTTGCAGAACCTGGGATTAGGCGACGGGCGCGAACTGAACCTGAGCGGTCTCCTGCTGTTTGGCCGCAATCCGCAGCGCTGGCGACCCGTATGCTCGGTCAAGGCCGTGGCCTTTCCCGGCACCAGCATTGCCGACACCCGCTATCTGGACAGCCAGGACATGGGCGGCACACTGGGACAGCAGTACACCGAAGCGCTGGCCTTTATCAAACGCAACCTGCACCGCGTACAGGGCAACCAAGGTTTTAACTCCCCGGGCATACTGGAAATCCCGGAAATCGCCTTGCAGGAGCTATTAGTCAATGCGCTGGTACACCGCGACTATTTCACCAGTGCGCCTATCCGCATCATGGTATTTAGTGACCGCATCGACATCATCAGCCCCGGCCACCTGCCGGACAGCCTGAGCATCGACGATATTCGCCACGGCAAAACCAACCGCCGCAACCCCACCCTGGCCGAGCACGCCTTTCGCCTGCTGCCCTACCGAGGCATGGGCAGCGGCATCCCCCGCGTACTGGAAGAATGGCCGCAAATCGAGCTGATCAGCGAAGTCACCGGCAACCAGTTCACCGCACGGGTAAAACGCCCTGTGCCGCAGTGGCATACAAGTACCGAACAAGTCACAGGGCAAGTCGAGGCCCCAGTCACCGAACAAGTAACCGATCAAGTAACCGAACAAGTAACCGAACAAGTTCTTCGCCTGCTGTTTGTTCTGGAGGGTAAAGAAGCAGGTACCAAAGTACTGATGGAACAATTGTTGCTCAAACATCGCCCCAGCTTTATTGAAAGCTATCTCAATCCAGCTTTGCAGGCAGCATTGATTGAAATGACGCAGCCCAACTCTCCACGTAGCCCAACACAAAAATACCGCCTGACAGACGCAGGGCGGCAGCTAGTGCAGCAGATAAAAAACGAGGCACAGCCATGAGTGCGAATCAAAAACAGCATGCGGGGTTGAGCGCCTATGAGCAATAAGAACAAAACACCCGTAGCGCGTTCGTCTGCGGCTGAATATCTAACGTTTGTTGCCGCCAGTGGTCAAGGCGGGGTACAGGCGATTTATGCCGATGAAAACGTCTGGCTTACCCAAAAGATGATGGGGCAGCTCTACGATGTGGATGTAAGAACCATCAACTATCACCTGAAAAACATCTTCAAAGACCACGAGCTGGAGGAAAATTCAGTTATCCAGTCTTTTCGGATAACTGCCGCTGACGGCAAAACCTACAACACCCAGCACTACAATCTAGCTGCCGTCATCGCAACTGGCTACAAAGTGAATTCCGAACGTGCCGTACAGTTCCGCAAATGGGCCACTGCCATCGTTGAATCGTTCACCATCAAAGGCTTTGCCATGGATGATGAGCGCTTAAAAAATAACGGTTCGGTACTTGGCAAAAAATACTTTGAAGAACAGTTGCAGCGCATACGCGAGATTCGCCTCTCCGAGCGCAAGTTTTACCAAAAAATCACCGATATTTACGCCACCTCCATCGACTACGACATCACAGCGCAAGCCACCAAGCGTTTCTTCACCACCGTGCAAAACAAATTGCATTGGGCTATTCACAGGCAAATGGCGGCGGAGCTTATTGTTAACCGCGCCGATGCCAAAGCGCAGAACATGGGGCTGAGCACATGGAAAGATGCCCCCCAAGGTAAAATTCAGAAATTCGACGTGAGCGTCGCCAAAAACTATCTAACTGAAACGGAAATGGCCCAATTGCAGCGGCTGGTCTCAGCTTATCTGGATATTGCCGAAGACATGGCGCTGCGCCAGATACCGATGACCATGCAAGACTGGGAAACTCGCCTCAATAAGTTTATCGAAGCGACCGACCGAGAAATTTTGCAGGATGCGGGCAAAGTGACGGCGGAAATCGCCAAGGCTCATGCAGAGAGTGAATTTGAAAAATACCGCATCGTCCAAGACCGGCTGTTTGAAAGCGATTTTGACAAGATGCTGAAGCAGATCAAAAACGAGGCGCAGCCATGAGTGCGAATCAAAAACAGAATGCGGGCTTGGTGCCTAAGCTGCGGTTTCCGGAGTTTCGAGGGGCGGGGGAGTGGGAGGAAAAACCGCTTTCAAGAATATGTCGCATAACTCAAGGCGGTACGCCTGATACAACGATTGCCGCATACTGGGGCGGCACAATTCAGTGGCTCACTCCCGCAGAGATGGGGAAAAGCACGAATAAATACATCAAAGAAACGGCACGCACAATTACTGAAAAAGGACTTGTAAACTGCTCTTCGGAAATGCTGCCAGTGAATTCCGTGATTATTTCAACACGAGCCCCCATTGGTCACCTCACGATTAATCAAGCACCAATGGCAATCAATCAGGGGTGCCGTGGCCTAGTAATAAATTCTGGGTTCAATGTTCATTTCATTTTCTTTACCCTAGAAAAATCAAAAGTTCAATTAAACGATTTGGGTGCAGGAAATACTTTCAAAGAACTGTCTGGAGCTACGTTAAAGAATTTTTGTATCCCTTTGTCTAACTTAGAAGCCGAACAACAAAAAATCGCCGACTGCCTCACCTCCCTCGACGAGCTGATCCATCTGGAAGCGGAAAAGCTAGCCGCCATCAAAGCCCATAAAAAAGGCTTGATGCAGCAGCTGTTCCCCGCCGAAGGCCAAACCCTGCCCAAGCTGCGTTTTCCTGAGTTTCAGGATGCGGGGGAGTGGGAGGAGCGAGAGCTTGGGCCAATGACGACAAAAATTGGCAGTGGCATCACTCCAACTGGAGGTGATAAGAATTACAAAACAGAAGGTCGACCATTTGTTCGAAGTCAAAATATTGGGTGGGGTGAGCTCATTCTTGAAGATGTGGCGTTTATTGATGAAGAAACACATCAATCCTTCGGCTCCACTGAAATTTGCGCGAATGATGTTCTTCTAAACATTACTGGTGCATCCATCGGTCGTAGCGCAATAGCAGATTCACGAATTGAAGGCGGCAATGTTAATCAGCATGTTTGTATCATTCGCACTAAATTCGGCTATTTGAATCACACACTACTAAATCAGTTTCTTATTTCAGAGCGTGGTCAGAAGCAAATTGATAGCTTCCAAGCCGGTGGAAACAGACAAGGGCTGAATTTTGCACAAATCCGATCGTTTGGTATTCCGGTACCACCAACTAAGACAGAACAACAAAAAATCGCCGACTGCCTCTCCGCCCTCGACACCCAAATCACCGCCCAAGCCGAGAAAATCGAATCCCTCAAAACCCACAAAAAAGGCTTGATGCAGCAGCTATTCCCCTCCCTTGGAGGGGTGGCAGGCGAAGCCTGACGGGGTGGTTCAGTGATGCAACGAGATCGCCATGCAACCA
>CAZYWE010000034.1:0-7130 GCA_964651625.1 uncultured Nitrosomonas sp. | reverse complement strand
CCCCACCCCTGCGGGGCACCCCTCCAGAGGAGGGGAATGTGAGTACCCCCCGCCTGCGGCGTACCCCTCCAGAGGAGGGGAATGTGACCCCACCCCTGCGGGGCACCCCTCCAGAGGAGGGGAATGTGAGTACCCCCCGCCTACGGCGTACCCCTCCAGAGGAGGGGAATTAAATGCGCGGCACAAAAAATTATCAATCGCTGCCTTTCAATCCTGCGTTGAAAGAACGAGCCAAAGCATTGCGCAAAGCAGGCAATCTGTCGGAGGTGTTGTTGTGGAACCAGTTGAAAAAAGGTCAATTCAAGGGTTTGGATTTTGACCGCCAAAAAATCATTGGCAACTACATCGTTGATTTTTACTGTGCAGAAAAGCAAGTGGTGCTTGAGGTTGATGGATGCAGCCACGACAACAAGGCCGAATACGATGCGCAGCGTGACGCATTTCTAATGGGGCTGGGCTTGTGCGTCATCCACATTTTGGATACTGATGTAAAACGAAATTTAGCGGGCGTGATGGGCTTTTTGTCTCGACACTTTGTATTTGCTGAGCAAGCGCAGATCAGCGATGCCCAAAATGAGGCCGACTTGCAAGCGCTGGAACACAAACTAAAAAATAGAAAAAACACACCATGACTGAACACGATCAAAAACAACTGGGCACCACTCTCTGGGGCATTGCCGATACCCTGCGCGGGGCGATGAACCTCGTGAGTTCTCTTGCCATGCACTTTTCGATCAATTTTTTGGTGTTGAGAAATTGATCGCTTATGGCAAAAGTGCCAGCTGTAATAGGGGGGCTATCCAGTGAGTTTATTAACGGCTTTTCATGCCGACATCAAAACAATTCTTAAACAGGCGCGAGGCAGGGCGCGTTCAGCGGTCAATGCCGCGATGGTGGAAGCCTACTGGTTGATTGGCCGACGTATTGTGGAGGAAGAGCAAGGTGGACAGCACAAGGCGGAATATGGCAGCCGGCTGATCGAAGACCTTTCGACAGCACTGACGGCGGATTTTGGCAAGGGATTTTCCTATGCCAATCTGTGCAACTGCCGACAGTTTTACCTGACCTTTCCCGACCAGGAAAATCTCTACACAGCGTGTAGAGATTTGAGCTGGAGCCACCTGCGCCTGATTATGCGCATGGATTCGCCGCAGGCCATAGCCTATTACTGTCGCGAAGCGAGAGAAACGCCTGCTTGGCCATGACAACTGAGCTGATGAACGTATTCATACGGAGTTCAAAGAATCAACCATGACCGAACAAGATCAAAAACAACTGGGCACCACCCTTTGGGGCATTGCCGACACCTTGCGCGGGGCGATGAACGCGGACGACTTCCGCGATTACATGCTGTCTTTTCTGTTCCTGCGCTACCTGTCTGATAACTACGAGGCGGCCGCGCAAAGGGAGCTGGGCTCGGATTACCCCAAGCTGGATGCAGGCGACCGCTGCGCACCGCTGGCGCTGTGGTACGCACAGAACCCGGATGATGCTGCCGAGTTTGAAAAACAGATGCGCCGCAAGGTGCATTACGTGATTCAGCCTGCCTACCTGTGGAGCAGTATTGCCGAGATGGCGCGCACGCAAAACGGCGAGCTGTTGCATACACTGCAGAAAGGTTTTGATTACATCGAGAACGAATCCTTTGCCAGCACCTTTGGCGGCTTGTTCTCTGAAATCAACCTGAACTCGGAAAAGCTGGGCAAAGACTACACCGCGCGCAATGCCACGCTGTGCACCGTGATCAAGGCGATTGCCGAGGGACTGGAAAAATTCTCGACCGACAAGGACACGCTGGGCGATGCCTACGAATACCTGATCGGCCAGTTTGCGGCAGGCAGTGGCAAGAAGGCGGGCGAGTTTTACACGCCGCAGCAGATATCCAGCATCCTCTCGGGCATTGTCACCCTGGACAGTCAGGAGCCCGCCACCGGCCAAAGGAAGCATCTGGACAGCGTGTTCGACTTCGCTTGCGGCTCCGGCTCATTGCTGCTGAACGTGCGCCATCGCATGGGCCCGCACGGTATCGGCAAAATCTTCGGGCAGGAAAAAAACATCACCACCTACAACCTGGCGCGCATGAATATGCTGCTGCACGGGGTGAAGGATTCCGAGTTTGAGATTTACCACGGCGACACGCTGACCAACGAATGGGACGCGCTGCGCGAAATGAACCCGGCCAAGCAGCCAAGGTTTGATGCCGTGGTGGCCAATCCACCGTTCAGCTACCGCTGGGAGCCAAGCGATAGCTTAAGCGATGATATGCGCTTCAAGAATTATGGGCTGGCACCGAAGTCGACTGCGGATTTCGCTTTCTTGCTGCATGGCTTCCACTACCTGAAGCAAGACGGCGTGATGGCCATCATCCTGCCGCACGGCGTGCTGTTCCGCGGTGGCGCAGAAGAGCGTATCCGTACCAAATTGCTGAAGGGTGGCCATATCGATACGGTGATCGGCCTGCCGGCCAACCTGTTCTTTTCCACCGGCATTCCGGTGTGCATTCTGGTGCTGAAGAAATGCAAGAAGCCCGATGACGTGCTGTTCATCAATGCCGCCCAGCACTTCGAGAAAGGCAAGCGGCAGAACAGGCTGCTGCCCGAGCATATCGACAAGATTCTCGACACCTACCAGCATCGACGCGAAGAAGACCGCTATTCGATGCGCGTGTCGATGGAGCGCATCGAGCAGGAAGGCTACAACCTGAACATCTCGCGCTACGTGAGCACGGCGGAGGTTGAGGAAGAAATCATCTTTGCTGATGTACATGCTGATTTGCTTGCGATTGAAAATAAAATCGCAACTGCAAAACAGATACACAATGAATTTCTGAAGGAACTGGGTTTATCGTTACTGCCGTGACGGTTGCCTGATTTTTATCAGATTTTCAGGCGTTCGACGATTTGCCCGTTTTTGAGGTGGGATTCGATGATTTCATCAATATCTTCCTGATCAACGTAGGTGTACCAGACTTCTTCCGGATAAACGACGATGACCGGGCCTTCATTGCAGCGATCGAGGCAGCCGGCATTGTTGATACGGATTTTTCCTTTGCCGGCCAGTCCGAGCTCCTTGATGCGCGTTTTGGCGTAATCGCGCATTTCCTGGGCGTGGTGATCGTTGCAGCAGCGTTCGCCATCGGCGCGCTGATTAACGCAAAAGAAAACGTGGTGCTGATAGTAGGTCATCTTTGGTTATCTCAGTTTGATTTCGGTCCAGATTCGGCTGAGCAGCCGGCGCTGGGTATGGTCGATGTCTTCCAGCATTTCCAGACGGGCCAGTTGTTCCGTTTCCGGAAAAATGGCGGTGTTGGCGATGATTTCGGGGCGGATATACGGTCTGGCAGCCAGATTAGGGTTGCCGGAACCGGTCAGATTGGTCAGTTCAGCAGAATTTTGTCCTTCCAGCATGAAATTGATGAAACGGTGAGCGAGGTCAGGGCGGTGTCCGCTGCGGTGGAGCACCATGCTGTCGAGCGACAGCACTGCGCCTTCCTTTGGAATGGTGAAATCCACGCTGAACCGGCGCCCGGTTTTTTTTGCATCCTGCGCAGCCTGAAACATATCGTTTGAATAGCCGTGGGCAACCCATATGTTGCCCACCGCCAGTTCACGAATGTAGCTGGTGTTGCTGAAGGCGGCCCAGTAGGGTTTGGCGCGGATGATCAGGGTTTTGGCCTGTTGCCAGTGGTTTTCGTCGGTGTCGTTGGCAGAATAGCCCAGATATTTGAGCGCGGCGGCCATCAGCTCGCGCTGGCTGTCAAGCACCGTGACGCGCCCTTTGATTTTCTGCAGATATTGGGGTTCGAAAATGATTGCCCAGCTATCAGTTGGCAGTCCCAGTTCAGCCAGTTTTTCACGATTGAATCCCAGCAGAGTCACGGTATAGGCATAGGGGACGGAATAGCGGTTATCCGGATCAAATGCGGTTCCAAGATAGCGGGGATCGATATTTTTCAGATTGGGAAGCTGTGATTTATCCAGTTCACGCAAGGCGTGCTGGTGGATCAGCGTATCCATGGCGTTGCCTGTGGGCACCAGTATGTCGTAACCGCTTGCGCCGGCTGCCAGCTTGGCGAGCAGCTCCTCGTTGTCGGAGTAATAATCCTGCGTTACCCGGCACCGGCATTCCCGCTCAAAATGTTCAATCGTTTCCTGGCTGATGTAGTTGTTCCAGTTGAACAGTCGCAGGATATTGCTGCCCTTGCCGGAAGTATCTCCCGCAGCATTGTCACCGGAGGTGCAGCCAGTCAGGGTGAAAAATAACAGACAGAGCAGGCAGGCCAGGGCACGGCGGATGTTCACGATTTCTTTTCCCCTTGCAGCATGCCGGAATCCAGACGATTGGCAATAATGATCAGCACCAGTGTCAGCAGCATGAACAGTGTGGAAATGGCGTTGACTTCCGGTGTGACGGCAATCTTGATCATGGTGTAGATCTGGATGGGCAGAATCGGCTCGCCCACCCCTTTGGTGAAGAAGGTGATGACAAAATCGTCGATTGACAGTGTGAATGACATCAGCGCCCCGGCAACCACGGCAGGCATGATCAGCGGCAGGGTAATCAGCCGGAATGTTTGCCACGGCGTTGCACCCAGATCGCGTGCTGCTTCAAAAATACTCTCATCCATACCCTGCAGCCGGGCACGCACGATGATGGCGACGAAACCGATACAGAAAGTGGCATGGGCAATGATGATCGAGACCATGCCCAGGGTCAGGTTGAGTACCTGCAGAAAGAACAGCAGCAGCGAAACACCCAGCAGGATTTCCGGCATGGCGACAGGGGTAAAAGCGAGCACCGGCAGAAATTTAAGGCGGAAGCGGTGAATGGCCAGCCCTGCCATCGTTCCCAGTGTTGTTGCGATCAGGCTGGCGCTGACGGCGATGATCAGTGAGTTACGTGCCGCCAGCAGCATTTCCGTATCCTTGAGCAGCTTATGGTACCAATCGAGCGTAAAACCAACCCATTCCGCGTTCAGGCGGGAATCATTGAATGAATACACCACTACGATGACCAGCGGAATGTAGAGGAAGGTGTAAACCAGACTGGCGGAAAGCCATAAGGTCAGATTGGGACGTTTCATGGCAACTTTTTATCTGGAGGTACGTGGGCGGGCCAGCAGGGTGGATAACCCGGCAATACATAATACGGCCAGCATCAGCATGATGGAAAGCGTGGAGCCGAACGGCCAGTCGCGCGTGCCCAGAAACTGGTCTTTGATCAGGTTGCCGATCAGAATATCGCCGGTTCCGCCCAGAATATCCGGCACGGCAAACATGCCCAGCACCGGGATGAAAACCAGTGCGGAGCCGGAGAATACCCCCGGTAGCGATTGTGGCCAGGTGATCAGCCAGAAGCGCCGCCAGCGGCTTGCACCAAGATCCTGTGCGGCATCGAGCAATACCGGATCATGTTTTTCCAGGTTGGTGTAGAGCGGCAGGATCATGAACGGCAGATGGACATAAACCATGCCGACGATCACTGCAAACGGGGAAAACAGCAGCATGACCGGCCCGAAACCCAGAATCTGGAGGATGTGGTTAACGAAATGGCTGAATGCTGATTCAGGGCCGAGAATGATCATCCAGGCGTAAATACGGATAAGAAAATTGCTGGCAAATGGCAGAACGATCAGCAATATCATCAGGTTGCGGTATTTTTTGGCGCTTTGCGCAATCAGCATGGCGACCGGGTAAGCCATGATCAGGCAGATCAGGGTGGTGGCCGTTGCAACTGCAAACGATTTCAGGAAAATTTCGGCATAAAGAATATCGCTGAAAAAGAAACGATAGGTTTCCAGTGTCAGACCATACAGACCGGAATCACCCTCAGTGATTGCTGTTTCTGGTGCGGATAGTGGTGCCAGCCCGCCGAATTCACCCGGGTAACGGAAGGAGGTAAGGATCATGAGCAGACTGGGAGCCGCGAAGAACAGCAGCAGGAACAGTGTCGGCGGCAGGCTTATCAGCCAGCGTGTCAGACGGAATTTGTTCATCATCAATCCACCAGAAAATGGGCAGCTTCCGGTATCCAGCTGACAACTACCGGATCATCCACTTCAAAAAAACGGGCGCGTCCGGGAGAAGAGTTTGCCAGCAGGGCTTCCATGCGGATACCGCAATCCAGCTCGACGACGTAGGTGGTGACATCACCCACATAGAGAAAATCCAGCACTTTTCCGGTGTAGGCATGGGGCAGCTCCGCCTGTTTATCCATTGCGTGGACGCTGACCTGTTCCGGACGGATTGCCACCACACCCCGATCACCGGTTCTGATCCCCTGTTTGAGCGGAAGCGTGGTGGTACCGAGCTTATCGGTTTCCAGCGTCATGTCCTGCCCGGAAATCTGTGTGACATGTGCTTCCATCAGGTTGATCTTGCCGATGAAGTCGGCGATGAAGCGGTTGGCCGGTGAGCCGTAAATTACGGAAGGATCATCAATCTGCTCGATTCGCCCCTGATTGATGACAGCGATCCGTTGCGACAGCGCCAGCGCCTCGTCTTGTGAGTGAGTGACGAAAACGAAGGTGATACCAACTTCCTTTTGCAGATGGATCAGTTCATGCTGCATGTCTTCGCGCAGCTTGGCATCGAGCGCACCGAGCGGTTCATCCATCAGCAGCAGGCGCGGACGGTTGATCAGTCCGCGTGCAAACGCTACCCGCTGTTTTTGCCCACCGGATAATTCATGCGGAAAGCGCTGTGAAAATCGGGATAGCTGTACTTCTTCCAGCGCTTTTTTCACCTTTTCCCTGATTTCATCGGGTTTTTTACCCGACATCCTCAGCGGGAAGGCGATATTGTCTGCCACAGTCATGTGCGGGAACAGGGCGTAGCTCTGAAAGACGGTGTGAATGGGGCGTTTTTCGGGTGGAATGCTGGCAATATCCCGGCCATCGAGCAATATCTGCCCGGAATCAGGAACATCAAATCCGGCAATCATGCGCAGCAGGGTTGTTTTTCCACAACCGGATGGTCCCAGCAGGGTAAAGAACTCGCCTGCCTCGATCGACAGGGTGACGGAATCTACCGCGACAAAGTCGCCAAAGCGCCGGGTAACATCGCGCAGCTCAAGTAACGCCATGACTTTGTTCCAAAAAGCCGGATTTTAGCAAAATTGATTCTTCAGGT
>CAZYWE010000033.1:0-13305 GCA_964651625.1 uncultured Nitrosomonas sp. | reverse complement strand
TATCTCGGCGCAGCTGCTCAGGAAGGGTTTCATCGCGCGCGGCGGTCAAATCATCAACGCCACCTGGACGAAGAAGCACGGCAAGAGCTACTTCGGCTACAAGCCCTCAATCAACGTCGACAAGAAATACAAGATCATTCGCCGAATCGAGACTGACACGGCGAGTACGCACGACAGCCAGCACTTCGACAACATCTTCGATGCGGGCAACACGAGTCGGGACGTCTATGCCGACCGGGGCTACCCGTCTGAGGCGCGTGAAGCCTGGCTCAAAGAGCAGGGCTTCCGCAACCAGATCCAGAGGAAGAGCAAGCGTAACAAGCCGCTGTCCGAGTGCCAGCAGCGACGTAACCAGCGCATCGCCAAAACGCGCGCCCGGGTCGAGCATGTATTTGCCGCCATCGAGCAGATGGGTGGCAAGTTGCTGCGTACCATCGGCCAGGCGCGGGCGAACTTTGCGATGACGATGACGGCCGCCTGCTACAACCTGAAGCGGCTGGTCTACTTCCGGAAGGCCGGAATCGAGGCCTTCTGACGCCCGAAATGGGCCAAATCGCCGATGACCAGGGCGATTTGAGGCAAAAACGGGGCAATGCCACCGGAAAAGCCGGAGCATTGCCGGAGAAATTGAACCGAATTCGGTCGCAATCATCGCTGTGCGGCGGGATTCACTGAGAACCTCGGGTTATTCGAGGTGCCCTATAATCCTTATGCCAGTCTGACTTTTGAAGTCATGAAACAGTTTTTTCCATCGGATCCTCCCCGATTTCTTGAGAGTACTGTTTCATCCTTCAATATTGATCCCATCAAGGAGATACTGATTCGTGCCGGATTTGAGCAAATAAGCATTTCGGTTCAACGGAGAATTTACGATATACCGGATGTCAGGGCCTTTGCACGCGGGCTGATATTCAGTCCGATCATCAATGAAATCAGAGAACGTGGCGAAGTGGTCTCTGATGACATCATTGAAGCTCTGGTAAATATGTTTATCGGGGAATATGGCTCGAACCCCACACGTTTTCTGATGCAGGCCATATTGTTTGAAACGGAAAAACCCTGATCTGCATACCCTGGTTTTTTGTGCAAAAAGAGAGAAAGATAAAGGCCAGCCAGCTGAGGGGACGAGGTCCCTGAAAATTTCAGATCAGGCTGAGTATGTGCGTTCTGTCGATTATTTTTTATATTTATCTCGTGGTAATCTAAATGCACATTCGGTACGTAGCGAATGTGATTTGTATATTTGGAGAAGGGGAAAATAATGCACATCAGGCTTTTCTTGATAGCTGCGCTGAGTTTGAGTGTTTCCTGTTTTGCTGAACCCGGGGGGAATCAGCCCAAGCCGTTGCCGGAGCCTGATCAGGCTAAGAGTGCTCCGATTGAAGGCGGGCAGCCGGCACAGATTGAGGCAGAAAAGGAAACAGCTGAATCACAGTCTGCACAAGAAACCGGCTTAAGCAAGCAATCTTTGATGATCGACTATTGCAGGAAACATACTTGTTAATCCAATAATTTATTTGACGGGAGTTGATTTATGAAAACAAAAACATTGGCAAACCTGGTTGCTTCAATAATTTTTACAGGCTATGTAGGCGTTGCTGTGTCTGCCCCGCCTCACTGGTCTTACGATGAAGAATCTGTCTGGGGAGCGATCGAAGATACTACGCAGACAACAGTGCCATTAAATTATCCCTATGCGGAATGTGGCATTGGCAAGCATCAATCACCAGTTGATCTGGCGGATGCAAAAATTCTTAATTCGAAGCTGAATAAACTTGCAGCACAATACGGCGTTGATACCCCCTCATTTTTCAACACCGGACATGCCATACAGGTTAATGTTTCCAAGAATTTCACGGGCGGATTGAAAGTCGGTAAAGAGTTGCTCCCGCTGGTTCAGCTGCACTTCCATGAGCCCAGCGAGCATGTTTTTAAAGGCAAAAAATTTCCTGCGGAACTGCATTTCGTACATATCAATAAAGATGGACGGATTGCGGTACTGGGTGTGGCTATTGACATAGGTAAAGAAAATGCTGCATTCCAGACCATTCTTGACAATATGCCGCATAACCATGGTGAGGCAAATTCAACTTCCGGAATCAAGTTCAACCCGGCAAAATTATTACCATCAGGAGTGAATACTAACAGCCTGAAATATTTGACTTTGGCAGGCTCATTGACAACTCCGCCTTGCAGTGAGGGAGTGCAGTGGTACATTCTGACGAAATCAATCACAATTTCAGCTGCCCAGTTAGCGCAAATGAAAACTTTTTATAGTGATAACGCCAGGTCAGTACAAAATCTGAATGAAAGATCAATTCTTTCAAATCAGTAATCTGTTCTGGTTATGAATGATTCTTCCCCGGTATTTCTATATCCGGGGAAATTTTTCATATGGGTTAGGCTGATTCCAGCGTATTTTCTGCTTGTCCGCTAATGGGGCAGCTGTCAGGTAATAATTCCCAAATAAGGCTTCTTTTTACGTTTTTTCCGATATTGCTCTGCCTTGTCTTAACCTCTCCGGCTAGGGTATAGTGCGACCTGCTAACAATTTATCCAGGCAGGAGAGTGCGCTGTTGTGTGGCCACACAGTGTCACCGAAGGCGTAACCCCCCGGAATCGCTCAGGTGTGGCCGTAAGGCTTGAGTAACTGCTTGTGATTGGCAATCTGGAGAGTGCTGAAGCAATGTCAGCCACCGAAGGGGCATGCGGAGAATAAACCGTAAAACTCTCAGGTAAAAGGACAGAGGGGAACGTTACTATTTGTCAGCGCTTCCGTTATGAGCAGTATCGAGCGAATGCAGATATGGCGCAGGTAAATAACGTTCCTTTTTACTTTTTAGAGAGAATAAATGCTTAAAACAACTCCTTTGAACGCTGCTCACCGAGCCATGAATGCCAAGATGGTGGATTTTGGTGGCTGGGATATGCCTCTGCATTATGGCTCACAGCTGGATGAACATCATGCCGTCAGGCGTGATGCCGGTATGTTTGACGTATCCCATATGCTGGCAGTTGATATGCGCGGTGAGAATGTACGCCAGTTCCTGCGTGGATTGGTAGCCAATAATGTCGACAAGCTGACTGTTCCGGGCAAGGCGCTTTATACCTGCATGCTGAATCCCGCCGGCGGGATTATTGATGATCTGATCATTTATTTTCTGTCTGAATCCTGGTTTCGTCTGGTGGTAAATGCTGGCACGGCAGACAAGGATATCGACTGGATTACCTCACAAGCTCGCCAGTATGCGCCCGATCTGGCTATTACCCCGCGCCGTGATCTTGCCATGATCGCCGTACAGGGGCCTAGTGCCCGCGCAAAGGTATGGGCTGTCATCCCTGATTCTCAGGCAGTTACAGAAAATCTGAAACCATTCCAGTCAGTAGAGCTGGGTGATTACTTCATCGCACGTACCGGTTACACCGGTGAAGATGGTTTTGAAATTACGCTGCCTGCCGGTCTGGCTGCTGATTTCTGGCAGAAGCTGCATGCTGCAGGCGTTGCCCCAGCCGGGCTGGGTGCACGTGATACCCTGCGTCTGGAGGCAGGAATGAATCTCTACGGGCAGGATATGGATGAGACTGTTGGCCCGCTCGAATCAGGACTTGCATGGACGGTGGATCTTAAAAGTGAGCGTGATTTTATCGGCAGGCAGGTATTGCAGGCACAACCAGTTGATCAGCAACTGGCTGGCCTGGTATTGCTGGATAAAGGGGTGCTGCGCAGTCACCAGAAAGTGATTACACAACAGGGGGATGGAGAAATTACCAGTGGCGGATTTTCTCCGACCATGAATCAGTCGATTGCACTGGCGCGTATGCCGGTTGGGGTGGCTGTGGGTGATCAGGTTCATGTTGTTGTACGGGATAAGCAGCTTGCTGCAAAAGTTGTTAAGTATCCCTTTGTGCGCAATGGCCAGGTACTGGTCTGATTTTTTACTGAAATAACAAACGAATTCAGAGTGATTGTTTTTTAAATTTTAAGTTTGGGGAGTACAGATAAATGAGCGTTCCGGCAGAGCTGAAATATACAGAATCGCATGAGTGGGTTAAATTGGAGACAGACGGCAGTGTGACAGTAGGCATTACTCAGCATGCCCAGGAGCTGTTGGGGGATATGGTATTTGTTCAACTGCCGGATGTCGGACGTACACTGGCTCAGCGTGAAGATTGTGCTGTAGTGGAATCCGTCAAGGCAGCATCCGATATCTATGCCCCGGTTGGCGGTGAAGTCATTGCAGCCAATACTGATGTGGAATCTTCTCCGGAAAAAATAAATGAGGATTGCTATGCGGCGTGGCTGTTCAGGCTTAAGCCGGCCAGTACTGATGAAATCGGTGGTTTGCTTGATGCCGGCGGCTATCAGAAGTTACTGGATAGCGAAGCACACTAAGGGTGCTGGCGGTATCGTTGCAACTGCCACTTTTATAAGTTTTTCTGGATAAATTATAGCCAATCATGCCATTTATTCCTCACACAGAAGAAGATGTCACCGAGATGCTTGCCAGCATTGGTGCTAAATCTATTGATGAATTATTCGATGAAATTCCTGCTGAGCTCAAAACAGGAAAGTTGACCCAGGTACCACCCGGTCTGAGTGAAATGGAAGTTTCCCGTCTCATGCACGAGCGTGCGCAGCAAGACGGGTTTTATCTCAGCTTTATTGGCGCAGGAGCCTATGAACACCATATTCCGGCGGCCGTCTGGCAAATAACAACCCGGGGCGAATTCTATTCTTCCTACACGCCCTATCAGGCGGAAGCCAGTCAGGGTACATTGCAGTTGCTGTATGAATACCAGACCATGATGGCCTCACTGACAGGCATGGATGTTTCCAATGCCAGTCTGTATGACGGTGCATCAGCATTGGCGGAAGCCGCTCTGATGGCAGTGCGCCAGCATAAAACTTCCAGACGTATTCTGATCCCTCAGACAGTGCACCCGATCTATCGCAGGGTGGCACGCACCATTGTCAGGAATCAGGCGATTGAAGTGGTTGAAGTGCCATATGATCCGGCCACCGGACAGGTGGCCATGGATAAGCTTGACCAGTTTGCACAGGAAGAATTTGCGGCACTGGTGATCCCGCAACCTAATTTCTTTGGTGTGCTCGAACAGGTCGATGCGCTGACTGACTGGGTGCATGACAAGCAATCGCTGGCCATTGCAGTAACCAATCCAACTTCACTTGCCATGCTCACCCCTCCGGGAGAATGGGGTCGCCGAGGAGCAGACATCGCCATCGGAGAGGGTCAGCCTTTAGGGATTCCGCTTTCCAGTGGCGGTCCATACTTTGGATTTATGGCCTGCAAGCAGGAGCTCGTGCGGCAAATGCCCGGGCGTATTATTGGGCGAACTACTGATCTGGAAGGAAAAGAGGGGTTTGCGCTGACATTGCAGGCGAGGGAGCAGCATATCCGTCGTTCGAAAGCAACTTCCAATATCTGTACCAATCAGGGGTTGATGGTAACAGCGGCTACAATCTATATGTCGCTGCTGGGGCCGGAAGGTTTGTACCGGGTTGCCGCACAATCTCATGCAAATACATTGTCTCTGGTCGAACAGCTGGCAAAATTACCTGGTGTGAAAAAAGCATTCAACAGCCCATTCTTCCATGAGGCGGTGCTCCAGCTGTCTGTCCCGGCTGATAAAGTTCTGAATAAACTCAAAGCGCAAGGTGTGCTTGGAGGGGTGTTACTTGAGAATTACTATCCGGATTTGAAAAATACGCTGCTGGTTTGCGCAACCGAAACTAAAACGGCAGGAGATCTGGATAAATACGCAGAAATGCTGCGGCAGGCGTTGGCCGGTGCCTGAAATCAGGGCAAGCCGGAATAACATTGCATTACTGTATTGAATAAATCTCACCTACATAAGATAAAACATGCTGATATTCGAACATTCCCGTAAGAATCGTCTGAATTATTCCCAGGCACCAGCAACCAGGCCTGCTAAAAACAATATCCCGGATAGTCTGAAGCGCAAGTCAGCGCCTTTGTTGCCTGAAGTTTCAGAAATGGATACGGTGCGCCACTACACCCGCCTGTCCCAGAAAAATTTCTCGATAGATACTGAGTTTTACCCGCTTGGTTCCTGCACCATGAAATACAACCCGCGTGCCTGTAATTCTCTGGCCATGCTGCCGCAATTCCTGTCACGCCATCCGCTGGCACCTGAAGATACAGGACAGGGTTTTCTGGCCTGTATGTATGAGCTGCAGGAGATTCTGAAGGATGTTACGGGTATGTCGGCAGTCAGCCTGACATCGATGGCAGGTGCGCAAGGTGAGCTGATCGGCATTACGATGATTCGTGCCTATCATGAAGAACGTGGGGACACTGAACGTACCGAAATCATTATCCCGGATGCTGCACATGGTACTAACCCTGCTACTGCTGTTATGTGTGGTTACAAGGTCATTGAAATTCCAACCGATCGCGATGGCGATGTGGATATGGATGCCTTGAAAGCGGCGGTTGGCCCTAAAACTGCCGGTTTGATGCTGACGAACCCCTCCACTCTGGGCGTGTTTGAGAAAAAAGTGGCGGAAATGAGTCGGATCGTGCATGAAGCAGGTGGCTTGCTGTATTACGATGGCGCCAACCTCAATGCGGTACTGGGGAAAGTAAAGCCAGGTGATATGGGGTTTGATGTGATTCACATGAATCTGCATAAAACATTTTCGACACCTCATGGAGGTGGCGGGCCCGGTGCAGCACCTGTCGGTGTGGCTGAGCGCCTGTTACCTTATTTGCCAATACCAATTGTGGCATACGAACAGGGCGCCTATCGCTGGCTGACGGAGGAAGATCGTCCGCAGACTATCGGGCGTTTATCTGCCCATATGGGTAATGCTGGCGTGCTGCTGCGTGCCTATATCTACGTCAGGTTGCTGGGAGCAGAGGGGATGCACCGCATTTCCGAGTATGCAACGCTCAATGCCAACTATCTGATGGCCGAGTTACGTAAACTGGGTTTCGAGATTGCCTACCCCAACCGGCGCGCCAGCCATGAATTCATTGTTACCATGAAGGAAATCAAGGACAAGACCGGGGTGAGTGCAATGCATCTGGCCAAGCGTCTGCTTGACAAGGGCTTTCATGCACCAACCGTCTATTTTCCGCTGCTGGTGCCAGAGTGTTTACTGATCGAGCCGGCTGAAACTGAATCCAAAGAAACACTGGATCGCTTCGTCGCTGCAATGAAGGAGATTCTGGACGAGATTGCCACCCAGCCGGATATGGTCAAGGCTGCTCCACACGACATGCCGCTGCGCAAGATTGATGATGTCAAGGCTGCGCGTGAACTTGACCTGGTCTGGAATCCGGCAGGCTGATCCAATATCTGCGCAATAATCCTGGACTGATATGCATACGTTAATCTGTGGTTCCATTGCCTACGATACCATCATGGTGTTTGAAGATCGCTTCAAGCGCCATATTCTCCCGGACAAAATCCATGTATTGAACGTCGCATTTCTGGTGCCGGAAATGCGACGGGAATTCGGCGGTTGTGCGGCAAATATCGCCTACAGCCTGAAGATGCTGGATGGTAAGCCATTGATCATGGCAACTGTTGGAGATGATTTTCAACCCTATACCTACAGACTGGAGAAGCTTGGGCTGGCACAGACACATATCCGCCAGGTGTCGGGTACTTTCACGGCGCAGGCATTCATTACTACCGATCTGGATGATAACCAGATCACCGCCTTTCATCCGGGGGCAATGAATTTTTCACATCAGAATAATGTGAAAGATGCTACTGACATCAGTCTTGGTATTGTTGCCCCGGACGGCCGGGAAGGGATGCTGATGCACGCTCGTGAATTCCATGAAGCTGGTATTCCCTTCATTTTTGATCCAGGCCAGGGGCTGCCCATGTTCAATGGAGATGAGCTGATTGATTTTATCGAGAAAGCCGATTATGTGGCAGTCAATGATTATGAAGCCCAGCTGTTGCAGTCAGTCACGGGCTATACGCTGAGTAAGCTGGCCACGATGGTCAATGCGCTGATCGAGACCAAAGGTGCAGAGGGTTCAGTAATTCATGCCCAAGGTAAACAGTTTCAGATTCCAGCTGCACGGCCACAAAAAATTGTAGATCCTACCGGTTGTGGGGATGCCTTCCGTGCCGGAATACTTTATGGCATTGCCCAGAATATGGATTGGCAAGCGACAGGGCAGCTCGCATCATTGATGGGAACACTCAAGATTGCTCACCGGGGCGGCCAGAATCATCAGTACCAGCGTGATGAAATCGGCCAGCGTTACTTTGAAGCCTTCGGCAGTCGTATTTTCTAGTCTGAACCGCTTCTGGCAGGTAATGAGTTTAGTAATAATCGTCGGGAAATATTCATCAATCACCAGACCGGCAGATTTGCCTTGAGATGGTGCATAGAACGGGTTTACCCCAATCTGGTTTTTTCAGAACAATTGTTTTCTATTGAGCATGACTGCGACCGGAGTTAATAAGCTAACCAGAGCTGTCCGGTTCGTCAGATTGATCGTGCACGTTGTTTCCGGGTTGTTGCAGTCGTTTGCTCTTCCGTATATCAGTACAGCCCGCCAGAACCAGATGGCTTATAACTGGGCGCAGAAATTTCTTCAGATTCTCAGAATAAAGGTGTCATTTGGCGGCACATTGCCAATCTGTCGCCAGCAGGGAGTCATTCTGGTTGCAAATCACATCTCATGGCTGGATATTGTGGCTATCCTGGCCGTATGTCCGGTACGTTTTGTCGCCAAAGCAGAAATCAGTACCTGGCCTGTGCTGGGCAGACTGTGCAGGAATGCCGGGACTTTGTTTATCGAACGTGAAAAACGCAACGATACATTACGTATCAATCAGCAGGTAAACAGCGTTTTGAATGCCGGGTATTCGGTAGTGATATTCCCAGAAGGTACAACCGGCGATGGTGATGTGCTGCTGCATTTTCATGCATCTTTACTGCAACCCGCTGTCGCTGCTCAGGTACTGCTTTATCCAGTCGCTATTCGGTACAGTAGTCGCGATGGCTCGCGGAATTCAAGCGTAGCCTATGTCAGCGTAACGATGCTGCAATCCCTGATGAAGATACTGGCAGAGCCGGAGATTCAGGTAGAGCTGATTTTCAAAGAACCTATCTCGGGTGTTGATAAAAATCGTCGTGAACTTGCGCGGCTGGCGGAGAAGGCTATTGCACAGGCGTTGTCGCTCGATGTCAGGCACATGACACCTGGAATATCTTCCGATCTTCCAGCCGAACGGATGTAAGACAGCCTCGCCAGACGCAGCCCGTATCCAGGGCAATGAGGTTGGGTGTCAGATGCAGGCCCAGTGCAGACCAATGCCCAAACACAATCGTTGTGTTCCTGCTGGCGCGCCGGGGGATTTCAAACCAAGGCAGCAGCCCCTCGGGAATAGCTGGCAATCCTCCTTTACAGGTGAAATTCATTCTGCCTTCCGGTGTGCAGACACGCATACGGGTCATGGCATTGATGATGACGCGCCAGCGATCCTCTCCACGCAGGGCATCGTGCCAGCAATCAGGTTCGTTGCCATACATTGAACGGGAAAAGGTTTGGAACTGATTACTGCGAATGATTGCTTCCACTTCCAGCGCCAGATCAGCTGCCTGTTCAATATCCCAGTCAGGCAGCAGGCCGGCGTGAACCAGTGCATAGTTATCTTCGTGATAAAACAACCGTTGCTGCTTTAGCCATCCAAGCAATGTTTTGCTGTCGGGGGCCTCCAGAATTGATTGTAGGGTGTCACCACGACGCTCTCTGGCGGAGCCTGCCGCAATAGCCAGAAGATGAAGATCATGATTGCCCAGTACCACTGTGGTGGTATCGCCCAGTTCCATCAGGGTGCGCAGTAATGAGAGAGAATCCGGCCCGCGGTTAACGATGTCACCCACCAGCCATAACCTGTCACGGGTGGGATTGAAGCCAGTTAGATCGAGCAGCTCAAGAAAATGCCGGTGGCAGCCTTGCAGGTCACCGATTGCATAGGTTGCCATTGAAAATCAGCGCAGGCCGAGTACATCCTGCATATCAAACAATCCGGATTTTCTGGTGGCAAGAAAACGGGCTGCATGCAATGCGCCTGCTGCAAATGTTTTACGGCTGCTGGCCTTGTGGGTGATTTCCAGGCGCTCGCCCACTCCAGCGAATAATGCCGTGTGGTCACCCACAATATCTCCGCCACGGATGGTGGAGAACCCGATGGTATCTGGTGAACGCTCTCCGGTATTGCCTTCACGCCCGTAAATTGCAACCTTACCCAGATCCTTGCCTTGGGCCTGTGCAATTACTTCGCCCATACGCAGCGCTGTTCCGGAGGGAGCATCTACCTTATGGCGGTGATGTGCCTCGATGATTTCAATGTCGTAACCCTCAGGCAAGGCTTTTGTAGCAACTTCGAGCAATCTGAACAGCAAGTTAACGCCCACACTCATGTTGGGGGCGAGCACGATGGCGATGTCTCTGGACGCCTCGTGGATGATTTCTTTTTCTTCTGGCGTGAATCCGGTTGTGCCGATAACCATTCTGACACCCAGTTTCCGGCATGCGGCCAGATGCAGCAGAGTACCAGCCGGGCGCGTGAAATCAATCAGCACGTCGCTGCCGGCCAGTGCGGAGGCGTAGTCGCTGCTGATCACCACACCCGGGGGCGTTCCGGTTAAATTACCAATATCTTGTGATAAATAAGGGTTATTTGGTTGTTCAAGTGCTGCAGATAATCGTAAGTCATTCGCTTCAGCAATGGTTTCCAGAATTGTCCGGCCCATGCGCCCGGTACTGCCGGCAACAGCTATATTTAACGATGTCATTGATTGTCCTTGTAGAAATCTGTTTTATTTTCTCTGAGAAAATCTACGGTTCCTTTTTTATCAGCTTCTTCGTTCATATTGCTGCCAGCCTCTGGAATAAATCCGAATGACTCTTCAGAAGTAGGAGCAGGTGGGGCAGATTCAGCAAAGGCCGGAGGCAGCGGAAAATCTCCCTGAATATGCGATAAACGATCGTTACTGAAAAAAATGACCAGCTTTTTTTCTTCGGCCAATTGCCCGCTCGGTGCCGTGCGATAAATGTAATCCCACCGATCCACATGGAAAACGTCCATCACCAGAGGGGTGCCTAATGTGAATCGCACCTGTGAGCGCGTCATCCCCGGTTTTAATCTGGCTACCATTTCATCTGTCACAAAATTTCCCTGCCGAATATCGATTTTGTAGGGTAATGAAGGAAGATAAGTGCAATATGTCAGAGGAAGAGATAGTGATAGCAGTAACAGTCGTAGAAGAAGTGCGCGCATACCAGGTCAATATTTCTCAATCTGTCCGGGATAGGATACTATGAGCAGCCAGCCTCCCGGCCAAGGTAAAATGTAAACAAAAAGTGACTGTAATACGTATTATCGTAGCGAATTACGGGATTTTATTGCAGTGACATGATGTTGTGTAGCAGGCCCGAACCGGGTGAATTGTCTCACAGATACAGCAACTATTTCTGGGTAAATAATTTATGAGCAAGTCGGAAAACTTGAAAAACATTGATCTTAAAACAATGGGGTTGAAGACAACCCTCCCGCGTCTGAAAATACTGAATCTGTTCGAAAACAGCGCCATTCGGCACCTTTCAGCAGAAGATGTGTATAAAGAGTTATTGAGCGAAGGGGAGGATATTGGTCTGGCAACGGTTTATCGTGTGTTGACCCAGTTTGAACAGGCCGGTCTGCTGGAGCGCCATCATTTCGAAAGCGGCAAAGCAGTATTTGAACTGGCCAGCGATAACCACCATGATCATCTGGTATGTCTGCAGTGCGGCCGGGTGGAAGAATTCTATGATCCTGAAATCGAGAAACGCCAGGCAAAAGTGGCCAAAGAACGGGGATTTGTACTGCAGGAGCATTCGCTGTCACTGTACGCAGACTGTACCAAGGAAAACTGTCCTTATCGTAAATAACCGGTGGCGTTAGTGGTATGGTTTGGCAGATTCAGGCACTTACTATCTTCCAGCTGCTGATATGCAACAAACGATCAAAAATATACGCGGTAATTGATCTGCACGGGGGGTAGTGCTGCCGGTTTCTGTGATGTATTACATCTATGCCTATACCGCGCGGCCATTCCCGAAGAGTAAAACTTTTCTCACCAAAATCAGCAAAAAAACTTGGGGAAGTGGGTATGTAGCTGCTGATCTTCATTTGTTGCTGCACCCTGCTCAAGCTAATATTGGTTTCCCGACGTTGTATTAGATACTGCAGTCATGAGATAAGGAGTATGAGATCCTTTCAGGAAATTCAATGAAAGGGGGTTTGCATGACACAACCACATCGCAGGCATGATATTTCAGGCAAGGTATGGGGTTGTCGGGAAGTTGGGCCGAGGTCTGGCCCGTTCTCGCTGTTGTGATTGCTGATTGAACCGCCCTTGGTTTGCTGCTCGCTGCGGCAAACTGGTTTCTTTTCCCTCTTCAGGCAAGCTGCCAATCTCCTTTTTCTCTCCGCGCTGCGCCTCGCGAAAACGGCAAAATCGTCTTTGCGAACGCCGTTAAGGCGTGAAGCAATCCAGTTATAGAGCTAAAACATCCCTTTATTCCCCTGTTCCATTACACTTTGGGGATGGATCACGATCACAGCTACAAACTATTGTTCTCCCATCCGGAAATGGTGGCGGATTTACTGCGCGGTTTTGTGCGGGAAGACTGGGTTAAAGAGCTCGATTTTTCCACACTGGAAAAAGTCAGTGGCAGCTATGTCAGTGATGATCTGCGCGAACGCCACGATGATGTCATCTGGCGTATCCACTGGGGAAAGGAGCCGCCCGGCAAAACAGACTGGCTCTACGTTTATCTGCTGCTGGAATTTCAATCCTCGGTAGACTGGTTCATGGCCGTGCGCATCATGACCTACGTTGGCCTGCTGTATCAGGATCTGATCAGAAGTGAAGCGGTGAAGGCCAATGAACTGCTCCCACCCGTCCTGCCAATCGTGCTGTACAACGGTGATCCGCACTGGCAGGCGCCGGCAGACACTGCTGACCTGATTACACCTGTACCGGGCGGGCTGGAGCGTTATCGTCCGCATCTGCATTACCTGCTGCTGGATGAAGGCCGCTACCACGAGCATGAACTGGCAGAACTGCGCAACCTGGCTGCCGCATTATTCCGGCTGGAGAACAGCCGCACCCCGGAAGATGTCCAACAGGTGTTGCAAGCGCTGATCATCTGGTTACAATCACCCCAGCAAAATCATTTACGACGGGCATTTACCATCTGGTTGAAACGGGTATTCTTGCCAGGCAGAATGCCTGGTGTT
>CAZYWE010000032.1:0-14511 GCA_964651625.1 uncultured Nitrosomonas sp. | reverse complement strand
CAAAACAGATGGCCGCTTAATCCGTTGGACTCCACGGTTGACGACCTACCTCATCCGGCGTTTCGGAAAAATCCGGTTCAGGTAACAGCTCTACCGGGCTGCCGGGAGGCTGATCCGGCTGAGTAACCACACCGTAACCACCTTGCACCTGAACATTCCGCTGTTGTGCTCCAATCTCCACCCGCCCTTCCAGAACCTCACTATAGGTAGTGCCACCCTTTTTATCAGTTCCCACACGAAAATAAGTGCCACGTACTGAACTCACTGCGGAAGGAGTCCGAATCCTGAACCTGGAGGCCGGTTCAGAATCGTGCGGAACAATATTTTCCGTACGACCGGCTTCCAGTTCAACTTCTGTCACCACTAACGCATCCTGCCCCAGTACCTCCACCTGTTTCAGACGGACCCTGCTTTCGCTTTCCACACGAAGGCGAGAATGATCTTCAAATTCGAGAATCACTTGCGAATCCGGTCCGGTACTGATTTCATCCCCTATAGTCACCCGCAGTTTTTCTGCAATTGAAAAACTCTCGGTACTGCCTGCCCGTTTTAGCGTTGCCACACCGTAAAAATCAGCAATCTCAACATCTCCTGATCTATGGGTTGCCCATTCGACCGGGATGCGGATCACTTTACCCGGTGGAAGATGATATGGATCCCGGATACGATTCAGCTGCTGTAAACGCGGCACATAACCTACACTGACGAGGTGGCGCCCAGCCACATTCCAGAGATTATCCCCTGTACGAATAACGTACAGCCAGTCCTCGGCCCTGGCACTCCCGGTACACAACATGAAAAATACTGTACACACCAGCAGCCACCAGAAAAATACCCCATTCCAAGCCTTGCGGCCAAACCAATCCATGACTCATCATATTGAAGTTAAAGGTTAATAATACACGGACTGGCACAGAAAGAAGTTGTTCAGAACGAAGAAATCCTCTCATGGATTTTCCGAGTTTCATACGGTTGTCGTAATGCAATAAAAAGCAGGATAAGTTGGCGGCAATCCTTACGATAAATACTGAAGGACACTTCAAACCAGTACGCCTTTTTAATCCGGCAAATGCCAGCAGGTTATCGACAGTATAATTTACCGTAGTCGGTCTGATTTCAGTGCTCAGCTGATCGCTGCTCATCTGCAAGGAAAATCCCCTGCTTTCCCCGGGAATTCCCCTTGAGAGCACGGTAATTTTTCAACAGCCTGTTTATTGTCGTTTACGTTATTAGCCTGCGGATGAGCAACGAGAATTTCCTTTATCTCCTGATAGCATTGCCTTTTGCCGGAAGCGCACTGGCCGCAATTCTGCCGGCCAACGCCCGCAATACGGAGGCGTGGCTGGCAGGCAGCGTAACAATGGTGGCATTCATTATCGTTGTCCTGCTTTATCCATTCATTTCCACGGGAGAAATACTCCGCAGCGAAATCGAATGGCTGCCGGAATCGGGTCTGAACTTTACGCTCAGAATGGACGGGTTTGCGTGGATGTTCTCGATGCTGATCACCGGCATCGGATTTCTTGTGGTGCTTTATGCGCGTTACTACATGTCCCCGAAAGATCCGGTACCGCGTTTCTTTTCCTTTCTGCTGGCATTTGCCGGCGCCATGCAGGGCATGGTTATTTCCGGCAACCTGATTCTGCTGGCCATTTTCTGGGAACTCACCAGTATTTTTTCATTCCTGCTGATCGGCTACTGGCACCATAACGCAGCAGCACGTGAAGGTGCGCGCATGTCGCTGATCATTACGGGAGCCGGTGGGCTTTGCCTGCTTGTCGGGCTGATTCTGGTCGGTTACACCGTTGGCAGCTATGATCTCGACAGTGTTCTGGCTGCGGGCGACACAATCCGGGAGCACGAGCTCTACGTTCCCATGCTGGTACTCATCCTGCTGGGCGCACTGACCAAAAGTGCGCAGTTCCCGTTCCATTTCTGGCTGCCTAACGCGATGGCCGCACCCACACCGGTATCGGCCTATCTGCATTCAGCCACGATGGTAAAGGCAGGTGTGTTTCTGCTTACCCGGCTATGGCCTGTGTTATCCGGCACTGACGAATGGTTTTTCATCGTTGGTCTGGCAGGCATGAGCACACTGCTGCTTGGCGCCTGTTTTGCCATTTTCCAGCAGGATCTCAAAGGGTTGCTTGCCTATTCAACTATCAGCCATCTCGGTCTGATTACCACACTGCTGAGCCTCGGCAGCCCGCTGGCTGCTGTAGCAGCCATTTTTCACATGATGAATCACGCCACCTTCAAAGCCTCTTTGTTCATGGCAGCCGGCATTATTGACCACGAAGCGGGAACACGCGATATGCGCAAGCTGAGCGGATTGTTCAGCTACATGCCCATCACGGCAACGCTTGCCATGGTCGCCAGTGCCGCTATGGCAGGCGTACCACTGCTCAACGGATTTTTATCGAAAGAAATGTTTTTTGCTGAAACACTCGAACAGCATTCCGGCTCCGCACTGGATGGTGCTCTCCCCTATGTCGCCACGATCGCCGGTGCCTTTGCCGTAACCTATTCCATGCGATTCATTCATACCGTTTTTTTTGGCCCCAAACCGCAGACACTCCCCCGTGAGCCCCATGAACCTCCTCACTGGATGCGGCTGCCGATCGAATTTCTGGTATTGGCCTGCCTTATCGTCGGTGTGATTCCCGGCATAACCATCGGCCCTTATCTGCATACTGCCGTCACCTCTGTCCTGGGTGAACGCACACCACAATATAGCCTGGCAATATGGCACGGCATCAACACTCCGCTGGTCATGAGTACGATTGCACTCATCAGCGGAGTATTACTCTACCTCGCTCTGGGAAATTACCTGGCCCGCTGTGAGGATGGTCCTCCCGGCATACGCCATTTCAAGGGTCAGCATATTTTTGACAAAGTGCTGGTTACGCTTTCGTGGCGATGGGCGCGCTGGCTGGAAGAATTTTTTGGCACACACCGCCTGCAGCCACAACTGTTTCTGATCGTATTGACTGCGCTAATTGCCGGCAGCTGGCCGTTCCTTGAAGAGCAGACTGATTTCAGCCTGCCATCACTTGCCGGAGTCGATCCCGTTTTTGCCATGCTGTGGGGGATCGGTATTGTCTGTGCGCTCGGAGCAGCTTATCAGGCCAAATATCACCGCCTGATCGCACTGATCCTGATGGGAGGAGCGGGCCTTGTCACCTGCATGACCTTTGTCTGGTTCTCTGCACCTGATCTGGCTGTAACCCAGCTGCTAGTGGAAATAGTCACTACTGTCCTGATTCTGCTGGGACTACGCTGGTTGCCGAAAAGGGTGGAGCAGATTGACGTCGCTTCGACTCTGACCGCCCGGGTACGCAGACTCCGGGATCTGGTACTGGCTATCAGCTGCGGAGGAGGTGCAGCACTGATCGCCTGCAAAATAATGACAGATGCTCCTTTATCGGATTCCATTGCCCGGTTTTTTCTGGAGCACGCCTATTCAGAAGGGGGCGGCAACAACGTCGTCAACGTCATTCTGGTCGATTTCCGTGGTTTTGATACATTCGGCGAAATCACAGTGCTGGGGGTCGTGGCGCTCACCGTGTACGCTTTGCTGCGGCGTTTTCGGCCGGCACCGGACAGCATCGATATTCCCGAGCAACAGCGCAGGCAAAATGATTTTGATGACCGCCATCCAGAGCGCCAGATCGGGGAAACCGTACACGATTACCTGATGGTGCCGGCAGTCATTATGCAATGGATGTTCCCGTTCATCATCCTGCTGTCCGTTTATCTCTTCCTGCGCGGTCATGATCTGCCGGGTGGCGGATTTGCCGCCGGCATTACGCTGGCGATCGGCCTGCTGCTGCAGTATCTTGCCAGTGGTACACGCTGGGTGGAAGATCACCTGCGTATCCTGCCTATCCGCTGGATTGGCTCTGGCCTGTTACTGGCAGCACTAACCGGAATAGGATCATGGCTGGTTGGTTTCCCTTTTCTGACTGCATACTTCAGCCATCTGGAAATCCCACTGATTGGCCAGTTACCAGTGGCCACAGCGTTGTTCTTTGATCTCGGCGTTCTGCTGCTGGTTGTGGGCGCAACCGCCCTGATGCTGATTGCGATAGCACATCAATCACTCCGCAGCCATCGCGCACGCCCTTCTGAAATGATAAAAAACGAGGAGGCTGACTGATGGAGCTGATCCTGTCTCTTGGTATTGGCGTGCTGGTCGGCTCAGGTGTCTGGCTGCTGCTGCGCCCGCGCACCTATCAGGTCATCATTGGATTGGGGTTACTCTCTTACGCCGTCAATCTGTTTATTTTCAGTGCTGGCCGGCTGGTGACAGACAAACCTCCTGTTACCACACAGACAACTGTACAGGCAGGCACACAGATTGATCCGACTGCTTTTGCTGATCCGGTGCCACAAGCACTGGTGCTCACAGCTATTGTCATCGGTTTTGCGACGATGGCCCTGTTTCTGGTCATTCTGCTGGCTGCGCGCGGCTTAACTGGAACTGATCACGTTGACGGCAAGGAGCCAGATCGATGATTTCACCTCCGGAACACCTTGTCATTGCACCCATCCTGCTTCCATTTATCGCTGGCGTACTGCTGCTTTTTTTCGATGATCGCGCGCGCTATCTGAAAGCCTTTGTATCGATTTTTACTGCTGCTGTGCTGCTGGTGGTATCCATCATGCTTCTGCACATCGCGCATACTGGTGGCAGCACAGGTAAAGGTAGCACCATTGTTTATCTGCTCGGCAACTGGCCCCCACCATTTGCCATCAATCTGGTGCTGGATCGCCTGTCTGCGATGATGCTGGTGCTGACAGCAACACTCGCCCTGCCCTCGCTCATATTTTCACTCGCACGCTGGCATAAAGCCGGCGTACATTTTCATACACTGTTTCTGTTGCTGCTGATGGGGTTGAATGGTGCATTCCTGACAGGAGATCTGTTCAACCTGTTTGTATTTTTTGAAGTAATGCTGGCTGCATCTTACGGGCTGGTGCTGCATGGATCAGGTTTACTTCGGGTAAAAGCAGGGTTGCACTATATCGCTATCAATCTGGTTGCTTCACTGCTGTTTCTGGTTGGTGTAGCTCTGATTTACGGCGTCACCGGCACACTCAACATGGCCGATCTGGCGCTGCGTATCCGGCAGATCAGCGAAGCAAACCCTGCTATGCTGGAATCCGGTGCAGCCATTCTGAGTGCGGCTTTCCTGATCAAAGCAGGCATGTGGCCGCTGAATTTCTGGCTGCCCACAACCTATACCGCAGCACCGGCACCATCAGCAGCCATTTTTGCCATCATGAGCAAAGTCGGTATTTATGTGCTGTTGCGCCTGTCGCTGCTTTTCTCCGGAGGCACCCCCGATTTTGCAGAAAATCTGTGGGTACAGCTGTTACTGTATGGCGGCCTGGCAACGATCAGCTTTGGTACTGTCGGTGTGCTCGCTTCGCAGACACCAGGACGATTTGCCGGTTTTTCAGTGCTGATCTCGTCCGGCACGCTGCTGGCAAGTATTGGTCTGTCACAAACCGGGGTAACTGCCGGCGCCCTGTTTTATCTGGTGAGTTCTACGCTGGCAATCAGTGCCCTGTTCATGCTCATTGAACTGGTTGAAAGAGGCCAGAACATGGCAGCAAACATTCTGGCCGTCACCATGGAAGCTTTTGGCGATCATGCTGAAGAAATGGAGGATGAGGAAATCGTCGGTGTCGCCATTCCCAGAACGATTGCCGTGCTGGGCACCTGTTTTGCTGCTTGCGCCATTCTGCTGGCCGGCTTGCCGCCGCTTTCAGGCTTTGTTGCCAAATTCGTCATCCTTGATGCCCTGTTCAGTCCTGACGAATCAGGACAGGTGCACTTCATTCCGGCAACATCATGGTGGTTTCTGGCACTGCTCATTTTTTCCGGCCTGGCTACGCTGATTGCCATGAGCCGCTCCGGTATCCGTAATTTTTGGGCTCCTCCGGTAGATACGGCACTGCCACGAGTATTACTAATCGAGATCGTACCGATTGCGATCCTGCTATGTCTGACGCTGATGTTAACCCTGCAGGCAGGGCCGGTGATGCGTTTTATGGATGCAACTGCAACCGGTCTGCATGCACCACAGCCTTATATTGAAGGTGTGATGACGACACAAAGTAGGGCATCACCACAACTGAAGGGAGTGGCAGAATGAACAGGCTGTTTCCCTACCCGCTGCTGGTTGTTGTACTGGTTATTACCTGGATGATGCTGGCTGGTTTCTCAGCTGGCCAGTTTTTAACCGGTTCTATCACCGCGATGATTGCCGCATGGGGACTGGCAGCGCTACACCCGGCAAAGCCACGGCTCCGGCGCTGGGATTTGTTGCTCAGGCTGGCCGCTATTGTGTTTTGCGATATCGTGCGTTCCAACATTGCCGTTGCCAGAATTATCCTGCATGGTGGCAGGAAAGCCGGGGTGTCCAGCTTCATAACCATTCCGCTTGATTTGCGCGATCCGATGGGGCTGGCAATTTTGGCAGTCATCATAACCGGCACACCCGGCACAGCCTGGATTGACTACAATTCCGCACGCAGCACCCTGATACTGCATGTTTTCGATCTGGTCGATGAAGCTGCCTGGCTGGATTTAATCAAGAATCGCTATGAATACCTGTTACGGGAGATATTTGAATGAGTGCTGCAATTCTTTTCTGGTCTGTTACCGTGGCACAGATTGCTCTGGGCATCGCCATGATACTGGCACTGGCTCGCATGATCAGGGGTCCCCGTGCCCAGGACAAGGTACTGGGGCTGGATACGCTCTACAGTAATTCAATGCTGTTAATACTGGTTTTAGGCATACGCACCGGTAATTCCCTGTATTTTGAAATTTCTCTGATTATGGGTGCACTGGGCTTTGTAGCTACCGTAGCTCTGGCCAAATTCCTGATGCGTGGTGAGGTGATTGAATGAACCACACCGCTGATCTGCCACTATGGGCTGCATTACTCATCGCTTTTTTCCTGCTGCTTGGTGCCGGATTGACTTTGATCGGCTCGTTCGGGCTTTTCCGCCTGCCGGGTTTCTACGATCGCATTCACGCACCAACACTTGGAACAAGCTGGGGAACAGCCGGCATCGTCATCGCCTCAATAATTTACTTCAGTGTTGCGGAATCACAGCTTGTTCTCCATCAGCTACTGATTGGTGTATTTGTAACAGCCACCACACCAGTAACACTGATACTGTTGAGCCGCGCCGCACTTTATCGTGATCGCGCAGAAAACAACCCTGATGTCCCTTCGCTGCAGTCGCTCGAAAATATTTCTCAAGAGCCAGTACCGAAGAAAGATTTCACAACCACTCACGAAAGCGTTAATGCTGAGAAGGAATGAGGATTATTTATAATCAGGCAGGGAAGCTGTCATTGAAACTGCTTTTGAAATCAGGTAATACGTGAAAATTTCAGGGTAAGGAAAATTGCCGGGAAGGGGGTTCGGACCACCCGGGATCTCGCCTTATTTCATCCGGATTACAGACAAAAAGGGAAACTCCGGGTGATCACAAAATGATCAGCTTATTTGTGCATTGCACGTTTAAACATGCGATCAATTTTGGTTTCAGTATCGATCGAGCGCGCATTGGCTTCGTTAGCTTTGTCCAGCGCCTGATTGGCAGTATTCACTGCATCATTGGCGGTTGTCCTGGCAGCAGCAGCATCGGCCTTGGCTGAAGAAACATTGGACTCAAGTGCATCAACACGTGTCTTGAGTGCTTCCACTTCCCCTGTTGTTGCGCAAGCAGACAAACCAGCACATGCGCCGACCAATGCAAGCATTGTTACCACTCTCTTCTTGTTCATATCATCTATCTCCTTATTAAAAATAAACAAACTTCACACTTCACACTTTTATCCACTCTTTCGGGTAAAACGTGCATAACCTAACCCGATTCCAAACACATTACAATATATACACAATAAGGCCCGGGAAAACCACTATCGTATGCTCTACGCTGCCAGCAGCTTCCTGCTTGATTCAGCACTCGGCCGGGCAGCAACACGCTCAAACCAAGGGCCGATATTTGATAGACTGCAATCAAATGGCTGGCTGACCGTCACTCCAAAATCCAGCCATACGTATAGCCAGATATCGGCAGCAGTAAAGCGCTCCCCGCACAAATACGGCCCTGCCCCAAACATGCCGTCCAACCAGCGCAGACGATCCTGGGCCACTCGTTTCAATCCATCCGCTGCTTCAGGTGCAACTGGAATACGAGATTCAAACCGGGCCAACCCTTCAGCATAATGGTATGCGTTGTGTATAAATTCTGTAATATTGAGCTCTACCCGCCGCCACCATTGCCGGGTTTGTGCGCGCTGCGCAGGCGTGCTGCCGATCAGTGGTGGCAGGGGATGCAGCTCCTCCAGATATTCGGCAATGGCAACAGCTTCAGCCAGCACACTGCCATCATCCAGGCGCAGCGCCGGGGTTTGTCCGGCTGGATTAACTGTCAGATAAGGTAATTGCCGATTTTCTCCGGTCATGACATCCACTGTCACAGCTGGCAGTTGTAACTGCTTTTCCAGCAAAAACATCCTCAAGCAACGTGGTGCAGGGCTATGCGCATCGTAAATCAGCATAAATCAACTCCGAAGTGACAAGACGAGGTGTCATCTGGCCACATACACCCGCAATTATGCAACCAGAATACATGACAAGAAAGTATAACTGAAAAATATAATCAGCTGCTCAGCGGTAATAAATGGCTGATTTTTCATGTCTCAAGCTACTCTGTATATTTTTTTACCAGGATATTCACGAAACCGTTATCCGAAGCACGATCGTTAACCCGGTAAGTTCGACCTCGGATCAGTTGCGGAGTGATTATATATTTTTCAAAAATAGCAAGAGTTCCAGCATACCCTGCTCACTCATTTTGCACGAATCCACTTCGATCTGACTGCGTTCAATAGCAATATTTTTCAGGAATTCATCAAAAAACCAGTACTGATTTTTACCTGATTCTTTTTCCAAATACATGGCGAACCCGTTACTTCTTTGAGAGTAAGCGGATAAATATATGAGATCTTTAATCCAGAACCTGGTTAGAGACTACCTCCCGTTCTCATAATGCTGACTACCGAACCTGTAGTGTTACACTACAGTGCTCATAAAGTACAAGATAAGGCGGCCACTTTCGATGATATTCGACATGTATTCACTATTATCAGGAAATACATACTATTCCTATGGGTGAGGACGCCAGCCTTCTGGCACTTTTTACCAGCAGTTTTCTTGCTGCAACACTATTACCCGGGGGCTCTGAAGCAGTACTGGCCGGGGTACTGGTTGCTTATCCAGATTTGTTCTGGCCAGCCCTCAATCTTGCCACGCTGGGCAATACACTGGGGGGAATCAGTTCCTACGTGATTGGGCGCTTCTTACCCGATGAACAGGCATTGTCAGCCAAAATAGGGCGTTATGCTCATGGGCTGGAGTGGACACGCCGCCGTGGAGCGCCCATATTGTTCCTGTCCTGGCTGCCACTGATCGGCGACGTGTTATGTGTTGCTGCCGGGTGGCTGCGAATCAACTGGGCCTCGGCAGCGTTTTTCATTGCTGTGGGTAAATTTGCAAGGTACTGGGTGATTGCCTCAGCAATCAGTTAACAATCTGGCTGGGCAAGCAAATTTACTTCTCAAGCAGCTTCTTTAACTCACCACTCTGATACATTTCAGACATGATGTCTGATCCACCGACAAACTCTCCATTGACATATAACTGGGGAATGGTAGGCCAGTTAGAATAATCCTTGATACCCTGGCGTATTTCTGAATCGGCCAGTACGTTTACTGCAAAAAAATCCTCAACTCCACAAGCGCTCAGTATCCGTACCGCGTTGGCTGAAAAACCACACTGTGGCTGATCCGGAGTCCCTTTCATATACAGTACTACAGGATGTGAAGATACCTGTTTTTCAATAGATTCAACGATATCCATACTTCATTTCTCCTTAAATTTATAAAACAGTTACGTACTTAATCAACAACGGCTATTTTAATCAGGATCATTCTATACATACTGCCCGCCCGTCACCCTATCCGTACCCGCAAGATCAGTTTCGGTAAACAGGCGGGTAAAACCAGCCTTTCCCAGTAATTCATGACAAACAGCAGCCTGGTTATAGCCATGCTCCAGCATTAGCCACCCGGATGGCTCAAGATAGCCTGAAGCTTGTGTGATGATACTGCGCAGACAATCCTGACCATCACGCCCAGCTGTCAGTGCTGCCATTGGCTCAAAACGCAGATCCCCTTCTTCCAGGTGTGGATCACCTTCAGCAACATAGGGAGGATTGGTTACGATTACATCAAATTTTTCAGCAGTACAACAAGAAAACCAGTCAGCCTTAATGAATACCACATTTTTTACAGCGTGTTTTTCAGCGTTTCCGCACGCTACGGCTATTGCCCGAGGAGAAAGATCAACTGCTATCACGCGAGCATCAGGGCGATGTCTGGCAATGGTAACTGCAATCACCCCGCTCCCGGTTCCCAGATCAAGCACACTGCATTTACGGCCTGCCGGAATTTTAGCCAGCGCCATTTCTACCAGCAATTCTGTTTCAGGGCGCGGAATCAATACGTCAGGTGTCACTTCAAACACCAGATCGTAAAACCCCCTTTCTCCTGTCAGATAAGCAACCGGCTCCCCGGCAATACGCCTTGCGAGCAACTGCCGAAAATGATCTATCTGATCCGCGCCAAGTAACTGATCCGCATGCGAAACCAAGTAAGCCGCATCGGTATTCAATACACTCTGTAAAAGCCAGCGCGCATCAATACGGTCAACGACCGTTGCAGCGCTCTGCAAGAGCCTGCCGATTGTAATGGAAGTATCAGGGAGTTCCTGTACCGGAATAAACTGGCTGTTCCCTGTCATTTTTCTGTCAAAGCGGCCAGTTGTGCTGCCTGATGTTCGGCTGCCAGCGCTGAGCATAGCTCGTTCAAATCGCCATCCACGATCTGGTCAATTTTATAGAGCGTAAGGTTGATCCTGTGGTCGGTAATTCTGCCCTGCGGGAAGTTGTAGGTACGAATTCGCTCCGAGCGCTCACCACTGCCCACCAGTGATTTTCGGGTAGCCGCCTGCTCAGCCTGCTGTGCACTCACCTGCTTATCGAGAATACGGGCAATCAGGACGCTCATCGCCTGCGCCTTGTTTTTATGCTGGGATCGCCCCTCCTGACACTCAGCTACGATCCCCGTCGGCAAGTGGGTAATCCGCACGGCTGAATCCGTTTTGTTAATGTGCTGCCCTCCAGCACCCGAAGCACGGAAAGTATCGATTCTCAAATCGGCCGGATTCAGGGTTACATCAGCAATCTCATCCACTTCCGGCAGAACTGCTACGGTACAGGTTGAAGTATGGACACGCCCCTGGGTTTCAGTCGCCGGGACACGCTGTACACGGTGTGCGCCTGATTCGAACTTGAGTCTGGAATAAGCACCGCAGCCGACAATCCTGGCAATAATTTCCTTGTACCCACCCACTTCAGAAGGACTTTGTGAAACGATTTCCACCTGCCATCTCTCCCGCTCCGCATAACGGCTATACATACGAAACAGATCACCCGCAAACAGGGCGGATTCATCCCCTCCCGTACCTGCCCGTATTTCCAGATAAATATTGCGTTCGTCATTTGGATCTTTGGGCAATAACTGCTTGAGTATATCAGTCTCGATATTCACGAGTTTTCGCTTGCCTGCCTCGATCTCGGCTTCAGCAAAATCCCGGAACTCCGGATCTGCACCCATTTCTCTGGCAGTTGCCAGATCCAGCTCAACTTGCTGATATGCGTGATAAAGTCCCGTTACCGGCTCAATTTCAGCCCGTTCACGAGAAAGCTTCCGGTAATTATCCAGATCAGCTGTGATTCCTTCGTTACTTAATAATTTATCCAGCTCACCCAGCCGCATACTCAGCCGGGTAAGCTGGTCGATAATTCCCTTGTTCATTGCGGGTAATGCAGCTGATACAGCCGGTTGACGAGCTCAATCAGTTGTTCACGTTCATCATCATCTGCATGATTCAGAACAGAAGAAGGGAGGTGAAGAAATTTATTGGTCAAACCATTGCTAAATGACTCCAACACCTTTTCGGGATTTTCCCCTTTGGCCAGCAGTTTGTGCGCGCGGGCCAATTCGTGACGACGATACCGCTCTGCCTGATCACGCAACGCCCGGATAGTTGGAACACTCTGCCGCGTGGCAACCCAGTGCATGAAATCAACAACGTTGGATTCAATAATTGTTTCAGCCTGTGTCACTGCCCCCTGGCGGCTATCCAACCCTTCCCTGACAATATCAGCCAGATCATCCACGTAATACAGAAACACATCATCCAGCTCAGCCACTTCGGGCTCTACGTCTCGCGGTACAGCCAGATCCACAATGAAAATCGGCCGATGTTTACGCTGTTTAACTGCCCGTTCCAGCATACCCTTTCCAAGGATCGGCAGCGGACTTGCGGTGGAAGTGATTACGATGTCATGCAGCGCCAGCTGATCCGGTAACTCACCCAGAGAAATGGCGCGTGCATTAAAACGCTGAGCGAGTACTTCTGCACGCTCTACTGTACGGTTTGCAACGGTCACCTGTATGGGATGTCTGGCAGCAAAATGAGCAGCACACAGCTCAATCATTTCGCCGGCACCAATAAACAATACTTTCTGCTCACTGATATTGCCGAAAATCCGCTCAGCCAGCCGCGCTGATGCGGCTGCCATCGAGACAGAGCTTGCGCCTATTTCTGTAGAAGTACGCACTTCCTTGGCCACATAAAATGTACGCTGAAACATTTTGTGCAGCAGTAACCCCAGCGTCCCGGCCTGTTCAGCTGATTTCACCGCATTTTTCATCTGCCCCAATATCTGCGGCTCACCCAAAACCATGGAATCCAGCCCGCTAGCAACACGGAAGGCATGTTTAACTGCCTGCTCCCGTAAAAGCTTATAAAGATAGGGTTCTAAATCACCAACCCGAAGATGGTGAAAATCAGCGAGCCAGCTGATCGCTTTATCTGGTGTATCAGTGTTGCAATATATTTCAGTACGGTTACAGGTCGAGACAATGGCCGCCTCTTTGACAAGCTGATGACCAACCAGATCATGAAGCGCATGCCGCATCGCTTCATCTGAAAAAGCCACGTGCTCACGTATGTCTAAAGGTGCTGTATGATGATTGACACCAAAAGCAAAAAGTTGCATGAAAAATATCCTGCTAACACCTGTTCAAAGTTGGCCAATTATAACGGAAGTTACATCACCTCATTCAATGGAAGTTCCGTAACCACACGCTATACGGTAACTTGCATCCTGGCCGCCCAGCCAGCTGGAATCCAGCTTGACACCCAGGCTGCGACATTTCTACCATAGCGGTTTCTTCAGGGAGTCATTGTGTCAATTGAGTCAATCAGAAACGTTATCGCCAGCGATATGAGCGCAGTGGATAACGTAATCCAGCAAAAACTTCATTCCCAGGTGGTACTTGTCCGGCAGGTGAGTGAATACATTATTCATAGTGGAGGTAAAAGACTGCGGCCGGCACTGGTTATCCTGGCAGCAGGATTGTTCGATTACAAAGGCTCACACCATCACAACCTGGCTGCAGTGGTTGAGTTTATCCATACCGCAACGCTTTTACACGATGACGTGGTGGATGAATCCGCATTGCGCCGCAACCAGGCCACTGCCAATGCGCTATTTGGAAATGCTGCCAGTGTCCTGGTAGGGGATTTCCTTTATTCACGCGCATTTCAGATGATGGTGGAAGTAGAAAACATGCGGGTTATGGAAGTGCTGGCTGATGCCACTAATACTATTGCTGAAGGTGAAGTACTCCAGTTGATCAACTGTCGCGACCCTGATGTAGAAGAAGAAAATTATCTGCAAGTCATCCGTTTCAAGACAGCCAAGCTTTTTGAGGCAGCCGCCCGGCTGGGCGCAATACTGGGGGGAGCCACCCCGGCTGAAGAAGAAGCACTGGCAGCCTATGGCATGCATTTGGGAACAGCATTCCAGCTCGTGGATGATGTACTGGACTATTCCGGAAACGACCAGGATACAGGCAAGAATCTGGGAGATGATCTGGCAGAAGGGAAGCCAACATTACCGCTGATATTTGTCATGCGCTCAGGGACACCTGAGCAGGTGAGTACAGTGCGTCACGCGATTGAAAGTGGCGGAAAAGATGGATTTGAGCCGATACTTAAAATTATTCAGGAAAGCGGCGCGCTCGATTACGCAAAACAATGTGCCCAGAACGAAGCTGACGTGGCCATTTCTGCAATCGCTGCCATCCGCGATTCTATCTACAAGCAATGTTTGCTAGAATTGGCCGGGTTTGCGATCACAAGAAACTATTAGCGTTTTAGTCAGGGTGTTTTTACATGCGTCAATTTAGCTGGTAGCTGTTTCACTCGGGGTGTAGCTCAGCCTGGTAGAGTACTGCGTTCGGGACGCAGGAGCCGGAGGTTCAAATCCTCTCACCCCGACCAG
>CAZYWE010000031.1:0-16046 GCA_964651625.1 uncultured Nitrosomonas sp. | reverse complement strand
ATGACGAGAGAAATGCTGTCATTGCGAGGAAGCCGCAGGCTGACGTGGCAACCCAGAAACGTTACGGAACACATTCCCATCACCCCTACTCACACGATTTCCTCATACAAATCTCGCCAATCCGGGTTTTGCGCTTCAATCAGGGCAAGTTTTCTGGCGCGGCTACCAGCCTTAATCTGCTTCTCCCGCAAAATCGCACTTTCCATCGAACCGTGCTGCTCATACCAAACCAGTAGTTTGCATTGATATTTTCTGGTAAACCCGTCCACCACGCTTTCCCTGTGCTGCCAGGCACGCTGCACGAGATCAGAAGTTACCCCCGTGTACAACGTCCCGTTACGCCTGCTCGCCATAATGTAAACACACGGATCTTTCATTTTTATCTGCTGACAAAAATCGAAATATTGTCTTTGCGAATGCCGGGGGCGTGAAGCAATCCAGTGCCTTTGCTGCCATTACCACTTACTTCTGGATCACCACAGCCTTGTCAGGCTTCGTGATGACGGAGTGTGCTGTCTTTGCGAGCACTTCAGTGCGAAGCAATCCGGCAACAATCTACGTTACTGGATTGCTTCATGCTTCATTACACTTGCATTCGCACTGACGGGGGAGCCGTTTATCTCAACAGGGACAGCACATTGTTAGGCAATGCGTTGGCTTGCGATAGCATCGCGACACCAGCCTGTTGCAGAATCTGTGAACGGGTCAGGCTGGCAGTTTCAGCAGCGAAATCGGCATCCTGAATGCGACTGCGGGAAGCAGACAGGTTTTCGGAAGAGGTCTGCAGATTGGCTATTGCAGAACTAAAACGGTTTTGGATAGCACCCAAATCTGCACGAGTGCTGTTGACGATTTTGAGGGCGTCATCTACGGTTTCAATCGCATCTGCAGCATTAGTACCATCAGCACCACTAATATCAACACCATCGACACCTAGCCCGCTCGCTGTAGTATCAACTATATCGGTAAACTCGATAGTTTCATCTTTATTTGCTCCTACTTGGAATATTTGACTTGCGAAGTTGCCATCCAGCAGTTTAGTGCCGTTAAAACTGGTTTGCTCACCCACGCGCTGAATTTCATTGATCAACTGGGTAACCTCTTTTTGTAGCGCTTCACGGTCATCTTCTGAATTGGTAGCATTAGCCGATTGCACTGCCAGCTCGCGAATACGTTGTAAGTTATTGCCAATTTCGACCAGTGCACCCTCAGCTGTTTGTGCCAGGGAGATACCATCATTGGCGTTACGCGCAGCCTGATTCATACCCCGGATTTGTGAGGTCATACGCTCGGAAATCGCCAGCCCGGCAGCATCATCTTTGGCGCTGTTGATGCGCAAGCCGCTGGATAAACGTTGCAACGCGGTGCTCAATGAGCTCTGGGATACGTTCAGGTTACGTTGTGCATTGAGTGATGCGATGTTGGTATTGATAACTTGTGGCATTTCTGTTTCTCCTTCAGAGAGGTCTCTTTTTCAAATAGTGTGGCGCTCTTTCTTTTATAGCGAGCCCACCATCGTTTTCCGGCCTGAATCTGCTTCTTTGCAGAATTTTCAACCGCCGTTGAGAGCAGTAAACGGACCGCATAAAGAAAGGTTTAGGGGAATAAACAGAAACAGCAGCTTTTCTTTTTTAACCAGCGAGTGCCGGGACTGAAGGGGAAATTGGTGGTTGTTTGAGCGTTTGGATAAAAACCATCATTGCAAACGCCGGAGGCGGGAAGCCATCCGGCTACCGTCATCACGAAGCCTGCCAGGGCTGTGGTGATCCAGAAGCAGTGGCAGTGGCAGTGGCAGTGGCAGCAAAGGCACTGGATTGCTTCACGCCTCCGGCGTTCGCAAAGACAATGAAGGTGGACTGCTTCCTGCCACGCTACACTCGCAGTTGCAGTTGCAGTTGCAGTTGCAGTCGCAGTCGCAGTCGCAGTCGCAGTCGCAAAGACAATTTTTCCATCGTCATCACGAGGAGCAGCGCGACGTGGTGATCCAGAAACGAACGGTAACAGCAGCAAAGGCACTTGGATTGCTTCACGCCTCCGGCGTTCGCAAAGACAATGAAGGTGGACTGCTTCCTGCCACGTTGCACCCGCAGTCACAGTCACAGTCACAGTCACAAAGACAATTTTTCCACCGTCATCACGAGGAGCAGCGCGACGTGGTGATCCAGTATGCAGGTAGTTACCGGATTGCTGTTAATGGTGACGATGGTTGCTGGATTGCTTCACGCCTCCGGCGTTCGCAAAGACAATGAAGGTGGATTGCTTCACGCCTATGGCGTTCGCAAAGACAATCAAAGACAATGAAGGTGAAAAGATTACCGGTCCCCTTTGCTGTAGCGGCTGGACTGGATGTCAGGATCAGGTCGAGAATCAGGAAAATGAATATAACAGGCGTTATTGATTCTGAGCCTCAATTTTGAGTATGCCACCACAATCATGAAAGAGTGGAAAGGGTGAATTATGGCTGAACATTTTTCTGCCGGGAGGTGGTAAAGCAGTTTACTCAGCGTTTTGGGCCATGCAGCAGAAATACTGCCGGTTTTTTCTGCAAATCCGGCCAGTCATTACTTGCCCGCCATTCACCGACCGATTGTGTCAGCACCAGTTCATCTGCCTGGGTAAGGCTGCTGGCAACGCATATATCGGTTTTTTCACTGCATTGCTGTATCAGTGCTTCCAGCAATTTCCGGTTGCGATAAGGTGTTTCAATAAAAACCTGGGTTTCATCTGCGGCAATAGATGCTTTTTCCAGCTGGATGATCTTTTTGTTTCGCTGATCCGGGGCAACAGGCAGGTAACCGTGGAAACGGAAGCGCTGGCCATTGAGCCCGGAGGCCATTAGCGCCAGCAGGATCGAAGAAGGCCCCACCAGCGGCACAACCTGAATCCGCTTGCGATGCGCCAGCCGGACAAGTACCCCGCCGGGATCCGCTATTGCCGGGCAGCCTGCCTCGGATAACAGGCCAACATCCTCTCCCGCCAGTAATGGCGCCAGCAGTGCTTCCACTCCACTGACCGGTGTATGCTCATCCAGCACATCCAGTTTGAGCATTTGGACAGCCCGGTGTGGATTTGCCTGCTTGAGGAAATGGCGGGCAGTTTTGGGATGTTCGACGATGAAATGTTCCAGCAAGCCGATTTGCTGCAGAACTTCGAGCGGCAGTATTCGGGCAAGATCGCCCTCACCCAGCGGAGCTGGGATCAGATAAAGCGTGCCATGAGACATAGGGCCAGCAGATTAGTGCAGCACGCGCGGCACGCTCAGAATAAATTCAGGAATTTCTGCCGAAAAATGAAATCCGTCTTCAGCCACCATTTGATAGGAACCTTTCATTGAACCGGCATGGGCGGAAATAACCGTTCCGCTGGTGTATTCATACGTTCCACCAGGTTTAAGCAGGGGTTGTTCACCAACCACACCCAGCCCGCGCACTTCGCGCACCTCACCATCCCCATCCGTAATGATCCAGTGACGGCTTACCAGTTGCGCGGCAACGCTGCCGGTATTGCTGACAGTAATCGTGTAGGCAAACACATGCCGCTCCGCTTCAGGATCGGACTGATCCGGCAGATAGGCAGTATGCACTTCGACTTTTATGCTGTATTTTTGCTCGTTTTTCATAGCCCGTATTCCACACTATTTCCCGAGGGACAGCAAGCAGCCAATCATCAGAACAACGACCCCCATCATTAAGATTCCATATCGTCCTGCCGTATTCATACCAGCATCAATGCTGTAACCGATAAAGGCTAACCTGTCCGTAAGGCAGGGGCGCAAAGTTTCCGATCCTGATTTGTACCAGGAAAGCGGGACCGCCGAAGTTCGCATCCGACTTTTCCATTCGGGCGTGCGTACTGATGAATCGGCTTTGTTTAATCATTTTTTTCAAGGAGCCGCGCATGTCAAATGCAAACCCCGCCTATTCACCCGCCCGCTGCATTATTAAGGGGAATATTGCCGGAATCTTCTACCATTTCTTCAGTTTTTTTATTTTCCTGATTCTGCTGACCGCTTTTTCCGGCAGCAGCCACGCCAGTCCAGACAAAGAAGCACAGGCAGTCGCCAATACGAAAATGGAGTCCGCCGGTAAAGCCGCTGATTCCAGGCCCCGCTGGGCAAAAGGCCGTCTGCTGGTAATTCCGCGTGCCGGATTATCTGAAGCAGAATTTACCAAAGCCTTCAGGCCGTATGGCGTGAAATCCAGACGCAAACTCAAAGAGTTGAATGCTCATGTTTACGAACTTCCTGATGGGGCGGATGAAGTCAAGGTAATGAATCAGCTCAAAAAAGACCGGCGCTTCAAGGCGGTAGAACTTGACAGGCTGGTTGAACCGGAGCAGGCCGTAACGGACCCGGATATTAACAACAGCTGGGCATTGCCTAAAATTCAGGCGCCCACCGCTTGGGATATTGCTACCGGGGACAGTGTCACTATCGCCGTTCTCGATACCGGAGTGGACAGCAATCACCCGGATCTGGCTGCCAATATGCTCCCCGGCTGGAATGTATATGACAACAACACTGATACCAGCGATGTCTACGGCCATGGTACCAAGGTAGCCGGTACAGCTGCTGCCGTTGCCAATAACGGGAATGGCAGTGCTGGCATCGCCTGGAATGCGCGTATCCTGCCGGTGCGTATTTCCATGCCGGATGGCCGCGCTTATCTGAGTGATATGGCCAGCGGCATCCGCTGGGCAGCAGATAGTGGCGCCAGAGTAGCCAATATCAGTTATGGCGGAGCAGAAAGTCTGACTGTCCAATATGCAGCCAACTACATGCGCAGCAAGGGAGGCGTGGTCGTTATGTCTGCTGGTAACAGCGGGGGATTGAACAATTTTCCACCTAGTGATGACATCCTTGTTGTTTCTGCAACTGACAGCAATGATGCACTGGCCAGCTGGTCCAGCTATGGACCTTACGTCGATATATCCGCACCCGGTGTAAGCATCTATACCACGCTGAATGGAGGTGGTTACGGCTATGTCTCCGGTACTTCCTTTTCCAGCCCGATCGTGGCAGCGACTGCCGCCCTGTTATTCTCGGCCAACCCGGATCTCACCCCGGCAGATATTGACCAGATACTGACAAGTACCTCGCTGGATCTCGGCAGTACGGGCTATGACCAGTACTTTGGCCATGGTCGCGTCAATGCCGCTAACGCAGTCAACGCTGCTTACGCGAAAATCAGTGTGGATAGAACACCACCGGTTATCAGCATCACCTCCCCTGCGGGCGGAACCGTATCCGGCAGTGTGCCGGTGGATGTCAATTATTCTGACAACAAGGGTGTGGTACGCGTGGAGTTGTACGTTAACGGCCGCAAAGCTATTGAAGATACCCAGCCGCCTTTCGCCTTCGCATGGGACACCACTACGCTGGCTGATGGAAGCTATACACTGGTAGCGTATGCCTTTGATGCTGCCGGTAACCAGGGGGCCTCATCCCCTGTCAAGGTTACAGTGAAGAATGTTGCTGCCGACACCACCCCCCCCACCATCAGCATTACTTCCCCTGCCGGTGGAACGGTGTCCGGCAGCGTGGCAGTAAATGTCAATTACTCCGATGATGTCGGCGTAGTACGCACGGAACTGCATGTCAACGGTACAAAAGTGATGGAAGATACCCGACCAGGCACCGGATTCACCTGGGATACCAGATTACTGGCTGACGGCAGCTATACTCTGGTGGCGTATGCATTTGATGCCGCCGGTAATCGGGGAACTTCCTCCGCCGTCAGTGTGGCTGTAAGAAATACGGTTGTTAAATCTGAGCCATTACCGCAAATCACCCGCTTCAGCCTCAAAGATGGCCAGAAAGTCGGTGGTATTGTAATCACCACGGTAGCTGCAGATAAGAACGCAAAGAAAATCAGCCTGAAGGCTAACGGCAGTGTCATCGCCACCACCAATACCAATCTGCTGACCTATGCCTGGAATACCTGGAGCACCGCACCGCGTGGCAGTACTATTACCGTCACAGCAGAAGCGTTCAACGCCAAAGGGGATGTTACAAGCAAAACAGTAACTGTAAAAAATTGACGTTTCCCTTGCGAATCATTCCCTGTTCTGAAATGCCCTGCCTGTTTTCCCGGGCAGGGCATTTTTTAACACGCTCCGGAAATCTTTAGTGGAGTAGCCAGAACACGACCTGCAAACAGAGCCCCTTTATTTCCAGTTATAGTCGATTGTAAGCGGGGCATGATCTGAAAAACGCTCTGCCTTGAAAATCGAGGTGCTGGTGGCTGTGCTTGCCAACTGCGGTGTAGCAATCTGGTAATCAATCCGCCAGCCAACGTTCTTCGCCCATGCCTGGCCGCGATTGGACCACCAGGTATACTGATCCGGCTCCGGGTTAAGCTTGCGGAACACATCCACCAGTTTCAGTTCATCGAATACGGAGGACAACCAGACACGTTCTTCTGGCAGAAACCCCGAATTTTTCTGGTTGGAGCGCCAGTTTTTGAGATCGATCTCTTTGTGTGCAATGTTCCAGTCACCGCACAGCAACACTTCCCGGCCACATTCTGTCAGCGAACGCAGCAGCGGAAAAAATTGTTCCATGAAGAAAAATTTTGCCGCCTGGCGATGTTCCCCACTGGATCCGGAAGGAAGGTAAATAGAGATGATGGTCAGATTGCCGAAATCTGCCCGCAGAAAGCGCCCTTCCACGTCAATTTCCGGAATACCAGTCCCTTCTGTAACCTGATCAGGGATGCAGCGGGTATAAATTCCCACCCCGCTGTAACCTTTTTTTTCAGCACAGTGAAAATAACTGGTGTAGCCATCCGGCGCGCGCATGATGCCACTAATGTCACTCTGTTGCGCTTTCAGCTCCTGAACACAGATGACATCCGCCTCCTGCCGGGGCAGCCAGTCGAAAAGCCCTTTGCTGGTTGCTGAACGCAGGCCATTCAGGTTCAAAGTGATGATTTTCATCAGTTATGGATATTCAGCGGCGGGAAAGATCAGGTTTACAGTAAACCCTTGCCGGATACCCTTCTGCACGGCGGGTATTGCGGATAACATCTCCACCACTTCGAATACATACCAGAGTTGATTTGTCCAGATTGGTGAAATACTGGTTATCTCCCGGCAAGGAAGGATCCGGCGGAACAGCTTCGCGGATCGCCCGGCAGGTTACCGGCTCATTCTCAGGTACAGGATCATCGGTATGTGGCGGCAGCGGGCAAAGCTGACAGGGATTGCCCGGACACAAACAACCTTTGCATTTTGCGCTAACGCTACTACTGACACTGTTACTGGCTAATTGCGCATTCGACGCCATTGGCAAAGCTGCCAGCACAGAAAACATTGAACAAACCATCCATCTCAGCCACATTGATTACTTTCCTCCTGATAACAATAACGAATTAAGGACTCTTGACATCTATCCGGCCACCTCCGGAATAATCTGCCGCAGCAGCTGGAACAGGGCACGAAAGCTTTTAGGCGGCTTCCCGGCCAGTTTTTCTTTTTCGATATTGCGCAGCAGTGTACGCAACTGGTGAACATCAATATCCGGGTAAACCTGCACAAATTCAGTCACTGTTTTCTCATCGCTGATGAGGCGATCGCGCCACCGTTCCAGCTGATGCAGCCAGGCAGTATGGCGCAGGCCGGTATGTTGCCAGGCATCCAGCTTTTCCTGGATCAGTGATGAATCAACCGTACGCATCAGCTTACCAATGAATTGCAGTTGTCGCCGGCGCGCGCCATGGCTGGTCATTTTGCGGGCTTCCCGCAGTGCATCTGCAAGTCGCTCCGGCAAATCCAGCTCGGCTATGCGTGATGGATCAAGCTCCACCAGCCGTTCGCCCAACGCCTGCAAGGCGTGCATCTCCTGCTTTACGCGGGTTTTACTCGGCTGGGATTCAGGCTCGGGATCAGGCGGAAAATTGTTCTGCTGGCGATGATCAGACACAGTCACTCATATCGGGTAAGGTCAAGAAGCTGTTATCATAACCTGCTTTGAATGGCGCCCGGGATCTGATCCGATTCCGGGCATTTTTTCCTGTAGCTGCGAAAGAAGATCAGGTGTCATTTTTTTCACCCCGTTTTCATCCCCTACCTTCTGACAAAACACCAGCCGCTTAACTCTCAATTCTCATGGATAACTCAGGCCACCACCCGGAACAACAGCAACCCTTTTCCTGCACACAGGAAACCTTGCAACAGATTGCAGAAGATGTGCTTGCTCTCGCCCGCAAAGGCGGGGCTGATGCTTGCGAAATGAATGTCTCGGAAGGCTCCGGCCAAAATGTCACCGTGCGCCGGGGAGAAGTTGAAACCATCGAATACACGCGCGACAAAGGGTTATCCGTTACGGTTCACATCGGCCATAAACGCGGCAATGCCAGCAGCTCGGATTTTTCACCGCAAGCTATGCGCGAAACGGTTTCCGCTGCACTGTCAATTGCCCGATACACGGCGGATGATATTTTTGCCGGGCTGGCTGACCAGGACTTACTGGCCACCTCCTTCCCGGATCTTGATCTTTATCATCCATGGTCATTGCCGGTTGAAGAAGCAATTGAACTGGCACGCCAGTGCGAAGCTGCAGCGCTGGTAACTGACAAACGCATCACCAATTCCGAAGGTGCCGGTATATCGGTCGGGGCATCACGCTTTGTGTACGCCAACTCGCTCGGATTCTGCGCAGGTTATCCCCTGTCACGCCACAGCATCAGTTGCGCTGTTATCGCCGGAGAACAAGGTAACATGCAGCGCGATTACTGGTACAGCGTTGCACGCGCAGCGGGTGATCTTGAAAACATTGAAGCTATTGGCAGAAAAGCCGGCATGCGCAGCCTGGCACGCCTTGGTGCCAGAAAAATTGCCACCTGTGAAGTACCGGTGCTGTTCGATGCCACCATTGCTCCCGGCCTGATCGGGTATTTCGTGCAGGCGATCAGCGGTGGCAGTCTTTACCGGAAATCTTCCTTCCTACTGGACAGCATTGGCAAACAGGTATTTCCCGCAACCATCCAGATCAGTGAACTGCCACATTTGCCCAAAGGGCTGGCAAGCTGTGCATTTGATGATGAGGGCGTGGCAACCCGCGCGCGCAAGGTAGTGGAAAACGGTATTGTCCAGGGCTATTTTCTCGGCAGTTATACGGCGCGCAAGCTCGGAATGCGCTCCACCGGCAATGCTGGCGGCAACCATAACCTGATCGTGGAAAATGATGCTGCCCTGCCTTTCGATGCCTTACTGAAAAAAATGGGCAAAGGATTGCTGGTCACCGAGCTGCTCGGTCATGGTGTCAATCTCGTTACTGGAGATTATTCCCAGGGCGCAGCCGGATTCTGGGTGGAAAACGGTGAAATCAGCCATCCTGTGGAAGAAATCACCATTGCCGGCAATCTGAAGGAAATGCTTGCCGGTATCATCGCTGTCGGCAGTGATGTTATCGTGCGTGGCTCGCGTCAGTGCGGCTCGTTACTGATTGAGCGCATGACCATTGCCGGGCATTGAAATCAGTAATGACAAATACACACAATGAAAATCTTGGCTACGTGTATGGGTTGATTGCAGTTACCGCGTTTGCCCTCACACTTCCAGCCATGCGCGTGGCGCTTACTGTGCTGGATCCGGTTTTTGTAGCGCTGGGACGTGGCGTGGGGGCGGCTGTGCTGGCAATCATTTTTTTGGGATTCACCCGGCAGCGTTTGCCTGCCCGTAAAGAAATCAAAGGACTGCTAATCGTCGCAGCTGGTGCTGTAATTGGTTTCCCCCTGCTGGCCGCCTGGGCAATGCTGTATGTCGATGCCTCGCACGGTGGCGTCGTGCTTGGCATTCTTCCACTGGCAACTGCTGCGGCGGCCGCCCTGCTTTACCATGAACGGCCATCCATCCGGTTCTGGCTGTTTGCACTGATAGGGGCGATGCTGGTGGTGGGATATTCACTCAGCCAGGCGGGTGGGACACTCAGCATGGCTGATCTTGCACTGTTTGGCTCTATTGTCTGTGCTGCCGCCAGTTATGCGGAAGGAGCACGATTAACCCGATCATTAGGTGGCCCTCAGGTAATTTCATGGGCACTGGTGTTTTCCTTCCCTGTTCTGATTGTTCCAACCCTTTATTACGCCCCGGCATCGCTGGATTTACCACTCGATGTATGGTTAAGCTTTCTCTACCTTACCGCTATCAGCCAGTTTCTTGGCTTCTTCCCCTGGTATCACGGGCTTGCGCTTGGCGGCACTGCGAAAGTAAGTCAAACCCAGCTGCTGCAACCGTTTCTGACTATTATTGCCTCTGTGTTACTGCTTGGAGAACATACAGATTTCATGACCTGGCTGGTTGCTATCCTCGTAGCTGCAGTCGTCGCGGTTGGTAAGCGCGCCCAGGTGCAGCATCACAAACCCGGATCAGCAACTGTTGCAGACAGCTGAAAACCTGCCGGGTTTATTTTTTTTCTCGCGCACGCGCCAGTGCAAGCGCAAGGGCACTGGCAGATTCAAGTTTGCCTGTTTTGGGTGCCGATTGTAATTGACGGCTGCTGCGCTGATGTGGCTGGTCATTCAGCCTGGCTTTTTGTATAGATGGCTGGCTGCCTGCTTCGGGTATGTCGTCGATTCGCATGGTCAGGCTGATACGCTGACGCACCATATCGACTTCCAGCACTTTGACTTTGACAATCTGCCCCGGTTTGACGACCTGATGGGGATCCTTGACGAATTTGTTTGCCAGTACGGAAACATGCACCAGACCATCCTGGTGCACGCCAATATCGACAAATGCACCAAAAGCTGCCACGTTAGTCACCACACCTTCCAGAATCATGCCGGGATGCAAGTCGGCAAGTGATTCGATTCCTTCCCGGAAAGCAGCGGTTTTGAATTCCGGACGCGGATCACGGCCGGGCTTCTCCAGTTCAGCCAGAATATCACGCACGGTTGGCAGGCCAAAGGTCTCATCGGTAAATTCTTCCGCTGAAAGTCCCTTGAGTGTTTCCGGGCGCCCCATCACCTCCCCGATTCCTTTTTTCAGCCGTGCCAGGATACGCTCAACCACCGGATAAGCTTCCGGATGAACAGTGGAGCGATCCAATGGATTATCGCCATCATTGATGCGCAGGAAACCCGCCGCCTGCTCGAAAGTTTTTTCTCCCAAACGCGGCACCTTGAGTATTGTTTTCCGGTTCGGGAACGGGCCATATGTATCACGATAGCTGACAATGTTCTGGGCGAGCACGCGATTGAGGCCGGAAACCTGTGCCAATAGCGGAGCGGAAGCGGTATTGATGTCCACACCGACTGCATTGACGCAATCTTCAACGGTGGCATCAAGCGAACGTGCCAGCGTGCGCTGATTTACGTCATGCTGATACTGGCCAACGCCAATCGACCTGGGCTCAATTTTGACCAGTTCTGCCAGCGGGTCCTGCAAACGTCTGGCAATGGAAACAGCACCACGCAGACTGACGTCCAGATCGGGAAATTCTGCTGCCGCCAACGCGGATGCTGAATACACAGAAGCACCTGCTTCACTTACAACAATTTTGGCCAGCTTCAAATCAGGATGCTGCTCTGCCATCAGATGAACCACCTCAGCAGCCAGTTTGTCAGTCTCCCGGCTTGCAGTTCCGTTTCCGACCGAAATCAGCTCAACTCCATGCCGGAGCACCAGCTGCGTAAGTATTGCCAGAGAACCTGACCAGTTATTTTGTGGCTGGTGCGGGTAAATGGTGGTGGTTTCCAGCAATTTTCCGGTTGTATCGACCACGGCCACTTTACAGCCTGTACGATACCCCGGATCGAGCCCGAGTACGGCCTTGGGCCCTGCCGGGGCTGCCAGCAGCAATTCTCGCAGATTGCGGCTGAAAATCCTGATTGCTTCAGCTTCTGCTGCTTCGCGTACCTGCAACAACAGTTCGGTAGTGAAATGCAAATGAATCTTGACGCGCCACGCCCACTGACAGACATCAGCCAGCCATTTATCCGCTTTCCGCCCGCGGTTCTCAATACCAGAATGTGCTGCAATCACGGTAACACAGGGGTGAGGCAATTTATCACGGGAAGTCTCGTCCAGATCCAGATCGACCCTAAGCACACCCAGCGCACGGCCACGGAACAAGGCCAGCGCACGGTGTGAGGGAATCAGACGCACAGGCTCGGTGTAGGCGTAATAATCACGGAACTTTTCTTCCTCTGCTTTCTCCTGACCGGCAACAACGGCTGAAGTCACCATTCCTTCCTGCCAGAGTTTATTGCGCAATATGGCCAGCAAATCTGCTGTCTCGGCAAAGCGTTCAGCCAGAATATCACGAGCGCCTTCAAGCGCTGTTTTCGTATCAGGCACATTGATCGCCTCCACTCCTTCAGCAGCTGGTACTACCCTGATATAGCCTATGGCTTCCTGTTCAGGGTCAAGCGCAGGATTGGTCAAAAGCGCATCTGCCAGCGGCTCCAGCCCGGCCTCGCGCGCGATCTGGGCACGGGTGCGCCGCTTTGGCTTGTACGGCAGGTAAATATCTTCCAGCAACTGCTTGGTAGCAGCCTGTTCAATGGCATGACGCAGTTCGTCAGTGAGCTTTCCCTGTTCCTCAACTGAAGTCAGAATAACCTGCCGCCGTTCTTCCAGCTCGCGTAAATAAATCAACCGCTCTTCCAGCAGGCGCAGTTGCGTGTCATCCAGGTTGCCAGTAGCTTCCTTGCGATAACGCGCAATGAACGGCACAGTTGCCCCCCCATCCAGCAATGCCACTGCTGCACTGATCTGTTGGGGCGCAACACTCAGTTCGGTGGCGATGGAGCTGATAATCTTTTTTTGTGCTGCTTCTGGAACAGCAAGTGTTGTCGTAGAGGTCATGAAATCTATGAGAGAAATATTGGTACAGACAGAAGAACAACCCCGGTTACCCCGTTCACATACGCCCTATGACTAATAGTAAGGCGGGCACATCATACCAGACCCTCATTATGGGAATGAGTTACAGCGGCGGCTTTAAGCGCGGGCGACGCTATTCACAGCTACCGGCAAGATCAGGGAAATTGCCAGTGATACAATGCGCTCATGCAGCCTGACTGCTAATTCGTGGCAGGCACCCGGGAGTATTCCTATCTGACAAATAACCTTTTTTACAGATTTGTCAGCTAACAAAACCAGAAATTACATCCCGGCTGCCACGGTGTGTTTAAGACAAATAAATAACTGGAGTGCTTAACTATGGGATTTCTTGCCGATCGGCAGATTCTGATTACAGGTCTGCTTAGTAACCGATCTATTGCTTACGGCATAGCCAAAGCAATGCAGCGCGAAGGTGCCAAACTGGCATTCACTTATCAGTCAGAGGATTTGCGTGAACGTGTCAGCAGACTGGCAGCAGAATTCAATAGCGATCTGCTGTTTCGTTGTGATGTCAGCCAGGATGAAGAAATCAGCCGTTGCTTCAGTGAACTGGCAGATCACTGGGGCTGGCTGGACGGGATCGTACACTCAATTGCCTTTGCCCCGCGCACAGCCTTGACGGGTGATTATCTGGAAAGTGTTGATCGGGAGGCCTTTCATATTGCACATGATGTCAGTTCATACAGCTTTGCTGCACTGGCAAAAGCAGGATTACCCCTGATGCAGGGAAGGCCGGCTGCCCTGTTGACACTCAGCTACCTTGGCGCAGTACGGGTCATGCCTAACTATAACGTGATGGGACTGGCCAAAGCGAGTCTGGAAGCCAATGTTCGCTTTATGGCATCAAGTCTTGGGAAGCAGGGAATTCGGGTGAATGCAATTTCAGCCGGCCCAATCAAAACACTTGCTGCAGCAGGTATTGGTAATTTCAGCAAACTGTTGGGCTATTCGGAAAAAGTCGCGCCACTGAAGCGAAACGTTACTATTGAAGAGGTTGGTAATGTGGCGGCATTTCTCTGCAGCGATCTTGCCAGTGGTATTACTGGTGAAATTACTTATGTAGATGCTGGATTCAACACTGTCGCATTCAACCTGGAGACAGAGGGACAGCAATAACCTGCGAAGAAAGAGCAGTGACCCCCTGTGGGGGTTACTGCTGCAGGTCAGTCATTCTCTTCGATTGGCATGATTTTTACTTCAGCATGCTGCCTGAGTCCGGCAATATAGGCAGCCAGCTCTTCCTGTCCACGCACCTGCTGTAACTGACCCAGAATCAGGTTGTACTGGGAAGGTTCACTTCCTTTGTCCGCTTCTTTTACCTGATTGATCCGGATCAGATCATAACCACCTTTATCACCGGCAGCACCAGCATACGCTGGTAGTTTCTCCACGTTCGCCTGAAGAAGTGCATGCAGAACTTCTTCACCTATCCCATTTTTCTGAGTAAATGAGATCTCTAATGGCTGCCCCCATTCCAGAGATTCATCGGCTTCTCCAGCCTGCAATCCGGCAAGTTTCTGCTTTCCTTCTTTCTCAGCTGTTTCAGAAGCAAGTTGTTTCTTCAGAATCTCAATGATCTTATCCTTCACCAGTCCGATGGATTGTGCACTGGCCGCCTGATGCTCAACTACCCTGGCAGCAACAAAGGTATCAGGTGAAATTTCTATGGACTCAGTATTGAAATGATCGCGAATAACATTTTCTGAAAATATCGCCTGAAGCACGCGCTCATTGGCGAGGATGGATGGCTCCTTCGAATTACGGTCAATCCAGTCACTCTGCTGGACAGGCAGGTTAAACATCTGTGCTACCGGCTGCAATGAATCGTTCTGCTCATAAACGATATTGCTGAAATCTTCCGACATCTCGCCAAATCGATCGGCTATTTTCTGATGCTGCAAAATCTGCCTGATTTTTTCCTTCACATCATGAAGGTCAGCAACATTTGCACCTTTCACTTCGGTCAGTTTAATAATGTGAAAGCCAAACGGTGTTTCGACCAGGCCGCGTATCTCGCCCGGTTGCATCTGGAATACTTCATCTTCAAAAGGTTTGACCATCAAACCACGTGCAAAAAAACCAAGATCCCCACCCGCCTTGGCTGAACCCGGGTCTTCAGATAATTCTGCTGCCAGCTCCGGCAGTTTTTCAGGATCGTGTTGAATTTGTTTCAGGATCTCTTCTGCCCGGGCTTTAACAGTTGCTTTCTGTTCTTCAGTTGCATCAGCAGGAACACTCAATAATATGTGACTGGCTCTTCGCTCTTCCACCCGACCAAACTCATCCTGATGATCATCAAAATATTTTCTGATTTCTTCATCAGAAATTTGCTCTTGTTTTGCCAGTTCATCCAGCGACAGCACTACATAATCGACTTTTACCCTTTCCGGTAACGTGAAATCCCGGGAGTGACTATCGTAATAGGATTGAATTGCAGCCTCATCCGGCTCAGTCTGGTTCATATACTGATCCGGACTGATCGTCACCCGGTTGATCGTATACGTTGTTGCGCTCAGGAATGCCACTTTCCCGGCAACTGATCTGGGCATGATCACACTTCCGGCTATCCCTTCCAGCAGTTGCTGGCGCATGAGCTCACCGGCCACTTTTGCTTCAAACATAGCAGGAGACATGCCCTGGCGCTGGAGCAAATCACGATACCGCTGGTAGGAAAACTTTCCATCTTCCTGAAAAACCGAAATATTCTGGATCTCGGCAGTCAAACGGGAATCCAGCACCGCCAGCCCGACCTGTCCGGCTTCGCGACGCAACAGTTTTTCCTGGATCAGATTCTCTAGAACAGCCTGACGCATTTGTGGCGTATCCAACAGACTGGCATCAAACTTCTCTCCCAGCATATTGCGCAGATTTTCCTGCTGAGTACGTATTGCCCGTTCATACTCCTGCCGGCTAATTTTTTCACCATCAACAGTAGCGACATCACTCGCACTATCCTTGCCCTGATATGACTCCAGCCCCCAGAACATGAAAGGCAGAACAGCAACCAGGAGCACGACCTGAACAATCGTCTTTTTTTGGTTTACAAAATCAAACACGATAACTATCCGGAAAAAAGAAAAAACGAAAAGCAGGGGAAGAAAAAGATGCCATATCGTTATGGCTGTATCCCTGGAAGAAGATATTGGCGGAGTGGACGGGACTCGAACCCGCGACCCCCGGCGTGACAGGCCGGTATT
>CAZYWE010000030.1:0-19096 GCA_964651625.1 uncultured Nitrosomonas sp. | reverse complement strand
AGCTGATTCGTAATCAGCAAGTCGGAGGTTCGACTCCTCTCTGCGGCACCATGGTTAATTTAACGCTTTCTATCGGCAATCGTTTCTGATTTTTTTCTTCGTATTTCTTTGGGGTCAATTGTAAGTTTCCTATAAATTTCAATTCGATCATGATGTTGCAGGGTTGTTTCCAGGTTTGCAAATCTTCCATAAATTCCTGTTTTCATTTCATTCTTATTAATGGCTGAATAATAACTGCCAACACCAGCTAGTTTGATGGCTTGACTTAGTGATGTTCCGATTGGAATTTGGAGACGCTTAAGAAACTGTTCCCGTTTCGATGCGTATGCTACTTCTACCGTGATTATTTCGCCTTTAGATATTGGACGATCCATAAACATTCTCGGCTCGTTCTACGAATGCTTCTACGAAGCTATTTGCGATTATATAAAAAACAGGGCCAACCAGTTTCTCAAGTAGTTTATGTGAAAAAGTGTAATGTAGTTGAAATTCTATTTTGCAGGCGTTATCAGACAATGGAATAAATTTCCAGTACCCGTTTAATTTTTCAAAGGGTCCTTCCACCAGTTCCATCTTGATTAATTCAGGTGGGTGACGCGTATTTTTTGTGGTGAAGCTATGTTTGATATGGTGATAATCAATATGGACAGTAGCCTGGGTAGTCTCATTATCTTCCATTAGTTTCATTGATGCACCTGAACACCATGGTAGAAAATCCGGATAATTTTCCACTGTGTCTACCAGCCTAAACATCTGAGTTGCTGAATAACCTACTAATACTGTCTTTTCTATTTCAGCCATAACGCTACGTTTCCTTGTTCAGGGCGTAAGGATACTAAAAACTGATAAACTAATCGAAAATTTTTTATAAGTAAACTTCCTTTCCCGATACACTCGATGAGCATTGTGCAAAATAAAAAAGCCTCCTATGATTATTTTATCGAGGAAAGGTACGAAGCGGGTATTGCACTTGAAGGATGGGAGGTTAAATCTATCCGAGCTGGTCGGGTTCAGCTAAAAGAGGCTTATATTTTAATCCGTAAGGGCGAGCTATTTCTTATTGGCAGCCACATCAGCCCGTTAACTGCGGCTTCTACACATGTAAACCCTGATCCGATAAAAACTCGTAAGTTATTGTTGCATGCTTCTCAAATCGGGGAACTCATTGGAAAAGTAGAGCGAGCCGGATATACCCTGATTCCATTGGATATGCACCATAAAGCGGGTAAAATCAAGGTGGAGGTTGGTCTTGCGAAAGGTAAGAAACAGTATGATAAACGTGAATCCGAAAAGCGAAAGGAGTGGGAGCGTGATAAGCAGCGCGTGTTGCGGATGCGCCATTCCTGAAAACTACCCATGCTAACAAATTCTTATCACCCAGTAATTTCTGAGAATACAGGCAAAGATCCCCAACAAAAGCATATCGCTGTTGCAGTCTGGTTATTGATTTGCTGTTTTCTGGTTTTTGCCATGGTTGTTGTTGGTGGAGTAACACGTTTAACTGGCTCTGGGCTATCAATCGTGGAATGGAAGCCTATAGTGGGCACAATCCCACCGCTTAGCCAAGAAGATTGGGGAGTTTTATTTGAAAAATACCGCCAGATTCCGCAGTATGATCAGGTTAACAAGGGTATGTCGCTTGATGAATTCAAGGGGATATTCTGGTGGGAGTATTTTCATCGCTTGCTTGGTCGCCTGATTGGCTTGGTTTATTTCATCCCGTTTTTATATTTTATGGTGCGAAGACGGGTTGATCGTGCGTTGGGATTCAAGCTGCTGGGTATATTTATCCTGGGTGGTCTGCAGGGCTTGATGGGTTGGTATATGGTAATGAGTGGGCTGGCCGATAATATTTATGTCAGCCAATATCGGCTAACAGCTCATCTTGGTTTGGCTTTCATTATTTACGCCGCAATGTTCTGGGTGGCATCCGGCTTGCTTTCTCCTGTGAATATGCATTTAGCGGAGCCTGTGACTATACGTAAACTCAAGCGGTTTGCATGTGTATTGGCTGGATCGGTATTTGTTATGGTGTTGTCCGGAGGGTTGGTCGCGGGTATCCACGCCGGGAAAGCGTACAACACTTTTCCTTTGATGGATGGCTCTTTCATTCCTCCGGCCTTATTCGCGCTGGATCCTTGGTATCGCAATTTCTTCGATAATATGACTACGGTGCAGTTTGATCACCGCATGATTGCCTGGTTATTGATTGTTACTGTCCCTGTGTTCTGGTTCAGGGCAAAACAATTTTCTTTGACCTCATCGGGTCGCTTGGCTTGCCATCTTTTACTGCTGATGCTTTGTATTCAGGTTGGACTGGGCATTACCACCCTGTTACTGTCAGTTCCACTGGCATTTGCTGCTGCGCACCAGGCGGGTGCTGTATTGTTGTTTACGGCAGCGTTATGGGTTTGTCGCAAACTGAGTTGATAAAGATGCGCACCCTGAGTACATGAAATATCAGAAAAAAATAAGTAACTGGTATAGGGAGGCCTGATGGACGGGTTGATTCCTGGGTTTGGGCGCCGTATGCTGGCGCTGGGTTATGAATTTTTATTGCTTCTGGGTGTGTGGTTCATTGCTGCCTTTCTCTTTCATCTTGTTTTTCGTGATACAACAGCCGAGTATTTCAGACCTTTGTTTCAGTTTTACCTGCTCGTTATAGGCGGTATTTACTTTACTTGGTTCTGGACGCACGGTGGCCAGACATTGGCCATGCAAACTTGGAAGCTGCGCCTTATTTCTGCAAATGGTGGGAAAATTACAGCACAACAAGCCATGGTACGTTACTTGGTGGCCGTTATAGGTTTTAGCTGCTTCGGGTTTGGGTTGCTATGGGCTTTATTTGATCGCAATCGGCAGTTTTTACATGACAAAATAGCTGGTACGCGAATCATAAAACTCAGTTGATTTTGTGAGTGCATCGGTCTTAAAGTGATTTGTAAACCGGTAATCGTTTTGGCTATGTGTCCGTAGTGAGATGGTCTGCAGCATAGTTATATCTACCATGGCGTGTGAGTATCGCTGCTTACTGGTTTTTCCACATAACTGTAAAACGTGCTGTATTCGAATCGTGGCTTGAGGTAGAATAGGCAACTGGCGGGCCTCCCCGCATTGCAGGGTAGCGAATCTGGTCAGGTCCGGAAGGAAGCAGCCACAGCTATTTTTTGCAAGTGCCGGGGGTTCGGCTCGCCAACCTGCCTTAACGCAGATCACAAAATCTGTTTCTTGGCGATCTCATCGTTTCCACGTTGTAATAACCACCTTTTCGGCAGAAAACCTTGATGGATTCTCAGGTCCTTGCCCGCAAGTGGCGTCCTAAAGATTTTTCTGAGCTGGTTGGCCAAGAGCACGTCGTCCGGGCACTTGTCAATTCAATACAGCAAAACCGTCTGCATCATGCCTATCTGTTTACCGGAACGCGTGGTGTGGGTAAGACAACCGTGGCCAGAATACTTGCAAAAGCGTTGAATTGTGAGCTGGGGGTTACAGCCACGCCCTGTGGGAAGTGTACGGCTTGCCAATCAATTGGTCGGGGAAATTTCATGGATCTGATTGAATTGGATGCTGCATCCAATACGCAGGTTGATGCGATGCGGGAGCTGCTGGATAACGCACAGTATGCACCGATTGCAGCGCGTTACAAAATATATCTGATTGATGAAGTCCACATGCTTTCCAGATCAGCTTTTAATGCGATGCTGAAAACTCTAGAAGAGCCTCCAGAACATGTCAAGTTCATTCTTGCGACTACTGATCCGCAGAAAATTCCAGTTACTGTGTTGTCGCGTTGCTTGCAGTTTAATCTGAAGCAGATACCCTCTTCCCTGATCATGGCGCGACTGACCGGGATTCTTTCCGTGGAGGGGGTACCTGCGGATGTGCCGGGCCTGAGATTGCTGGCTCAAGCCGCAAAGGGTAGTCTGCGTGATGCGCTGAGCCTGCTTGATCAGGCTATCGCATTCGGAAATGGGGAGATAAATGAAACTAATACCCGCGCAATGCTGGGAATCCTGGATCAGAACCAGTTATTTGTGTTGCTGGAAGCGCTGGCTGGGGGAGATGGGGCGATGATGTTTACCGTTGCGGATCAACTGGAGGTGGCTGGTGTATCGTTCGATCAGGTTCTGCAGGATCTGGCGGTGCTACTGCACCGTTTGGCGACAGTACAGATCGTGCCGCAGATGCTTGATGAAATGCTGCCTGAGAGTGATAGACTGCTTACCCTGACAAAACGATTCAGTCCGGAGGACATCCAGCTGTTTTACCAGATTGTATTGCATGGCCGGACTGACCTTGCACACGCTCCGGATGAATACAGTGGTTTTACCATGACAATGATGCGGATGTTGGCTTTTGTGCCGCGTATCCGGCAGTCAGATCAGATTTCTACAGATATTCAGGTTGACCCGGTGCATGTAGCGAAGGTTGAATCACTGTCCCGTACTGAAAAAGCGGCGAAGTCTGTATCAAGTCATATTCCGAATGAATCCTGGCTGGCATTGGTGAGTCAGCTCAAGTTAAACGGGATGACGCGGATGTTGGCACAATACAGCGAAGCAAAATCTTTCTCGGATAACAGAATTGAGCTGTGTGTTGCAGAGATGCACAAACATCTGCTGGAGAGAACCTATCAGGATAAATTGAAAGCCCAGCTTGAAGCTTATTTTGGAAAACCGGTTGAGGTGATTTTCTCGCTGGGAAGCATTACCGGCATAACTTCAGCAACACTGCAGGATCGTGATAAACACGCCAGACAATCCAGGGCGGTTGAAGCGATTGAATCAGATCCTTATGTCCAGGAGCTGGTTGAACAGTTTGATGCAAAAATAAACATTTCTTCTATTAAACCAATCGATTAACGGAGACTTTAAATTGATGAAAGCCAATTTGGGTAATCTGATGAAGCAGGCCCAGCAGATGCAGGAAAACATGAAAGCCATGCAGGATAAACTGGCTTCGATAGAAGTCGAAGGTCAAGCTGGTGCAGGTATGGTTAAAGTAACAATGACTTGCCGCTATGGTGTAAAACGGGTCAGTATCGATAGCAGCCTGGTTGGGGATGACAGGGAAATGCTGGAGGATCTGGTAGCAGCTGCGATGAACGATGCAGTTCGTCGGGTGGAATCCACAACACAAGAGCACATGTCCAGTGTAACCAGTGGATTGGGACTTCCCCCGGGGATGAAGTTTCCATTCTGAACGATTTGTTTCCGTAGATTCTCAACAAACCCATTCAAATTCAGCACGTATAGCCATGTCGGTTAACCGGCGAAAAAGCCTGAACCCCCAGAAACTTCAGCGTACGTACGGATCATCTCCCACTTTGAACAGATCGGAGAGTGCATCTGATGAGACTGGAACCAGTAGACTGCAGAAACTGTTGGCACGTAGTGGTTTTGGCTCACGCCGGGAAATTGAAAGCATGATTGCTGCCGGGCGTGTGAATATCAACGGAGAGACAGCAAAGCTGGGAGATCGTGCCGGATCTGGTGACATGATACGGATCGACGGGAAAATTATCCGGTTTAGACTTGCTGTGCATCTGCCGCGAGTCATTATTTACCATAAACCGGAAGGTGAGATCGTCAGCGTGCGTGATCCACAAGGGCGCCCTTCGGTATTTGACAAACTGCCGAAAATCCGGTCTTCCAAATGGATAGCCATTGGCAGATTGGATTTCAATACCAGTGGATTATTGATTTTTACAACAGATGGCGCTTTGGCTAACCGCCTGATGCACCCGCGTTATGAGATGGAGCGGGAGTATGCGGTACGTATTGTGGGTGAACTGGCTGCAGAACAAATTACCAGACTGACCACCGGCATTGAGCTGGAAGATGGTCTGGCAAAATTCGACCAATTGTTTGATGAAGGTGGAACGGGTACCAATCACTGGTACCGCATTATCTTAAAAGAAGGTAAAAATCGAGAAGTGCGCCGGATGTTCGAAGCATTGGGATTAACTGTCAGTCGTCTGATTCGTGTCAGGTTTGGTCCTGTAAATCTGCCGCCCCGGCTCAAGCGTGGCATGTGGATCGAACTGATGGATACAGAAGTGGAGCAGTTATTGAAGTTGGTTAATCTGCCGGTTGCCGGAATTTCAGAAAAACCTTCACCTACATCTACACCGGCAGGTCGTCGCGCCTGATCATTAAAACAAACTGGTCTCCCGCACTGGTTTCCAGCCAGGTGCAGGGCAATTGAGGGAAAGCCTGTTCGACTTCAGCCTGATTATGGCCGATTTCCATGATCAATAGCCCGTCTTCAGTTAAATGGCCGGCGGCTTCCCTGAAAATCCGGCGAACAATGTCCAATCCATCTGATCCGCCAGCGAGCGCAAGTTGGGGTTCATGACGGTATTCTTCAGGAAGCGCGGACATGGATGCCATATTGACATAAGGAGGGTTGCTGATGATCAGATCGTATCGTTTTTCCTGCAATTCAGTAAACAGGTTTGACTCGATCAGACTGATTCGATCCATCAGATCGTAATTTCTGACGTTGATGGACGCAACATCCAGAGCGCCGGGAGAGATATCTACCGCGTCAATATGTGCCTGTTCAAAAGCATGCGCCAGTAAAATGGCAAGGCAACCAGAGCCCGTACACAGATCAAGCGCGGTGCCGATATCGTATGGTTCTATCACCCAGGGGGACAGGCGATCCTGCAGCAATTCAGCAATAAATGAACGCGGTATGATGACCCGTTCATCCACATAAAAATTGAAATCACCCAGCCAGGCTTCATGTGTCAGATAGGCAACCGGTATTTTTTCATTTACACGCCGTTCAATAATACGAAGAATATGTTCCCGCTCATTACGGGTCAGCGTTGCATCCATGAATATATCCAGCTGATCGGTACTCAGATTGAGTGCGTGCAGAATCAGATAGGCAGCTTCATCGTAGGCAGTTGGCAGACCATGTCCCAGGAAAAGATCGGAGCGATTGAAATAACTCACGGTAAACCGCAGCAGGTCGCGCAAGGTGCGTAACTCATCTGCTGCTTCGATGGAGGTGCTGTAATGGGTATCGTGTGACTGCCTGGTAAAATTCATGATTCGATCCGGGTTTATTTCATGGTCAATTTAGCATAAAAGAACGAACGAAAGCATAGATGGTGCGAGTGCCGATACAAACAGAAGATACCTGTTTCATGCAGCAGGCACTTGATCTTGCCCGTAGGGCAAAAAGCGCAGGAGAGGTGCCGGTGGGTGCAGTAGTGGTAAGTGATGGCCAGGTTGTGGGCTACGGGCACAATTGCCCGGTTACCACCAGCGATCCGTCGGCGCATGCTGAGATTATGGCTTTACGCGATGCTGCCGGTAAACTGGGAAATTACCGCCTGCCGGAATGTACGCTGTATGTCACACTTGAGCCTTGTGTGATGTGTATGGGGGCTATGTTTCACGCCAGAATCAAGCGGTTGGTTTATGCTGCGAATGATCCGAAAACCGGCGTATGTGGCAGCCTGCTCGATTTGCCGGCGGATAACCGGCTCAATCATCATTTGACAGTGAGTCAGGGGGTGCTGGCGGACGAAGCGAGCATCCTGCTGAGACAGTTTTTTATCGCCAGGCGCGGCGCAAGAGAGCGGAATACACCATGAAGATCGTCATCGACATTTCACAACAGCAAATGACCTTGCTGGATGTTGCCGGGCAGATAGTCAGGCATTACCTGATTTCTTCCGCAAAAAACGGCACTGGACAGGAACGCGGCAGTTATCGCACGCCATTGGGGAAACATATTATCCGTGCCAGGATAGGGCAGGGAGCCTCGGTCAATACCGTATTTATCCGGCGACGCCCAACCGGAGAAATTTATACACCTGAACTGGCTGCCAGTTACCCGAACCGGGACTGGATTCTGACACGCATTCTGTGGCTTTCGGGATGTGAACCGGGATTTAACCGTCTGGGTTCAGTTGATACCATGCGGCGCTACATCTATATTCATGGCAGTCCGGATAGCGCCGAGATGGGCAAGCCCGGTTCAATCGGCTGTATCCGGATGCATAACCACGATTTGCTGGATCTGTTCGAACGGGTGTCAGCCGGTACGCAGGTTGAAATCAATGCTTGATGCGGCTATCGCGGATATGCCGGATAGTCTGAATGGGGGAATACCATGAAACCATTACGTGGCAAGGCGCTGCTGGATGATGCAACACAAAACAAATCTACTGCTTTCACCCGGGAGGAGCGTGAATGCTATGGTCTGCAGGGGTTGTTGCCATACAGCGTGATGGATATTGGCAAACAGCAGCAACGGGTGCTGGGTAATCTGCGTGAGAAAAGCAGCGACATTGAGAAATATATTTTCCTGAATGGCTTGCTCGATCGCAACCAGCAGCTGTTTTATCGTACTCTGGTCGATCACATAAAAGAGATCTTGCCACTGATCTATACACCCACAGTAGGGGATGCCTGTAAAAAATTTGCGCATATTTTCAGGAAGCCGCAAGGGTTTTACATCACACCGGAAGATCGGGGCAGAATCACAGATCAGCTTGAAAACTGGCCGGAAGATGATGTCCGGGTTATTGTCGTTACAGATGGAGAACGCATTCTCGGGCTTGGGGATCTGGGTGCGAACGGTATGGGAATACCCATTGGCAAAATATCTCTGTATGTGGCGTGTGCTGGTATTCATCCTCGGCATTGCATGCCGGTTATGCTGGATATCGGCACGGGCAACCAGGCATTGCGGAAAGATCCGCTGTATCTGGGCTATCCGTATCCGCGCCTGGCCGGGCAGGAGTATGTGTCGCTGGTCGATGAGTTTGTAAAGGCGGTTCAACACCGGTTTCCGGATGCATTGATCCAGTTTGAGGATTTCAGCAGCCGGAATGCATTTACCCTGCTGGATCGTTACGCTGGGTCAGTCCGGTGTTTCAATGATGATATTCAGGGTACTGCTGCGGTTACGCTGGCCGGTATCTATGCCTCCTGCCGGATTACGCGTAAACCGTTTTCTGATCTGAAAATCATGCTGCTGGGGACGGGATCAGCGGCGACCGGTGTTGCTGAGCTGTTGCTTCCGGCATTCATCCAGGCCGGGCTTGGTGAAACAGAAGCCCGTTCCCGAATTGCGTTTGTGGACAGGCAGGGTTTAGTAACAGCTGAGCGTGAACAGATCAAGCCGCGTATTCAACCTTTTTCCAGTAAATGTGCTGCAATGGATTTTACGGATGCGATCGCTGCTATCCGACCGGATGTATTGATCGGTGCGACGGGAACGGCAGGTGCATTTAGTGAAACGGTCATCCGCCAGATGACCCGTTACCAGGAGCGTCCCGTGATTATTGCGCTCTCCAATCCAACATCTCACACGGAATGCACTGCTGAACAGGCTTACCGGTGGAGTGACGGACAGGTTATTTTCGCCAGCGGTAGCCCGTTTGCCCCTGTTACCCTGGATGAACGAACCCACTATCCGGCGCAGGGTAATAATGTGTATATCTACCCTGGGATTGGGCTGGGGGTGGTGGCAAGCCACGCACGCCTGGTTATTGAACGCATGTTTCTGGTGGCGGCTGAAGAGCTGGCGGGCTGCGTTTTACCCGAAGAAATCGGACGCGGATCAATTTACCCGGATCTTGTCCGGGTGCGTGATGTTTCGCTGAGAATTGCTGTCAGGGTTTGCCAGATCGCCCGGCAGGAAGGGCTGGCCGACGCAGATCTGCCCGATGATTTGGAGACATGTGTGAGAGCCCTGATGTATGAACCAGGTTACTGAAACTGAAATGGTTCGCCCCGGATCACCCTATGATGCGGGGCAGACTGAATTACTCGAATAAGTTGATAATGCCATCAAGCCCGACGTGATTCAGAGAAAAAGTAGCTTTTTCCCGCAGGATTGGCTTGGCATGGAAAGCAACACCGACACCTGATTCCTCTATCATCTTCAGATCGTTGGCACCATCTCCGACAGCGATGACCTGATCTTTCCTCAACCCGAGCTCATCCCGTATCCGCTTCAGGATTTCTCCCTTACCGGATGCGCCAATGATATTGCCCAGCACTTTTCCGGTCAGCTTCCCATCCTGAATTTCAAAGGTATTAGCAAAGGCATAGTCCAGCCCGAGCCGATCTTTGACGCGATCCGTAAAAAAGGTATAGCCGCCTGAGATCACCATGGTTCTGATGCCAGCAGCCTGCATGCGCTGCAGCATTTTTTCGGCACCACGGCTTAGTTTGACGCGCTCATCGTAAACTTTTTGCAGTGCTTCCTGTGGCAGCCCTTCAAGCAGGGCTGTGCGGCGGATAAGGCTTTCAGCAAAACTGATTTCTCCACGCATAGTGCTTTGAGTGATGGTGGAAACCTGTGGTTTGACATTGTGCATGTCGGCAATTTCATCAATGGATTCAATGGCAAGCAACGTTGAATCCATATCCATTGCGATCAGGCCGAAATCGGTCAGTTTCTTGCCCGCCGGAACAAAGGCATGATCCAGACTGGCTTCTTCACAATATTGCGGAATATCCGGATGGGGGTGTGCGTTCAGCAGACGAAAAGCTTCACCAGTGATGCGGTCAATCTGATTGGCTTCCGCCAGTTTGGCAATGGCGCGCAAGTCGCTGTTCTGGATATCGTTTCCCTGGATAATAAGATGGTTCATGAGAATGGTTTTATTTTAAGAGTGACGAATCGGGCACTATACAGGGAATGTTGTACTGTATAAATGCCGCCCGGAGAGGTGTATCAGATTCGCGGGGACGATGTGAGTGACGGGTTCCATTCGGTAACCCGGTTGCGACCGGCGGATTTGGATGCATATAGCGCACGATCTGCTGCATCCAGCATTTCACTCTGCGTGCTGAAGGATATTTCTTTGTCCATATTGACGGCCAGTCCGATGGAAACCGTGATGTGGATAGCATTCCCCCCATCGGGTTTAAAATCGATTGCCGCAATACTTTCTTTTACCCTTGTCAGGATACTGCGTGCAGCTGAAAGTGTGGTACCAGGCAAAATCAGGGAAAATTCATCTCCGCCATACCGGCAAAGTATGTCTGTCTGGCGGATTTGGTCCATGACGGCCTTGGCAACGGTTACCAGTACACCATCTCCCACGATATGTCCGTGGGTATCGTTGAAAGTCTTGTAGTTGTCGATATCGATCATTGCCAGTGAGAGGGGTAACCCCCGCTGGCTTGAAAGCAGAAATTCGTTCCGGAATGTTTCATCGAAATAAGACCGGTTGTGCGCACCGGTCAGGCCGTCGTGCTGAATTTTATCTTCAAGCTCACGTACTTTGATCATGGCACGCACCGTCAGTAATTCTCTGGCCTCGGTAACGATATTGCCGAGCTGAACGGGATTCAGAATGGTAATTTCGAACAGATCTTCCACATGATGCAGTTCATTCTGCATGGCTTCCAGCACTTCCAGCAATGCGTGTTCATCAATGTTCAGGCAGGACTCTGCCATCCGGATTGTTTCGTCTATTTTTTCTTTCTTGTTCTCTGACAGGAAATAATCTGTAACGTACCCGGAGGCCGCAATGCATTCGTTAATGCCGGCATTGGGTGCACCCGGTTCTCTGTGGCTGTTCCGGCAGGCAACGGGCACATAACCGGGAAATTTCCAGTATTCGAGCAATGCAGCACCCAGCTCATCATGCCCGATGCCGAATGCTTCATGTTCAACCGCCAGCAGGTCATTATGCTTGTCAGCAAGCGAGAAAACCGGAGGGTAATCCTCAGGTAAAAGCGCATGGAAAGCGAGAATACCGATATCCTGAAGCAATCCCGCAAGGAACAGATCATCCAGTATTCTGTTCATTCCCAGGCGTTTACCCAGAGCACGACTGGCTAGTGCAGAGGTGATCGAACGGCGCCAGAAGATGCTGCTGGCAGCAGCGCCCAGTTTTTCTCTGGATTGTTTTACCAGAGAATCCGCCAGCGAAAAGGACAGTGCAATTGTGATGACACCGTAGGTTCCCAGAATGCTGGTTGCCTGACTGATATTGCTGACCGGGTATCTGGATTTGTACAGTGGGGAGTTGGCTGTTCTGATGATTTTGGCGGCGAGCGCGGGATCAAGCGAGATATAATGGCTTATCTGCGCAAGACTGGTGTCCGCCTTGCCTGCCAGGTCAATGATTTTAAGCACGACAGAAGGCAGGCTGGGAAGGTTTGAGCAAAATCGCAATTGCTCGAGCAGATTTTCTTTCATATCCCTTTTCTCAGATAGTCAACAGATAGTCCACTTATTCATTTTGGATTTACGAGAAGGGTGATTCTACCCGATATAATCTCGCGCAAATACTGGAAAAAGCAGTGAAACAAACTCATTTGTACTAATGCCGTGAGCAGAATTCCGGAATATGGTGTGAAGTTCAGTTTTTTGATCTGGAAGTGAAAGTGAGACCATAATCCGGTGTGTACCCGTTATCAGAAATCCAAAACAAATAAAACAGGAGTAATACATGGACTTCGCAATCAAATCCGGTAACCCGGAAAAATATCGTGGTGACTGTATCGTCGTTGGCGTATTTGAATCCCGTAAACTGACTGAAGCAGCTGAGGCGCTGGATGAAGCCAGTCAGGGTTATCTGACCAGGATTATTGGCCAGGGGGATATGGATGGCCGGGTGAATACGACACTGTTGCTGCATGGCATCCCGGGTACCGGCAGCAAGCGTGTGCTGCTGGTCGGGCTGGGCAAGAAAAAGGAATTCGGGGAAAAAGTATTTCCGGGCGCGGTGCGCGCCACATTTAAAGCGCTGCAGCAAACCAGTGCAAAAGATGTCGGCCTGTATCTGGCTGAACTTCCCGTCAGGGAGAGGGATATTGCCTGGAACGTGCTGCAGACGGTGATCCTGGCCGAAGAAAGTATGTATCGTTTCGATCGCCTCAAGAGCAGGCCCGAGGAACACCAGCCATCCCTGGTCAAGGTAAACATCTGTATCAATGACAAAGCTGCATCAGCAGCGGCCGAAACCGCATTGCAGCAAGGCGTGGCTACGGCACATGGCATGAATGTGGCTAAGGATCTGGGTAATCTTGCACCCAATGTATGTACGCCTACCTATCTGGCGGAACAGGCTGCAGAAATGGCCAAATCATACAAGCTCAAACTGTCCGTGCTGGAAGAAAAAGACATGGAAAAATTGGGTATGGGCGCATTGCTGGCTGTGGCGCGTGGCAGCCATCAGCCGGCCAAGCTGATCGTGTTGGAATATCACGGTGGAAAAGATCCGGAAAAACCGGTTGCCCTGGTTGGCAAAGGTGTGACATTTGATGCTGGCGGGATTTCACTGAAACCGGCGGCTGAAATGGATGAAATGAAATACGACATGGGTGGTGCAGCGAGTGTATTTGGTACGCTGACGGCTGTTGCAGAACTGAAATTACCGATCAATGTGATTGGTGTTATCCCGGCTACGGAAAATCTGCCGGGGGGTAATGCAACCAAGCCGGGTGATGTTGTTACCAGCCTTTCCGGTCAGACGATTGAAATTCTCAATACAGATGCCGAAGGTCGGCTGATTTTGTGCGATGCGCTTGCCTACACGGAGCGTTACGATCCGGAAGTCGTGGTTGATATTGCAACACTTACCGGTGCTTGTGTGGTGGCGCTGGGTCATGTGGTGTCCGGACTGATGGGTAACGACAAGCCGCTTGTACAGGAACTGCTTCAGGCGGGCGAACAGACTTATGATCGTGCCTGGCACCTGCCGCTGCTCGATGAATATCAGGAACAGCTCAAGAGCAATTTCGCTGATACTGCTAACATCGGCAGCCGCTGGGGAGGCGCTATCACAGCGGCATGTTTCCTGTCACGTTTTACCAAAAAATTTCGCTGGGCACACTTGGATATTGCCGGCACAGCCTGGAAATCCGGTAAGGAAAAAGGTGCTACCGGGCGGCCTGTTCCATTGCTGACGCAATTCCTGGTTAGCCGTGCGAAAAAACATTAAAAGAAACGTTAACCTTCCAGACTGGTGTGACGCAGATTGATTTTTATACCGGGGCTGCAGACAGGCTGCTGATCGCCTGTCGCCTCTGTGCAAAGGCGGCGCAGCAGGGGTTGAAAACCATTGTCCATATTCCGGATGAGCGTCTCGCCGACCAGTTTGATAAGTTGCTCTGGACGTTTGTATCTACCAGTTTTGTACCGCACTGCTGGCGGGATGACAAACTGGCGGGGGTGACACCGGTCGTGATGAGTAATCAGGCAACATTAGCGGAGGCCGGTGGCTTTAATGTGCTGCTCAATCTGGATATGATCGTGCCGCTAGGGTTTGAGCAATTTCAGCGTGTTGTGGAGATTGCTGATGAAACCGGGGATGGCAAATTGCAGGCACGCAAACGCTATCGGACCTATCAGGATCAGGGACATGATATTCGTCATCATCGGCTTGATGGAAACTGACCATTTTTTAACAGTGCACGAATTGCGTATATACCGGGTTTTGTGCTTCTCATCGGACCGGGGGCAATCTGGTGACTGACAATCAGTCTGATATTCCAGAAGATCTGGAAGATGAGCTCCTGCTGGGTAAAGTGGATTCAATGTTGCACCGGCACCGGCGTGAACAATCTTCCCTTATACAGCCGGCAGAAAAGCCCGGTACGAAACAGGCCGGCTTTGAAGAATCTCTGGTTTCTGGGGCTGAGTCGGCAGAAGAATCTCAGCGTGATGCTGCTGCAACACCTGCAGCTGATGAAATTCCGGTTTTGACTGATCAGGTGACGCTTGCGATGGATGAGTGGCCGGAGCAAGCGGAAATTTCCGAATTACTGTATTTTGCTTTTGATGCGGCATTAAGGGAAACATCTATCAGCCTTAACCCTGCCGAACGGCTTACCCTGATACAAGCGTTAGGGAAACGGCTGCCTAAAAATCTTTAAACCATCAATCTTTTCTCCGTTCGCTATAATAGCCGGCTTTATTTTACTGATTTGCCTGAAGGAGCATTGAGAGGGCAACTGTATTTGCTGTGCCGTGGCTAAGCACGACACATTTGCTTTTCGATGTACTTCCAACAGCTTCTAATCACTATGGAACTTGCAAAAAGTTTTGATCCAAAGGACATAGAAACCCGCTGGTATTCAACTTGGGAAACAGCAGGCTATTTCAGTCCAACTGACCATAAAGGAGCTGATGCCTATTGCATCATGCTGCCACCACCCAACGTTACCGGTACGCTGCACATGGGACATGCTTTCCAGCATACCCTGATGGATGCACTGATCCGCTATCACCGCATGCTGGGCAATAACACCTTATGGCAGCCGGGTACGGATCACGCCGGGATTGCCACACAAATTGTGGTTGAGCGTCAACTGGATCAGGAAGGTAAGGATCGCCGCCAGATGGGCCGTGAAGCTTTTCTTGAGCGAGTCTGGCAATGGAAGGAAGAATCTGGCTCCACGATCACCCGGCAAATGCGGCGTATGGGAACTTCCTGTGACTGGTCGCGTGAACGTTTCACTATGGATGAAACGCTGTCCCGTGCTGTCACTGAAGTATTCGTGCGCCTGTATCGGGAAGGATTGATCTATCGCGGTAAACGGTTGGTCAACTGGGATCCCGTGCTGCAAACAGCGGTCTCTGATCTGGAAGTGGTTTCGACCGAAGAACAGGGGTCGCTCTGGCATATCCTTTATCCGTTTGAGCAATCGGAGGGCGGTGACGAGAGTAAAGGGTTGATTGTTGCCACCACCCGTCCGGAAACCATGCTGGGGGACATGGCGGTGGCTGTTCACCCGGAAGATGAGCGTTATCGCCATCTGGTCGGGCGTCATTTGCGACTGCCGTTGTCCGAACGTACGATCCCGATCATCGCGGACAGCTACGTTGACCCTGCTTTTGGTACGGGTTGCCTGAAAATTACTCCGGCGCACGATTTCAATGATTATCAGGTGGGGCAGCGGCACAAGCTGATTCCACTTGGTATTTTTACGCTGGACGGCAAAATCAGCGATAGCGCCCCGGCTGAATTTCAGGGACTGGATCGCTTCGATGCCAGAAAGAAAGTGATCGCCGATCTTCAGACGCAGGGATTGCTGGTTGAAACCCGTCCGCACAAACTGATGGTTCCACGCGGGGATCGCACCAATACTGTCATTGAACCCATGCTGACCGATCAGTGGTATCTGGCGATGGAAGGTCTGGCTAAACAGGGATTGGCGGCAGTTGAAAGTGGCAAGGTCAGGTTTGTGCCGGAGAACTGGACGCACGTCTACAATCAGTGGCTGGAAAATATCCAGGATTGGTGTATTTCACGGCAGTTGTGGTGGGGGCATCGGATACCGGCCTGGTACGATGAGGATGGTAATGTAACTGTTGCGCACGATCTGGCGGAGGCCAGAAAATTGGCCGGTAAGGAAACCTTGCGGCAAGATGAGGATGTGCTCGATACCTGGTTTTCTTCAGCGCTATGGCCTTTCTCAACGCTGGGCTGGCCGGAGCAGACACATGAGCTCAAGACTTTTCTGCCGGGATCGGTGCTAGTCACGGGGTTCGACATCATCTTTTTCTGGGTGGCACGTATGGTGATGATGTCGCTGCATTTCACTGGCGAAGTCCCTTTCCGGGAAGTGTATATCACTGGTCTGATCCGCGATGCCGAGGGTCAGAAGATGAGCAAATCCAAGGGTAACGTGCTCGATCCGCTTGATCTGATTGATGGCGTTTCACTGGCAGAGCTGATCAGAAAACGCACCACCGGCCTGATGAATCCCAAGCAGGCAGAGTCCATCGAAAAAACCACACGTAAACAGTTCCCACAAGGTATTCCATCATTTGGTACGGATGCATTGCGTTTTACCTTTGCCAGCCTGGCTTCGCACGGACGTGACATCAAGTTTGATCTGCAGCGTTGCGAGGGTTACCGTAATTTTTGCAACAAACTGTGGAATGCCACCCGTTTTGTACTGATGAACTGTGAGGGCAGGGATACCGGTCTGGATGAAACCTTGCTGCTGAATTTTTCATCAGCGGATAAGTGGATCATCAGTCGTTTGCAGCAGGCTGAACAGGCTGTCACCCGGGCTTTTAACGAATACCGCTTTGATCTGGCCGCGCGCGAGATGTATGAATTTGTCTGGGATGAATATTGTGACTGGTATGTGGAGCTGGCGAAAGTGCAGCTGGGCGATACAGATGAAGCTCGGCAGCGCGCCACCCGCCGTACACTGGTGCGTGTGCTGGAATCCGCGCTGAGACTGGCACATCCGGTCATTCCGTTCATTACCGAGGAACTCTGGCAGGCAGTTGTGCCGCTGACAGGCAAAACCGGCGCCAGCATCATGTGCCAGCCCTATCCACAGGCAGATCTGGTTCGTATGGATGGGCACGCTATTGCCGATATTCATCTGCTCAAGGAAATCGTCAATGCCTGCCGCACGTTGCGTGGGGAAATGAAACTATCACCGGCGGAACGGGTGCCACTGCTGATAGAAGGAGATCACTCCCGGTTGGCGGATTTCTCACCTTATCTGCAGGCACTGGCCAGACTATCTGGTGTAGACATTCTACCGGGCGGGTTACCTGATACCGATGCACCGGTTGCCATTGCGGGTGAGTTCAGGCTGATGCTGAAAATTGAAGTGGATGTCGATGCTGAGCGTGAACGTCTCAACAAGGAAAAACAACGGTTAACAGCTGAAATCAGCAAAGCTGCAACTAAACTGGATAACCCTGATTTTATTCAGCGCGCACCGGAAAAGGTAGTGCTGCAGGAAAAAGAACGGCTAGCCGCATTCAGCACAACGCTGGAAAAACTGGAAGAACAACTGCATAAACTGGGCTGACAGTATTCGTGGTAACAAGATTTTTGTGAATTCTGCTTTACTGCTTAATTTTTATCGGGAATTTAAATCGCTATTTATGACAACAAAACTGGAAAACGATACATTCATCCGCGCCCTGCTGCGCCAGCCTGTGGACTATACACCCGTCTGGATGATGCGCCAGGCCGGGCGCTACCTGCCTGAATACAACCAGACTCGTGCACGGGCGGGCAGCTTCCTGTCACTTTGTAAAAATCCTGATTTCGCCACGGAAGTGACATTACAGCCTTTGGCCAGGTTCCCGCTGGATGCCGCCATTTTGTTCTCCGATATTTTGACGGTTCCGGATGCAATGGGGCTGGGACTGTATTTTGCAGAAGGAGAAGGGCCGCGTTTTGAGCGCCCGTTACGTGATGAATGGGAAATCCGTTCGTTAACCGTACCAGATCCGGATACCCATTTACGCTACGTGATAGATGGCGTCAGACAAATCCGCAAGGCGCTGAATAATCAGGTTCCGCTGATCGGGTTCTCAGGCAGCCCGTTCACACTGGCGTGCTATATGGTGGAAGGGGCGGGGAGCAGTGAATTCAGACAAATCAAGACCATGCTGTATGCGCGCCCTGATTTGCTTCACCACATTCTGGATATAACGGCACAAGCGGTCACTGCCTATCTGAACGCACAGATCGAAGCCGGTGCACAGGCAGTGATGATTTTTGACAGCTGGGGAGGGGCATTATCCCACGCTGCTTATCAGGAATTTTCCTTACGTTATATGAACCAGATTCTGGCTGGATTAAAGCGCGAACATGAGGGGGTGCGTGTCCCGAACATTCTGTTTACCAAAGGTGGCGGGTTGTGGCTGGAATCCATCATGGCCAGCGGCTGTGATGCTATCGGATTGGACTGGACGATTGACATCGGCGAAGCTCGCCGGCGTACACAGGATAAGGTGGCTCTGCAGGGAAATCTGGATCCGGCCATATTGTTTTCCTCGCCGGAAGTAATTGTTGCGGAAACCGGAAAGATACTGGCGAGTTATGGTCATGGCCATGGTCACGTATTTAACCTGGGGCACGGTATTTCACAATTCACGCCGCCTGAAAATGCACGGGCGCTGGTAGATGCAGTTCATGCACAAAGTGTGCATTACCATATGAATAAAGATCATTGAACCGATGAGATATTGGTATCAAACGGTGGTGAGTTGAAGATGAAAAACAGAGATAGCAGTTCTGGGAAAGCGGTGGAAAGACTGCTGGCCTCATCACAGAGAGCCGCGCGCCTGTCTTGACTAAGGGATGCTGAGGAAGTAGTCTTATTGGCCAAGTATTGCGGGA
>CAZYWE010000029.1:0-19377 GCA_964651625.1 uncultured Nitrosomonas sp. | reverse complement strand
AAACAAACCGTTTTACTTTGACCAAACAGCCTCCTCAAAACCCGGGGCAATTCAAACACGTCCGCCTGGATTGCAGTCAGAGCGCAGCCCTCTGGGACGCGATGACACGCGCCAAGGGGCTTTTCTCCATGCCGGGCAATGTCAGCCCTTGACATCTTCCCCGTATTTGGCGCCGTCCCATTTGACCATCACCTCCATGAAGCCCGGAACGGTTTCCTTGCGGCTCCAGTCGCGCTGCAGTTCGCAATACATCTGGGTCTTGGTGATCAGCTTGGCGCCGGCCTGTTCCATGCGCCGCAGCGCAGCCTTGTGCGCTCCCAGCGAGGTTCCACCGACGGCATCCGTCAGCACGTACACCTCGTAGCCGTCCTTCAGCGCGTCGAGCACGGGAAACGCCAGGCAGGCTTCGGTCCAAAGCCCTGCCATGATCAGCTTCTTGCGGCCGGTCGCCACCACGGCCTTCTTGAATTCGACGTCTTCCCAGCTGTTGATGCTCGTGCGATCGTAGGTCGGCTGCTTGCCGAGCACGTCCATCAGCGGCTTGATTGGCGGCTTGTTGACTCCCGTTGCGACATTGATCGTCCCCATCACGATGGGCAGCTTGTAAGTGACCGCCGCCTTGGCCGACTGGACGATGTTGAACACCAGCTCGTCCTGATTCATCGATCCGATCGAGCTCACCATGCGCGGCTGGTAATCGATCACGATGAACGCCGAATTCTCGGGTGTCAGAAGATGATCTTTGACCGGATCACGTTTGGCTTCGCTTGTCATGTTTTTTCTCCTTTGTGATAAATGATTTAGAGTATGTTGATTACGCCTCATGGTGCGTCAAAGTCCGGTTTCGGGGAGCAAAATGCATTCCCGATTGTTGCCGCCGGATAATCAGTGGATCACCGAGTGATACGGCCAAAGTGACCGCTGTTGAAATCGGAGAAAGCTTGCTGAATTTCGTCTTCGTTATTCATTACGAACGGGCCGTGGCCGACGATCGGTTCATCGATCGGCTCGCCACTGAGCAGCAGCATAGTAGCCTTGCTGTTGGCCTCCAGTAGCAGTTCGTTGCCGGTACGCTCGAACATTACCATCTGTGCATCACGTACGATTTCACTGCCATTCACCTCGACCGTACCGTGTAGTATGACCAGCACTGTAGTGTGACCTTCAGGTAATTGAAAGCGGACTGCATGGCCCTGTTCCAGCCGTACATCCCACACATTCATCGGTGTGTGAGTCTGTGCAGGACCGCGATGACCTGCGTACTCACCTGCGATCACGCGCACCTTGCCGGCGTCATCAGGCAGTGCGACAGCAGGAATGTCCGCATCGAGCAGGGTCTGGTACCGTGGCGCAGACATCTTGTCCCTGGCTGGGAGATTCACCCACAACTGCACCATTTCAAGCGTACCACCTTCACGGGTGAATTCGCGCGAATGGAACTCTTCGTGCAAGATGCCGGAAGCGGCAGTCATCCACTGCACATCACCAGGGCCGATTTTGCCACCTGCGCCGGTGGAGTCACGGTGTTCAACTTCGCCTTCGTAGACGATGGTGACGGTCTCGAAGCCGCGGTGCGGATGCTCACCAACACCACGCGGCTTGTCTGCGGGTTCAAAGTATGCAGGCCCGGCATAGTCCAGCAGCAGGAACGGGCTCACAGATTTGCCATGAGTGTTGTAGCTGAACAGTGAACGAACCGGGAAACCATCACCAACCCAGTGGCCGCCAGGAGCACTGTAAGTACCAAGGATTTTTTTCATCGGGCACCTCCATTGTGTGTAAGTCCTTTGGCTTGTACCAATGTGGCAATGGTAAGTATGGAAGGCTTGCATCGATAGTCGGCAAGATTTATCCTTTGCGTTCCAATACTGGAACGATTGGCCCGTCATGCAGGACCTCAACGATCTGTACTACTTTGCTGCGGTGGTTGAACATGGTGGCTTTGCGCCTGCTGGCCGCGCACTGCGCATTCCCAAATCCAAGCTCAGCCGCCGTGTGGCATTACTGGAAGAACGACTCGGTGTGCGTCTGCTGCAACGCTCGTCGCGCCACTTTTCGGTGACCGATCTCGGCGAGGAGTTCTATCATCACTGTCGTGCGATGCTTGTGGAGGCTACTGCGGCTCACGAAGCAATCGAGCTGCGCAAATCCGACCCACAAGGACAGATACGCCTCAGTTGCCCGGTCGCGTTGGTACAAGCGCGCGTCGGTACAATTCTCGTGGATTTTATGCTCGAATGCCCGAAAGTCGAGGTACTGCTGAAGAGCACCAATCGTCGCGTCGACGTGATCAGCGAAGGCATCGACATCGCGATCCGCATCCGGCAGCCGCCGCTTGAGGACAGCGACCTCGTGATGCGGGTGTTGTGCGAGCTTGACTGGTCACTGGTAGCCAGCCCCGCCCTGATCGAGAAATTCGGAACACCACGCGTGCCGGCGGATCTGTATCGCTTCCCGACACTCGACATGGATCCTGCTTCCGGCGAGCACGTGTGGGAGCTCAACGGACCGTCGCTGGCACATGCGTCGGTTCATCTCACGCCAAGACTGGTGACGGACGACATGACTGCGCTGCGCGCGGCGGTACTGCACGGAGTCGGCATCACGCAACTTCCCAACCTGATCGTGGAGGACGCATTGAAGTCCGGTGCGCTGATTGCACTGCTGCCCGGATGGGCGCCCAAGGCCGGCATCGTGCACGCAGTGTTCCCATCCCGGCGCGGTTTGCTGCCATCTGTGCGTGCCCTGATTGACTATCTGGCAAAACGAATGGCAGAGATGGATGCATTCTAGGCGTCCGCCCATTTTTATCAGGCTATCCTGTCAGGCAGGAACTGGTAAAAAGAACAATGATTTCCATACGGATTTCTGGAATAATCCGGGTACTCAACAAACAGTGCTTTAAGGTGGTTTCTGCACGAAGCCTTAATAAATAACCGCAGTCTTTGGCTTCAAATCCAGAATTGGTTTTACCCTCGCCCGAGTATTATCTCATTCACATCCAAATTTAATTAACAAAACAAACTATGAGTAACTATCTTTTTACTTCTGAATCTGTCTCAGAAGGCCATCCTGACAAAGTTGCCGATCAAATATCCGATGCAATCCTTGATGCAATCCTGCATCAGGATCCGCATGCGCGCGTAGCCTGCGAAACCATGTGCAGCACGGGCCTGATCGTTTTATCAGGTGAAATTACAACCCATGCCACGATTGATTACAACGTTATCCCGCGCGATACCGTACGTGAAATTGGCTATACCAGTTCTGAAATTGGTTTTGATGCCAGTACCTGCGCGGTATTGACTGCCTTCAATAAACAGTCTCCTGATATTGCTCAGGGAGTAAACCGCAGCAAAGAAGAAGAAATGGATCAGGGTGCGGGTGACCAGGGACTGATGTTTGGTTATGCCTGTGATGAAACGCCGCAACTGATGCCGCTACCCATTTACTATGCACATCGCTTGGTCGAACAGCAGGCAAAACTGAGGAAGAACGGTAAATTGCCATGGTTGCGCCCGGATGCCAAATCCCAGGTTTCTGTTCGTTACGTGGATGGCACCCCGAAAAACATCGAAACTGTTGTTATTTCCACCCAGCATTCTCCCGATGTTCCTTACGATAAACTGGTAGAAGGTGTTATCGAGGAAGTTATCAAACCTGTTCTACCAGCTGAAATGCTGAGCAATCATATTCAGTACCTGATCAATCCGACTGGGCGTTTCGTAGTGGGCGGCCCCATGGGGGATTGCGGACTGACCGGGCGCAAGATTATCGTCGATACCTATGGTGGTACTGCTCATCATGGTGGCGGTGCTTTTTCCGGTAAGGATCCCTCCAAAGTGGATCGTTCAGCCGCTTATGCTGCCCGTTATGTGGCAAAAAACATTGTAGCTGCCGGCCTGGCGCGTAAGTGTGAAGTTCAGGTGGCCTATGCAATCGGGGTGGCAAAACCGGTTTCGCTCATGGTGGAAACATTCGGAACCGGAAAAATTTCAGATGAAAAACTTGCCGAACTGGTTGCCCGCAATTTTGATCTGCGGCCCCGGGCGATTATTCATGATTTGGATCTGTTGCGTCCGATTTATGGCAAAACAGCTGCTTATGGTCATTTTGGCCGGACAGAACCCGGGTTCACCTGGGAAAAAACCGACAAGGCTGAGCAGCTTAAAGCAGACGCCGGCCTCTGATCGTTTTCACTGTCATTCAATGTGAATAAAGTTCCACTGGTACCGAGGGGCGCTGCAGCGGTTGACTCCGTGAGGCTCGTACCAATGGACATTTCAACAACGGCGCTCTTTCATTTTTGTGGAGAATGTTATGAGCGCAACAATCAACCCCGTAGCGGGTAATCCTGTGTTTACCGACTGCAAAGTAGCTGATCTATCGCTGGCTGACTGGGGCAGAAAGGAAATTGCCATTGCTGAAACCGAAATGCCCGGTCTGATGGCTTTGCGTGAGCAATACGCTGGCAAAAAACCATTGGCCGGCGCCCGGATTGCCGGTTCCCTGCACATGACCATCCAGACTGCCGTGCTAATTGAAACACTGGTGGCGCTGGGTGCAGAAGTTCGCTGGGCTTCCTGCAACATTTTCTCCACCCAGGATCATGCTGCTGCGGCGATTGCCGCCTGCGATATTCCGGTATTTGCTTACAAGGGAGAATCACTGGAGGAGTACTGGGACTACGCTCACCGGATCTTTGAATGGGCCGGTGATGGCTCACATGCCGCCAACATGATTCTGGATGATGGCGGAGATGCAACCTTGCTGCTCATCCTTGGCAGCAGGGCTGAACGCGATCCTTCCGTAATTGCTAATCCATCCAATGAGGAAGAACAGGTACTGTTTGCTTCCATCCGTAGCCGTCTTGCCAGCCATCCAGGCTGGTATTCGCGTAACCTTGCTGCAATTCGCGGTGTGACCGAAGAAACCACAACTGGTGTTCATCGTCTGTATGAAATGGAAAAGAAAGGCGAACTTCCATTCCCGGCGATCAATGTCAATGATTCAGTTACCAAATCCAAATTCGACAATCTTTATGGCTGTCGTGAATCACTGGTAGATGGCATCAAGCGTGCAACCGATGTGATGATTGCCGGAAAAATCGCCGTGGTGTGTGGTTATGGCGATGTTGGCAAGGGATGTGCCCAATCATTGCGTGGTTTGGGGGCAACCGTCTGGATTACCGAGATTGATCCAATCTGTGCATTACAGGCAGCAATGGAAGGATACCGAGTGGTGACCATGGATGATGCCTGCGACAAAGCAGATATTTTTGTCACTGCCACCGGCAATCTGCGTGTGATTACCCACGACCACATGCTGAAAATGAAAAATCAGTCAATCGTATGCAATATCGGCCATTTTGATTCTGAAATCGATATTGCCTCGGTGCAGAAATACCAGTGGGAAAACATCAAGCCGCAGGTCGATCACATTATTTTCCCGACCGGTCGCCGCATCATCGTGCTGGCACAAGGCCGTCTGGTCAACTTGGGCTGCGCTACCGGCCATCCGTCTTTTGTCATGTCCAGTTCGTTCACTAACCAGGTGCTGGCGCAGATGGAGCTCTGGCAGAACGGTCAGGCGTACCAGAAAAAAGTTTATGTGCTGCCTAAACACCTTGATGAAATGGTTGCACGGCTGCATCTGGACAAGCTGGGTGTGAAACTGACGGAGCTGACTGATGAACAGGCGAGCTATCTCAGCCTCGATAAAAATGGACCTTATAAACCGGAAATGTACCGGTACTAAAAGCATCCAGAAAAACTGTCTGGAGTTTGATGACTCCTGCAGCTTTTTTCGGCACTGCTATGTTCAGCCTGTTAAAGCCGGGAAATCGCAATCGAGTTTCCCGGCTTTACTTCATTGATTTTCACCGTTGCCCTTTTTTTACAGGGCCGCAGCTCATGGAAGTGAATCCCGATGCAATCCCAGAAAAAATTTACCCCCACATTCAGTTTTGAATTTTTCCCGCCGCAGACACCGGAAGGCATGGAAAAGCTGCGGGCCACGCGCATACAGCTTGCCCAGTTTAATCCAAAGTTTTTTTCAGTGACATTTGGTGCCGGCGGCTCTACACGCGAACGCACGCTTGAAACCGTGCTGGAAATCCAGGCAGAAGGCTATCCGGTAGCACCCCATCTTTCCTGTATCGGCTCCACCCGCGACAACATCCGTTCGATCCTTGAAAAATACCACAGTCACGGTATCAGCCGCATTGTGGCGCTACGTGGTGATTTGCCTTCCGGCATGGCGCAGGCGGGGGAATTCCGCTATGCCAATGAGCTGGTGGCATTTATCCGCAAGGAATTCGGTGATACGTTCTGGGTTGAGGTGGCGGCCTATCCGGAATATCATCCACAGTCGCGTTCCGCGCTGGAGGATTTCACCAACTTCAGACAGAAGGTCGAAGCGGGTGCCAATGCCGCGATTACCCAGTTTTTCTACAACGTGGATGCCTATCTGCATTTTGTGGAGATGTGCGAAGCTGCAAATCTGAATATCCCGATCGTTCCCGGCATCATGCCGATCAGCAAATTTTCCCAGCTGGCAAGATTTTCAGATGGCTGCGGAGCAGAAATTCCGCGCTGGATTCGCAGAAAACTGGAAAGCTTCGGTGATGATATTCCCTCCATCCAGGCATTCGGGCTGGATGTCGTCACGGCGTTATGTGCTCGCCTGCTGGAAGCCGGTGCACCCGGCCTGCATTTCTACACACTCAACTCCGCTGTACTACCCACAAAAATCTGGCAGCGCCTGGGGTTATAAACCTGAAAAACCTGTGCCTGCTTTCTTCAGAGCATTACTGAATGGTTTTGATATATACCCCTGCTTGGGATAAGGGTAGTATATAAAATGCTAAGCTTCTTTAGATGCGCTTGATTCCATTGCTTAAAAATTGGAATCTCCTCAACATCCAGATCGATTCAATTAGATTTATTCTCAATATTTTCTTTATTAGCCCTATTGAATTCGTGGTTATTAAGGTTCACACTTTCGCGGCGACTGAATAAATATCGTATAAGAGCTGGAAATGGAGGGTGAAGTATTAACCCCTGATCGTAGTGAATGGATACGGGGTTAAGCAGCATCTGACAGGTGGCATGACAGCCAGACAGTTATTTATTTACGAGCGCTTACGCTTCGCCGGATCTGGTAAACAACAATAGAAATCAGAATCAGGTTTTCGCATTGTTAAATGCGGAAAGTACTCCTGCTTAATGAAACTGATCAAAGAATCCGGCAGGTACATACGCGGGGTAACCCGGATAATTTCAATCCAAGATATAGGGAGTCAGCAAATGAGTAAACACCGATGTTTCGCTGCGTTCAGTTCAATTGCTCTGTTTCTGTTGTGTTTCAGCAGCTGGGCGAGTGCAGCTGCTCCTGCAGAGATCAATGAAGCGCGTCTGGTAGCACAATATAACTACTCTATAAATATTCTGGCCATGTTGCTGGTTGGTTTCGGTTTTTTAATGGTTTTCGTACGGCGGTATGGATTCAGTGCAACTACCGGCACCTATCTGGTTGTCGCCGCTGGACTTCCACTCTATATTCTTTTACGCGCAAACGGGATTTTTGGGCACACATTGGCGCCCGAATCCGTTGATGCAGTAGTCTATGCGGAATTTGCCGTAGCTGCGGGGCTGATTGCCATGGGAGCGATACTCGGGCGTTTACGGGTTTTTCAATATGCATTACTGGCATTGTTTATCGTACCGGTTTATCTGCTGAATGAATGGCTGGTGCTGGATAATGCTTCAGGGTTGACTGAAGGATTCCAGGATTCTGCCGGATCAATCGCTATCCACGCTTTCGGTGCGTATTTTGGTTTGGGAGCCTCTATCGCTCTGACTACTGCGGCCCAGCGGGCTCAACCGATCGAATCGGATGCAACTTCTGATCTCTTTTCAATGCTGGGGTCAATGGTACTGTGGATCTTCTGGCCGAGCTTTGCGACTGCAATCGTGCCATTCGAACAGATGCCCCAGACCATAGTCAACACACTGCTCGCTTTATGTGGCGCCACACTCGCCACTTATTTCCTGAGTGCATTGTTTCACAAAGGGAAAGCATCCATAGTCGATATGGCCAATGCAGCACTCGCCGGCGGGGTGGCAATTGGCTCGGTCTGTAATATTGTCGGGCCGACAGGTGCTTTCGTGATCGGTTTACTGAGCGGCACCATTTCTGTAGTGGGCTTTGTATTTATTCAGCCCATGCTGGAATCCAAAGCCAAAGTGGTAGATACCTGCGGAGTGCACAATCTGCACGGATTACCAGGGTTACTGGGTGGATTCAGTGCGATCCTGATAGTGCCGGGCGTTGCCGTGGCCCAATTGACAGGCATTGCTATCACCCTTGCGCTGGCTCTGGTTGGTGGCATGGTTGCCGGGGCTTTGATCAGACTGACAGGTACAACAAAACAGGCTTATGAGGACAGTTGCGAGTTTACCCATCTTGCAGGGCCTGAAGATGAGCATAAAGTTGAAAGGCTGGTACTGGAAGCGAAAACCGAAATACAGGAGCTGAGAAATCGCATCGATGCTGCTGTATTGAGTGCCAAATCAGAAGGATAGATCCTTTTATGCAAGTGAGTTTTTGATACTTCAGCTTCTGGCAATCGGGGGCCGGTTATGAATCAGAAGATCGGTGTTCATGTCCGGCCCCCGGCCGTGCTCGGCTCAGGCATTCTGACTGGATGTCGTCACCGCACTTTGCGCGCGCTTACTGGAAGCGGGTGCACCCGGCCTGCATTTCTACACACTTAATTCGGCCGTACTACCCACAAAAATCTGGCAACGGTTGGAGCTGTAGGTCGTTGAAAAAACCGTAACAATTTTCTTTGGGTCATTGCTCCGTGAGCAGGGCACACCTCTTTTTACCATCCGTTTGACTGATTTGTTATGTGTCGTTACGATACCAGCAAGTAATATAAATTGGTATGGAGTAATGTTAATGGCAAAAAATACAAGCGTTACTTTGGGCGATCATTTTGATGAATTTATCAACCGGCAACTGGAATCAGGCCGGTATGGCTCCGCAAGTGAGATCATCCGGGCAGGTTTGCGCCTGCTGGAAGACAACGATACCAAACTGCATGTATTGCGTAATCTGCTAATGGAAGGTGAAGCAAGTGGGCTGGCTGACTACAGCTATGAACAGCTGGTAACAGAACTCGATCAGAAAATTCCAGAGTGAAGCTGTTCCGATTAACCGGCCGAGCTAAATCTGATTTGCTTTCCATCGGCCGTTACACCCAAAAAGAATGGGGCATTGCACAACGGAATCAGTATTTAAAAGAGATTGACCAACGGTAATCCCCCCGCAAAATAGCTGATGTCAAAAGTGGAATTTTCTCGTAATGTTTATGTGAGGAGGTTTCATGAAGAATTCCCGATTTACGGATAGCCAGATCATTGCTAGTCTCAAGTAAGCTGAGGTAGGTACGCCCGTCCCGGATCTGTATTGAGAGCACGGCATTAGCTCTGCGACGTTCTACAAATGGCGCAGCAAGTTTGGCGGCATGGATGCGTCGCTGATGTCGCAGTTGCGTGAGCTGCAAGAAGAGAACCGACGGCTGAAGAAGATGTACGCCGAGGCTCAGCTCAGCGCTGACTTGCTGAAAGAAGCGCTGTCAAAAAAGTGGTAGGGCCATCTCATCGTCGTGAGATGGCCGAGGCAGCAGTTCAAAGGAGACTGTAATTCAGTCCGAGCGTATGCGTTTGTTAAGTGCTTTAGTTAACCTTCGTCATTTGGCTACGCAATGAATGTGGCACATCTTGGATCAATACGATAGAAATTCCTCCATCGGCTGCAGTATTGTTGTGCGCTACTTTTTCGCTGGGTGTTGATGTTATTTGCTCAGGAGATAGTGTATACATTCCCCCGTTTAGTGGATCGACAATGAGCCATCCAATAAGTCCCCCAAAGATAAAATTTCCGCCAATGTACCAGCCATTTGCGCTAGCAGTTATTGGAATTATTTGCTTTTCGTATCCATCTTTAGTGATTTCTACAGTGAACTCCTTTTTTCCCCAATAACTGCCATCACTTTTTTGCAATGTTACACTCGTAGGAGTCAATCCTTTAAAAACTTGAATACCTTTTTCATCAGTAATTAGTACAGAAGCATCACTTGGTGTACTAGAAATTGGTACGAGTTGTGTTTTTTCTCCCATGATTGTTGCACAACCGCTCAGAATTGTTGCGGACAACGCGAACAAGAATATTGCTTTTTTCATGTTTTCTCCTTTGCTTACAGTATTAAAAATTTATCGGATACAGCGATTTGATACCTAACACTTTGGTTGTGGTGGGACTACCGGACTACCGAGGCATGTATCATTTCTTTATTGCTCGGATCTGGACTGACTATCAGTTGACTGATGAAACAAGTCAGTTAGAGATCTTTAAGCGGGATGGCAATACAAAACTTTAGCTGGGATGTGTTCTTCTACGTTTACAGAGGAAATTGCATTCCCTGAAAGTTGTTTTCAGTCTGATTTGATCAAGGCTGATTCACAATGAATTTCTACCAAGATCCAGGTCACTCCCGGGATGAGCTGTAAAATACGGCTGTATTGTTAACAGCTTGTATAAACCTACTACGCCATGCAAACCAGTCATTCAACCCTCTACTGGCACGATTATGAAACTTCCGGGGCGAATCCTCGCCAAGATCGGCCGGTTCAGTTTGCAGGGTTACGGACGGATGAAGCGCTCAATGAAATTGGCGATCCGCTGGTGATCTATTGCAAGCCGGCACGTGATCGTCTGCCGCATCCGGAAGCCTGTCTGTTGACTGGTATTACGCCGCAAATGGCTGAAACCCGGGGGGTGCCGGAACCGGAATTCATCGCGCTAATTCATGCGCAACTGGCACAACCGGGTACCTGCGGGGTGGGCTATAACACGTTGCGATTCGATGATGAAGTGACTCGCTTTGCGCTGTATCGCAATTTCTACGATCCCTATGCACGCGAATGGCAATCCGGCAATTCGCGCTGGGATGTGATCGACCTCGCCCGCATGACCTTTGCTCTGCGTCCGGAAGGCATCAACTGGCCGGCCAACGGGGAAGGGAAGCCCAGCTTCCGGCTGGAGGACATTACGTCAGCCAACGGGTTGGTACATGACAGTGCGCATGATGCACTTTCTGATGTCCGGGCTACGATTGCGCTGGCTCGTCTGCTGCGTGACCGGCAACCGCGTCTGTACGACTGGCTGTTCCGTTTGCGAGACAAGCGTGAAGCATCTCGCTTGCTTGATCTAGCAAATCACATCCCGGTACTGCATACCTCACGTATGTATCCGTCTGAACAGGGTTGTACCACGCTGGTGATGCCACTGTTGCCCGAAACCGGCAATACCAACAGTATTCTGGTTTACGACTTGCGGCATGATCCTGCTGAATTTATGCAACTGGATGTTGATGTGCTGGCGGAACGTCTGTTCACGCCTAAATTAGAGCTGGCAGAAGGGCAGCAGCGCCTGCCGGTCAAGGCAGTCAGGCTAAATAAATGTCCAGCACTGGCACCACAAAAAGTTCTGAAGGATGAAGTCGTCAATCGAATCGGGTTGGATATTGAACAGTGCCAACAGCATTGGCAGCAGTTGTTGCAAAACCCTGATTTTATGCAGCGGATCAGACAAGCGTATTCAAATGGCAAAATTTTTCCAGAAAATGATGCCGATCTGGCACTGTACGATGGATTTGCCAGCGATCATGATCGTAATTTATTCCCACAAGTGCGTAATGCAGAGCCGGAAAGGTTGATTGATCTCTCAGAAGAGTTTCAGGATGGGCGTTACGCCGAACTGCTGTTTCGCTATCGTGCTCGCAACTTTCCCGAGACCTTGTCGACCCGGGAAAAACATCGCTGGCAAGTTCATTGCCGCAGACAGCTTGGTGAAGATGCTATCAACGGCAGTCTGACATTAAACGGATATCATCAGAAAATTTTACAACTGCGAGCCAATTGTCCACAGCAAGCGCAGCAGGAAATCCTGAACGAACTGGAAGCATGGGGCAGGGCGTTGGCACAGGAAAATGATCTATCTTGGCCATCTGATTGTTCCGATCCGGAAAAATCAACCTGATTATGGCTCACCGCAGCCTTTCTGATTTTTGATACATATACCTTATGACCACAGCAATTTTGAGTGCGTTGCCGGAAGAACAGGGCGGTTTGGTACAGGCGCTGGAGCAACGGGAGAAGTTTCAGTATGCGGGGCGTGTATTTTGGCGCGGTCGTCTGCATGGCCAGACAGTGGTGCTGGGATTATCTGGCATTGGCAAGGTGGCAGCGGCGACAACAGCTGTTGTGCTGTTTGAACGATTGGGTGCGCAGCGCATCGTGTTTACGGGTGTGGCTGGTGGTATGGGGGAAGGTGTGCAGGTGGGTGATGTGGTCGTCGCTACGCAATTTCTACAGCACGATATGGATGCATCACCTATTTTCCCGCGCTGGGAAGTACCGGGTTATGGCTGTACACAATTTGCCTGTGATCCGGAACTGTCTGCCTTATTGTTTGCAGCGGCGCATGCTTATCTGACGAATACCCAGGCTGATATACCCCGGAGCAGTGGTATCGCACATACTCATTCAGCGCGGGTGCATCAGGGTTTGATCATCAGTGGCGATCGTTTTGTCAGTACTTCGGCTGAATCTGCTGCACTACGCACCGTACTTGCTGCAGCTGGCTATCAGGTACTCGCTGTCGAGATGGAAGGTGCTGCGGTGGCGCAGGTGTGCAGTGACTTTGGCAAACCGTTCGCCGCGGTGCGCATCATCTCTGATCGTGCTGATGACAGTGCCCACGTCGATTTCCCACGCTTCATCCGCGAGGTTGCACGACCTTATGCGGATCACATCATCGCAGGCTTTTTGCAGCGGCAATTGGCCGGGACTGCATAGAATCAAAGATTAGCGGGGTGACTGGTGAGCGAGCAGATCAAGCTGGGAGATCTTACGATTTTCATGCAGCGCAAGAGAGTGAAACATATTTACTTGAGGGTGCTTGCGCCAGATGGACGAGTAACGCTGGTTGCCCCAATCGGTATTCAGCTGGCGGTAATACACGCTTTCGCTGTTTCAAAACTCCCCTGGATTCAAAAGCAGCAGACAAAACTGCAATCGCAGGTTAGAGAAGCACCCCGGCAGTTGGTTGAGCATGAAAACCACATGTTGTGGGGGTGCCATTATGTGTTGCAGGTGGTGGAGAAACCGGCCAAACCCTGCGTGCTGCTGGATCAGCAGTCCATCATCCTGCAGGTGCGTCCAGGCAGTGATTTATCCAAACGCACAGCGGTGATGCGCGCCTGGCATAAATCCTTGCTGCATGGTGTTGTGCCAGATCTGATTGGGGAATGGCAGGAACGGCTGGATGTAAGCGTATCAGCCTATTTTTTGCAGCAGATGAAAACCCGCTGGGGCAGTTGTACTCCGCGTGCCCGCCATATCCGGCTGAATACCGATCTGGTGAGAAAACCGAAGAACCTGCTGGAATATGTTATCGTGCACGAGATGGTTCATTTACTTGAAGCGTCGCATAACAAACGGTTTGTTGCATTAATGGATCGGCATTATCCGGCCTGGCGTGAAGCTGCGGCGGAGCTGAACCAGATCCCTCTATCGGCGGTGCGGCCGCGTGGGTAAAGCGTGCTTCCAAGAAATGCTGATTATCTGGATTGCTTCATCGGCTACGCCTCTTCGCAAAGACATTCTGTTTCGTCATCGCGAATCCCGCAGGGATGTGGCGATCCAGTAGTGGTAACAAAAGTACTGGATTGCTTCCCGCTTCATGGCGAGCACAGTAGTGCGAAGCAATCCAGTAGCGATATTGGCAGAAAATATACCTGATTGTTGCCATGCCGGGTCACCACGTCACTGCCCGTTATACCCTTTTGTGGTAAACGGTTTTTTCTCGTGGTGGTGGAATAAATCAGCACCTCTCTGATGTTTGGGGACTTATTCGCCCAGGGTTTCATCCAGCAGTTCAATCCAGTGACGTACAGGCAGTGAGGTGCCACCTTGCAAGTGCATCTGGCAGCCGATATTGGCGGTAACTACCAGATCAGGATTTTCCATGGTCAATGCGGTGATCTTGTTATCGCGCAGCTGGCGGGAAAGTTTGGGCTGCAGGATGGAATAAGTGCCCGCTGAACCGCAGCAGAGGTGGGGGTCAGTGACTCTGGTCAGGTTAAAGCTTGCCGCTTGCAGAATTGGCTCGACTTTTCCTTTCAGTTTCATGCCATGTTGTAAGGTACAGGGGGCGTGAAAGGCAAGATTGCGTGGAGATGAGGATTTCGATGCGGCTTTCGTGGCTTCCAGCAGCGGGATCAATGTGGAGGCTTCAGCCGTAATGACTTCACTGATGTCGCGGGTCAGGCTGGAAACTCGTGCTGCTTTTTCGGCATAAATTGGGTCGTGTTGCAGCAAATGTCCGTAATCCTTGACAGTGACACCGCAACCGCTGGCCGTGACGATGATGGCCTCTGCCGGATTTTCGGGCTGCGTAATAAAAGGCCACCAAGCGTCAATATTGCGGCGCATGGCATTTAATCCTTCTTCCTGCGCATTGAGGTGATAAGCCAGCGCGCCGCAGCAACCGGCCTGTTCTGCGGTGATGACCGAGATGCCGAGCTTGTCCAGCACGCGCGTGGTGGCGTGGTTAGTGTTGGGCGTCATGGCCGGTTGTACGCAGCCGGCGAGTATCAGCATGGAGCGTGTATGGGTTTTACCGGATGGATTGCGAGCAGTTACCGGTTTGGGAAGAATGATTCTTTTCAACCGGGCGGGAAGCAGCGGCCGACCCAGGCGGGCAACACTCATGAAAAAGCTGGAAAGAGTCTGGTTGGGCAGCAGTTTGCGTAAGGTGTAGCGTTTGAGTGCTACATAGGGTGTACGCTGGACTTGCTGTTCAACCATGCCTCGACCAATGTCGATCAGGTGTCCGTACTGCACTCCGGATGGACAGGTGGTTTCGCAGGCGCGACAGGTCAGGCAGCGATCGAGATGCAGCTGCGTTTTTTCTGTTACCTCCTGACCTTCCAGCATTTGTTTGATCAGATAAATCCGTCCGCGCGGGCTGTCCAGTTCGTTTCCCAGCAGTTGGTAGGTGGGGCAGGTGGCAAGGCAGAAGCCGCAATGTACACAGCTGCGCAGAATGGCGTCGGCTTCCTTTCCTTCCGGAGTATCTTTGATCAGATCAGTCAGGCGGGTTTGCATGGTTCAAAACTCGGGATACAGTCGTTGCGGATTCAGAATACCTGCCGGATCAAACTGCTGCTTCAGACGCTGGTGGATCTTAAGCAGGGCAGGGGAAAGCGGGTGAAATACGGGGATTGCAGTTTTATTGCCATGAAACAGCGTGGCGTGGCCGCCGGCATCTGCGGTGTGTGTACGGATTACAGCAGCATCAGTATCTTCATCTGTTACCAGCCAGCACAATGCGCCACCCCATTCAATCAGCCGTTCGCCTGGCAGAGAAAGTGGGGAAGTGGTTGATTTGATTGACAGACGCCACAGCGATTTGCCATTCAATTTTCCCTGCTGAAAAAATGGATGAGTATGGTCTCGGATCAGTTCCCAGAAACTGCCACTTTCGCTGATTTCATCTCCACCCAGCCTGCTGTGTGCAGTGCGCACGGCGGATTCGGCACCGGACAGGCGGATATAAAGGTGATCATCATGAAAACAGGTGGCAGAAACTGGTAGAGGTTCTGCCGAACATCGCCGCATAATTTTAATTGCTTGGGTCGGGGTAGTTTGAATGCACAGAGTGCGTTCTACAGCCGGCTTGGGAAGCACCTTGAGTGATACATCGAGCAACACCCCCAGCGTGCCCATGGCGCCTGCCATCAGGCGGGAAACATCATAACCGGCCACATTTTTCATGACGCGCCCACCAAAAGACAGAACGTTTCCCTTGCCATCGAGCAGTTTGGTGCCCAGCACATAATCACGCACAGCACCGGTATAGGCGCGCCTGGGGCCGGATAATCCGGCAGCGATACAACCGCCCAGCGTGGCGGATGCATTGAAGCAGGGAGGTTCAAAAGCCAGCATCTGGCCGTGGTCATGCAACAGCTTTTCCAGCTCAACCAGCGGTGTTCCGGCACGGGCAGTAATCACCAGTTCGCTGGGTTCATAATCGACGATCCCCTGCCAGATGGATGTATCAAGTATGGAAGAATGCCGTAAAGCCTGCGAATTACCGTAGAAATCCTTGCTGCCGCTTCCCCGAATGCATAACGTCTGTTTACGTTCGGCTGCTGCTGTGACAGCTTGGATGAGTTGATCGGGAAGAGTCTGCATGACAAAAAATTAAAATCTGGGTATTTCCGGAAATTTTTCAACACCCTGGTGCACGTGCATTGCTCCGAACTCAGCACAGCGGTGCAGTTCGGGAATGGCTTTGCCGGGATTGAGTAGTGATTGCGGGTCGAATGCTGTTTTGATTGCATGGAACAGAGTGCGCTCGGCATCGCTGAACTGCAGGCACATCTGATTAAGCTTCTCAATGCCGACACCGTGTTCGCCGGTCAGCGATCCGCCGGATTCAATACAGATTTCCAGTATGCGTGCGCCAAAGGCTTCTGCTTTCTCCAGCTCGCCTGGCTGGTTGGCATCGTACAGAATCAGCGGATGCAGATTACCGTCTCCCGCATGGAATACATTCATGCAGCGCAGGCCGTATTCCGCTGAAAGCTGTTCGATCTGTCCCAGTACATGTGCCAGATGTTTGCGCGGAATGGTACCGTCCATGCAGTAGTAATCCGGTGAAACCCGGCCAGCAGCTGGGAAAGCGGCTTTGCGCCCGGCCCAGAAAAGCTGTCGTTCGGCTTCATTCCGCGCCACGCTGATCCGGACTGCACCACTGGCCTGCAGGATGGTTTGTATCCGCCCGATTTCATCGGTGACTTCTTCCGTCATACCGTCAGATTCACACAGCAGAATCGCGACACCTTCAAGATCGTAGCCTGCGTGTATGAAATCCTCGACGGCATGAATGGTGATCTTGTCCATCATTTCCATACCGGCCGGAATAATCCCCGCCTGGATGACATTGGCGACGGCATCACCGGCCTTACTAATATCATCGAATACAGCCATGGCCAGTTTCACCGTTTCCGGTTTGGGAAGTAGTTTTACCGTAATTTCAGTAACGATGCCCAGCATACCCTCACTACCGGTCATCAGAGCGAGCAGGTCGAAACCGGGACTGTCGAGTGCATCTGCTCCGATTTCCAGCATATCACCTTCAATTGTCAGTACACGCAAACGCAAAATGTTATGAACAGTAAGGCCATACTTGAGGCAGTGCACCCCCCCCGAATTTTCTGCCACATTACCGCCGATGCTGCAGGCAATTTGTGAAGAAGGGTCAGGCGCGTAATACATCCCGTAAGGTGCAGCTGCTTCACTGATGGCCAGATTGCGGACACCCGGTTGTACACGTGCAGTACAGGCCGCGGGATCAATTTCCAGAATACGGCTCAGTCTGGCCAATGACAGCAGCACACCTTTTGCGTGGGGAAGGGCGCCACCAGCAAGTCCGGTGCCGGAGCCACGCGCTACGACCGGAATCTGTCTGGCATGGCAGATTTGCAGGATGGTGGCTATCTCAGCTTCTGTGCGCGGCAACACAACAATCATTGGCAGCTGCCGGTAGGCGGACAGTGCATCGCATTCATACGGCCTTAAATCTTCCGCTTCGTGCAACACCGCTTCTTCAGGCAGAAACCGGCGGAAGGCTTCGATCAGCTGCTTACGCTTCATGAGAGGGTGTAGTGGATGGATTGATCGTATGTCCGGCCAGTTTTTCGAGGATACGTACAATGGCTGAACTGTCCTGTTGCGCGTCTCCTTGCGCAATGCAGGCGTTATAAAGCGATTGAACCAGTGCAGTGCCTGGCAGGCTGACACCCAGTTCCGTGGCACAATCCAGTGCGATGCCGAGATCCTTCCGGTGCAGATCGACCCGAAAACCGGGAGTAAAGGTATGTTTGAGCATGCGTTCACCATGAATTTCCAGAATGCGTGAAGCAGCAAAACCGCCCAGCAACGCCTGCCTGACTTTGTTGGGATCTGCACCAGCCCTGGAGGCAAACACCAGTGCTTCGGCCACAGCTTCCAGCGTCAGGGCCGCGATGATCTGGTTGGCTGCCTTGCAGACCTGGCCTGTGCCAGGCTCACCGATTCGTGTAATGGTTTTTCCCATTAACGCCAGAATGGGTTCAATGGTTGCAAAAACCGGCTCGGTTGCGCCGACCATAATAGTCAGTGTGGCATTGCGGGCGCCGATATCACCGCCTGATACCGGCGCATCTGCATAATCATGTCCAAATTGGTTGATTTTACGGACAAAATCCCGGGTTTTGATCGGCGAGATCGTGCTCATATCGATGATGATTTTTGATCGGACCAGATCTGCAGGCAAACCCTGCGCAACGCCATTCTCCGCGAACAGTACTTTTTCAACATCGGGCGTATCCGGCAGCATTAGAATGATGATATCCGCCTGCGCTGCAACAGCCTTGGGAGTAGGGCAGGCAATTCCACCCAAGGCTGTCAGTTCATCCGGTACGCCACTGCGGGAATGAAGATAAACCGGGTAACCTCCCCGGATAAGATGGCCGGCCATGGGTTTCCCCATGATGCCCAGGCCAATGACGCCGATAGTTTTCATATTGAACAGTATTGCAGTGAAAATGGGTCTTTATCTGTTATATGGATACTCTGGTGGACAGATAGACTGCTTTCGTTAACGTTTACCGGGATTTGCCAGAATTTATGCAGCTAATAGCAGGCGGTGTAGTATAGCAGCCGCCGCTTTATGAATTAGTCCTGTCTGAATAAATCTGGATTAAAAACCGAAAACACATTAAGAAACAATACCATAGTACGTCAAGTCATTATTCTTGGCAGATGGCTCCGGCACATGATTGCGTCCGGCCCACTCGTGCTGGGCAGACAGTTGCTGCCGATATCTGATAACCCCGTGATTTATTCATTCGATTGTTATACGGCAGCTGAAACGACTGTGCAATCTCCAAAAAATTACAATTGAGGCGAATATGGAATTTTGGTTATTAGTAGGAGGGGCGGTAATTTTGTACTACGTCATCAAAGCAATGGCAGCGTCCTCAAAGCAGCAAACACATAAGAATAATAGATCAAGTTCCGAAAATGAAATCCGTGTAGCTGTAACTACAAGTAATCGGGTTTTTGCGAACAGTAATCGTGATGATGACGATCTGGCTACCTTCAGTATTTCCTATGGCTATGAAGAGGAAAAAAGCAAAAACAAAACGCCAGGGCAATGGATAAAATCCGGTGAATCTATCACCATAAAGGGACAAAC
>CAZYWE010000028.1:0-21424 GCA_964651625.1 uncultured Nitrosomonas sp. | reverse complement strand
GCAAGATTGACGGGGCGATGGGTGATTCCAAGACTGCGGGCCACGGATCGATAAACAGCCGCACCATCGCTGCAGAAAATGACATCTTTTTTCAAAACAGTTCGTAGAGGAGGTTCAATTGCCTTCTTGTCAATTGCATCCAGTATAAAATCTGCTGTTGCGCCCGAGCGGTCGCGCACGATCAGCACTGGCACCTGATCTTTTCCTGTACCCCGCATATGGATTTGTTTACCGCGTTTACGCGGTGGTCGATCCAGCTGGCGCTGTCCTTTACAGGAAACAGGAAAGAAAGTTTCATCCGCTTCGACAATGCCTTCCAGATGATTGGCTTTGGCAGCAGCCGGTAAAGTCAGAAATCGGTGACGCCAGCGGAAGCTGGTGTTCTTATCGATCCCGCATTGTCTGGCGCTTGCTCGCACAGTCCGGCCTTCAATCAATGCTGCGCTGTAATTGAGCCACTGATCCTTGTGTCGCAGGCGAGCCAGCGGAGTGCCCGATATAGCTGTAAACGTGTGCTTGCACATGCGGCAGCAGAAACGCTGTAATCCCGCCTGATATCCCCAGCGGTAAAAATGATTTGATTGGCAAACCGGACAAATCGGCTTAAAAGAACTTTCAAGCCACTTCGCCACCTTGATTCGGGGAGCCATTCCACCAAGGCTATGTTTGGCCTGCTCTTTCTGACCGCGACTAAGTTGCGTTACTTTTCCAACCCATTCCCGAAAATCAGAGGCTTTCATAATCGTGCCCTCCCTCTATTGATGTTCCAGCTCGTTGGACAAAAATAACTTTTCAACGTTTAATGCAGACATAGCCTTAAAAATCATTAGTACTGCCATTCCGGTATTCAATTTTTTCAATGGGAAGCGGGCGACCCACTAAAAATCCCTGAATATAATCAATCCCAATTTTTGCCAGCCTCTCCCGAATATCCTGTGTTTCTACCAACTCACCTATCGTCCTGATTTTTAGAGCACGGGCAAATTTACTGATATTTTCAACTTTTCTCAGATCCTCTGTATCACGCAGGATGTTACAGATCAGGCTGCCTTCTATCTTTAAAAAATCAGCTCGGATATGTTTTAGTAAATCAAACGAGTTGCGATCATGATTGAAGCTGCATAACGAAACAAGGCAACCAGGTTGCTGTAATTTTTTTACAAATTGAGCTGTATTTTGCAGATTATCCACCACGTCAGCTACTTCAATTTCGAAACATAACTTCTTGGGCTCAACTCTGGTGGCATTCAGTAATTTCTGAATATTATCTGCAAATGATGAGTCATTTAGCGTGCTTCGTGCCAGATTGATACAAAACGAAATCTGCGGCTCCACCCCCTGTTTGGCAACGTGATGGATTATTTTTTCAGCCACCCACCCATCCAGACGCGACATCAGATTATATTTTTCAACAAAAGGCAGGAAAGTCCCAGGGGGAATTAGACTAGACTCCTCCTCCGCCATTCGTATGAGCACTTCATAGTAAGTTGGCATCTCCTGATTTGATCTTGTAGCGACTATGTTTTGGCAGTACAAACGAAATTCATTTTGCTCGATAGCCTGAATAATTCGTTTCGAAGAATCTATAGATACCCTGACCGTATGTTGATCTGTATTTTTATTTGAAACTTGTACATCTTTATTTTCCTGTGACTGTCTTTGTTTGGCCACTACCACCTGATTTTCCATACTTTGCGGTAGCACCTCCCCCTCTTTTATTAATCGAGGCGTATGGAGCATATAAAAGCCTATTACCTTGCCTGTTGAATCAAAATGTGGCGTGAAGTGGCCTGTAACCAGACATGTTGATTGATTTGCAAGCAGCTGGACATGTTGTTTCTGTATAGTTCTTCCAGATAATACATGTGCAATATCAGCGCTGATATCAGAAAATAATGGCTGATTAAAAAATTCTTTAAGGAATCTGTTTTCCACTTGTTCAGGCCGCAATCCAAACCATTGCCGGAAAGCCCGGTTATGGTACTGGCATTGCTGCTCTGTGCTGAAATAAGCAAGCATCACTGGAAAATTTTCATCTATGATTTGCAATTTTGCCTTGTTTTCTGAAGAGGTTTTTTCAGCCCAGAGTCGGTATTTAATCTCATTGGCCAGGCGTTCTTTTTGCGCTGCTAATTGTGCAAACTGCTTTGCAAAAACTTTTTCGGTGTGAACTATTTGCACAGTCATTGTCAATATTGCAGTCAGCAGGATTACCCATAACCAGGCAACAACATATGAATCAACAGCAATCAAAGAACGATCCAGAGCAATCAACACCCCCGTGACAGCGATTGCTACTGTGGCCGATAAGAAAGGTTTAACCACACTGATTTTTGAAGTGGTATGCATAGTTTTCTGCAGGGGTATCTATCGAAGCGCTTATTCCCAAAAACAAACTAAAAGCAAATCAGCCATAAACACTCAATGGGCGTACTGAAACCCAGAATTTCCATAAATCACCTGGCGTTACTACAAAATCCCTGGTTATATTTTCATTGACTGTCGTCAATCTTAATTGACGAATTCTTTTCTTTTTTAAGGCTTGGAGTAATGGTGCAAACCAATTTTGTTCCAAGGCAATCAACTCATTCCGCCAACTATATGCATCTCGATAATGCGTATAGTTCCGCAGACTATCCAGCACAATTAATTGCCTGTCTGCATCAGCAGAGTGACCGAATAATACACTTGCATCTTTTGGCAAAGGGCGATACACAATATTTTCCATTCCTGCCAACGCCTGAGCGAATAAGTTATTCCCCCAGACGCTGTCATAAATTGAATGCACCCTTGAAGGTTGGATTCCACCTCCCCACACCCACAGGCTGTTTACCGGCAGCTCGCCACGCACTTCTCTAGCTTGGTTTACCGGGTGTTCGTAAAAAAGCATCTGGATTTCATTGATCCTGCTGTTCCAACTTTTGCTATCTTTTCCCTGTGGCAGGAGGCTATTTATATTTTTCCCAACAGCTTCACTCAATAAAAATGTCCCCAAATCGGGAGTTTTATTACATTTCAAGTACCAGCGATCGGGATGAAGTGGCAGTAATGCTACCCCATCATCTGAAAAAAGCTCATTGATACTATCGGCAAGAGAACTTGCCTCCTTTAGAGAAATATTCAAAACATGGCTATCTCCAAGGAGTATGTGATTATTTTCGATCCGCAGGTAAACCGGATCAGCACGCAGCCAGTAATTTTCTCCAATTTCAATTTTATTTTCTTCATGTAACAACATAACCGGAGCTACAGGCCAATCTTGCTGTTTATCTATATTAAAATTTTTGCATAGCCAGGATTCCATTGTTTGCCCCGCGGTTGCAGAACTACCACTCTTTGCCAGAATGATTTCCAAAGCCGGTAATTTCAAATCGTAGCAGATGTCAGTTTGTGATCTATCTGGCCAGAATATATCGGGAATAAATAAATGCAGACTCATTTATGGGCACTTTTAAATATTAATTATCTAATTAAAATCATGATATTAGAATCATAACACCTTGTATTTTGCCTCGCACATCCAGATTTACAAAGGAGTTTCACTAATTTACAAGAGCTATTAGTTGCATATTTATCAGATTTGAATATAATTTTAAGAATCGTTCTCATTATTGAATGTGCGCATAGCCAGCAGATTTCAAGTATAGAACGTGAACCTGAAAACCATTCGACAAAAAATATCTTTCATGTATATTTGCTTATGTAAGGGTGTAACCGATCGTGATATCCGTCAAGCCGTGAAGCAAGGTGCCGTAAGGATGCGCGATCTGAAGAACAACTTGGGTGTTACCGGCCAGTGTGGTGTTTGCGCTTGTCACGCCAAGGTGATTCTGGATAAAGCGTTAAGCCAGAGCCTTACTCAGCAGACGGATGCCAGGTCGTAATGAAGGTTTACCCGACTCGCTGGTATTTACTAACAGCTCACTCATAGAGGAAAGCCATGAAAGGTAACGCTGATATTATTCGCTGGTTAAATCGCCAGTTACAACATGAATTGACTGCTATCAATCAATATTTCCTTCATGCTCGCATGTACAAAAACTGGGGGTTTAATACACTAGGGGAGCACGAGTATCACGAATCTATTGAGGAGATGAAGCATGCTGATCAGTTGATTGAACGTATTCTTTTTCTTGAAGGATTGCCTAATCTGCAAGAGCTCGGCAAGTTATTGATAGGCGAGGATGTACAAGAATGTATCTCATGTGATCTGGAGCTGGAGCGCACAGCTAGGGAAACACTTGTCAATGCAATTGCAGCTTGTGAAACAGCTCAAGATTTTGTTTCGCGTGAAATTTTCAAGGACATTCTTGAGGATACGGAAGAACATATTGACTGGTTAGAAACGCAGCAGGATATGGTTCAAAATATTGGAGCACAAAACTGGCTACAAAGTCAGATTTAATTTTTTAAACGTATAAAAACACCCGAGAGCTCCCTCTCTCGCCGCCAAGTTACAAAAAGTCCTGTCTGTTTATGCAGACTGTTAAAAATCTGGATGTGCAGTAAAATGCATATATAGTGAACCAGGTTTGTTACGATGACTATCCATTGTATTCAGTGCAACAGCGGTCGTGTCCATAAATCAAGGCTAAGGCCTGGCGAGCGTACCCCTGCACATCTATTGCTGTCCCCTTACCGCTGTCGCGATTGTAAAGCTCGTTTCTGGGGGCGGAACAGTGATGCCTACCTGGTTACTGCTGTAGGGGCAGGCGGTGTACTTTTATTAAGCTCCCTCATTTGGATAGGATTTTCATCCAGCGAATCTGTAGAAAGAAATCTATCGTTACAGCCGCATGTGAGTTCCATAGATTTACCTCAAAGAAATTCTCAGATCTCATCTCCCACCTCATCAGTCAAGCCTGCATTTACTGAAGCAATTGAACGCGGTGAGAAGATTGATCTACAGTCAGTCAAAAACGTAAATAACGCAAGTACTTTACCTGATCCTGGCGATAATCGACTTTATACGGTCAGCCTATTTCTTGAAAAGGCAAGAAAAGGTAACGCAGATGCCCAGTATCAATTAGGCATCCTGTATCTAACTGGGAAAGGGACACTTCAGGATTTTTCAGAAGCTTCAAAATGGCTTACCGTTGCTGCTGAGCAGAATCATCCACTTGCACAATATGAGCTAGGGTTGCTTTATCAAATCGGCCAAGGTGTAGAAATGGATAGTGAGAAAAGTTATACGTGGCTTAATTTAGCAGCCGCTGCTGGCATAGAACAAGCCGCACTTGCACGGGACAAGGTCATGCGCTCACTTAGCCGCGCTCAACTCGCTTCAGCACAAAAAACATCCCGAGAATGGCTTGCTTCCAAAAACAAACCTGGAAAATAAGCTCCCTCCCGGGTTCTAATAAAGTACCTCAGTTCTTTCTTTAGAGTGCTTTTACCATATCCTCGACAACCTTCTTGGCATCACCGAATACCATCATGGTCTTGTCCATATAGAATAGGTCATTGTCCAGCCCCGCATAACCAACAGCCATACTGCGCTTGACAACCATTACCGTACGCGCTTTATAAGCCTCCAGAATTGGCATTCCGTAAATCGGGCTACCCTGCACGTTTGCAGCCGGGTTGACCACGTCATTTGCACCCAGTACAAGGACAACATCCGTATTCGGGAAATCACTGTTGATTTCATCCATCTCTTGTACCATTTCATAAGGAATCTCTGCCTCTGCAAGCAGAACATTCATATGACCAGGCATACGACCGGCAACCGGGTGAATGGCAAAACGTACATTGATCCCTTTTTTATGCAGAGCTTGCGCTAATTCTTTAACTGCATGTTGTGCACGTGCAACAGCCAACCCATAACCGGGAATAATAATAACGCTATCAGCGTTCCCCATCAGGAAGGCTGCATCATCTGCGCTACCACTGCGATAGGATTTCTGTGCGCCATCATCGATACTCTGACTGCCGCCATCACTACCAAAACCTCCCAGGATGACAGAAAGGAATGGCCGATTCATAGCCTTACACATGATGTAGGAGAGAATTGCACCAGAGCTGCCTACCAGCGAGCCTGCGATAATCAGCATTGGATTTCCAAGTGAGAAACCAATTCCCGCTGCCGCCCATCCGGAATAGGAATTCAACATGGAAATTACGACCGGCATATCTGCGCCACCAATTGGAATAATAATAAGAAAACCAAGCAGGAAGGCAACAGCAGTCATTGCTGAAAACGCTGTCCAGTTTGTGGTCTCACTAAAGAAAAACCACAACCCGAAACCAATCATGACAATAGCCAGCAACAGATTAACCATATGCTGGCCACTAAAAATAATCGGCGCCCCACTCATTTTTCCGGACAGTTTCAGGAATGCAATAACAGAACCAGACCATGTCATGGCACCAATAAAAGTTCCCAGAAAAAGTTCGAGCTTGTTACCGGTTGGTAATATTTCGGGTAAGTCAAATGAAACAGGGTTATTGACAGCAGTGATTGCGATAAATACTGCAGCCAGACCAACCAATGAATGCATAAATGCGATAAGTTCCGGCATAGCAGTCATCTGGATACGCTGCGCTATGATCGAGCCGATGATTGCGCCAATGGCAATACACCCCAGGATTAACCCCCAATTTCCAGTAATTGTCAGTGTAGTAGTCACGGCAATAGCCATGCCCAGCATACCAAGAAGATTACCGCGGCGAGCAGCAAGAGGTGAGCTTAACCCCTTGAGTGAGAGAATAAAAAACACAGCCGCGACCAAATAGGCAAGAGCAATAAAATTAACAGACATTTAGGCTTTTCCTTTTTTGTCTTTTTTCTTAAACATTTCCAACATTCGCTGAGTAACCAGAAACCCGCCAAATACATTGATTGACGCCAGCACTACAGCTGCAGCTCCCAACCAGGTGCCCCAATCAGCCTCAGTAGATCCAGCTGCCAGCATCGCCCCTACCAGAATAATGCTGGAGATAGCATTGGTCACTGACATTAAGGGAGTATGAAGAGCTGGCGTCACATTCCACACTACATGGTAACCAACGAACACTGCCAGTATAAATATTGTCAGATTAATGATCGTTGGATCAACTTCTCCAATCATGTGTTTTCCTTATAGAAATTCATAAATTTTTATATATGTAAGTAACAAGCGGGTATTTATTTATACTTTGCCAATTACCCCACCGGCAATACAGACCAGGCTGCCATTGATAATTTCATCCTCACGATCTATTTTGAGCTCGCCGGTTTGTGCATCAAGTACCAGGCTTAGAAAATTCAGCAGGTTACGTGCATATAATGCACTGGCATCAGCTGCCACTAATCCAGGTAAATTTGCAATACCTATCAGGTGTACACCATGCTTAACCACTGTTTTGCCCAGTTCTGATAATGGACAATTTCCACCCGCCTCAACCGCCATATCAACAATGACTGATCCCGGTTTCATGGCTTTAACCGTTTCTTCACTGATCAGAACAGGTGCTGGACGCCCCGGAATCAGGGCCGTCGTAATAATAATGTCAGCAGCAGCCGCACGCTCCTGAATCAATTCACCTTGCCGGCGCTTATAGTCTTCTGACATCTCCGAGGCATATCCACCAGCGGTCTCAGCTTTGGCTTTTTCTTCATCTGTCAGAGGGACTTCCACAAACTTCGCTCCCAGGCTCTCAACCTGTTCCTTGACTGCTGGCCTTACGTCGAAAGCTTCAATTACCGCTCCCAGGCGCTTGGCAGTTGCGATAGCCTGCAATCCGGCCACACCTGCCCCCAGAATCAGAACACGTGCCGCCTTGACTGTACCGGCCGCTGTCATCAGCATGGGAAAAAATTTCTGATATACATTAGCAGCCAGGATAACTGCTTTATACCCACCGATATTTGCCTGGGATGACAATACATCCATACTCTGTGCCCGTGATATACGCGGCAGCTTTTCCATTGCAAACGCGGTTATCCCATGCCTAGCTACAGGTTCAATTTCCTCTAAACGATGTGGTGCAAGCAGGCCAATGAGTACTGCATCCTTTTTCATGAGTGCCAGCTCACTTGTTTCTGGCCCTCTTACCTTCAGCACAATCTGAGATTGTTCATATAACTGCGAAGCAGAAGGAACAATAGTAGCACCTGCTTCCTGAAAAGCTGAGTCAGAAATACTCGCCCCAGCACCAGCACCAGCCTGCACAAGAACAGTATGCAATCCCTTGGCAGTCAATTTTTTGACAGTTTCCGGCGTAGCCGCCACGCGCGTTTCTCCTGCACGCGTTTCAGCAGGTATGCCTATGTGCATGGATATTCTCCCTTTTTATTTTGATAATTCATTGATTAAAAATTGCAATATGGATTCAGTTAACGTCGGATTATAAATCAATTTCACTGATTGAATCCCAACGGCATTTTCTGCACAATCAGGAAATTTAGTTATTGCCATATTGCAGACAGTGACCAATCCAGCGACCTGTCAGTTTTTCCTGAACACTGTTTTGACGCAAACGAGATGCCAGTCCACTAAAATCAACCATATCCAGTGGCTGATCCTGGTTAAAACAGGAAAATACATATGTAATCTCTCCTGTTACAGGGTCTTTTTGTGGTTGCAGACATTGTGCACAAATTTCCTTCATCATGCATTGCATTGGGGAATTGATTGAACCAACCGCAAAATGCTCCACCTTAAGGTAGGGAGCAAGCTGCTGATGCCGTGCGGCACCAACGGCAGCCATCATACGGTCAGAACCAATAACAATAATGCGATCAGCTGCCCGCATCGAAATGGGTATGTGGCCAAGTTCACCTTTGGCATAAGCCACCATCGCCTGCACAATATTCCCGACATAACTCAGATCACCCGGACGCGAAGGCTGGAATCCAGGTGCTTCATCACTGCACCAGACAATGGTATCCGCGGCTGCTTCGATTTCCTCAACCTTATAGCGATCTGCCAGTTTCTTATAACCAGCAAAATACAATACCTTACAACCGGCAGCGCGCGCAGCAGCACCAATTGAGAACAGTACTGCATTGCCCAGGCCGCCACCAACCAGTACAACAGTTTCACCGGATTCAATTTCTGTGGGGGTACCCGTTGGGCCCATTAATACAACCGGTTCGCCCGGCTGTAACAAGGTACATAAATTTGCTGACCCTCCCATTTCCAGTGCTATCAGTGATACCAATCCTTTGGATACATCAACTGAAGCACCGGTGAGTGCGATACCTTCCATGGCGAGACGGGTCTCTCCGGAGAGTTGGGCAAGTGACGCATAGTTCTGGAAGCGGTAAAACTGTCCCGGATAGAAATGGCGCACTGCCTGCGGGGCATGAACAACAATCTCGATGATATTTGATGTCAGTCTTTCTACCTTATATACAGTAGCACGCAGCAATCCTCCAATTTCAGCGAAAAACCGGGAAGAAGCCTGAGTTGATGCAGGGTTGATCTGAGCCAACACTCGACTTACTACAGGGTACCCCTGTTTGGCACTCGCCATCGCCTTAACCACATTACCCGAATAAGATGGATGTAAATCACCAAAAAAACTGATAAAACGCCCGTCATCAGAATAGCTTAACAATACGGCTGGTGTTGCCGGCTTAGGGTTGCCTTGAACTGCATCGACAAGACTACCCTGCTCATCACAGGAAGCAAAATAGCGCCCATTTAACTTAAAATTTTGTGCGTCTTCACGTGCCAAAACCGTATTGGGCTGAGTTCCCGCTGCTACCAGAATTGTCCGTGCGAGCTGAGTTACCTCCCTGATTTTTTGCCAGCGACCTTCCTCATTTATCGCCTGTACCGTAAAACGAATGGATTGAACATGTTCCCACTGATCAATATCGATTCTCGTCGGCGTCAGACCTTCTGCAAAATATATCCCTTCCTCCAGGGCCTTCTCGACTTCTTCATGATTCAATGTATAGGAAGGACTGTCGATCAATCGTTTCCGATAGGCAATCATGGCACCACCCCATGACTGCAATAACGCCGCAACACGAGGCTCACGTCCTTCCAGCGCAGCCAGTGCCCTCTCGCTACGAATGGCTCGGGCGTGCCTCATGAACTCTTCGGCGATTTCACTCTCTTCACTGTCCCAATTCGCGCGTATCGCTTCCTCACCCTGTACAGCAACCAGTATTTCATATCGCTGCAGAAACTTTTCCACCTGGATCGGGTAATAAGCCAATGCTTCGGTTGCTGCATCAATGGCTGTTAACCCGCCGCCAATTACCACAACCGGCAAACGCAGCTGCATGTTGGCAATGGAACTACTCTGTGCCGCACCCGTCAGCTGAAGTGCCATCAGAAAATCAGAAGCAGCACGCACACCACGAGCCAATCCATTGGGAATATCCAGAATCGTTGGTCGGCCGGCACCTGCCGCCAGCGCAATATGATCAAAACCAAGATTCCACGCATCTTCGACAGTTAATGTGCCGCCAAAACGTATGCCGCCAAATAGCACGAATTCTGAACGGCGCTCCAGCAACAAGCGGATCAGTTTAAGAAAATTCTTATCCCAGCGGACCGTAATGCCATACTCAGCCACTCCACCGAATCCGGCAGGCAGCCGCTCCCCCAGATCTTCACTCAGTTGTTTAACATCAAAAACCGGTGTAAAGGCACTGCGATCGCCTTTTATATTTATCCCGGATATCGTGGCTGATAAAGGCTCTATTTTTAACCCATCGACACCGACTACAGTATGTCCGTCATTCATCAGGTGATGTGACAACGTATAGCCTGCCGGCCCCATACCAACTACCAGTACTTTCTTGCCAGTTGCCGCTTTTGGATAAGGTCTGAGAAAATCAAGGGGGTTCCAGCGTGTTAATAAACTGTAAATCTCAAATCCCCAGGGCAGTTCGAGCACATCCTTCAGCGTCCGCGTTTCAGCCTGAGGAATATTGACCGGGTCCTGCTTCTGGTAAATACATGATTTCATACAATCGTTACAGATCCGGTGACCAGTTCCGGCACACATTGGATTATCTAGTACAATCATGGCCAGACTGCCGATTGCTACACCCTGTGATTTAAGCTTATGAAATTCTGAGATTCGTTCTTCCAGAGGACAACCGGCAAGCAATACACCCAGATCGTTTCTTTTGAAAGCTTTAACTTCCGGAATTTCCTTTGATTTTTGCAAAAACCCTTTTGAGCAGGAATCCTTACCTTGTTCATGGCACCAGATACAGTAATTCGTTTCATCCAGAGCGCCTGTTAAATCAGTTCCCTGATCAGTCAGTGAAAAACCTTCCCGATGTCTGGCATGGTCAAGACTGTAAACCGTATACCCATTCTGATCATTGCCTGTTAACGATAACAGGTGCTGAGGGTCTAGCTTTCGCGGTGATTTGAACAAAATACCCTGATGGGTATGCGCCTGCCCTTCTGGCGTACGCAACGCCCAGGCAGCATATTGCAACGCAAGTTCGAGTTGTGCCGTATGACTGGCTTCATCTTCTATCCAGCGCGCAACATGGGAAGCAAAAACCAGCTCTGAAAAAGGCTGGCCAAATTCTTGGGTTAATTTCTGTTCAAGCGCCACCCCATCCAATGTCTGTAATACCTCATCGCTCACCTTACTCTTAGCCCGCCGCTGTACAAACTGCCGTTTACAAAAATAGAGTGGCGCAAGCTCATGGTGACGTGCAGCCAAGGCATTTACCTCAGCCTTAATACCAAATAACGTAGCGATAAAATCTTCCAGCCAGGGCGCGATCTCAATCAACAGAGCAGATTCATCCTTCTGTGCCAGCTGCTCAAGATTCTGACGACCATGAATCAGTTGATCATGTAACGACGCATCGCCTTCCTTAAGAAAACTCAGAAACAGCTGGTCAAGCTTGACCAGCCCGGCACGCTCATATAACTCGGGAAAAGACATGCCAAATTCAAGCGTGAGCTCAGCAGCAGCGATCGTTGGAGAATCAATGAGTGTTGATCGGGAATCAATCATGTTTTTAATCAATAATCGGGTATTTTAGATACAAGGGGTGGGTAGACTGAAATCTACCGGGTAAAGTGATGCGCGATTTGGAAATTCAATTCAGAGATTACAAACCATACCGGCAGCAACAGTATTGTTGCTGATTTCATCAATCAGGATAAAACAGCCAGTTCCACGATTCTTTGTATAGGCATCTATAACAAGTGGCTGCTGTACCTTTATTCCGATTCGGACAATATCATTCATTGCCAGAGTATTAGCCACCTCATGGCTCATGGTATTAATATCAACCCGATAATCAATGCGGGCAACCAGACCCTTAACCATACGCGTAGTATGTTTAACGATATATTTGCGACCAGGATCGAACGCCTGCTCCGATAACCAGCAAAGCATAGCATCAAACTCCCGGGTAACCCGAGGCTGTTCTCCACCATTGATCAGCATATCCCCCCGGGAAATATCCAGCTGGTCTTCAATTGTCAACGTAATGGATTGTGGAGCAAATGCTGTTTCCAGCGTGTCATTATAAAAAAGAATTTCCCTGACACGTGATGTCAATCCGGAAGGTAACACTGTTACGGGGTCTCCCACCTTGATGGATCCGGATTCAATTCGCCCCATATAGCCCCGGAAATCATGCATAGCCTCCGTTTGCGGGCGTGAAACCCACTGCACCGGGAAACGAAAATCCTGTGTGTTGATATCATGCTCTATATTGATAGTTTCCAGATAGTCCAGCAAAGGCTTTCCTGAATACCAGCCCAGATTATCGCCACGCTCTACGACCATATCGCCCGCCAAGGCTGACATCGGGATATATTCAACAGAACGTAATCCCAATGCCTGTAAAAAAGCATCAAATTCAGAACGAATCTGTTTGAATATATCCTGGGAGTAACCAACCAGATCCATTTTATTGATCGCCACCACCAGATGAGGGATCCCCACTAAACTGGCAAGATAAGCATGTCGTCGGGATTGTGTCAGAACGCCTTTACGTGCATCAATTAGGATAATTGCCAAATTTGCTGTAGAAGCGCCCGTTACCATATTACGGGTATATTGCTCGTGGCCGGGCGTGTCAGCGATGATGAACTTGCGCCTGGGTGTTGTGAAATAGCGATACGCCACATCAATAGTAATCCCCTGCTCGCGCTCTGCCTGCAAACCATCGGTAAGCAGCGAGAGATCCACTTTTTCCATTCCTCGTTTGTTGGAGGTTTTGGCAATGGCACTCAGCTGATCTTCGAAGATGGATTTGGAATCATGTAACAGGCGCCCGATCAGGGTACTTTTACCATCATCCACACTTCCGGCAGTAATGAATCGCAGCAGCTCGGCATGGTCGAGGCCGAGGCCGACATTTTCAACGACAGACATGTCTTGGAAAACCTATGAAGATAAAAAATAAAAATTGAAATTACCTGGCGATACGCTAAAAATAGCCTTCCCGCTTTCGCAATTCCATTGATGCCTCGGAAGTTTGATCATCCATGCGTGTTGCACCACGCTCGGTAATGCGAGTTAACGCTGTTTCTGCAATAATTTCCTCAACATCTCTGGCATGAGAAGCTACCGGGCAGGTACAGCTCATATCCCCGACAGTGCGGAACCGTACTGTCATGTTCTGTATATGCTCACCTGCTTTAGGCTGAACCAAATACGACACTGGCACCAGACTGTTATCCCGCATAATGACTTCTCTTTCATGGGCATAATAAATGGAAGGGATTTCAAGTTGCTCTCGTCCGATGTATTCCCATATATCCAGTTCTGTCCAGTTGCTGATTGGGAAAACTCGAATATTTTCACCAGGATGTGTCCGGGTATTGTAAAGACTCCACAACTCCGGCCGCTGATTCTTGGGATCCCACTGTCCGAATTCATCACGGAATGAAAAAATACGTTCCTTTGCACGCGCCTTCTCTTCATCCCTGCGAGCGCCACCAATACAGGCATCGAATCCAAACTCCTCAATTGCATCCAGTAGTGTAATCGATTGAAAAGGATTACGGCTCTGGCCCTCGGAGCGCAGAACGACCCGACCACGCTGAATGGAATCTTCCATGCTGCGTACTATCAGACGTTCTCCCAGCTCTTTTGCCCGATAATCGCGAAACTCGATTACTTCCGGGAAATTATGGCCAGTATCAATATGCATTAACGGAAAGGGGAAGCGACTCGGGCGAAAAGCTTTCTCAGCCAACCTCAACAGAACAACCGAGTCCTTTCCACCAGAAAAAAGCAGCACAGGATTGGTACACTCGGCAGCAACTTCCCGCATGATGTGAACCGCTTCACTTTCCAGTGCATCCAGATGAGTAAAATTTGACTGTCGATTCATCTTGTTCATTAAACAAATTGATTATGTTTCCACTTTTCTGGCATGCAGGCCACATTCCCTGGATCCGGGATTTTCCCACCACCAGCGCCCTGAACGAATATCCTCACCTGGGGTAACCGCTCTGGTACAGGGGGCACAACCTATGCTGGGGTAAAAACGGTCATGCAGCGCGTTGTAGGGAACCTGATGTTGTTTGATATAGTTCCATACATCTTTTTCTGTCCAGTCGCAGAGGGGGTTGAATTTATGCAGACCATGATCGTTATCAAAGACTGATAATTCCAATTTTTCGCGTGTAGCTGATTGTTCACGACGCATTCCTGTAACCCAGGCTTGCTTACCAGCCAGTGCTCGCTTCAAAGGTTCAACTTTACGGATATAGCAGCAACGCTTGCGCAAGTCGATACTATCGTAAAATCCATTTGGCCCGTGCTGTGCCACATAATTTTCAACAGCTGACGCCTCGGGAAAATAAGCATATACAGAAACACCATAGTGCTCTTTTACCTTTTGCATCAAATCATAGGTCTCTTGTGGTAAACGCCCTGTATCCAAGGTGAACATACCAATTCCGGGGTAGTGACGCACGATTAAATCCGTTAATACCATATCTTCAACACCAAAACTATTGGCAAAAGCGACAGGAGCATAACTCTGCTGAATATCACTCAGCAAACCATGCAACTGATCAACTTTTTGCTCTAACGTCTGGTTTTCCATAGCAAAACCCGGTCGGTCACCACCTCAAACAGCAGAAGCCGGGCTATCCGCCTGGCGCTTCAGAATGACTCCACTTGAAATTTGTGGCAACGCACCCTCCAGATCAAGCTGACGATCAAACTCCATGCAGAATTTTGCTGCATCATTAGTCCAAATATCCATCTCGGCGTACCACTCAGTCAACAATTGATCATTCAACTCTTCAGCAGGCCGAGAAAAGTATTGTACAAAATTAGAAATGGATTTTGCCAAAGCGGAGTGAGTCGGTGCTATTTGTGCTAATTCTATAGCCTGTTCTGCGAGTGTTTCATATTTACGACCCCCGGCCAGTTGTATTACTCCCTGACTGATCATGTGAACAACTGCTTCAGCAGATTTCATGGACTCCACAAAATCACGCTGGAATTTCAGTGCATTACGATAATTTCGCTCATTAGCTGCATCAAAGAAGGTTGTGCCAATCTGTACCTGCTTCGCTCCTGCACATTCACCTCCTCCCAATTGCAATACTTTAAAATCATCAGCATGACCATGATCTCGCGCTACAGAAGCAAGCTCTTCAGCATTCACTTCTATCAGATCAGCCACCAACTCACTGAAATATCCGGCACCTTTACGACGGGTCCAGTTAAAAAATGATTCGCTCACCGCATGATCTGCATCAAACGAGGTTTTTACACGATCAATAGCTGTTTCAATACGAGCAGTCGGAACAGATGGCCCTTTAAAAGCCAGCCCCCCTCCTGCCATACCATCACCACCAAAATACATCTGATAATGCGGTACCAACTTGCCGTGCATACGTTTACCTTCGCCGTATATACCGATATCCCCAGCCTCAGGCTGAGCACAGCCATTATGACAACCAGATACGCGAATTCTCAAATCATGCTTACCACCTGACAACTTCCCTCCCACAGTAGGACTGGAGGTAATCCCCAGTCGGCATGTGGATGTACCCGGGCAGGCCACGACATTATCACCCGCTTTGGGCAAACCCAGATCCAAACCGGCCAGAGTAAGCTGGATATCGGAGAGCAAATCTTGTGGCACATTGATCAGCATCATATTTTGATCCTGAGTGGTACGAACTTCGAAGAAATCATACTTCTTTAACAATCCGGCCAATCCTCTCAGTTGAACAGCACTTAGCTGTCCCAAGCGGACACTGATTGGCAACACTTTCAATTCAGGCTGTTTTTGCTCAAAAATACGACGTGGCGCACCTTGGCCAGGCGCCTCAACATCTGTCCTGCCTGTCAGCCATTTTCCTTCAGGGTAAGGCTGATTTTTCAGTACTTCTTTAATACGTGCGAGCTCTTCCTGGTATTTTTCTATAAAGCCTTCTTTACCAAATTTATCTACCAGAAACTTGATACGTGATTTTGCGCGCTTGGTCCGATCTGAATATTTATTATGGACAGTCAACGCCGCTTCGATAACCAGAAATAAATCTTTTTCCTCAATAAACGGCTCAACCACAATCGCTTCATGTGGCTTATGTCCAAGCCCGCCACCAATCACAATTTTGAAACCAAATTTTCCTTCCTGATTTTTGACTGCAACCACTCCCAGATCGTGGATCATGGATTGAGCGCAATCCGATTCACACCCCGAATAACTGATTTTAAATTTCCGCGGCATCAGCTGGTTAAGTGGTTTGCGCAAGAAATGCCGTACCGTTGCATTAAGAAATTGCGTAACATCGGTATGCTCTCGCGAGCACACACCCGCCAGAGGACAGGCAGTAATATTACGGATCGTGTTACCGCATGCTTCCCGTGTTGTCAGGCCACCTTGCAGCAAACGACGCATGGCAGCTGGCGTATCCCTCAGAGGTACGTAATGCAGCTGGATATCCTGACGGGTCGTGATATGCGCCTTATCGTGCTGTGCATAATTTTCCAGCACATCCGCAATTGCCTCAAGCTGTGCATGCACCAACCGACCACCTGGAATTTTGACACGCACCATATGGACACCTTCCTGCCGCTGGCCGTAAATACCCATTTGCAGACGGGTGGCCATAAACCGATCACCATCCACCTGGCCATTTATCATTCCGAGCATAGCCTGCTCGTAGGCATCAATCTCTTTGCTGTCAGCAAGATCAGTCAAATAGTCCATTTTTACTCTCCGTAGCTTCCTTTAGTGCGCTATATTGTTGTTTGTTATGGATTTGTTGAAGTATTTCAACAGGGAAAACGCAATATTCTATCCGATAATCACGTGTCGCTGGCGCTAATCTTGTAAATAAGAGGCTAAATTACCGCACTAATAACTGCACAACACCGCTTAAACTTTGTTAGCCGTTTTTTAATAGCGCCTCGCCCCGGCTCCACCTCCCCGAAAGCCTAACAATATTTTTTTATAAAGTAAAATACTAACAAATTAAATATATATTACTTAGACTTATATAAATGAAGCTCCAGCAACTGCGGTACCTCAATGAAATTGCCAGGCAAAAACTCAATCTATCCAAAGCAGCGGAAGTTTTACATACATCACAGCCCGGTATCAGTCGACAGATTCAGCTTCTAGAGCAGGAATTAGGAGTTAAAATCTTTACCCGTAATGGTAAACGCCTCACGCACATTACACCGCCCGGACTGGCGATTCTCGAAACAGCGCAGAAAATGCTGCAAGATGCAGATAACCTGAAAAAAATCGGCAAAGAATTCAGTGACAGGGAAAGTGGCACTTTAATTATCGCCACGACACATACACAAGCACGATATGCCCTGCCCTTTGTAATCAAACGCTTTATCGGGCGCCACCCAAAAATCAGACTAACGTTACGCCAGGGTAGCCCGATTGAAATAGCCACCTGGGTTTCTTCCGGCAAGGCCGATTTAGCCATTGCAACTGAAGCAATTGAGTTGTTTGATGAACTTGTTATGCTGCCTTGCTATGAATGGAACCGGTGCATCGTTGTCCCACCTAAACATCCGCTACTTCAGCTCAAAAAACTGACACTCGAAGCCATTGCACAACATCCCATAGTTACTTACGACTTCGCCTTTACCGGCCGCTCCAAAATCAATCAGGCATTTGAAGCCAGAGGATTAAAACCAAATGTTGTACTGACAGCGATCGATGCTGATGTCATCAAAACCTATGTGGAAATTGGATTAGGTGTAGGTATTCTGGCAAAAATGGCTTTTGATCCAGTGCGCGACAAAAAACTTCGGGCGATTGATGCCGCACATTTATTCGAGCCCAGCACTACCCGCATTGGCATTAGCCGCAGCAGCTACATTCGCCATTATATTTATGACTTTATTGAAATGTTTGCGCCACACCTGGATGCAGAAACAGTCAAAATTGCACTGACAAAACGCGCTCCTGCAGAATAAGCAGCAGCCCCGCCAATGTGTAAAAATCAGGTTGATCTGCTACGCAAACAGTGGCACCGAAGGTGCCTGACAGCCACCGTACACACAAATGGCTATCAGGTTATACAAACACCAGACTACAGCTTCGCGCCAGTACCTACCAACACAGCAGAAACAATCTTGTAAGAAAAGGTTTCAGGTTCCAGGCTGTCCTGCTGGCGTCCATCGATCTCAGCATACGGATAGCCAAAAGATGGCAATTTGCCAACGACACTGGCTTTGCCGAGGTCAATATTCTCTCCATCGTTGAAAGCTACCCAGTTCATCTCCCAGGATCCAAACAGTTTTTCTCTTAACTGACTAACTGTTTCGTGGTCACGCGGTAACGATTCTGTTGCCATTACCCTGGCTACATCAGATGGGTCTACTGGTACCCAGCCGAGCCCGGAAAGATAAAATTCCGCCTGGCAATGTTGAGAGGTACTTACATCTCCTGTTTTGCCCAGATTTTTATTCAGTGCTGAATCATTGATACGAATTCCATACTGGATTCTGGCCGGAATACCGGAAGCACGCGCAAGCCCAACAAAAATTGTATGGATATCAGCACATTTTCCGCTAAGTTTATCCTTCTTCGAAAGCAAGCTCCGGAGATCACCACTACCCTGACCACGTGCATTCACATCATAGGCAACGTTATCGATCACCCAATCGTAAATGGCACGTGCCTGTTGTAAAGATGAACCTGCTTTGGCCTGGCTGGTTATAGAAAGCGCTGTTTTTTTCACGGCATCATCCAGCGGAACCAGTCTGGTTGCCTGCAGATAGCGTTTCACATCCTGAGGAATTGCGGCCTTGGCTGGAGCCTTATAAAAACGAAGATCAACCGACCGATCGCATGTTTTAACAATGCTGCTCACTTTAACCGTGCGCTCACCTCCTTTTTGCCACTCAGCATGAAATACTGGTGAACGTGAGCCGGGTAACATGCTGAACCCGGCCGAGCTGGCGTTACCGCTCCAGTTGCTTCCCTGCGTGAACTGATAAGCTGTATCAGTGGTATCCGGCAGCGGCAGCCACAGCTTTGCAACTTTACCTGTCGCAGGCAAAGTCACCTGATATGTCAACTGATAGCCGCGCCATTTAGCCTGACTTAAAGGCAATGCAGCAGCACGCGATACTGCCGGAAACAATGCTGCAGCTGCGGCACCTGACCCAATCAGCTTGAAAAAACTCCTGCGTTTCATACAACTCCTCATCAATGATAGTATTGGAACCCGCTAAATTTAGCGTTGCCAGCCAACCTCGTCAATTCCCAACAGTCCTCATGCCAGACAACTCGCCCCAGCTTGCTGCAATTGATATTACAACCGGCACCAACCCGTTATATTCCATTATATGGATGCACGGGCTGGGAGCGGATGGTAATGATTTTGTGCCTGTTGTACAAACACTCGATTTACCGCCCATTCCAATCCGCTTCCTGTTTCCTCACGCCCCCTTGCAACCTGTCACCATCAATGGAGGGTATACCATGCGGGCCTGGTACGATATCCGGGACATTGACCTCATCGAGCAGGAAGATGCGGCCGGGTTATACAGATCACAACACGCCATCACGGCACTCATTACGCATGAAAACCAGCGAGGCATCCAGTCTGACCACATTGTCCTTGCCGGGTTCTCGCAAGGCGCTGCCATGGCGTTGCAAACAGGGTTACGTTACCCAGACAAGCTTGCCGGCATCATTGCTTTATCAGGTTACCTTCCGCTTGCTCATAAAACTGCAGAAGAAGCACACAGCGCCAATAAAACCACTCCCATATTCATGGCGCACGGAAGCGAAGATACCATCGTTCCGATGGAACTGGCGCAAACCTCACTGCAACTGTTGCGTGAATACCACTACCCTGTAACCTGGCACGAATATCCAATGGAACACAGCGTGTGTGATCAGGAACTGATCGATATTTCCCGCTGGCTAGGAACCATCCTGAAATAAGAGCAAACCCAGGTAATGACTCATGATAACCATCATTATTCACACCGTTCCGGCTGGTTGCGGGCGGCAGTTCTCGGCGCCAATGATGGCATTGTCTCCATTGCCAGCCTGATTATCGGGGTAGCTGCTGCTTCCACGGCTGTGAGTGAAATCATCCTTGCAGGTGTGGCCGGCCTCGTCGCCGGTGCCATGTCAATGGCAGCAGGCGAATATGTCTCTGTCAGCTCCCAATCCGATACAGAAAAAGCGGATATAGCCCTGGAACAGCAACATCTCGATCAGGATATTGATTTCGAGCTGCAGGAACTCACAAATATCTATATCAGAAGAGGCCTGCAGCCTGAACTGGCATTGCAAGTTGCTAAAGAACTCATGGCACATGATGCGCTTGACGCCCATTTGCGGGATGAATTGGGTTTACACGAACGAATCAGTGCAAAACCTGTTCAGGCTGCACTCACATCAGCAGCCATGTTCACTCTTGGCGCGTCGATCCCTCTCGTGGCAGCTGCCACCGCACCAGCAAATCAGATCATCCTTGCCGCGGCAGCATCCTCCCTGCTGGCGCTTGCTGCGCTGGGCACACTGGCAGCCTACCTCGGGAAAGCAGGCATGCTGAAAGGGGCTGTCCGCGTAGTGTTCTGGGGAGCGCTTGCCATGGGATTTACCGCCCTCACCGGTATATTCTTCGGAATCGCTGCCTGAAAAATGCCCTGCAGCAATACTAACCGTACACCTAGTCAAAACAAGGGAGAGCAATAACGTGGCCTACGACTCAAAACGCGCATTGGAACTGCTCCGGATCGGCTCCGGACGCGCCGATGCCACTTTCCGCGACGGCCAAGAAGATGCCATTCGTCACATCGTCGACGGCAAAGGCCGCTTGCTGGTCGTGCAGAAGACCGGGTGGGGCAAGAGCTTCGTCTACTTCATCGCGACCAAGTTGCTGAGGGAAGCTGGGGCCGGGCCTGCGTTATTGATCTCCCCGCTGCTGGCGCTGATGCGCAACCAGATCGCCGCAGCAGAGCGCATGGGCGTTCGCGCTGCCATGAACCGCCCCGAGTTTTGAGGAGGCTCTAACCTTTGAGAGAATAGAGTCAT
>CAZYWE010000027.1:0-29984 GCA_964651625.1 uncultured Nitrosomonas sp. | reverse complement strand
TTCATGACTCTATTCTCTCAAAGGTTAGAGCCTCCTCAAAACCCGGGGCGGTTCACAGTGATTTTTCCCCACAACCCGGGGATCTGGTGGTGTGGTGGCGCGAACAGCTATCGGGCGATAAAGGCCATATCGGTATTGTTCATCAGTTGCGCAATGGCTTTCTTTATACCATTGAAGGCAACAAGAGCCCGGATGTGCAGGGGTTCAGCTATGTATTCAGCCGCATGGAAAAGTTACTGGGTTTCGGGCGCGTCCCGGATTGAATAAAGGCGATTTAGTATGAGCGGTTTTTCCAACTCTCCCAAGCTGCTGAAAGGCGGCATTGTGTTGATCGATCCGGTTACTTCGGCGGTGAAGCGGATCATTGCGCTGCAATATAACCCGGACACCATCTCGCGCACTTTGCAGGTGCAGGGAGTGGGAACGGAAGGAGGGGATCGGTCGGAGGCGTTGCGGCTGAAGGGGCCGCCGGTGGAAACCTTCAAGGTTGAAGCGGAAATCGATGCAACCGATCAACTGGAGTTGTCCGATGGCACCGCGACGGAAATCGGTTTGCATGCCCAGCTCGCTGCGCTGGAAATCATTGTGTATCCCACCAGCGCCCAATTGCAGAATGCGCATTCCATGGCGCAATCCGGAATACTGGAAATAGCACCGATGGAATCGCTGTTGACGGTGTTTGTCTGGAGCAAGCAACGTATCGTACCGGTACGTTTTACCGAATTTTCGATTACCGAAGAAGCTTTCGACGCCACATTGAATCCGATTCGCGCCAAGATCAGCCTGGGGATGCGGGTGCTCAGCGTGAACGATGTCGGTTTCGATCACAAGGGCGGCAGCCTGTTCATGAGTTATCTGCAGAACAAGGAACAATTGGCGCTGAAAAGCAAAGCCGGTGCGTTCAGTTCACTGGGAATTACGGGCATCTGAGAAGGAGAACAGCCAATGATCGATACCAATAACGCCCTGCAACAGCTGTTACAAAGAGCGGCGGTGCCTGCGCAATATTTTTCACCGACCAGTCGCTATTATGCAATTGCCACGGTTATCCACGAAACTGCTGCAGGTGAACAGATCATTTATCTGAAGCGTCGTCTCGTTCCCCAGCCGGAGCGCTTTGAACTGCTGCAGGAGCATTTGGTTACACAGGGAGAGCGGCTCGACAACATCACGGCCCGCTATCTGGGTGATCCGCAAGCCTTCTGGCGCATCTGCGATGCTAACCGTGCGATGCAACCGCAAGCGCTGGAAGAGATTGGCAAGCGATTGCGGATTACGCTGCCTGAAGGTATCCCGGGAGTGCTGAATGCTTAAGGGAATTCACCTGACGCTGATGATTGGTCCGGTGGTGCCCGTTCCCGTGCCGCAATCGGTGCTGGATGCGCTGACTGAGATCGAGGTGTCATCGGGTGAGAAAGGGCTGGGCGGATTTCAGCTGAAATTCCAGCTGCATAAAAATTCGCCTCTACAGATACTGTTTCTGCTAACCGGCGGAAACCCCGTCCTGTTGATGCGCGTGGTGATCGTAGTAACCCTGAACGGTTTATCCCATGTGATCATGGATGGTGTCATTACCAATCATGAAGTCGCATCAGGTACGGACAGTACCCATCCTCTGCTGGTTATTACCGGTGAAGATGTCAGCCGGGTGATGGATCTCGCTGATTTGAGCGGTTTTCCCTTTCCGGCCCTGCCGGCAGAAGGCCGTGTTGCTATGTTGCTACTGAAATATTCAGTTTTTGGTCTTGTTCCGCTGGTTATCCCTAGCATTATGGTGGATGTACCTATCCCTACTGGCAATATTCCCAGCCAGCAGGGCACAGATCTCAAATATATAAAAGCGTTGGCGGCACAAGCGGGGTATGTATTTTATGTTGATCATGGCCCTGTTGTCGGTGTGAATACCGCTTACTGGGGGCCGCGGATAAAAGCGGGTATACCGCAACCTGCGTTGAATGTGGACATGGATGCACATACCAACGTGGAGAGTCTGAGTTTCAAGTTTGACAATACCAAAAACCGGTTGCCTGTCATTTTTATTTACAACGAGGAAACCAAGATTGTCACTCCCATTCCGGTTCCCCCGATTACGCCGCTTAACCCGCCCCTGGGACTCATACCGCCTGTCCCGGGAAATCTGGGCGAGTTGAAACCGTGCCGGGACGATCTCTCCAAATATTCCCTCACTAAAGCCATCATGATTGGTCTGGCTGATGCTTCACTTGCTGCTGAGGCTGTCACCGGAACCGGGAGCCTCGATGTCTTGCGTTATGGAAGGATACTGAAAGCCCGGCAGCTGGTTGGCGTGCGTGGCGTGGGAACGGCTTACGATGGACTGCATTACGTTACCAATGTAAAGCACCGTATAAAAAGAGGGGAATATAAACAGGATTTTGAACTGAGCCGTAACGGACTGATTTCAAGCATACCCAGGGTGTTGCCATGAGTGTGGAAGATTGTTCGGAAACTTCGAATTCAGAAGCACGGAAAAAATACTATGGAAAATACCGTGGTACCGTCATCAATAATGTGGATCCCGAGCAACGGGGGCGAATCATGGCAATCGTGCCCGATGTCCTCGGAATGGCCCCCTCCAGCTGGGCAATGCCTTGTTTTCCAGTAGCCGGCAAACAAAATGGTGTTTACGCGGTTCCGAAGATAGGGGATGGAGTATGGGTAGAGTTTGAGCAGGGTGATTCTAATTATCCGATCTGGGTGGGGTGTTTCTGGGGTTCCGCGGCGGAAGTACCGCTTGCAGCCCTGGCGGGTAACCAGGCCGATCCAAATATCGTCATCCAGTCATTTTTGCAGAATGCGATTGTTATCAGCGATCTGCCGCCTTCAGTTCCTCCGCCGGCGATGCCAGCAAGCGTGCCACCGCCAACGGGCGGCATTACTCTGAAAAGTACGTCTGGTGCCTATATCGTGGTAAATGACCTCGGCATTTTTATTTCCGATGGAGTCGGTTCCATCTCGATAATCAAAGGCCTGGTATCGATCAATAAGACGGCTTTAGTCGTCACCCCTGGTTAGGAGAATGATTATGCCTGGATTTCTGGCCCATCCAATGGGTGCGCAGGTTTTGTGTTCACATGCCGGCCAAACACCTACTGTGGTTCCCAATCCGCGTGTGCTGGTAAGTGGCCAGCCAACCCTGATGATGAATGGACTTTGTACGGTGGCGGGCTGTGCGCTGCCACCGCCACCTGGAGCCAATGGCCCTTGTGTTTCGGCGCCATTGGTAGCGAGTACCCGGGTTTTTTCCAATAGTGTGCCACTGGTGGTGCTCAATGGGCCGGTGCAGTGTGTACCTACTGGTACACCTCTATTGATTGATATGACATCGCGTGTAACCGCAACCTGAGGCAATTATGAATATCGACTTTCCTTTTCATTACGACAATCTGGGCCACACCGCCACCACTGACGATGATGATCATATCCGCGACATGATCGAGCAGTTTCTGTTCACCAACCCTGGGGAGCGAGTTAACCGGCCGGATTTCGGCAGCGGTCTGCTGCAACTGATTTTTGCACCGAATAGCCCGGAACTTGCGGCTACTGTTCAGTTTACCGCGCAGGCCGGTCTGCAAAACTGGCTGGGTGATCTGATCGAAATCCAACAATTGGAAGTAACGAGTTCAGATGCAACTCTGAGTGTCAATCTACAATATCTGGTCAGGCGCACGCAGGAAGTTCGGGTTGAAAATTTCCAAAGGAGCGCGACATGAGCACTCTGATTTGTAGCGATGGATTACGGCATAAGAAAATTCGCCAACATCAGGAACTCAATGGACTGGATTACCTGGAAGTCGGATCGGATCAGCGCACGCTGACAGTTTATTTTCTCAATAAGGTATCGGTTTCCCTGCAGCCGGCTAATGTCATTATCGAAGGCGGGCGGCGTATCCGGGATCTGCGGGTGGGTGCTGTCAAAGTGGTGAAGAGTGAAGTCGCCGAATCCGACAGTTATATGGAAGTGACTGTCAACAAGGCGGGAGATTTTTCCACCTACACGCTGCGGGTGGTCGGGGGTAAGAATGAGAACGGCGAGTGGATACGCCATCCCTCTTTCGATGCCCGTTACGACCGGGTCGAATTCAGCTTCAAGACAGATTGCCCGAGTGATCTCGATTGCAGGCAGGAAGTGATTTGTCCGCCAGTCCAGCGTGAAGAGCCGGGGATCAATTATCTGGCAAAAGACTACGCCAGTTTCCGGCAGCTGATACTGGATCGGCTGGCGCTGGTGCTGCCGGACTGGAAGGAGCGGCATGTGCCGGATCTCGGTATCACGCTGGTAGAGCTGCTCGCTTACGCGGGTGATCATCTCAGCTATTACCAGGATGCGGTGGCGACAGAGGCGTATCTCGATACCGCCCGGCAGCGTATTTCGGTGCGCCGCCACGCCCGGCTGGTGGATTATCCGATGCATGAGGGGTGCAATGCCCGCACCTGGGTGTGTGTGGAAACCGGGAGTGATCTCACCCTCGATCCGGAAGATGTTTATTTCATTACCGCGCAGGAAGGTGTCGCTCCGATTATCGGCGAGCAGGAATTGCAGCGCCAGGTGACCGGTGGTTACGAAGTTTTCGAGCCGGTATTCAAGACAGCAATCAAACTCTATGCCGATCATGATGAGATTCAGTTTTATACCTGGGGCGACCAGGAATGCTGTTTGCCGAAAGGGGCCACAACAGCGACCTTAATAGGTTCGCTGGTAAAAGATCCCAATCAGGATAATGAATTACCCCAATGTGTTCCTGATACAAAAAATGCGGAGAAGACGGAAGATACAGAAAAACCTTCTTCTGATGTAGCGATCTCTGCTGCGGATGGCACCAAGAAGAAGCTTCATCTGAAACCTGGCGATGTCCTGATTTTTGAAGAAGTGATTGGACCTGGAACGGGTAATCCGGTCGATGCGGATCCCATGCATCGCCATGCAGTGCGTTTGGTCGATGTACAGCCGGGTTACGATCCGCTTGAGCCCAAGAATAAATCGATTACCGAAATTACCTGGGAGGCGGAAGACGCGCTGCCTTTTCCATTATGTCTCTCGTCGAGAGGGGCAGCTCACGACTGCGAGATGATAGAGAACCTCAGTGTGGCAAGGGGCAATGTGATTCTGGTGGATCACGGTAAAACCATTGATGAGCCGTTTGATGAGGCGGTGAAGGTCAAGGAATCCGTGGAAGGCTGTGATTGCCTGGGTAAGGCGACTGAAACAGTACTGATTCCTGAAACCTATCGGCTGGTTCTCAAGAAAAACCCCGTGACTTTTTGTCAGCCGATTGAAATTGACATGGCAGCGACACGGATGTTTAGACAGGATGTACGACAGGCATTGCCGCAAATCTGGCTGACAGAAACAACTTCGGAGGAAGCTTCCGCCGAGTGGACTGCAAAACGCGATCTGCTGGCCAGCGCAAGTACCGAGCGCTATTTCGTTGCGGAAATGGATAACGAAGGCTATGCCCATCTGCGTTTCGGGAATGGTGAACTGGGTAAACAGCCTGCTGCGGGCATCCGGTTTGCTGCCAAATATCGCGTGGGTACGGGGACTGCGGGCAACGTGGGTGCGGATGTGATTCATCATCTGGTCACCCGCAAGACAACCTTAAGCGGCACCGCGATTACAGTTCGCAATCCTCTGGCGGCAACGGGCGGAGCGGCGCCCGAGCCCCTGGCTGAAGTCAGGCTGTTTGCACCGCATACATTTCGCAAGCGGCTGGAGCGGGCGATCACTCCGGCGGATTATGCCGCTATCGTGATGCGTGAATTTCCGGATCAGGTACAGCGGGCAGTTGCTGCCCTGCGCTGGAGCGGCAGCGGGTACGCAGTGCTGGTGGCAGTCGATCCGTTTGGAAAAGATGTGGCAGATGATGCGCTGTTGAAGGAAATCGAAGATCGGCTTTATCGTTATCGTCGCATCGGCCACGATTTATCCGTACGATCTGCGCAACGTGTGCCGCTAGAGATTGCGCTCTCCATTTGCATCTTGCCGGGATATTTTCGCGGGCATGTTAAAGCGGCATTGCTGGATGTTTTCAGTAACCGTCAGTTGCCGGATGGCCGGCTCGGTTTCTTTCATCCGGATAACCTTTCTTTTGGTGACGGGATCTATCTCAGCAAAATTGTTGCAACAGCCCAAGCTGTAACTGGGGTTGAAAGTGTTGTTGTTAAGGAATTCCACCGTTTTCATGAGCCAGCTGCTGATGAAATCGAAAACGGCCTGCTGTCACTGAACCCACTGGAAATCGCCCGGCTGGATAACGACCCCAGTTTCCCCGAAAACGGTTTGCTGACTTTGACTATCGGAGGTGGACGATGAAAGCAGATTGCTGTTGCCAGTCTCAGGCACATCCCGATGCCTGCGGCTGCTGCGAAGGCACGGAGGCGCTGACTCCGCTGCCGACCCGCAACCGGCCCGGCCTGCCGGCGTTGTCATATCGCGCGGGGACGCACGCCACGTTCCTCGAAACGATGAAGGTGCGCCTGTCGAACCTGTGCCTGGGCAGTGAAAACGATTGCAAGAAGGGGAATGGAGTCTATCCACTCGCAAAACTTACTTCGCGCGCGGCAGATGATTTTTCGATTGCACTGCTGGATGCCTGCGCGACCGTTGCGGATGTCCTGACTTTTTATCAGGAGCGCATCATCAATGAAGGTTATCTGAGGACCGCGACCGAACGTTTTTCGGTGCTGGAGCTGGCGCGCCTCGTCGGTTATCAGCCACGTCCCGGCGTTTCATCGAGTGTCTATCTGGCCTATACCCTCGACAATAACCTGAAGGAAGAAATCACCCTGCCGAAAGGTGCCAGATCGCAAAGCACCCCGGGAGGGGGGCAAGGTGAGATGCCGCAGACTTTTGAAACCAGCGAGGATCTGAAGGCACGGGCGCAGTGGAATAATCTGCGACCGCGGCTGACCCAGCCGCAGACGAAAGCCAGTATTGAGGCAGGTAATGGTGAAAATCAGCGTATTTACCTCAAAGGTATTTCAAATAATCTCAAGCCGAACGATCCGTTGTTGATCGATTTTGATGGGGGAAGTGATGGTAGCTTCACATTCGTCAGGGTCAAAGAGGTACAACCGGAACCGGCCGTCAATAGAACTCTGGTGATTTTGCAAGATGACGCTGTGCCTAAATCAGGAGAAGATGGCCAAGAAAATAATAGCGTCCCAGATACGGCTTTCTGGGGAGGTCTTGCTCGCCCTTTAATACCTCAACTTTCGAATAGCCTGAAATGGGAAGGTAATTTTGACGATTTTGCTATCAAGAATAGCGGAGATGGAAATCCATTATTAGGGTTACTGGCCCCTGCTGACGCCACCCGCAAGATATTGAAAGCCTTTTCCTCTGAATTACGGACAACCCTTGCAACCGCAGAAAAAAATGCCGAGGTAACGACACCTAACCCTATCCAGGTATATGCCTTGCGATCCAGAGCTTATCTGTTCGGGCACAACTACCCGGGTGTTTCATATTCAACCTGGTCGCGCCAGAACACAAAAATGATAATAGCAATAACAGGATCAGTTTTGATTACCGGTGTTTATCCAATCCCGCTTAGTGAGCTCTGGCCACTCGAGTTGTTAGGGTTAAAGAGTGGAGGAAAAATAAAAAATCTCTCTCAACTCGCCATCGAGCCGAAAAATGACCAGCTTCAGCAGGGATCATGGATTGCTATCGAATGGCCTTCTTTAGAAAAAGAAAGGAATAGTTGTAAAGAAACAGAGGGACGTCAGCGTTCTTTCCACAAAGTTACAGAGATCAGGGAAATCACGTTAGGTGCTCGACACCCATTAGTAGGGGGCGATAATGAAGCCGGATATGTATCGAATGTGAATGTATTGGAGCTTGATAAAGCATGGAACCCAGGTAATGTTCTGGACTGCATTGCCCTGCTTCGTGAAACAACTGTTTATACGCAAAGTGAACTGCTCGAGCTTGCTGAAGAGCCGATTATGGAGCCGTTCTGCGGTGAAGAAGGTGAGTTCCTGGAGCTCGACGATCTTTACGATGGATTGGAACCGGGCCGCTGGGTTATCGTCTCCGGGGAACGCAGCGATATTCCGGGCACCAGCGGGGTTCGCTCCAGCGAACTGGCCATGCTTGCCTCCATTACTCAGAATGTGCGGTTTACCGAAAATACCGAAAAAGATACTCCACTTGCCGGCGATAAACTTCATTCCTTCATCAAGCTGGATAAACCGCTTGCTTATTGTTTCAAGCGCGATACCGTCACGATCTATGGCAATGTGGTCAAAGCCACGCACGGTGAAACCCGCAGGGAAGTGCTGGGCAGCGGTGATGGTGCCAAAGCCTTGCAATCGTTTGTACTGAAACAGCCTCCTCTCACTTTTGTAGCGGCCGCCAATTCCAGTGGTGTCGACAGCACATTGCGCGTTTTCGTCAATGATATTCGATGGCGGGAAAGCGATACCCTGGCCGGGTTGACACCCGCTGAGCGCAGATTCATCACCCGCACGGATGATGATGGCAAAACTGTCGTGGTGTTCGGCAACGGACGTGAGGGAGCCCGTTTGCCAACCGGCATCGAAAACATCAAGGCGGAATATCGCAGCGGCATTGGTAAAGCGGGGAATGTCAATGCTGAGCAGATTTCAATGCTGATTACCCGGCCGTTGGGGATCAAGGAAGTCATCAATCCGTTGAGGGCTTCTGGCGGGGCGGATAAGGAAACGCGCGATCAGGCCCGCAAGAACACGCCGCTGGCAGTCAAGGCGCTGGATCGTCTTGTATCGGTACAGGATTACGAAGATTTCACACGGATCTACGCTGGTATTGGCAAGGCAAAGGCGGTGGAATTGTCGGATGGGCGCCGGCAACTGGTGCATATTACGATTGCCGGTATCGAAGATATGCCAATCGAAACAAGCTCTGATCTGTACCGCAATCTCCAGCAGGCATTGCTTGATTGCGGCGATCCCTATCAGGCCATTCGTCTGGAAGTCCGCGAACTGATGCTGATCGTCATCAGTGCCAATATCCGGATATTGCCGGATTACCAATGGGAACCCGTGGTGACAAAAGTTCGTGCCATGCTGCTCGATGCCTTCAGCTTTGAGCGGCGGGAGCTGGGGCAGGATGTGCTGCTGAGTGAAGTGATCAGCGTTATGCAGGCAGTGCCGGGTGTGGCTTATGTCGATGTGGATGTGCTGCGGGGGATTCCGGAGAAGATTTTGGATAAGGGAACAGGACAACGGCGTTTGCTGACACCGGTTGAAATTGCTGAGTATGTAACCGGATCGCTGAAGGATATCCAAGGAAAAGACATATCCCCGGCGCCCACAGAGCCGCTCCCCCGCCTTGTCGTCAATCTGGCCGATAAGGTTTCTCCGGCACAACTGGCTTTTTTGACACCTGATGTTCCAGAAACTTTAATTCTCAATCAGATTATCTGAGGCTGCCATGCAAACAAATCCGGATCGATTATACGAACTGCTTCCCGCTATCTATCGCATGCGCGATGCGGAGCAGGGTGAACCGCTGAAGGCACTGTTGCGGATCATGACCGAACAGGTTGATGTGGTTGAAGACAACATTGCGCAGCTTTATGAGAACTGGTTCATCGAAACCTGCGAGGATTGGGTGGTTCCGTATATCGCGGATTTGATCGGGTATCGGCCAATCCATGAAGCCGGTGAGCCGGGTGATGCGCTGACTGAGCAGGGTCGTCTGCGTAACAGAACGCTGATCCCGCGCCGGGAAGTGGCCAATACGATTCGTTACCGTCGGCGTAAAGGTACGCTGGCGCTGCTGGAGTTGCTGGTGAACGATATTGCCGGATGGCCGGCACGCGCGGTTGAATATTACAAACTGCTCGGCTGCAATCAGGCGCTCAATTATCAGCATCCGGAGCGCGGGCGAACAGTCGATGTACGCAACGGTGATCAGCTGGCAATGCTGAACAGCCCTTTTGATCAACTGGCCCATACCGTGGATGTGCGGCGCATCAATTCCGAATTGACGGTTGGCCGTCATAACATCCCGAGCGTCGGCGTATTCGTCTGGCGGCTCAAGGCTTACTCTGTTACTCAGACACCGGCTTATTGCGTGGAGGCGGAAAGCCCGCATTGCTTCACATTTAGCGTACTGGGCAATGATGCGCCGCTGTTTGTAAAACCGGAACCTGAAACGGATCCGACCCACATCGCCGATGAATTCAATCTGCCGGTGCCGATTCGCAGGCGTTTGCCGGATGCGCATTTCGACAAATTGTACGGTGAAGACAAAAGTTTTTTTATCTGGAAGGGCGCTAGACAAAAGGGTTTCAGAGGTGCCGTTCCAGAACCGCTTAAGGAAAAAATCATTATCGCGGATCTGAGCGGCTGGCGCTATCTTCCGCATCGCGGCACGGTTGCGGTGGATCCTGTATTGGGACGTATTGCATTTCCGCCAAGAAAAGCTCCGAAATACGGGGTGTGGGTGAGTTACCACTATGGATTCAGCGCGGATATCGGCGGGGGTGAATATACCCGTCAACTCTCTCAGCCAGCTAATTGTAAGGTGTTCTATGTTGGGCAGAATAAAGGTGAAGGTGAATGCGAAACAATCAAGGAAGCACTCACACAATGGGAAGAAGCGAAACCCGCTCATGCGGTGATCGAGATCGTTGACAGCCGGGTGTATGTCGAGCCTGTGCGTATTGAATTCGCCGAGGGCCAGCAAAGCCTGCAGTTACGTGCCGCCAATGGAAAACGTCCAGTGATCCGGCTGCTGAACCGGGAAACGAACCAACCAAACGCGCTGACCGTAACGGGCAGCAAAGAGGAACGTTTTACCCTGGACGGCGTGATGGTTGCCGGGCGGGGTGTTCAACTGGATGGGAATTTGAAGCGGGTGGTGATCCGTCATGCCACGCTGGTGCCGGGCTGGAGTTTGGACAGTGATTGCCAGCCACAGTGCGTGATGGAACCTTCTCTCGAAATTTTCAGCTCGCAGGTTTGTGTCGTGATCGAACATAGTATCGTCGGCCCGATCCAGGTTGATCCGGTGGTAGATGAATTGTCTGAAACACAACCGGATCATTCGGAAGAAGGGCAGCAGACGCATTGTGCCGTTGAAGAAAGGGTTATCCAGTCTGATCCAATCCGATTGTGCATCAGTGATAGCGTGATCGATGCCGCCCGGACTGATCGGGAAGCTATTGGTGCGCCGGGTTGTTCAGTTGGGTATGCAACCCTGTCTGTTGCACGCAGCACTATTTTCGGTCAGGTACAGGTGCATGCCATCGAGCTGGGGGAGAACAGTATCTTTGATGGCCGCATAACTGTCGCACGGCGACAATATGGTTGTTTGCGATTCAGTTATGTGACACCCGGTTCGCGTACACCTTCGCGCTTCCAATGCCAGCCTGATGGGGTCGAAAGTGCCGTCGAACAGCGTTTTCGGGCGCAGAAAAAAACAGAGGATGAGATCAAGGCTGCAAAGGTTTGTGAACAACTGCGTGTCAAACCTCAATTCAGCAGCATACATTACGGTATGCCAGCTTATTGCCAGCTGGCCTTGAATTGCGCAGCGGAAATCAAAGGTGGAGCGGAGGATGAATCGGAAATGGGGGTGTTCCATGATCTGTTCCACCCGCAGCGCGCAGCCAATATCCGCATTCGCCTGGATGAGTATGTTCCAGCCGGCGCTGATGTTGGCATTATTTTTGCCAGTTAAACCAGAATCGGGAGACTAACAATGAAAGGAGATTTTTCAAGGGATACATTCAACCGGCACAAACATTTCAGCCGCGTGCTGCAGCAACAGGGACGCGTGCAACTGGATGCGGATACGAATGAGCAGACCGCAATCTTGCTGCATTATTTGCGTACCCTGGCAGCAGACCTGATCGGGCCGTATGGCGGGCCGGCGGGTAATGGTTTCAAAATTTCAATAGAGAATAACGAGTTAAGAATTGGCAAAGGTCACTATTATGTTGACGGCATTCTGTGTGAAAACGATAAAGACATCACATATACAGCGCAGGAAGATTATCCTCTGTTAGAAGAGGAGACCAAGCTTCCTGATAAACCGTACCTGGTGTATCTGGATGTCTGGGAGCGACATATCGCCGCACTGGAAGATGATGATATTCGTGAGAAAGCCCTCGGCGGACCGGATACGGCAACCCGTACCAAAGTGGTTTGGCAGGTGAAAACACAAATTAAGCTAGAAGTTGATGGTTCAGAATTAGATCCTGAAAGTTTGAAAAAAGACAATCTGGCCACCAATTGGAAGAATTGGATAGAGCTTTGGCAACCCGATAATCGTGGCTGTCTCAAGGCACGAGTCAAACCGGCAGAAAAATCAACCGAGCCCTGTCTGATTGCCCCCGATGCGAAATACCGGGGCCAGGAAAACCAGCTGTATCGAATTGAAATTCACCAAGACAGTTCGGCTGAGGGGGGCGGAGCAACTTTCAAATGGTCCAAAGACAATGGTGCCATCGTCACCGGATGTATAAAGAAAGGTACGGAACTGATTCTGGATAATCCGCGTGGATTTACGGCTTCCGGATGGGTGGAGCTGACCAGTAAAGAACTGGAATTGAGAGGAAAGCCAGGAGTGTTAGCCGAAGTTGCCCAGATTGAAGGCAATGTGTTGACGCTGAAAACGAATCCAGGTTCACTCCCAGAAATTGATGAAAAATCTTCTCTCTGGGTCAGGCGCTGGGATCAGCGTGAGTGTGGGGATCTCAAGTTGAAAGATGGGGTGCCCATAACAGAAGGGAACGGGGAAGATGATTGGATTGAAATTGAAAATGGCATCGAGATTCAGTTTCAAAATGATAATGAGGATGCTCACCAATACCGTACTGGTGACTACTGGCTGATTCCCGCGCGAGTTGCTACCGGTGATATTGAATGGCCTCAATGCGGTAAAGAAAAACCTTGTGCCCAACCTCCCCATGGCGTGCAACATCACTATGCGCCACTGGCTGTGGTTAATAGTAAGGACAATAGCGCTCCAGAAGATTTGCGTTGTGAATTTCAAACCATTGTTAAGTGCGAAGATGATCCAAGTTAAGGAACCTCTGCACAACTTCGTCATTACGAGGAGTGTAGCGACGCGGCAATCTATAAGATGTTGATTTCATTGATGCGGTGGGTTGCTTCCTGCCACGTTGCACTCGCAGTCGCAATGACGAGATTCGAGGTTAATCAGAGATTTCTTAATTCTCTGTAAAATTGCGCGGGCTACCAGATTCAGGCTCTGTTTGCAAACTGACGATAATTCTGCTGATTATCGTTACTGATGATCATTCCCGGCCTTGGCCAGGATTTTGTCCAGTATGGAAACCGGGAGGATGCGTTTGAGGAAACCGAACAGGTGTGTCGGAAAGGTGACGTAGTAGCGTGCATCAGGTTTTGCTGCTTCCAGCGCGCGGGTCACTTTTTCCAGTACGGCTTCCGGGGGTAAGGTGAACGGGGCTGCTGGCCCTTCCTTATTAAGCCGGTTCTGGACAGCGAGATATTTCTGGCGGTGAACGCTGTGTTCAATATCAATATAACGCTCAAATGCCTTCATTGCATTGGCGCGGAACCGGGTAGCAATTGGGCCCGGTTCGATCAGGCTGACGAAAATACCGCTTCCTCTTAATTCCAGCCGCAAGGTATCGCTCCAGCCTTCAACCGCGTATTTAGAGGCATTGTATGCGCCGCGAAATGGCATGGCGGCAAAGCCCAATACTGAGCTGTTCTGGATAATCCGGCCGTATCCCTGCCTGCGCATGGTGGGCAGGATCAGGTTGGTCAGTTCCATCCAGCCGAACAGATTGGTTTCGAACTGCGTGCGTAATGCTTCCCGGCTGAGATCTTCCACTGCACCAGGCAGGCCATAGCCGCCGTTGTTGAACAAGGCATATAACTCACCATTGCTGCGTTTAAGGGTTTCTTCGACAGCACGCTGAATCGAGCCGGAATCATTCAGATCGAGCTGGAAACTCTCCAGCCCTTCAGTCAGCAGCATTTCCACACTTTCCTGCCGGCGGGCGGTGGCGAAAACTCGGTAGCCGCGCTTTTGCAGGCCATGAGCAGTGCAATAGCCGATACCGCTGGAGCACCCGGTAATCAATATGGATTTTTTCATTTTTCTGCTCTGTATAGTGAATCAGGGTTCCATTTTACCCGTACGCCAACGCAGCAGGACAGCCTCAGATATCAATCAGCGTGCAATTTTGATCTTCACGTGATCTGCCTGTGTGAGCGAATAACGTACGACATCCCGTGTGTACCAGAGCTTTCTCAGATTGATGTCCAGCAGGTGCGGTACCTGTGGTGTGTGCCAGAAATACCGTCTCCAGCGCACTCCTGGACAGGTGGCTGCGTTGTGCCAGTGTTCCGAAGTACACCAGACCGGGTTCCACGGATGAAATGGCGGCGGCTGCAGCCGGGTCGATGAAATCGTAGGCCTGGTCTGCGAGAATTTCAAACTGGTGCCCACGTCCATTTTCTCCAGGTTTGATCAGTATCCGGCCGGTTGGATAGTGTGAATCACTTTGAATGCCGGCAACAGTCATACCGGCATTACGCATCAGTCTGATCAGTTACCGGCGGAGTTCATCGGCACCGGTACGTGTAATCAGCATGGGATGCAGACCGAAAGCCTGGAGATGGCAGCTTACATTCAGGGGCGCACCTCCCATTACCGGACCATCAGGGAAAATATCAGTGAGTGCCTCGCCGAACAGAATTACATGTTGTCGTGCAAATGTGTTGTAAGAATCAGTAGACATGGTGACGAGAATTTCTGCCGGTAATTACCATGCGTTTCAGGACGGCCATCCATATAAAAGAGGATATGAACAGCTGCAGAAACAGGCAGAAAACAAGCGCCGGAAGTTATCTTTCCGGCCAGACGCTTTTTATTCTGGCATGGATAGCCGCTATGCGCAAAGAATCACCGGAAAAAAGAACTTCCTGAAAAGAGGTAAAACTGATGATTTCGCGTGATGGGTATGCTGTTTTTTTATTTCACTGCAACCTGCTGCGGGTAAAAATGATCGCTATCGGCAGCATGACGAGGGCAATCACTGCCAGCGGCCAGAGATTTGTGAGGACATCCCGTGGTGGCAGAGCCTTGAGAAAACAGCCTTCGATAATGATCAGAAAATGGGTGAGCGGGATGGCCTGAGACAGCCATTGCAGCAGTACCGGCATGTTCTCTACCGGCGTGGCGTAGCCCGATATCAGTACGGTTGGCACACCGATGACAAATCCACCCAGAATGGCCTGCTGCTGAGTCATGCTGATGGCAGAAATTACCAGGCCAATGCCCACTGCCGACAGGACGAAGAGCAGGAGCCCGACTGCCAGCAAGCCAAATGATCCGGTAAATGGGATACGGAAAAACCAGATTGCTATGCTGATCATCAGAAAAGCGAGCAGGGTGCTGATGATCAGTGCCGGTAGCGATTTGGATAAAACAATTTCCAGAGCGGAAGCGGGGGATACCAGCAGTTGATCAAACGTCCCGAGCTCACGTTCCCGGGCAATGGACAATGCGGTGATCATGAGCGCGCTGAAAAAAGCGAGCGTACCGGTCAAGCCCGGAACCATAAACCAGAGATAAATCAGATTGGGGTTGAACCAGTGGCGTACAGCCACGGAGGCTCCCGGTATCGGGATAGGGTCTGCTGTAAAGCGGATATTTTTAGCGATAGAGGAGAGATAGCCCACAACGATCTGGCCGGAGTTACTGCGCCGACCATCAACCAGTACCTGCACGTGACCACTTCCGTTTGTGGCAATTGTGCGGGAGAAATCAGCAGGGATGGCAAGCGCGGCAATTACCTTGCCCTGGGCCAGCTGTTCACGCAGTGCCGTATTACTGTGGACATGGTGCACATGTGCAATGAAATGGGCCGCTTCCAGATGCCATACGACTTCCTGTGCCTCTCGCCCCATATCCTGGTTATACACGGCAATATCGACATTGCGCACTTCCAGCGTGGCAGCGTAGGCAAATATCAGAAGCTGCAGCAATGGCGGTACGAATACCATGATCCGGCTGCGCGGATCACGCAGGATGCACAGCAGCTCTTTAAGGGACTGGGCATGCAAGCGGATGAGGATGGTCCGGAAATTCTGATAAGACATCATTCTTTACTCCAGACTTTTACGTGTGTGGCGTTGCGCGATCAGAAAAAACACCAGGCCGATTGCCGCCATGCCCAGCAGATCAGGAATGAAAACACCCCAGATGTCACCGGCCAGGAATACCGTTTTCAGTGAAGAAACGAAATAGCGCGCGGGAATCAGCCAGGTGATCGCCCGGACGGGTGCGGGCATGGCGTCGATTTCAAACAGAAAGCCGGACAGCATGAATGCGGGCAGATAGCCGGAAAACAGGGCCAGTTGCGAAGCGAGGAACTGGTTGCGCGTCAGCGATGAGATCAGTAATCCCTGACCCAGCGCCGGAATCATGAAAACAGCGGAAAGCAGCAGCAGTGCAAATAATGAGCCGCGTAACGGTACATCAAACAGGAACACGGCCAGCGCTGCTACCGTCAGGGTAGACACTATGCCGAGCATAAAATACGGCAACAGCTTGCCGGCCAGGATTTCCAGCACCGATGCCGGTGTGGACAGGATAACCTCCATGGTGCCGCGCTCCCATTCGCGCGCAACAACCAGCGCTGTCAGCAGCGTGCCAATAATGGTCATGATGATGGCAATGGCGCCTGGTACCAGCGCACGTCGGCTGGCCAGTTCAGGATTGAACCAGTAGCGCGGCTCCAGCTGTACTGCTGATATGGGGGTCGTTTCAGCAAAACCGGCCGCCCAGGTCTGTATCACTCCCTGGGTGTAATTAGCTACGAAATCAGCGGTGTTGGGTTGTGAACCATCGGTAATAATCTGTACCAGCGGCTGGCCCGTTTCAGCAAAATGCCGTTCAAAATCCTGTGGAATGACGACATAGCCACGCAGTTCGCCGCTAATCAGTTTTTCAGCCACTTCGCGGCGGTCATACGCATAGGTTACATCCAGATAAAGCGTGCCGGAAAACGCATCCGCCAGCGTGCGTGCAGTTGCTCCCGGGGATTCCAGCACAACACCGATACGCACATGGCGTACATCCAGCGATACCGCATAAGCAAACAGGAACAGCAGAATCAGCGGTAAAACCAGGGCGATCAGCAGCGTTGACGGATCACGCATGGCCTGCAGACTTTCCTTGCGCACCAGCGCAATAAAGCGCGTCAGATCAAAACGGCGCACTGCTATTGGCTCCCGGCCGGATGTGCTGTTCACGTATCCGCCTCATCGGCAAGTGCCGAGGTTTCTATCAGATGAATAAAAGTATCTTCCATGGTTGGGTCCGGACAGCTGGCACTGGCTGTACCCTGTTTGAGCGTGTCCGGTGTGTCCAGTGCGATCAGGCGTGCACGGTAGAGCACTGCCACGCGGTCACAGTATTCGGCTTCATCCATAAAGTGGGTGGTGACCATGATGGTTACGCCTTTGCGTGCCAGACCATTGATATGTGTCCAGAATTCACGCCGCGTAATCGGATCAACCCCCGAAGTCGGCTCATCCAGAAACAGTACCGGCGGACGGTGCATCAGTGCGCAGGCCAGCGCCAGCCGTTGTTTGTGCCCTAATGGTAATGAGGCGGGTGCAGCAGACAGCCAGTTACGCAGATCAAAGATGTTGACCATTTCTTCGATACGCTCACGCCGTGTATCACTGTCCAGCCCATATACACCAGCCGAAAATTCCAGATTCTGCTGTACTGAAAGCAGGTCGTAGAGTGAAAATTTTTGTGCCATATAGCCCAGTTGTGCTTTTGCGATACCGGGTGCGCGACGCAGATCCAGCCCGACTACATGAGCCTCACCACTGGTGGGTTTAAGCAGTCCGCACAACATTTTGAACGTGGTCGATTTGCCGGCGCCATTCGGGCCGAGCAGGCCAAAAATCTCGCCTTTGCGTACTTCAAAGCTGACATTGTCGGTCGCAACAAAATCACCAAAGCGTTTTGTCAGGTTGTGGCAGGAAACGGCAGTATCGGTCGCCAGTTCAACCGGTGGCAGATGTTCTGCCAGTGCGGATGTGCCACCCGGGCCGCCCCCCAGCAGATCAATAAAGGCGTCTTCAAACCGTGCCGGGACGGATACCAGCTGTGCTCCGGTTCGATCAGCCAGCGCCTGAATCTGCCCGGAATTTGAGCCGGCACGCAGTACCAGACGCACGCTGGCTCCCTGAATGACACCATCACTGACACTGTCCAGATCCAGTGCCTCCGCCAGTACAGCACGGCGCTGTGTACCAACGGCTTCCAGGCGAAAGCTGCGATTGGTGAGATGCCGGGTTAATTCGCCGGGAGGACCGTCAAACGCGAGCAGACCTTCATTGAGCAGCAGTACGTTGCTGCAGCGCTCTGCTTCGTCGAGATAAGCAGTAGACCAGACAACTGCCATACCTTCCCCAGTCAGCGCCTGCACCATGCGCCACAAATCCTGCCGGCTGACCGGATCGACACCGACACTCGGTTCATCCAGCAACAGTACTTTAGGACGTGCCATCAGGGCGCAGGCGAGCCCCAGTTTTTGTTTCATGCCGCCAGAGAGTTTGCCGGCCAGGCGTTTGGTGAAAGGGGCAAGGCGGGTGAAATCGAGTAATCTGGTAAATAGATCACGATGCTGGTTGGCATCCATGCCGCGCAGTTGTGCCTGCAGGCGCATGTTCTCCATCACCGTCAGATCTTCATACAAACCAAAACGCTGAGGCATGTAGCCGCTGACCACATGAATCGCATCGTTATCTGCCACCACGTCGAAGCCGGCCAGCGTGACATGGCCGTTATCCGGTTTAAGCAAGCCCGTCAGAATACGCAGCAGGGTGGTTTTACCTGCACCATCCGGGCCGACCAGGCCGGTCAGACGACCGTAGAAAATTCTGGCGCTCAGATTACGCAAGGCATGCACGTGGCCAAAATGCTTATCCAGCTGATCAATGGTAATGGCAACGCTGTCAGGCTCTACAGCAGCAGAAACTGGTGAGCCGGCTGCAGAATCCATTTCAGGAACCGCCAGCTGGCAGATCAACCGCCGGGCGGGTGTCTGCTTCCACTGTGACCGACATGCCCTGACGTAAAGCGGGATCAGCATCACTCACGACGATCCGCAGGCGATACACCAGATCAGTGCGCAGTTCAGTGGTTTCCACCGTCTTGGGCGTAAATTCCGCACGGGGCGAAATAAAACCAATCTGGCCATGGTAGGTTTTTTTCGAGGAGTCGCTGCGCACCCGCACGGGCGTGCCCGGTGCAATACGGCCCAATACTGTTTCGCTGATATAGGCGCGTACATACACCGGATGGTCGAGGCTCAGACTGTAAATTGCATTCTGGCTGGCAACCATGCTGCCAGGTTCACGTATGCGGGCAATCACCGTACCATCGCTGGGCGTAAAGAGTTCAGTATCTGCCAGTGCCGTGGCTGCCTGATCCCGTGCAGCCAGTGCAGCAGCCAGCTGGGCTTCTGCTGCGGCAATATCTTCTTTGCGAAACCCTTCTTCTGCCTGGGATAAAGCAGCTTTGGCTGCTTTGACACCGGCAACGGCCTGGTCACGTGCAGCACGGGTGCTGTCTACATCCTGCTGACTACTGGCTTTGGAAGGCAGCAGTTTGCGTGCACGTGCATAATCGCGCTCGGCCCGGTGTGCAAGTGCCTGTGCCTGCCTGAGGGTTTCCCGTGCCTGAGTGATTTCCTGCGGACGTAAACCGTGCTGCATTTTGGCCAGTTCCGCCTGTGCCACCTGTACAGATGCCCGGGCAGCGGCCAATGCCTCCTGATACGGTTGTGCATCCAGCGTTGCCACACGTGTACCCGCTGCAACAAAATCTCCTTCGTCGAACAGTACCTGTGTAACGCGCCCCGGCTGGCGGAAGGCTAACTGTACCTCCCGGATATCAACGTTGCCGTACAGGCGCAGCAGGTTTTCATCCTGATCAGCGTGCTGTACCCATGCAAAGACAGCGCCGCCGACAATGAGAAGCACAATAGTGAAGATCAGAATACGTTTTTTCATGGCATAAAATAATTTTTCATATCAGGAGAAAATACGCTGTTGTCAGCCTAACTGCAAAAACAGGCAGTCACAAGGGAGGGGAGAAAAAGGGAAGGGGAGAAGGAAACCTGCTGAACGGGTGGTGTCTGGAAAGGCTACAATCCTTTTCTGAAACGGTTAAAAGTGGGGTAATGAATTGTGATGACGATCTACGACTACAGCATAAAAACCAGTGACGGGCAGGACAAATTATTCAGTGATTATCAGGGAAAAGTCCTGCTAATCGTAAATACCGCCAGCCAGTGCGGCTTTACGCCGCAATATCAGGCACTGGAAACGCTTTACCGCCGCTATCAGAATCAGGGGTTTGCCGTACTTGCTTTCCCCTGTAACCAGTTTGGTCATCAGGAACCCGGCAGTGATCCCGAGATTCAGGAATTTTGCACTGCCCGCTACGATGTCAGCTTTCCGGTATTTGCAAAAATTGAAGTCAATGGCGGGCATGCTCACCCGCTCTACCGGTTTCTGAAGAATGAAAAACCCGGCGTGCTCGGCTCCAAGGGGATCAAATGGAATTTCACCAAGTTTCTGGTGGATCGATCCGGCCGGGTTGTCATGCGTTATGCTCCGACGGATAAACCGGAATCACTGGCCGGTGATATTGAACAGCTGCTGTAATCTGTCCTTCGATCGCCTGCAATGGCGCCACCTCTGTCTTTGCTTGCCGGGTTGCTCCTTAAAGCTCATCCTGGATACGCTTATACCCCTGCACCAGCGTATTGTTGGTTCTGGCCACATCTTCCGAAAACTCTGAAGCCTGCAGAGAAACCCTGGGGATGGAGGATAAATCCGTACGTGGTCCGATTCTTTGCATGAACAGTACACGGCCCGCGCACAATTGCCGGTGCGCAGTCGAGGGGATGTTCCCCGATCGTCACTGCTGCACCTGATTTGGCTATCCGGATGATCACGATGGTGAAATTTTATGGCCAGCTGGTTTTACTAATCCCTGAATCTGGTGGAAAATTCCTTTTTAATCACAAAATCGTGTTATCACCTTATTACCAAATGGCAAAACTGTTATTCAGGCTGCGTAATGTGCCGGAGGATGAAATAGAAGAAGTTCAGACACTGCTGAACGAGCATCAGATCGATTTTTATGAAACCTCGGCAGGTAATTGGGGCATTTCAATGCCGGCGCTATGGGTGCGTGATGAAACACAATATCCACAGGCGAGAGCATTGCTGGATGCTTATCAGGCTGATCGCAGTGCGCGAGTGCGTGCAGAATATACCCGGCTGAAGCAGGCTGGCAGGCACGAGACGGTTTTCTCTCGTTTTCGGGCAAATCCATTTGTCTTTATTGCTTATCTATTCGTCGTGTACGCCCTGGTGTACTTGCCTTTCAAATTTATCAGCGAGTTGACCAGACAGTAAAACTGGCGCTTTGCTTCCGGCTTTCTTCTACTGAACAACCTTCCAAATTGAACAGCACGCTTAGACTGATTTCAGCATTTCTGCTGGGAGGGGCGACGATTCCCGGTTTTGCCCCTTTTTATTTTTTTCCGATACCTGTAATAACGCTGGCATTGCTTACGCTGCTCTGGCGCACGAGCAAAACACCGTTTCAGGCAGCACTGACCGGATTCACTTTTGGCATGGGGCTGTTTGGTGCTGGTGTGACCTGGCTTTACGTCAGCCTGCATGATTTCGGCCACATGGAACCCGCACTGGCGGTACTGGCGCTGATTGTGCTGTGCGCTTACCTGGCGCTGTTCCCTGCGCTGACCGGATGGATTGCCGCTTTGCGCTGCTTTCGTGCTTCATGGGCCTGGCCGGGAATGGTGGCGGCCCTTTGGGCATTGATGGAATGGCTGCGTGGCACACTGTTTACCGGCTTTCCATGGCTGACAGTCGGTTATTCACAAGCGCCAGACAGCCCTTTGGCAGGATTTGCTCCGGTCGTTGGGGTATACGGTATTTCGCTGCTGCTGATGCTGAGTGCTGCCTGGCTGGCCTGCTGGCTGGAAAACAGACAAAACTTCCGTTTCTGGGTAGGGCTGGGTATTGTCTGGATCACCGGTCTGGGATTACAGCAGATCCACTGGACTGAACCGGAAGGTGAGCCAGTGACTGTCAGCCTGCTGCAGGGCAACATCCCGCAAAACAAAAAATGGGAACCAGAGCATCTGGCGGCCACGATGCGAACGTATGCCCGGCTGGTACAGGAAAGCCCGAGTCGGCTGATTGTGACACCGGAAATCTCGTTTCCCCTGTATTACGAACAGGTACCGCCGGATTTCCTGTCGCTGCTGGCTGATCATGCCCGCTCCCGTCAGGGCGATGTGCTGATCGGCATGGTGGAACGCGCACCGGGTGATGACAGCTACTACAATTCCATGTTCAGCTTTGGCAGCTCACCGGAACAGAGCTACCGCAAATACCATCTGGTTCCGTTCGGGGAATATATTCCGCTCAAACCGGTATTTGGCTGGATCATCGATGTGCTGCACATCCCGTTGTCTGATTTTTCACGTGGCGGGCTGGATCAGCAACCGCTGAATCTGGCCGGACAGCGTGTGGCAATCAATATCTGCTATGAAGATGTGTTCGGGGAAGAAATTATCCGGCAGTTGCCGCAGGCCAGCCTGCTGGTCAATGTCAGTAACGATGCCTGGTTTGGCCGTTCGATCGGCCCGCAGCAGCATCTGCAGATTTCACAGATGCGTGCGCTGGAAACCGGCCGCTATATGCTGCGGGCAACCAATACGGGTGTTACTGCCATCATTGATGAGCGTGGCAGGGTGCTGGAGCAACTGGAAATGTTTACCACTGCGGGTCTGCACAGCACTGCACAAGGATTCAGTGGTGCCACACCGTATGTCCGTTTCGGTAACAGCCTTTTGTTTGCCATGGTGGGTTTATTGCTGTTGGCCGGCATTCTGGCGGCATTTTTCGGCCGGGGTAAAACGCTGTAAAATGAGCCCGGCTCATTACCAGCCGGCATCACTTCGCGATTAAACCGCCTTCACGTCATTTTTATATTGTTTTTACGCCATTCCACCATGCCCAAACCCACTTTTCAGGAAATTATCCTCACACTCCAGCAATACTGGGCACAGCAGGGTTGTGCATTGCTGCAACCCTATGACATGGAGGTTGGTGCCGGCACCAGCCATACCGCCACCTTTCTGCGTGCACTCGGGCCGGAGCCCTGGCGCGCGGCTTATGTACAGCCTTCCCGCCGCCCCAAAGATGGCCGCTATGGCGATAACCCCAACCGCCTGCAGCATTACTACCAGTTTCAGGTGGTGCTGAAACCGGCACCACGCGATATTTTGGATTTGTATTTCCGTTCGCTGCAGATACTGGGCCTGGATTTGCAGCAGAATGATGTGCGCCTGGTGGAGGATGACTGGGAAAATCCCACGCTTGGGGCCTGGGGGCTGGGCTGGGAAGTGTGGCTGAACGGTATGGAAGTCACCCAGTTCACCTACTTTCAGCAGGTGGGCGGGATCAACTGCCGCCCGATCACCGGTGAAATCACCTACGGACTGGAGCGTCTGGCCATGTATCTGCAAGGAGTGGAAAACGTGTTTGATCTGGTCTGGACAGACGGGCTGACCTATGGCGATGTTTATCACCAGAATGAAGTGGAACAGTCCACCTACAACTTCGAGCACAGCGATACCGGATTTCTGCTGCTCTCCTTCGGCAAGCTGGAAGAACAGGCGAACCGGCTGATTGACGCACAACTGGCATTGCCTGCTTATGAACAGGTACTGAAAGCAGCGCATACTTTCAACCTGCTGGATGCGCGCGGTGCAATTTCAGTAACTGAACGCGCAGCCTACATCGGCCGTATCCGCAATCTGTCGCGCCGGGTGGCACAAGCCTATTACGACAGCCGTCTGCGCTTACAGCCGCCGTTCCCGCTGGCGCCACGCGAGTGGGTTGCCCAAACACTGAATCAGGCGGAGCCGGCATGATGACTGAAAACCTGTTAATTGAATTACTGACCGAAGAACTGCCACCCAAATCGCTCGATAAACTGGGTGGGGCATTTGCCGAATCTATTGCTGATAGCCTGAAAAACCAGAATCTCTCCACAGCGGATACTGTTATCACCGCATTTGCCTCACCCCGGCGATTGGCTGTACATCTGACTGCCGTTTCTGCGCAAGCACCGGATCAGACTGTTGCGCTCAAGTTGATGCCGGCTGCAGTCGGGCTGGATGCGCAGGGACAGCCCACTCCCGCGCTGCAAAAAAAACTGGCGGCGCTGGGGCTGGAAGGTGTTGCCGTTACAGCGCTCAGGCGGGTACAGGAAGGCAAAGCGGAAATGCTGTTTCTGGAGCAGAACGTTACCGGAATCCCGCTGGCGGCAGGATTGCAAAAGGCAGTTGATGAAGCGATTCGCCAGCTGCCGGTTCCCAGAGTCATGACTTATCAGCTCGATGACGGCTGGGAAAATGTACATTTTGTGCGACCGGTGCACGGACTGGTTGCGCTGTACGGGCAGCAGATCGTGCCAATCCATGCTTTTGGATTTATCGCTGGCAACACTACCAAAGGACACCGTTTCGAGGCAAAGCAGGCTGTTCTGGAAATTGATCATGCTGATCATTACGCTACGTTGCTGGAAACAGAAGGTGCTGTGATTCCAGGTTTCAGCCAGCGCCGTGATCGCATCAGGAAAGAACTGGAAGCGGCAGCCAGCGCGATTCAGCTGCACTGCCTCAATGATGAAGCATTACTGAATGAAGTGACTGCACTGGTTGAGCATCCCAATATCCTGACGGGAACATTTTCTGCTGATTTTCTGGCGGTGCCACAGGAATGCCTGATCTCAACCATGAAGATCAACCAGAAATATTTTCCCCTGCTGGATGGTGATGGAAAACTGACCAGCCACTTTCTGATTGTCTCCAACATTGCTCCGGCTGATCCGGGGCAGATCATCGCGGGGAATGAACGGGTGATTCGCTCGCGGCTGGCGGATGCCAGGTTTTTCTTTGATCACGATCGCAAGCGGACACTGGCCTCGCGCCTGCCTGATCTGGACAAGGTGATCTACCATCATCAACTGGGTTCACAAGGTGAGCGCACCCGCTATGTGCGCACACTGGCCAGAATCATCGGGCAGTTGCTGGGAGACACTCATCTGGCCAGGCAGGCGGATCAGGCTGCAATGCTGGCCAAAGCCGATCTGCTGACCGATATGGTTGGGGAATTTCCTGAACTGCAGGGCATCATGGGGCGCTATTACGCCCGGCTTGAAGGTATGGATGAAACCATTGCCTTTGCCATTGAGGATCACTACAAACCCCGTTTTGCCGGAGATGTGCTGCCGCGCAGCATGACGGGAATCTGTGTGGCACTGGCCGACAAGCTGGAAACACTGATCAGCCTGTTCAGCATTGGCCAGCTTCCTACAGGCGATAAAGATCCATACGCCCTGCGGCGGCATGCGCTGGGCGTGATCCGTATCCTGATCGGAAAAAATCTGCCGGTGGGGCTGGATGTGCTGCTTTCGCGCGCAGCTGATGTCTTGCAGAGTGAGGTCACTGCTGACCAGGGTTCGGAAACAAATCACCCCCGTCCGGTAACACCCGCGCTGGTACAGCAGTTGCAGGATTTTTTTTACGATCGCCTTGCCGGCAGCCTGCGTGACCAGGGTTACACCATTCAGGAAGTGGACGCTGTCCTGAATCTGCGGCCTTCGCTATTGTGTGAAATCCCTGAACGGCTGGCTGCTGTACGGGCTTTTTCCACTTTGCCTGAAGCAGCCAGTCTGGCAGCTGCCAACAAGCGGGTCGGTAATATCCTCAAAAAATCGGAACTTGCTGTGACCGCTGACATCGATGAAACCTGTTTGCAGGCTCCGGCTGAGATTGCGTTATATCGTGCCTTGTCCGAAATCGAATCGGATGCCAGACAGGCCTTTCAGAATGGAGATTATGTCCACGCACTGCAGATGCTTGCTGCCTTAAAAACACCAATCGACGCTTTCTTTGATCAGGTCATGGTGAATGATGAAAATGAGGCACTGCGGCGCAATCGCCTGGCATTACTGACGGCTTTGCAGGCAACGATGAATCGTGTTGCTGATATTTCCCGGCTGGCTGCCTGAGCATTCCACAATGAAACTGATCATTCTCGACCAGAACGGCGTCATCAACCAGGGAAGTGACACCTATATCAAAACACCGGATGAATGGAAGCCCATCCCGGGCAGTCTGCAGGCAATTGCGCGGCTGACACATGCCGGCTACCGGGTGGTAACGGCGACCAATCAATCCGGTATCGGGCGCAGTCTGATCGATATGACGAGCTTCAATGCAATCAACAACAAGATGATTCGCGCAGTGCAACAGGCAGGCGGGCGGATCGATTCCCTATTTTTCTGTCCGCATACACAGCATGACAAATGCACCTGCCGCAAACCGGGGATTGGTATGTTTAAGGAAATCCGGCAACGCTATGGTATTGAGCTTGGCCAGGTACCCGCTGTGGGCGATTCCCTGCGCGATCTGCAGGCGGCTGCCAAAGCCGGTGCTGTCCCGGTACTGGTACTGACCGGAAAAGGCAGGGCAACACAGACAAGCGGTGATTTGCCTGCAGGCACACAAATTTATCCGAACCTTTCTGCTGTGGCAGATCATCTTGAAATGCAGGCGTTGTAATGGCCGGATTACGTTCTCTGATTTACATGCTGCTGCAGGCGATCATCACGCCGCCGTACGCGCTGTTCACCCTGATGTGTTTCCCGCTGCCACCGCATCGCCGCTATCAGGTAACCTACGGCTGGACGAGATTGATGCTGTTCATGCTGCGTACCATTTGCGGCCTGCGTTACGAGGTACTGGGGCGGGAAAACATTCCGGATCAGCCATCGATCATTTTTTCCAAACACCAGTCCGCCTGGGAAACACTGGCGCTGCAGCAGATTTTCCCGCCCCAGGTCTGGGTATTGAAAAAAGAGCTGTTGCGTATTCCATTCTTCGGCTGGGGGCTCGCCATGACCAGCCCGATTGCAATCGACCGCAGTGCCGGTAAAGCGGCGCTGGAGCAGATCGTGGAGCAGGGGAGGGAACGGCTGCAGCAGAAATTCTGGATCGTCATTTTTCCCGAAGGGACACGCATCCCACCCGGAAAAAAGGGCAAATACCGTATTGGTGGCGCATGGCTGGCAGTACATACCGGCGCACTGGTCGTGCCGGTGGCGCATAACGCCGGCGAATTCTGGGGCAGAAACTCCTTCATCAAATATCCCGGCACCATCACCCTGAGTATCGGCCAGCCAATCAACCCGGATGGGCTCGAAGCTGCTGAACTGATGGCGCAGGCGGAAACCTGGATCGAAGCTGAAACCATGCGCATCAGTTGTTCAGTAAACAGATCAATCAAATAGTTAAGTAGTCCCCGGCTTTGTCGGGGACTGTTTAATTTATACCGCTTTCCACAGGTCTAAACACCGTACCACAACGTAGGCATTGGAACTTTTTGTGCCAATCATTCATAGCATTGAGCTGTTGCGCATAAATATCGCTGATGCCATACAGAATAGCCAAGCTGAACATAACAACCGGTATTATCCAGCCTGGCCAATCGAAAAATATCACTCCGATGAAGAGTGGAACGCCGATGGATGACCAGGAAAATGGTACAACTGGAGCAGAAGGTGCGGCATGAGCAGCAATCAGACTCGATGAATGGCTTTCAGTTGTGGAAAGTCCGGCCCATAGAGATCCGGAAAATGATCCGTATACAGATCTGCGTCTTGAGCGTCCCGTTCTTTGCCCTGATTCGTGGATAATTTTCAATGATTTTGTATTTCTTGATCCACATGCCGGACAGTTGCACAGAATTACCATCTTGTCCTCCTATTTGCTTTTCTGGCTGCTTGAAGAATGGCTACTATGAACGACACAGTAATTACTAACCCAAGAGCAAGCAGCTTAAGATAGGCTCTAAACATCCACCAACCAGCATCAGCTGCACACACCAAAGCCCCAGAAAGCCTGTCTGATAAAGGAATTCTATAATTAGAGAAATGTACTTCTTCTTCGGCTCTTTCATTTTTTATAATAATTTCACGTGGAAGCATATTAATTTTCTCCTGAAAATCAGATGGGACGAAAAAAAAGAGCTGCCGCTACGTCATTACGATCTGCTGCTATCGCTTTGGATTCAAAATCAGCCGAGTTCTTTGAGAGTTTAATGAATTCATATTTGCCCATATATTCCCACTGATTTGTACCTTGCTTCATAAAAATTGGAATAGTTCCGCCTTGAGCCGCGAGCTTTTCCGCTTTCCTCATTATTCTGGGGCCACCGCCAACCAGGACAATATCGGGTGCTTCGAGATTCATCTTTTTTGTAAAACAGCCACATAAGATAGTTTGCTGGCTTTGTGGTAGATAAGTGCCACTCTTGGCATCACCACCAAAAGTTTTACAGATAAAATCATGTGTGTACAATTCACCAATTACGAGATCGTCAACTGCCTTCATTCCATCCTCCTTCAAATATCCATTTTGTAATAACCATTTTTCAATATCCTGTTTATCCCAAATCTGACCACAAGCAAGATCAGCCACAGGTCTGGGAAAGGAAGAATTTCTTGCAATCCAGTTGCTAACAGCTGATCGACTGGTTGAAGCAAGTGCAGCAATTTCGCTAGTACCAACAAGTTCCATTTATTGATTCCTCAACGTGTGAACATTGTAAACATTGTATGCTTACAGTGTGAATGATGTCAACAGATATATTTAGCTATTTTTGATGAGTTTATAAGTATTCAGCTTCAATATTACTTGTGAATTTTATGTATTCTTTCGCATCTGTAGCGTATTCAGGTAATTGAAATTGTGAAATAGGCTATCGTTTGTCATACGTCGGGGTATTATTTAATCAGCATTGCTTGACCGGATTCAGCCAGATAGTACACACATCAAACTTCTTCTCTCCCACTGACTGAAATAACCCTCCTTCGCTGCCACAGGCAGGGGTATTATTCAATCAGCATTGTCATCGTTTGATTGAATTCAATTGTCCGGCCTGGTAGAGAACAGGGCGGCTCAGACAAGGAGAAAAGATCATGGCTACAGAAAAACGCAGCTCACGTTCAGCCGGAAACAAAGCATCTGGCAGCAAATCAACTGCCAGCAAACAGGTCGACACAAGGCCGGATAATCCCTTCATCGAATTTGCCCGCTCAGCAGCCGTTAAATCAATCGCTTTCCCGCTGCTGCTGAACAGGGAAGGCAGTTCACCGGAAATCGGCACGGTGGTGTATATCCATGGGATCGGGAATAAACCCGTGGCATCCGTCCTGAAGTGTCAGTGGGATACAGCGCTGTTTGGTGCGCCCATGGGAGACCGGACCCGCATGGCGTACTGGGTGGATCGCGATCGCTATCCCAAACCCGAGGAAGGCAGTTGTGCCGACAAGGATACGCTGCCGGAGGATGCAGGTGGAATGGGGGTGCAAGCGCTGCAGGAAAACGAGCTGGAACCGGAAGTCAGACTGAGTGCTGCTGAGCGCAAGATCATGGATGCTTTGGAGAAGCGTCTGCGTGCAGAAGAAAAGCAGCCTGGCGATGTTGGTATCAAGGTACTGCCTTTCTCGGAAGAGGTGCGGTTAAATGCTATTCGTCGGATGACCAGTATGCGGTTTCTCAGGGATGTGCAGGATTTCTTTTTTGATGAAACCAAGCGCAACCGGATGGAACAATCACTGCGCGATCGTCTGGATGTGGGGGGCGGCCCTTTCATCGTGATTGCTCACAGCCAGGGATCGATGATTGCCTATCACGTGCTGCGCCAGTTGCAAAAAGCTGACTGCGATGTGCGCCTGTTTATTACCATCGGCTCGCCGCTGGGCATTCAGGAGGTACAGGATGTGTTCGGCAGGATTGATCCTGGAAAACCGCTTGCTGTGCCGGAATGTG
>CAZYWE010000026.1:0-31672 GCA_964651625.1 uncultured Nitrosomonas sp. | reverse complement strand
ATGCCGTTATTGGCTATTACCTGCTTCTCAGCCATTGCAGCGTTATTTATAGCCGTACGTATCGGAGCCAGCGGATCATTATTCGCTATATTCGTAGTGTCATTCCGGGTTGATCTCACAGAAAAGTTCTGTGCCTGGCTTTCTGAACTAAGTGCAGATTCCAGTTGTGCCAGTTTTCGTTCCTCGATGCGCTGAATAGTGCGCCGCCTGTTTTCCAATTCTTCCAGCTCTGATTGAAGTGGAGATGGCGTGTTTGTACTTTCTGTCGGAATTCCTGTGCTTCCCATCTCAATGGGCAGAGGCTCAGGAGGTGCATAATCACCAGGCTTTACTGGAGGGAGAGAGATCTCTGTAACAGGAGGTTGTGGGCCTTCAGCTACTTTACTCATATTTTGATTCTGACGATCATAGAATGTGTAAACAATACCCAATACAGATATTGAAACAATTCCACCGACAATAAATAGTGGCAGGCGATTCATTCGTCGCACACCTTTGCCGCGTGTTGGTGTTGCCAGATAATCAGGAGACTCAACAGGCGTTGTATCAGGTGATGGCTGCTCAAATGAATTATTGTTCACTCAGTCCTCACAGTGAATGGATGTTCAGTAACCAACGACCCGGCCGTATCACGCGGATAATAACGAGAGGCTTCATTTTGCTCGTATTGTAAGCGCAATACGATTCCATTCCTGAAAGGGAATGCCAGGTAGCGCAGAGTGGTGCCTTTCTCCTCTGTCTGGGCAGAATCGGTCTTGGCTTTTATTTCTGTCACCCCGTAGCCATGTGCCCGTAATTTCTCTATTAATAGAGCGGTTAATACATCCGCTTGTCCCTGTTTTTGAGATGGAGCTTCAAGTATCAATGTTGTACTGGCAGGAGGAAGTGGTTTTTCAAGGTAAGAAATGATGTCATTTGTTAGTATTTCTGCATCAACCTGTGTAATTTCCTTGGCCACAAATGATGTCGTGCCAGATGTGGCACAAGCAGTTATAACCAGAGATATTATTAACAGTATCAAGATACGCAAATTCATTTGCTGCCCTCTTTACGGATAATTTCGACTTTGGTTTGTGACGATCCGACACCAACAATAAGAGCCGCGCGATCCAGTACCTTGTCTACTACATAGCGATCCCCAATCAGACGGTAATTAACCAGCTCTTCATCACCAGAATTACCGAGTGACAGTAATGCAGGAGATTCGTTGAAATGTGTTGACGGAAACTGGATATAAGTTTTAATGCCATCCGTATAAATACGAACGGGCTTCCATGATGGATTGTCGCCACTCAGGGTATAGTTAAAATCAAGGGCAGCAAGATTCTGGCCGGTCGCAGGCATTGTGTTCGTTTGAACAATCTGTGTTTTACGCAGATGATAAGCAGCCCACTCTCTTTGAATATCATCAGGGTAATCAAAAGATAGTATTGGCATCCAGTCATTTTTTGTACTGGCTAACTTGATCGTATAGGTGCGTCTGTCCGTAGTAACAATCAGATTCGTTGTCAGGTTAATATCTGTGGGTTTAATAATAATGATGGTTGATGCTGTCTGCCCTGAACCTTCGGTGGCCGGTGTGATTTTCCAGCGTACTGTGTCACCAGCATGGACATCATTGACGATTTCACCTTGCTGCAAACGTATAGAACATACCTGTAACGGGGTGCAGACAAGAGTTGGAAGGGTTGCACCAAAAAGATATTTAACGTTTCCATCCTCGCCGCGCCGCGGTTTGTCAGGGCTTGTTTTCCATTGGTTAGCGAGCCTTGCTCCGTATACTTCCTTTGAATCCAGTCGTGGTTTTTGTCCTGCAAATATCGGTAATGGCTCGTTCTGGCTTTGAGATGTTTGTGCATATGCGGGAATAGTTAATACAAGAGCAGCCATGCCTATGATCACTTGTTGTTTTTTCATGTGTCCCTCAGTATCAAAAATTGCTATTAATACGAGCCGACCATGAGCATTGCTGCGCATAAATTCCGAGTGGATTAACCATAATCTGCTCCTCATTTATCGGCGGTGACAGTACCGTGGTAACTGACGCTTGATATTGCCTGGTATCAACCAGTTTTCCAGATCGTTGTTTTGTTACTTCAGTCCATTCAATCTGCCAGGTAGAATCCGTAATCGGAACCACAGCATTTACTGCGATTTCAACTGTTTCATTGGCCGCTCGCTGATAAGGGTTTTTCTCGCGGTGATATGTGGCAATCGTCTGATAACATGCACTATCCGGGTAAGTCATCGCATAAGTTGTATCAATCAATGCTTTTTGTGCGCGTTGATCTGTATAAACAGTTCGTGCACCTATAACCCAGTTACGTAGCGCTGCAATCATTTGTCTGTCGTTAGGTGCACTGGCAACCGTAGTGCGTGCTATTTTCGTGACCTCTCCATTGCCATCAAATTCGACGGCATACGGCACGATCTTGTGTTGCGCAGAGATATACACCAATCCACTGACAGCAATGATCGATACGGCGATACTGCCAAGAGCTGCCAGGCGCCAATTATTTGCCCTTGATATATAACTTCCATAACGCTCGTTCCATTCTCTGCGAGCAGCCAGATAGGGAGTATCTGACGATTGTGTTTTTATTTTCTTGTCATCCTTGTTCATCTCAATACCTTGTTTTGTACACTATAGTGTACATATTAGACTAAAATGCCAGTATCATCAATATCGTTCGAGACAAGGAGAAAATGTTTTGGTGAATCTTACAGAACTGGATGATTACAAATCTGGTTTTGTCTGCTTATCTGACTGACTTTGTTGAGGAGGAGTATTGCTCGGGACAGTAGTCTCGCCTGCCCGTATGATGTTGGAATCACCGGCACCCATGTTCTTATTTGGTGCCATATCCTGATTTTTATCTTCATCTTCCCCATAATCTGGAGGTGGAACGTTCAGGGATAAATTCATGGCTGGTTCCATACCAGGGACAGATATTGCAGCCATAATACCGGTAGATTTCACCGCGCTATCAGCAAATTGCGTTAAAGGAGAAACCGGACTTTTGTTATCACCCTGTGATTGACCCCCTGTAGGGGGTGTTCCCAATGTCGTTGGTTTGCCAGTTTGTCCTCCTCCTGTACGCTGTGGAGGCAGCGTGTTATTCATGGGAGATCTTGAATTGCTATCACCCGAGTTGCCATAAGCATTTATATTTTCACGCATACTGCTACCGGTGGATGAACTGCCTCCCATAAGAGAGGAACTAATCATATCTGCTAATCCATCACTTCCTGACCCGTTGCTCCCAATCCCGGTTCCTGACTTACCAAATATACCGTTGGTTGCTGCCGCCGAAATACCTGATGCAACACCGGCCGAAATAGCAGCGGCCATGAAACCAAGCGCGTGACCGCCAGTCGGAGAAGATCCTGTAATCATTCCTGCTACCAGTTCTGGAATGGTTTTTGAGAGGTAGGCGCACGCCAATCCTAATCCAACCATCGTCAGCATGTCAGCATTGTCATTGTGGAAACTGGCTTTCCAGTCATTAACCGAACTCATAATCAATCCGACGATCAGTGTCAGAATAAACAGCTTTGCTCCTACAGCGATGGCGTATCTGGTGATGGCTAACGCGTACTCGCGCGTCCACTGTGACCCCCCAAATCCCATAAATAAAACAGAAGCATTAATAACGATATATGATTCAATTAATGTCAACGCCATGAATGCAGCGATAAATCCAAAACAAAGTACTACAATTACTCCGGATAGCGTTACAAACACTGCTGTCAAAGGATTTAACGTATGAACATGCAATATGGTATCGCCCAGTTCAACAGCTATCCCGAACATATCGCCAGGATAAATCGTTTTTCCAAAACCTGAAGCATTACCTCCAGCCTCACGGAAACTGTTAATAATTGCTTGTCCCCAACTGGTTGAAAATTTGAGTAATGCAAAGAAAAAACCAGTTACCAAAACAAACCTGACTAATTCTCCGACGATCTCTCCAAAATCTGCCTGTTTGAAAACTAACGGTAAAAACGTCCAGATGAGTTGAATGACAGCTAAGCTCCAGAAAAGGGTTATGGCATAGTCCCGTAATTTTCCATCCCAATGTGATGCGCTGTTTTGTATTAATCCCAGCAAGTCTTTAAATGAACCGGTTGCATCGTGAAGATCAGCGGCAATCGCAGTACCTGGCGCAATAAAAAAGACAGTTGCAACCAACCCGAAAAGGCAAAATATTTGCCTACGATCTAGCGTTTCAATATTCCTTCTCCTCGGAGCTATGTATCCTGCTGCTACGTTGTCAAAATCCTGCGTCTTTAGAGTTGCGTATTCTGCCATCCTGTAAAAGTGGCTTTCTCTCAGTAGTTTCAAGGTCAACCTTGGCTGCTGAGCACTCTGGATTCGCAATAGTTACGCTAGGCGCAGAAATAACCATTGTGATCGTCGCATAATATGTTGCTATACCGCCAATCGCAGCAGACAAAATACTGACTACCCATATATTTTTTAGAAAATCCATATCAAAATCCTGTGTCTTTAGAGTTGCGTATTCTGCTTCTTCTCATTTCTTCTGCTAGCGCATCATCCATGGCTTGTCGCTCGGTTTGAGTTGCCATGTAGTTAGCTTGCAATGTAATCTGACTGGAAAACATATCTCTTAGTCGCGTGAGTTGCTGCACATTTAAAGCTGCTATTTCGTTCCCGGCCTGCAATGCTTGTAGACGGCCAGACGCAGAGCTGGATCGTGAAAGCATGGTATCGAGCATATCGTTATCTGATGAAATACTTTCCACGTTGAAACCGGCTGATTTCATGGCAGCCCGTATGTTCTCCATACCGTAATCTGACCATTGCCGATAACGTCCACCCATGTCTACCGTTCCATTTCCGATAGTCCTGAGATAATTCTCATATCCACTGAACTGCCTCATAAATCTTTCATCAAAATTTTGTACATCCCGACCAAGCATTCTCGCATTCTGATAAACACCAACCACTCTTTGCAGATTGGAAGTAACATTCTGGAACATCCTGCCAGGCAAGGATATAGCTTGCTGAAGTGAATCCTGTAACTGCCTTGCCGTATTTATTTGGGTGTTAATCAGTTCAAGTTTTTCCAGCGCCTGTGTCCACCAGTTGCTACAGTTAGAACAAAATACGGTCAGAGCTGGCGCAGGCCGACTATAGAAAAGAGCAGCACCAAACAAGGTTGATGCGGCCAATACGAGCAGCCCACTTTTTATTGTTTTAGTGACCGATATAGCGTTCATAATCTATTCCCTTATGTTTTAGAAAAGACAACGGCCAGTCGTTAGCGTACCTATCAATGAAATATCTTACTTCCGCCAGTTTGTCCTTATCTGATACAGCCAGAAAGGCGAGTGCCAGTGGGCCAAGTCCCAATTCAAACAGGCGGCGTCCAAGCGGTGATTTATAGTAATAGTCCCGTTTGTATTGGCCATTTTTAAGTATTTCTATTTCCCGCTTATTTAATCCAAACATGGTGTACAAATCAGCTGGCCCTGGTGTTTCTTTGGTGCCGTACTGATCCGCTTCTTTGTTGGGTAACAGTATTTTTGTTGGACATTGTTCTGTTAGAACGTCCAGTAATCCAGATCTGACCGCATCAGATAAGGATTGTGTAGCCAGGACGACTGAGCAATTTTGTTTTCGCAATGTTTTGAGCCATTCACGTACTTTTTCTCGCCATACTGGATCACCAAGCATCGCCCAGGCTTCGTCCAAGGCCAACAGAACCGGCTGACCATGCATGGTTTTTTCAATCCGGCGAAACAGATACAGGAGAATGGGAAGCGCATTAGCCCTTCCCATTGACATTAATTCCTTAACCTCGAATGTGGTGAACTGCGCCAGCTCCATAGAATCTTCAGCACCATCAAGCAAATGACCCATTGGACCTTTTAAGGTGTAATGTGAAAGTGCATCCTGTATATCGTTATCTTGTACCTGAGCAACAAAATCTGTCAGTGATCTTCCGTGCATTGGTGCGACACGCAGCAAGCCAATTGCTCGATGAATTTCTGTTTTCTGCTGAGGTGTGGGGGGTTTAAGAGCTTGTAATTCATAACAGGTTGCAATCCATTCTTCCGCCCACAATGCTCCTGCCGGACTATCAATATCGGCCAATGGCATGACAGCTCCTATTTCTTCACTGTCGTTGCCAATATCGTAATGTATTCCCTGTGCAGCTTTACAAAGCGTATACAAACTGTACCCATAATCAAATACAAGTACGCTGGCAGGTAGTTTAGATCCATCCATGCCTGGTTTGCTCTGGTAGCGGCTAAATTGTGCTGCTATCAAAGCAAGTAGAGTAGATTTACCAGCTCCAGTTGGACCAAATATAAGCGTATGTCCGACATCGCCAACGTGTAAATTGAGCCTGAACGGAGTGGCGCCTGTTGTTACTGTCTGCATCAGCGGAGGCGATCCGGCCGGGAAAAAATCGCATGGATTTTGTTTAAGTCCGGGCCAGATACTTGCAAGAGGCAAAAGATCTGACAAATTGAGCGTATGTATCAGTGGGCGACGGATATTCGGATAGGTTTGGCCCGGCAGGCTGCCCAGCCATGCTTCTAATGCATTTACTGTTTCTATTCTGGCCGAAAATCCGATGTAATCAATTTGCCTCTTTACGTAATCTGCCTGTTTCTCAAGATGTATTCGATCTTCATGCATGAGTACAATAACCGGCGTGTAGTAGCCGTAAGATACAAGCCCGGAATGGGCATCGTTGATCGCGGATTCTGTCTGTGTTGCCATATCCAGTGCATCAGTATTAATTACGCCCTTCTGTGACTTAAATACCTGTGACCAGAATCCCCTTATCTTCTGACGCCACTTGAGACGATATCGGTTAAGAGAAAATATGGCCTGATGCTTCTCCAGAAATATGAACCGTGATGACCAGCGGTAAGCCAGAGGTAATCCATCCAGGAGATTCAAGATTCCGGGTTCGCTTGCAGAAGGAAACCCATCAATTGCAATGCAGGCAATGAATTTATTGCCTAATTTTGGAGTATCACCCGGCCAGAGTTCCTGGTAACCAAGCCAGGCATCCAAATACATTGGGCAATCTGGTATCCGTAACGCTATTTCTTCACCGGTCATCGCAAAATGCAAGTAGTTCACCAGTTCATCGCTTTGGTACGTACTTCCTTCCACATTGATAGTTACCGTGCCCATTCGACGCATGTTTATGAGATCAGCGAGCCCTTGTTCCAGGGTGATTAGTGTTTTCTTGAAGTCATCAACCAACCGTTGCGCCGGAGAATTGTCGTTAAGGCTGTCATCATCGTAAATTAGCTCACTGAGCCTGGAATTGTGACGCAATGGCGGGAGGTACTGAAATATGGCCGTGTACTCATTCTCAAAATACCTGCTGTTCTGTTCAAACATTTCGCGTCGTTCAGCATCAATCAATGCTGTAACCGGGTCGGGAAAATGTGAATTTCCCGGTGACGGATAATTTGGTGAAGGTAGACGTGTATTATCAATCCACACAGCCCACCCGCTTCCGAAGCGGAGAAGATAATTGTTAACGATTGCTGTCAGATAGTTGCTGTCAGAAGCAGTTGATGATGCTGCGTCATCACCACGGAAATAAAAACCGGCCATTAATGAACCGTCTTTACCTAAAACTATTCCCTCATCAATTAAAGCTGCGTAATTGAGTAAATCTGGCAATCCAGCAGCTTCATCACGGAAAGATTTAAGAGCAAGCATTTGTTGAATCTCAATCAGTAGTTTCTTGAAGACTTGGAAACACGAGAATATTTTGAAAAAGGCCCGTAATAAACACCATAACGAAGCTGCCGTAAGTAGATCTTCGACATCTCCGGGTCGGCTTTTGCCATGCGCCGCAGCCCATAGATACAAAGTGTCCAAACGAATAACCCGATTGCAGTTGCCACCCAATTCATCGCAGTAATGACAAGAGTGCCTGCTATAAGCATGGAGAAGAGCATTAACTCGCGCTCTCCGCCCATAATCTGCTGAGGGCGATGTAGAGCACGATGAAATGCTGTTTTGCGCTTTTTATCTACAGATTGAGCCATTTTTATTTTTCTGAAATAGCTGAAGCTGGATTACCAAAGGCAGTTAAGTCTGCTGCCATGATATGCGCGTCAGCTGGAACAACAGCGCCAGAGAACAGCGTACCGGTCAGTAATGTGTTGGCAAATACGATGACGCAAACCACCAGGACAACATAAATAATTCTCCTTATAAATTCTGATACTTCTCCACCCCATATAAGGGTTGCTCCACAGGCAATAATGCCTAAAAGAGCAACCCCGAAAGCAACTGGGCCAGAAAAAGATCGAGAAATTTTCTGTATTGGGCCTTCCCACGGTAACCCAGCTCCACCTCCTGCTGTTGCATCAGCTGCATACGCTGAATCAATAACACCAAAGAAAAGAGCAAAAATCACCACAACCAACCAGAACGACGGGCTTTTGAAAAGATTATGGAAGTACAGAAATAGTGGAGATGTTGCTACTGTCGCTGAGTTCATGGAGATTCCTTACATTGGTTTAATTAAATAATTCTGGCCGTCATATCCGTTCACCAGGATAATTTCACGAACAATACGTCCAGCCGGATGCATACTGTTCTTGGCAATAAAAATAATGACATTAATTGCTGCCGCTATCAGGCGTTGTTTGGGTGATGTATTTGCTTCTGCTACCAGTTCCTCCATACGTAACAGTCCCTCAATTGCGCTGTTTGCGTGTACTGTCGCAATCCCTCCAGGATGTCCTGTGTTCCAGGCTTTGAGTAAAGCCAGCGCCGCGCCATCGCGCACCTCCCCTATGAGAATACGGTTAGGGCGCAATCGCATGGTTGACTTGAGTAATCTGGTCATGTCCACATGATCCACAGTTCTCATAATCACTACATTTTCTGCTGTACATTGCAGCTCACCAGTATCCTCTATGATTACTATCCGATCCTGATTCGCTTCAACAGCCATGTAGTCAATAATGGCATTCGTGAGGGTTGTTTTCCCTGTGCCCGTTCCGCCGGCCACAAGAATATTAAGATGATCTTTAACTGAATCTTTAATGACTTTGCTTTGATGCAAAGTCATTATTCCACTTGAAACGTAATCCTCCAGGGTAAAGACCTGGATTGCTTTTTTCCTGATAGTAAATACTGGCGCTGAAACTACAGGAGGAATCAATGCCTCGAATCGAGATCCATCGAAAGGTAATTCACATTCAAGAATCGGGTTACTGGCAGTAATCTGTGTTTTAAGCGTGGATGCAACCGTACCCATCAGGCTTTCGGCCTGGATCGCTGACATCTCTCCAACGACCTCCATTGGTCTTCCTAAACGCTCCACCCACAAACGACCATCTGGATTAAGCATAATCTCAATTACGGTCTTGTCTTCCAACAGAGCACATACAACCGATCCAAGCTCACGCCTTATCTTTTCTGAAATGCGACGATCGTATTCTATGTGTAATGCATTTGACCCGTTCATCTTGAATAATGAGTTATATTAAGTTACATATTGTGCAATATAGTGTACACTCAGTATTATATTAAATAACGCATGAAATGCAAGTGGAATATGCTATTTACTTATCGTCTGAGGTAATTGGTGTTAATAATTTCCAAAGTGGCACTTTAACGGCATTGGCTAATACTTCCATCTTGTCCACGCTAATTGAAACCTTTCCACACTCCACTTTACTGATATATCCACGCATGACTCCTGTAATTCTTGTGATATCACATTGTGTTAATTCAGCCGCCCTCCTCGCATGGCGAAAGTTTCGACCGAAAATGAAGCGTGCTTCAGGTGAAATTTCCTCTATATCTCTTGATTTATTCATCAATCAATTTTATGTCATTTGGTTATTTTTTTTAAAAAAATACTACTGCGGATGCAATGGATACAGTAGTTTCAGTGGACACTAAAATGGCTGTGAATGATACTAATGAACTGGTAGCACGTGTTATGGTTGCTCTAGAGAAAAATTCCATGAAAAGAAATGAAGAGAAAACAAAAAAAGACCTATCTGATCAGATAAGCAAGATACAACGTAATGCTTATCTGAGTAGTAAGGGTATCAAACCGAATACTAAAGCTCAGCTTGATCTGGTCTTTCCCGACACAATAGGCGCCCAAAAGGATATGCGACATATCCCAAACGATTACGCACGTTCGTCAATCTTCACAGCTCGCAATAAGCGTGAACCTCGCAAAATGCTTATGCACGAAAAACTGTTTCATTACAACGAACACATATCTATTCTCTACACCGGTATTGAACTGCGTGCTGAGGATGATGAAATCGTTTGGCTGCAAATCCTCAAATATGGCGAAAGCGTGCCCCTAGGTGAGCCATTCGAGTTCAGCATTAAAGATCTGGTTCGTGATATGGGCTGGCCAAAAAATGGGCGCAATTACGATCGTGCCCGCGAATGTATTTCACGATTGAAAGCTAATGAAGTATTAGCTCTTAATACAAAAGCTTACGGTAAAAGTGAAGCAATATCGCTAATTCAGAACTACACTGCAATTAACGATAACGAGTGCAAACCGACACAATATCGTGTATGGATTGATCCCAACTTAATAGTGCTATTCGCAGGCAACACCTTCACTAATCACGTATGGAAAGTGTACCGTGATCTTTCTCCCGTTGCCCGTCGCCTGGCAGACCACATTGTAAGTCACCAACACCCATATCCATTAAACGCCGAAAAATTTCGCCAAATGTGCGGATCAACGAACAGCAACGCTCGAAGCTGGCTACAAACCGTCAGGAAGGCATGCGCAGAGGTACAAGAAGCCAGGATCGCAGCCTTCGTTACACTCGACGACAAAAACCAAATCTGTTGTGCGCGTGAGTAGGCCAACATCGTATTGAGTACAAAATAAATCAAGGGCGCGCAAACGCCTTTGCGCATTTTCAGAGTTCAAAACCATGCTCTCCGCTATTCAAAGAGAGACTTATCCACAGATCAATGGCAATCCGTGACGGATGACATGCAACCCGTGACGGATGACATACGCCATTTTTACAAAGTGCATGTCATCCGTCACAAAATGTACGGTATTTGCTACGGTTATAGGCTTGTTAATGAATTAGAAAACTTCTCAATGGTAAGTTATCCACAATTTCGCGGCACTCTGCCCATTAACGGTGCAAAAGCGTGACGGATGACATGCATCTAGTACCTAAAACTAACTTTTAGTGTGACGGATGACATGCAAAAGCGTGACGGATGACATGCAAAAGCGTGACGGATGACATGCAAGACACCTTGTTAAGTAATTGATATTAAATTAAAAAAACAGATATTTTTGCAACACTAACCCTTTCTTTAACCTTTTCTTTAACCAAAGAACCTAAAAAAACACCTAAAAAAACAAAAATAGCACCAAAAGAAAAACAAAAGCAGGAAAGCACATGAAGGACTTAAACAGTTTCACTAAAGACCGATTAAATCTCATTCATAACCTTTGGTTACATTCCCACAAAATCACACCATCAACTACATCCTTCACGATCTCATAATCATAGGCATTTAACAGCGAAATCAAACCATCGTTGATCAATCTTGTTGCTTCCTTTGTATCAGAAGATATTAGTCGATTGTAGGTATGACAGTTTTTATCTTTCCAGACTTGCGGATAGGTTTTAACTACATATTTTCGTTCTGCAAGAATTTCAGCAACAAAAGGAGATGGATCTTCACGACTCCAGTCAACACGTCTGAGGGTATGAAGATTACCCAACAACGCCAATATAGGCGTCCCTTCTGTCTGGTTTTCAAGAACCATTGCTATCCACTCATCACGTGGAGTGCTTGTTTTTAAATCAGCATCTATAGCAAGCAGTTTCAGGCATTTACCACTTCTTTTCATTTCGGCCAGATCATGAATCATTACCCGATAGGCTGGATGATCAATCATTGGCGGGATAGCGACACTGGATACATTCGCTTTTCCATCAAATACCCGGTCAAGAATCGTTTGCTGGCTGCTGGCTATTTCGAGAGCAACAATCAGACATTTTCTCTGTTGCAGATATTTATCAATAATGGTTTTGAAAAGCTGGATAGATTCTGGCCGTTTATGATCTTCACCAATGATCGTTATGGTGCCCTGCTCTATTTCACTCGTAATCAGACTTTGTACTTCGCTTGGTATTGCTACCTGCGGCAGAAACACGGCAGATAACAACCACCCATAGAAAATCTTTTTAAGGCTTGTAAAGTTCATCAAGATTTTTGAATTTTTCAAACTGAAATTAATTTTTGTTATTATATGTTATTACATTGGTTATAACTTTAGGGGTGACATGATTGAATTGAAAGTCAGAAAATTTGGTAATTCTCTTGGTGTTGTTTTGCCAAAAGAAGTGGTTAATCACTTACGTACCGGGGATGGGCAGCGATTATTCTTAACCGAGGCATCTGATGGAAGGTATCTTATTACGCCATACGATCCTTCATTTGGTGAAAAAATGGCAAAGGTAGAAGATATATGTAACCGATACCGTAATACACTGCGTGCATTGGCGAAGTGACAGCACCTGTCTGGATAACTGAGCAGGATGCACTTGCCATCCATGAGCGCTTAATTTCTCTGCATGGTGGTGCATCGGGCATTCGCGATAGGAATCTTCTGAAATCAGCACTTGCAAGACCACTCAATTTTTTTGCCTACGATCAGCAACCTGATATTTTCCTCTTGGCCGCTACTTACACAGGTGGGATTCTGCAAAATCATCCTTTTGTGGATGGGAACAAACGGACAGGATTTGTAATTGGCGTGTTATTTCTTGAACTCAATGGTTACCGGTTCACCGCCGGTGAGCAAGATTCGACACAAGCTGTATTGTCCCTTGCTGAAGGGCTTCTTGATGAATCCGGGTTCAGATTATTTATTGAAGATAATTCGATTGCACCGTAACTGAGATGAAAAACGACACCAGAAACAATAAATTAAACGAGGAACCTTATCACCGGGTTAGCTTTATATAAAAAAGAATCAGAGACCTGTTGCGAAACGATTTTCCTGTAACAGAGAAGATTGATTCAGGGCGACAGCTTGCGTGGTTAGTTTCGGTAACCCGTTCACAATCACCTGGCTTTTCAGGCTGACAGTGATAACACGCAAAAAGAGTTCAAGCGGATATCTGGCGTTATCCATCGTTTCTATTGCCCAATCATTGGCATCATTGGTTATTCCACTGGCCTTATCAGTTTGAACACACTGGCGCTCCATCACCCATTCAAGTGCTGGTTTGCCGTTGACTTCATAGTCATAAGCTTCTTCCGGGATGTTTTTAATAACAATATTCGTGTTGTAGATCACTGTTGTTTTGTCATCAATGCTCTTACCTGTTTCAGGATCTCTCTTTTTACCAAACTTCATTTTGGTGACGTAAAAATCCTTATCCTCTCCACCAAGAACCTTTTGCTCGGTCACTTTCAAATATTTCAAGCTTCCAGTAAGCCGAACACTTGTGTGCATGGGCATAGTTTCATAATTCAGATGTAAATGTGCCAGATCACGCCCTGCCTGACTGAAAGCTTTAAAATCAGCAGCAGTTTTTACACGTGGAATACGTGGTAATTGTTTACTAAGATTGTCAGCGTAGCGCACACGATAATCTGCACTGTGAAGCAGACCATAAATGTAGTAGAAAATATCTTCCTTGCTGAGACGGGCCTGTGGATAGGCTGACTGGAAGTGCGCTAAGGCTTTGTCAGTGATGGCATCACGCCGCTGGTATCCTTCTGATTCACTTTCTTGATTAAACAAGCTGGTACTCGGTATTGTTTTTTCATAGAGGTATAGCGGGAAACACTGGCCTTTTGAAATCATTTCAAGATCAGGGATAACGTTTGTTATTAGGGCAGAAAATTCTTTTGTTGCTCCTCTACCAGTCAAACAAATCACCAGATTGTCTCTGTCTTTGGTGGGGAAAAATTTATGAATGTAACCAACCGTATTATTGTAAAAACGCGAATGGTATATTCGTGTTTTTGTAAAAGGCCGATATAGAGCATTCTCAATGTTTTTAACATCAAAAGATTCTTTCTGAGATTTTATAAAACGATTATTTAAAGTACTGTCCCAACTTATTCTTCTAGCATTGAAATCCTTTAAATAATTTACATCGTCAGTTTTCTTATCAATCTGAGTTTCATAAAAATCTATAAATCCAGTCATGTTATTAGCAAGTTTACTGTGACTAAAGTTATATACCCACGCATCTCTATTAGATTTTATCCCGCTAGAATAAGTATCGTATCGATAGATAACTGATTGATTGTTTCTATCGCCGAGTGCCATATAAGCATCAAAATTTGGATCGCGCTGATTCAACCAATCACCAAACTGATCTGGTTCAATTTCCTGCCAACCTTTCCGCTTGGTAATGCCTTCTATGCTCCCAAAGTCAGCAATAGTTTTAAGCTTCTGTTCACGCGTCAGATAGTCACCGATATCGTGAAAGTAGATATTGCCTCGCACCTTGGCCTCGGGATTTTTGATCAGGATGGAAATGGCAATCGGAGCACGGCTACCAGAACCGAAGATTTTTCCACCTTCTTTACGTGATCGTTCGCCGGATGTGCGTTGATTGCCACGTAAATGGAAAATATACAAATTACTGAATTCTTCTGCCAGACACTGGCGCAATCCATCGGCTGCATTGGCTTCAATAAAACCGGCATTGGTGACAAAGCCGATAACACCGCAATTGCCGATGCGATTAGAAGACCAGCGAATGGCACGAATATAACTATCATATAGTGCGTTCCTATTAACAACAGCAGAACGCGCAACGTAGGTACTACGAATGTGATCATCAAGCTTGGGATAAGCTACATTGGCATTATTATCGTTAGCGGCTCTTTGTCCTGCCGAATATGGCGGATTACCAACAATCACGCGGATATTCAGCTTTTGCTGATGTTTGCGACGATGACTATTTTTCTCCAATAGTTTATCTTTATCGCACTGATCTTCCTTTTCTGCCATCTGGAAGGTATCAGTCAGGCAGATTCCTTTAAACGATTGATACTCAACAACAGGTTTTGCAACAGATGCATCATCGTCTTGTTCGCCATGGATATTGCCAGTCAAAATACCGTGATAAGTAGCTTCAATATTGATGGCAGCAATGTAGTAGGCGAGCAGTACAATTTCGTTGGCGTGGATCTCGTGCTGATATTTGTAGGGTAATTTTTCTTCTGGAATGATCCCGCTTTGTAGCAGGCGGGTAATAAATGTTCCTGTTCCCGTAAATGGATCCAGAATATGAACATTCTCATCGGCCATGCTGGAGTTAAATTCGGTTTTGAGAACATGTTCTACTGAATGCAAAATAAAATCCACCACTTCCACCGGTGTGTAGACGATTCCCAGCCGTTCGGTCATTCTGGGAAAAGCGTTGCGGAAAAATTTATCGTACAATTCCACTACGATGCGCTGCTTGCCTTCAGCACTATTTACATCCCTGGCGCGCATCTTGACGGACGCGTAAAAATCTTCCAGCGTGTTTCGTTCTTTATCCAGGTGATGTTCCTGTAGCTGATCCAATACCTGTTGCATTGCCTGCGACATAGGATTGTGTTCAGCAAAGCGATATTGTTCAAATAACGCATCAAAGACTGGTTTTGTGATCAGGTGCTGTGCCAGCATCTCGATGATTTCATCATCAGAAATACTGTTATTAAGATCATCGCGCAGTTCTTTGGCAAAAGCCTGAAAGGCTGCAATTTCTGCGGTGTTGGCCTCATCTTCCAAAATAGCTTTGATGCGATCAATATGCGTATTGGCAATTTTGGCGATGTCATTGGCCCAATCTTCCCAATGATGGCGGTTACCGCATTTCTTAACGATCTTGGCGCAGAGTGCGCGTTCAATTTCACCTATCTCAATGCCGATGACTTCTTGAGTCGGTGTTGTCGTGCCAGAAGAACCAATTGTCGTACCATTACGGGCCTTCCTAGCAGCACGTTGTTTAGGAGTTTGCTTTCTAGCCTTTGGCTTAACACTGTCAGCAATGGCGATCACCTCCATCTTGGAGGGCATGCTGCCGTTGAATTCCAGCTTGTTGATCATGGCATCAAAGCGATCGTCATGCGCTCTGAGTGCATTGAGCACGTGCCACACTACGCGATAAGTTTCGTTGTTATCTAGCGCCTCTTTGGGTTCTACGCCAGCAGGAATGACAACAGGCAAAATTACATACCCTTGTTGCTTGCCAGGAGACAAACGCATCACACGGCCAACTGATTGCACCACGTCTACTTGTGAAGAACGAGGAGTTAGAAACAACACTGCATCCAGCGCGGGGACATCGACGCCTTCTGATAAGCAGCGCACGTTGGAAAGAATGCGACAAGTGTTCTCTTCTGTGTCTGCTTTCAGCCACTCCAGACGACTGCCTTTCTCACTGGCATTCATGCTGCCATCTACGTGCTCAGCTTCACATTTCATAGATAATGCGGAATCCAGCTCAGCATCGGGATCTTGTGCCAGTAAGACTTTCTTTTCTGCTTCCTGGTATTGGCTCACTACTGCGCCAAACATCTCCGAAATTAACTTTGAACTGACCTTGTGTTTGTTGCCTTTGTAGTTGGGTTCGATAACCTGACAGAAAGCCACTGCTCGCTTCATCGGTTCAGCAAGTTGTTCGTTCCCTGTAAACAATCCTTGCTTGGATAGCGCTTTCCAGCAGCCAACAATTTTGGCTGCATCATCTACTTTTAATGAGTTGCCCTGGTCGCTTAGCATGTCCTGCAAGCGCCGATTGATATGACTTTCTTCAATAGCCAGCACGATGACTTTGTAATCTACCAGCAGCTTGCGCGAAACAGCTTCAGAAAAAGTGATGGTGTAGAGTTCTTTACCGTACAGTGCTTCATCATCCATCGAACATAGCGTGACATTCTCTACTTTCCGTGCATCTTCTCCATAAATACGCGGAGTGGCTGTCATGTACAGCCGTTTATTCCCCTGAATGTAACGGTTGTCATGGATTCTGACGAAGGAAGATTCTTTTTCTCTGTCAAATGTAGCGCCGGTGGTGCGATGGGCTTCATCACAGATAATCAGATCAAAGGCAGGCAGGGGGTGACCTTCTGCCCGTTGTGCTTCATGGATAACGCCAATGGAGTGATAGGTGGAGAACACCACTGTCATGGCCTCATCTGAATGCAACTTGGCAATTTGTATGCGCAAAGATTCAGCGTCAGTGGTGGCCGGATATTGCAGCTCGCTGATACCGGTGACGATTCGGTCATCTGTGCCTGTCTTACCAACATCACTATCGGAGCAGACTGAAAAGCTTTTCAGCGGAATGGTCGATTCCTGGGTCCATTCGGTCAACGCTTGGGAGAGCAGCGCAAGGCTGGGCACAAGAAACAAGACTCGTTTTCCCGCTCCAGCCATTTTTTCGGCAATCTTGAGAGAGGTAAAGGTTTTACCGGTGCCACAAGCCATGATCATCTTGCCGCGATCGGCTTCTTTGAAACCCTCAACCACCCGTTTCAGAGCAATTCCTTGATGATCTCGAAGTTGTTTCTTAGGTTTGACTACCAGATACCAGGATTTTTCATGGTACAGCGACCAGTCAATTGCGCTGTTGCTTAGATTATGCAGGCCAATTCTGAATACGGGTGGATGTTGGTTTTCAAGTACATCCAATGCATTTTGCGACCAGTTATCGGTTGTAGCGACGATAATGCGATTGCTGAAACAGGCTCTGCCGGATGCTGCAAAGAAGTTGCTAATATCTGACATCACGATGCAGTAATCTGGCGCATAGTTCTTGCATTGAATGGCATGAAAGCGACCATCTTTGGTGATTGCAACCAGATCAATGCCAGTATCAGTTCTTCTTTCGATACCTGCTTGTGCACCGTAGCGTGTAACCCAATCTGCGTAGGGCAACACCTCATCGTAGAAAGATCTATAAAACGCTTCCGTGGAAAAATATTGGATCATCAGTTTTTCAAAACTGGTGCCCTGATCACGTACTGCTAAAGCTTGCTCACGAAATTGATCGAGTAATACCTGCAATGAAGTCGCCATATCTCTCTACCTGTTGAATTGGTATGTGGCGGAAATGGCACGCAAACATTCGTTGTTTGCACGTCATGATCCGTCAAATAAGAGACGTAACGGAAGGACGGAGGAACTGCTTAAAGTCGAGTAAAGCGATGTAAACGGCCTATTTCTGCTATGGAGAGCTGCTGGACGAGTTGATATTCTGTTCAGGAAGTAGTGGATTCGGCACCTATACCCGGTACTGAATTCAAGGAAATACGTACGCCAGAAAGTTATGGCTGGGTGATTAACTTGTCGGCTGGATATTGACGTAAATACGTCATGGCGTCATGGTTGAATGACGTCAACCAGTCTTTGTAGGATGCTTTTGGTAGAATCACTATCATTCTTTTTTCAGTACCTGGTTTGTGAAACTGGTTCATTAAAGGGTGATCATCAGCGTTAATAGTCAGCATGGTAAAGGAATATAGTCTCTCTTTTCCCCAGGTAGACCATAGCCCTGCTATTCCCATCGGTTCTCCATTCTTTCTGGTGATGCGAGTGGGAATGGATTTTCCGCTACGCCAATTCGGTTCATAAATTGCTTCAGCAGGAATAATGCAACGTTGTTTATTGCGCCACGCATCCATGAAGCTGGGTTTCTCGGCAACTGTCTCTGAGCGGGCGTTAAATGTTCTGCGACCGAATGTTGTATCTTTAGCCCAGTGTGGAATTAAACCGAATTGGCCAGACGTCAAAGCGAATATCCAGGGGAAGTTGCGTACCAAAATAGCGCAACAGGCGTTCAGGTTCTCGTATAGATTCGTAGTGACTGCACATGGTCATACCTTTCAATAAAAAGAATTAGAATAAGGAACAGTTTGACTCGCCAGAAAAATGAACTTGCCTATGTTGGTACTGAAATATAGCCAGCCTGTTCCTGTACAGGTCGGTGAACCTGTTTATATTCCGCTTTATTCTGGAGTGCGTGCTGGCTTCCCAAGTCCGGCAGATGATTTTTTGCTTAAACGCATTGATCTGTCTGATGAGCTGATCAAGCATCCGGAAGCAACGTTCTTGATGCGAATAAAAGGCCACTCCATGACAATGGCTGGAATTGATGACGGTGACATTGTGGTGGTAGATAAAGCTGTAAAACCTGAGCATGGCAAGATCGTGATCGCCTGTGTAGATGGAGAATTTACCTGCAAACGCCTGTATCTCCTGGATGGAGAAACCAGGTTGCAACCAGCCAATCCGGACTATAAAGATATTGTTTTCAAGGACGGGCAAATACTGGAAGTCTGGGGAGTGGTCACTTCTTGCATTAAACAATTCTGAAACATCATGTTTGCGCTGATCGACGGCAATAACTTTTACTGCTCGTGTGAACGAATTTTTCAGCCTCGTCTGCAAAAAGTACCCTTGGTTGTACTGTCTAATAACGATGGATGTGCTATTGCCCGCAGTGAAGAAGCCAAGGCGCTGGGTATCAAAATGGGGCAACCGTGGTTTCAGATCAAGCATCTGGAGCAATCAGCCGGGCTGGTTTCTCTTTCACCCAATTTTCCACTCTACGGAGACATGAGCCTGCGCATGATGCGCCTGGCTTCTGAACTGGGTGACAAACAGGAAATTTACTCGATTGACGAGTGTTTTATCGGGTTACAGGGGATCTCCAATGTGACACACAGGGCAAGTGAGATTCGCGCCAAAATTTTGCAGTGGACTGGAATACCAACCTGTATTGGTATCGGCCACACCAAAACATTGGCTAAACTCGCCAATCATATTGCCAAGGACGCAGACAGAAAGCCAGGCAGCTACCCTACCCGGCTGGCACAAGTTTGCAATCTGGCTGAATTAAACGAACGTCAACGCCAGTTCCTATTTGAGATGACAGACGTGGGGGAAGTATGGGGAATCGGCGGGCAAATCAGCCAACAACTCAAACAAGCCAAAATCAATACCGTAAAAGATTTCATGCAATGCAACCCGGCAACGATCAGAAAGCGGTTCAGCGTTACGCTGGAGCGTACCTGGCGTGAACTGCATGGCCAAGGCTGTATTGCTCTGGAAGAAATACCATCCCCCAAAAAAGAAATTGCCCATACCCGCACATTTGGCCAGCCAGTGCACAATCTTGCTTCCTTGATAGAAGCCGTTACGGAGTTCACTTCACGGGCAGCCGAGAAGCTGCGCAAGCAACAAAGCAAGACTTCAACCATTCTGGTATTTATTCATACCAGCAAACACCGCTCAGGACCGCAATATGCCCGATCAATCACCGTGCCGTTGGTTCGTCCAGTATCCGATACCAAAAAATTGATAAATGCTGCTTTACATGGCCTCAAGAAGATCTATAAACCAGGATTCGATCTCACCAAAGCGGGCATTGTTTTAATGGATCTGACCAACGCTCAAACCAGACAGGCAGAGCTGGATTTTGGAGAGACAGTACTTGATAGCGACGAGCGGTTAATGCACGCTATTGATGAGATCAATGACCGCTTCGGCAGAGGAACAATCATTTATGGCAGTGCTGGAATGGGCAGCGAAAAAAAGGTATGGACGATGAACCAGCAGCGACGTACCCCTTCTTATACAACGACTCTTGGAGAAATTCCAACTGCCTTAACCTGAACAAATATTTAAGAAGCAATTGTTTGTATCACAGGTGTATTGATACTGTGCTGTGCAACCATGCAACCATGCAACCATGCAACCATGCAACCATGCAACCATGTTAATTGAGTGCTACAACAACTAGAGTTACGACAGCAACAACTGTTGATACGACAGCCATGATAGTAGCCAAAGTTGCCTTCTTCTCTGCCTTTTGTGCATAGTAGTTGTTGTTGGCTATATTATTGCCTAGTAATTGCTGTTTGAGATTTTTGCCCGCTTCTAATATTGATTCTTCGACAGACTGACGAACTTGATTGGAAACATAATCAGAAGCTTCTGTAATAATTTTTTCGGCGATTCTTTTTGATTCTTCTTGCTGGTGAAGGAGGGCTATTGTTAAGTCCCGACTTGCATCACTATATCGTTCTGTTACCAAGTCAAGGTAGCGGCTCAGCACGATCTCATTAATGGTAATGGTGACCAAAATGGGATCATCCTTATCAAGGAGAACGTTGTGTTTGATGGCGATCTGCTTTCTGATTTCCTCAAAATCAATCATAGCGGAGATTTCGCTTTAGAGGACAATTGCCAGTTGATCAAAGATTGTTTTTCTAACTTTTGCCAGTCGTGATTTTGCCATTAGGCCAAATTCTGGCGATTGTGCTACTTCATCAAACGTTAGTTTTCTATCCATCATTTGTTTAACATCTTCTCCAAACGTGCTGCTTGTCTGGCGAGGAATTCTTATGATCCCTTTCACCCGTTGTTTATTACTTTGATAGACGTTCATTTCCTCGAAAGTCTTGCCATCAGCAACAATATCCCCGAAAAACTCATTTAACCAAACAACTAGATCGACAGTTCCGGGTATTTGATCAACCAGAGATGCAAAGCCAACCAGCGTGTCTTTCATTGCCTGTCCGCCAGTTATAACGGTGTGAATAGTTACGTTTTTCCCATGTTCTACTATCACGTTGATAGCATCATTTTCTGCGATGTAGTAGGACAGAGGTATAAATGATGCAGCGCCGTTATCGACTACAAAATTAGTATCCTCGGCTATCACTTGCTCAACCAGTTTGTCAAAATTTCTTTCAATCAAACTGCCTTCTTCTATCAGTTCCAGTCGTTTGGCGTTAAATGCCTTGTATCCGGCTAATGTTGCATTTACTGGATCAGTATCTATAGCGGTAACAGGTTGATTTTTGTTTCGGAGATGCTGCACTAATAGAGCAGATATAAATGATTTTCCCACACCCCCCTTTCCCTGCAAGGTGAGATGCACTTGTTTCATTTCTTTTGTCTTGTCAGATGAGATCGTCCCTTGAGTTTGCGGCGTTTGGATCATGGTAGAAAGGGATTCCTTTTTTTCTGGGATTTCCATTTTCGGTTGTTGTTTTGTTTTGCTGTTCATTGGGGCGTTCCTTAATTCTTAAATATTTACTTACATAACGATTGAACTGTGCATAGCTAATTCCGAGTATTTCTATGTGATCTTCATATATCGTGCGTTGCGTATATCCTGCATCGAGTAGTTCTCTAAATTTATTTAGGTTGGCGAGGAAAGCGACACGACCTTCACCTTTTCTCCTTTTTGGTGCCATTTTTTCTCCTTTTTGGTGCCTTAAAAGATTCTAATCTATAGCCCTCCTTTGTTAAGCAATAATTAGCAAATAATAGATGTTATTTGATATTAAATAATATTATTTGCAATCTTAAGATATTGTATGAGATTTAATGCAATTCACAAATAAAAATCTATTTTGCATTGATTTATTGCATATAATACCAAATAAAAAGCAGGCAAGATGTGTAATGTAGTCCTACATGCTACGCATTTTGGCTAACATTACCTTCACTTATTCGCCTTTGGCTCAACGTTAATCTTGCTCTGCGAGGCCGACAGTCGCTGCCGCGCCAGAAACAGAACTGAGGAGGCTATGAAAGCAGCAGAGGAAAACGATAGAAATCTAAAAAAACCCCACGGTGGTCGTCCACGGGGGGTTCACATCAAAGTATGGGTAACACCAGAAGAAAAAGCGGCGATTGGTGAAGCTGCATCTAATTCAGGGATGAAAGAATCGGCCTATCTTCGCGCCTTGGGTCTTAATACTCCTGTCAGATCTGTGCTTGATCTGGAAGCGGTGACAGATCTGGTAAAAGTGAATGGCGATCTTGGACGGGTAGCCGGATTGTTAAAGCTATGGTTAGCGGAAAAACGCGGTCAAGGAGCCTTGCCGATGACTGTGGAAAACATGATGGATGATTTCAGGGAGCTGCAAAAGATCATGCGCGACCTGATGCACAAGGCATTGCATGATCGCAAAACGGATTGAATCCAGGCAAAGGACGGCATCCAATGTTGCCCGTTTGACAAGATATATCGTTAATGCCAAGGGAGGAATTGATCCGAGAAACTGGGAGCGCACAGCGGATTATGTACTTGATCTTCATGCCGATCCTAACGAGAAAGGAGAAAAGGTTAGTGGTGTACGTGTAACCAATTGTCATACGGATGATCCGGCAGATGCCACCTGCCTGATCCTGGCAACACAAGCGCGTAATACAAGATCAGGCAAGGAAAAAACCTATCATTTGGTTTTTTCTTTTCCGCCAGGTGAGCATCCATCACTTAACGTGCTGCACGAGATAGAGGATGCACTTTGCGAATCAATTGGCTATGCCGATCATCAGCGTGTTTCTGCCGTGCATATCGACACTGATCATTTGCATGTCCATGTTGCGATCAACAAGGTTCATCCTATCGGTTTGCAAAATATAGAACCCTACTATGACCAGAAAAGATTGATGCAGGCGTGCGAACAATTAGAGATCAAATATGGACTGGAGCGTACAAATCACGGAATTAAAGGCAAAGAAGTAGGAAGAGGATCAGGAGTAACCAGCAGGATTAAGAGCATCGAGGATCAAAGCGGGATAGAGACGCTAGCTACATACATTACAAAAAACGCTGGCAGGAAACTATCTGAAGCCAAAGACTGGCAAAGCGTACACGCAGCTTTGTTCGAGTATGGGTTACTGATGAAGCCACGTGGAACGGGGCTGATTATTGGGGATGTCAGGAGTAATTTATGGGTTAGAGCCAGTCAGTGCCAGCGTGATTTTTCAATGAAAAATATGACTGACAGGTTTGGGCCATACGAAGTACCAAAAGGACAATGGAAACAGAAACCGGGGTATGTATCGCGACCAGTGCATCATCATCCCTCCAGTGCCAATCTTTTTTCTCAGTACCAACGGGAGAAACAGCTTTGTTTATTAACCAGAAAGAAAGAACTGGAGAAAATAAGAACGGATAGCGCTGCGTATTTGTTGCAGTTACGTCATTGGAAAAACCATCAACAGGTAATGTTAAAACTGGGTAATAAAGGAGTGATCCGGAAAATGATGGGAGCGGATATCAGGAGACAGGCTGTTTTGGCCAGAAAGAATCACCAGGCATCCAATCAACGCAAACGCAAGCAAGTCTTATCAAATGCGGTTATGCCGAGCTGGTCTGACTGGCTGATGCAAAAGGCGATGGCCGGGGATAGGGATGCACTGGAAGTATTACGAAGTAGAGAAAATAGAGAGAGGCGATTCCGGGGAGATTTACTGAGAGCGGCGGGCGATTTTAATCTGACAAAATCGATTTTACTCAAGGCATTCAATCCTGCTGTCCGAAAGGATGGCACAGTCTCTTACCGTACTGCTGATGGAGGCACGGTCATGGATAGAAAGGATCATATCCAGACTGGAAAGGTATCGACAGTCACTACATTGTTTGCGCTTACTTTGGCTGTAGAAAAATTCGGAGGGCGCGCTTTAATAGTGGAAGGTACAAAAGATTTCTGTGAAAAGGTATCGGAGCTTGCAGCTATTCATCGGCTGAATATTACTTTTGTTGATCCAGTTATGGAACAGCATCGGCAGCAGAGAGTTACAGCATTTGAACGAGTGGCAACGATCAACAAGATACCAGTTAATCAGGTGGCAGTTTTGAACAAACCTGATTACCCAAAGGTGCCCGAAGACAAAGATGGGGTTCTAACTGGAAACCAGGATCAGGTCTCAGGAGCAGTCATTGAGTGGATACAAAAAAGGAATGTGTTGAAAGACAGGCAGCATTCTTTGGAGTATCACCGGCTGTGGATGGTTACTGATGCGGGCAAAGCAATTTATCAGGGACGCCGAAAAATGATGGATGGTAGTGAGGTGCTTTTATTGAAAAAAGGGAATGACATGCTGGTCAAGCCCTGCAGCTCAAGAGTGGTGGCAAAAGCAAGCAGATGGAAGATAGGAAGATCTGTTTTTATCGACAGGCAGGGAAGATTTATTGGTAAATCAAAAGAGATTGAGATTTGAACAATCAAAATACTTCAATTATGCGCGCGCGAGGGTATGGGGTAATTTGGCTCGCCATTTACCTGGTAGCGATAAATAGCCTGTGTACGCAGTTTGTGGCCTATCGGCTGGGTTATCACCTGGCACTTGGCACACCTGTTTATGCAAATATTTATAACCCCTTTGATTGGTGGAAATGGCTGTTCACGTTCTATCAAGGCGCTCCCGATACTTATAACTACGCATTTATCATTTTTTCTGTCGGTGTACTGATTGGTATGGTTGCATTTGTCATCGTTGTGGGTGTCAAGTCACGCAGCTCACGCAAGCACACCGATGTTCATGGGACAGCGCACTTTGCCAGCATCGAGGAAATTCAGGAAACAGGCTTAATATCCAAACCAGGTAAACGTGGACAGGGTGTTTACTGTGGTGCATTTGATGATCCCAATGGGGAAAAGACCTATTACCTTAGGCATGACGGACCAGAACATATTTGTGCCATTGCACCGACCCGATCGGGTAAAGGCGTTGGGCTGGTTATCCCGACCTTATTAAGCTGGCCGCATAGCGTTTTCGTACTGGATAGAAAGGGAGAGAATTATGCAATCACAGCAGGGTGGAGGCGGGAAGAAGCGGGGAATGTAATTTTGCGTTTTGACCCGGCCCAACCCGGAGAAAGTTGCGGTTGGAATCCATTAAACGAAATCAGGTACAAAACCCGTTTTCAGGTAAGTGATACTCAAAATATCGCTTATATGGTTGTAGATAGCGATGGAAAAGGGATTGAAGGTAACCATTTTCGTTCTGCTGCTTACGAATTACTGACTGGTTTAATTCTCCATTCCCTGTACAAGAGTGATGGTGTCGGCAGATTTCCTAGTTTGTCTGATTGTGCCTTGATGCTAACCGGCGTGGGTGATTTTGCAGCACCCGATACGCAAGATAATCTTGCCGAAGATGCGGATGGCGACCCAAAGGCTTTAAACAGTTTGTTTGCCGAAATGAGGGATGTCGATTTTCCGGTAAAAGATCAGATTGATAGAGAGGCGAAACTGGTAATAGCCGGCGTGGGGCGAAGAATGCTGGATACACCCGCGCGAGAACTCGGAAGTATTATTTCAACTGCCAACACAGCGTTATCTTTATATCGTGATCCAATCGTTGGTGAAAATACATCGCGCAGCGATTTCAGTATATCCGATCTGATGGATCACGACCGGCCCGTATCATTGTATTTCATAACTACGCCGCGCAATGCGGATCGTATGCGGCCATTGGCCAGGCTGCTTTTAACACTGATTGTCAGTAGCCTGGCTGACCGCATGGAATTTGATAACGGGCGTTCTAAAACATCACACAAGCACCGGTTGCTATTAATGCTAGATGAATTTCCAACACTGGGTCGATTGGAGATATTTGAAAGCGCTCTTGCTTTCATTGCCGGTTATGGAATGAAAGCCTACATCATTACGCAAGACGTGCAACAACTCTATAAAGCGTATACCAATTTTGAAAGTATCATTTCCAATTGTCATGTGCGTGTTGCTTATGCACCAAATAAAGTGGAAACAGCGGAATGGATGAGCAAAATGGCTGGACAGGCAACCGTCATTAAGGAACAAGTCAATGAATCCGGGAAGCGCTTCGGGATGGTACTTGAGCAGGTTTCCCGCAGTTTCCAGGAGGTTCAAAGACCGTTAATGACAACGGATGAAATCATGCAGTTACCTGGCCCCAAGAAGGATAGTAAGGATAACATTGTCGAGCCTGGGGAAATGCTGGTATTTGTAGCGGGCTACCCTGTAATTCGTGGACGCCAGATTCTGTACTTCCGTGATCCTGTTTTCAGAAAACGTTCAGAAATTGAGCCGCCTAAATACACAGATACGGTAAAGAATTCTCAACGTATTACTGGTAACTTTCCGCCAAAGAAAGAAGGTTTCAGGCTGTCGATATGATCCGGCCAAAGCTAATTGGTATTGCTGCGCTTACCTTTACGTCGTGTCTCTTCTCTGTAACGGCAGTTTTTCACTCCTTGGGTTTTCGGTTAAATACCACTGCTTCTGCACCGGTTGGTTTGTGGAGAGTGCAAGAGGCTGTAACCTATCAGAAGGGCGATTTTGTAGAAGTATGTCCACCGGACTTATCAATCATCAGGGTTATGGTGGATAAGGGTTATCTCGCTACAGGCAATTGTCCAACGAATGTTATTACCTTACTTAAGCCCATTGCAGTTGGTAAGGGTGACATTGTGACAATTCGGAAAGGGTTGCCAGTTTCAATAAATGGCAGGTTCTTACCTAATACCCGGTCTATGCCAACGATTCAGGCATGGCCTGATGGTACTTATCTCACCAAAGAGAATGAAATCTGGCTGTTCTCTACTTACAGTTCAGGCAGTTTTGATAGCAGATACTTTGGCCCGGTTGATGTATCCAATATTCGAGGGAAAGCTGTTCCAATATTGGTAATAGGCGATCCAGCCGAGATGCTTTTAACTCGTGAGCAAGCATGACACCATCGTGTTATGATTTCATGGCGTCATTAAGTCATTAAGTCATTAAGTCATTAAGTCATTAAGTCATGATTGGAATTGATTTGATATTGTCGTGCGCGCCAGCTTTTGCACCGGAAACCATTGAACAGATTATTAGAGTGGAAAGCAGTGGTAATCCTTTAGCAATCCACGTCAATAAAGGTAAGCTGGATCGAGAGCCGATCAACGTAGAAGAAGCAGTGAACTTAGCTGAATCGTATATTCAAAAAGGTTATTCAGTTGATCTTGGGTTGATGCAGGTGAATAGTAAAAATGTTGTACGGCTTGGGTACAGCATCAAGGATATGTTTGAACCCTGTAAAAACATTGCAGCGGGTGCTCGCGTTTTGTCCGAGTTTTACGCGAGAGCAAAGCCAAAACATGACAATGAGCAAGCAGCCTTGTGGGCTGCTTTGTCTGCCTACAACACAGGCAATTTCATCAACGGGTTTAGCAATGGCTACGTTGCCAAATATGGCATTAGTGTCCCCGTCGAGCTGGAACGAGTGCCAGCGATTAACCCTTACACGGCGGATACTGCCGTGATCCTTAAACCTCGAAAGGAGATAGCAATGAATGACAGCAAAGAAACGGTGATACCGGTTATCAGCCAGTCGGCAGACGATGCGGAAATCCCTGGTGTGCAGGTTGAATACACCGCCGATGCAGCAGAGGAAAACGGTGCTTTTGAAGAAACGGCATTAACGGAACAAGAAGCGTGGGCAGCTAACGCAGACCTTGTGGTTGACCCTGAAAGCACCGGAATTGTTGTTGCCGGGCAGAGCGTCAATCGCGGAGGAAACTAATCATGAAAAAAGAGTATGCGGAGGAAGTCGCCGCAAAAATTATTGAGCAGTTAGAGCAGGGCACGGCACCTTGGCAAAAACCTTGGAAGCCTGGCGAACTGACACTACCCTATAACGCCCAAACCGGCAAAGAGTATCGCGGCATAAATAGCATGTGGCTGGCAATACAGGGCCACAGTGACCCGCGTTGGATGACCTACAACCAAGCCTCAGACGCGGGCGCACAGGTGCGCAAAGGCTCTAAGGGCACCAAAATCACGTATTGGAAATTCAGAGAGGAAAGACAGGCCAAGGATGAACAAGGCCACCCAATCCGTGATGAAGAAGGCAAGCCAAAAATAATGACGGTTGAGCTTGAAAGACCGCGACTATTTCACGCTGTTGTTTTCAACGCTGAACAGATTGACGGCCTTCCACCATTGCAGCCCAAACAGGCTGAGCCAGAACCAGAGCGCCACGCTCGCGCCGAAGCTGTGCTTTTAAATTCTGGTGCCAACATTCAGCACATAGAGGGCGACCGTGCTTTTTACCGGACAAGTACAGACAGCATCACATTGCCAGCGCGTCACCAGTTCCCAACGGCTGATGCCTACTATGCAACCGCATTGCATGAGCTGGGGCACTGGACGGGGCACTCAAGCCGCCTTGATCGTGACCTATCCCATCCATTCGGATCGGAAGGGTACGCCAAGGAAGAATTGCGCGCCGAAATTGCCTCATTGATGCTTGGGGAACGCATGGACATTGGCCATGACCCCGGCCAGCACGTTGCTTATGTTGGATCGTGGATTAAGGCGCTTAAAGAAGACCCCAAAGAGATTTTTCGAGCTGCGTCCGATGCGGAAAAAATCACCGGATTTGTCATGACCTTTGAGCAGGAGCAAGAGCAGATGAAGGAGCAAGAGCAGGGCAGGGGCGATGCACAGCAACAGGAAGACACCGTGCTGGCGTTCATCACCGATGGCGACGGCATCAATCGTACGTTGCAGTTTGAGTCCACCAGCGAGGGCAGTTACATCACCTTGAAGCTGCCCGACGATCCAAACGAGTTGCGCGATCAGGCCAATCGTGGCGAGCTGCGCGCCATCCAGCAGTCAAGCAACATCGACATGGTGCCGGTCGCTGACATAGAAATCGGCTTGCGCTTCCGCGACCTGTTGCGCGACACCGCGCAGCGCGACGATGACATCGGAGCGGATGCCAAGGATGCGCTGGACTACTACGCCAATGCCTATGCCATGAACAAAACCCGTGAGGAAATGAAGAGAAACGGCGCGACCGCAGAAGACATGATCGCCGAGGAAAACAAGCATTGGTTGAAAATCGGTTTCGACATTCGCACCGGCACCGGCACCGGCACCGGCGGTGAACGGGTCTTGCTGGGTGACGCCACGCCGACCGAAACCGCCCTGATGCTGCGCTCCCTGTCGAACGGTGACCGGCCGGAAGTCATGCCCGAGCCGAAGGCCGACGACCCTGAAGTGAAGTTGCGAGCGATTTGGGACAAAGAAGGCGTACCGAAGGAAACGCAGGACGCCTTGATTGCAGAAATCGAAGCGAAAGCAAAGCCGGGCGCGAGAGTGGGGCCGTTCGTGATTCCTGGCGGTGATGCCGATGCAGCACCGGCCTCGTCTGTTCGTCACCATCCGCCGGAAAATCCCATGCCCGACCGCACTTACCTGGCTGTTCCTTACGCCGAGAAAGAGCAAGCCAAAGCGTCCGCGCAGGCGGCTGGCTTCAAGCTGCAATGGGACAAGGAAAACAAGGCATGGTTTGCGCCGGCCGGAGCCGACTTGTCGAAAATGGAGCAATGGAAGACCGACAGCGCACGGGTGCAGATACCGACGACCAAGAGCGCCGAAGACCAATTCGCAGATGCGTTGAAGGGCGCTGGCCTGATCGTGGACGGGCTGCCCGTCATGGATGGAAAGATTCATCGGGTGCCGGTGGCGGGCGACCAAGCCGGCGAATTGAGCGGCGCGTATGCCGGCCACATGGAAGGCCGTATGCCGGGCGGTTACATCCAAAACTATAAGACAGGTGAGCGCGTCAACTGGAAGGCTGAAGGCAACATTGAGAAGGCATCACCAGAAGAACGGGTAAAACTGGCAACAGAAGCAGCTCAGCGGCAGCAGCGTAGAACAAGCGAAGCGCAGGCCAAATACGAAGTCACAGCCAAAGCCGCCGCCACCTTGTGGTCAGAGTCACCGGCAGCAACGGCCCAAAACCCGTACTGCATGGCCAAGGGTATTGATAACCCCGGCGCAATGGGTTTGCGTGTTGTGCCAGATGCAGTTTCATCGCAGGCAGCAGCCTTGGGCATCAAGATTGCCAAGACTGCAAAAGAAGCCAAAGAATTGCGCGAGGCAGACCCCGACGCAAGGGTTTTTAAATCAGGTGATTTGTTGGTGCCCGGCCATGACGAAAAGGGCAAGTTATGGACGTTACAATCAGTCAATCCATACTTCAAGTCGTTCATGAAAGGTGGTCGAAAACATGGCCTGTTTACCGTTGCCGGAGCCAACCCGGGTGACAAAACAGTAGCCGAGCTTTTAGCCAGTAAAGATACGCCGATCGTGTTGGCAGAAGGGTATGCCACAGCTGATACCGTGGCCAAGCTATCAAGTCAGCCAGTCATTGTGGCGTTTGATAGTGGCAACCTAAATGCAGTGGCCGAAACCATGCGGCAGCTGTTCTCGGAACGAATCATGATCATTGCAGCAGACAACGACCACAGGGCACCAAAAGAGTTGGGGCCAGATAGCAAACCTCGCGTCAATGTGGGTTTAGAAAAAGCCAAAGAAACAGCCAAAAAGTACGGTGCTGGCGTTGCTGCCCCTCAGTTTAAGGAAGATGAAAAGGGCAGCGACTGGAATGACATAAAAGAAAATCGTGGGTTTGAAGCATCCAAAAAAATGCTTACAGAGCAGCTGGCTTTAGCAAAACGAGAGGCAGCCATTATGTCGGAGCGATTGGTAGGATTGGCCAGAACCCGAGAAATGGAAGCACGCAATAATCCGACAACATCATTGGATGATGCAGTCATAGCAGCAGAACGTGGAAAAGCAGTTTCTACGATCATTTCTTCTTTGGATAAGAAGAAAAACAGTAAAGAAGAAATGCAACAATCCAGTCATCCCCAGCGCGTGAAATCCATAATTCGAGATATTGATGCAGGTTTTTAATGATGTTTTATAGCCAACCATAACTCTGGTAGAGCAGATTTTTTTGTGTTTTGTAATGACAAGCGCTGATATTCTCAGTAATATAATTGAAACCATGAAACCATGAAACCATGAAACCATGAAACCATGAAACCATGAAACCAT
>CAZYWE010000025.1:21267-31771 GCA_964651625.1 uncultured Nitrosomonas sp. | reverse complement strand
TAGTGGCCATGGCCTGTGGACTTTTATGGCTACCCATGTGATGAAACGTCAACAGCCCCTAGCATCTTATTAAAAAAATAGGCGTCATACTCTGTTCACAGTACGCTATCTTTTACGTGGACTAGCTGAGAAAAACATCCACTATCAATCGAGGAAGATCATGATTATTTCCCTGCGCAAGGAACATGTACGTTGTCGGCTGTCCGTGCCAGAGTTATTTTTCTGGCTATGAATTGATCGCCGCTTTGGCAGCACACTATCAGGTGGTAAACATACCATGCGGTGTCGGAAAGATCGTGAATTTTATTGATTACGCATTTGCGGTGTATCGCTTGAGGATCAACCTCATCCGCGCCCAGGAAGCGGTTGTTGCTAAGCTGTGCAAGGCCCTCGCTTCTTTTTAGGGGAAATTTGAAGCAGGGCTATGTGACTATGGCCAGTTATTGTTTGACCTGGAGATTTGTGTCAATAACGGACACCGGCTTTTGGGCCACCATGCCCTGATAAGTTCTTCGTAGTACTTCTGGTAAAGATCACTGCGGCGAGATTATCGAGTTGGGAACGTTGCCGCTACCAGTTATAAACACCCCAATGTACCTGGTCGATCATTTCTTGTATCTGTAGCCGGTTTTCGAAATGCGGGGATGAGCAAGAAGGAGTGTGACGGTTATTAACTGGCATAGAGTCTGTTGATACTATTCTGATAATGTTCATAAATCTTTTTTCGCTTCAGCTTCAGAGTAGGGGTAAGCATTTCATTTTCTACTGTCCATGGATCAGAAATCAGTAGTGCTCGGTGAATCTTGGCGTAGCCGGGAAACCCACTAATCTGCCGTGCAACTTTTTCCAGAATGATTTCCTCAGCATATTCATCGCAAGCCAGCGCATGGGGATCGTTTTTAGCATTGCAATGTGTAGCTACAACCTCCCAGCCACGTTTGCTTAGAACAACCAGTGCGCTTAAATAGGACCGACCTTCCCCGATTACCATCACCTGATCAAATATCGGGTCACGCAAAATTGCGGCTTCCATATCAGCCGGGGGAATTTTTTCACCTGTAGAAGTAACGATAATATCCTTTAATCGGCCTGTTATAGTGATCCTTCCTTGTGCATCAATATGAGCAGTATCCCCGGAATTAAGCCATCCATCTGCGGACAGAACGGCGCGGGTGGCCTCCGGATTGTTCCAGTAACCAAGCATTACGTTGGGCCCTTTAATTAGTAATGCATTTTGCTCCCCCAGTTTGACTTCAACCCCGGGGACAGGTTTGCCTACACTTGCCGGGAGATTATCGTTCAGCCGATTGGCACAGACGACCGGACTCGTTTCAGTCAGTCCATAGCCTTGCAGAATGGGTAATCCCAAGCTAATAAAAACGCGTGATACTTCCGGTGCCAATGCCGCACCGCCGCTCATGACCTGCCATAAACATCCCCCCAGCTTGTCCATAACCTTGCGAGCGACCAGTTGATTGAGCAGTGGCCATAACAGGTGTGAAACGTGCCAGCTGGCGCGTCCCTGCTGATATTCAAATCGGCTATATCCCACCCCAACTGCCAGATTGAATAACAATCTGGAAAATACTGAGCCTTCTGCCAGTTTGGTTTGTATTCCGGTATAGACTCTTTCGTAGATTCTGGGGACTGAGATCATAATGGTTGGGCGGATAATCAGCAGATCATCCTGCAGCTGCCGGACAGAGCGGGCATAGGCAACTGTGGCCCCACATAACATGGGTGTGTAATAGCCTGCTGTACGCTCGAAAGTATGGGATAGTGGCAGAAAAGACAGCAACAGGTCTTCAGGTCTGACGGTGACAATCTGGGCGCAACCATAAGCGTTGGATAAAATATTATGGTGGCTCAGCATTACTCCTTTCGGGCGGCCAGTCGTCCCGGAGGTATAAATAACGCTGGCCAGCGCGTAAGGATCGTTGGGTACGGGAGAAATATCCCCCGGTGTTTCTGGCAACCAGTCTTGCAGTGCAACGACACGTTTGTCATTGGTGTAACGAATATCCTCTGAAGTGGCATGCAGGATAATGATATGTTTCAGCTGCTGGAGCTGTGCAGAAGCTTCATTCAACGCATCCCAGTGCGTCATGTTTTCCAGTAACAGCAGGCTGACACCGGCATTATCAAGACACCATGCCGCATTTTCTGCCCGATCTTCGGTATAAAGTGGAACAACCACCAATCCAACCCCAAGAGCTGCCTGTTCAAATATCACCCATTGCGGGCAGTTACGCGCCATGACAGCCACCCGGTCACCAGGAGAAAGATTTTCCCGGGAGAGCGCTGTTTGCCATAACCTGACGGCATCTGCCATTTCGCCCCATGTATAATCCTGCCAACGTTCCTGGCTGACATCGTAATCACGGTAGGCTACGGCATTAGAAGAACGGCGAACCCGTTCCCTGAACAGGCCATCCAGTGTCCGGGCGATTTCCAGTGGAATCAGGTCGGTTACGAGAGAAGCGGGATTTGCGGTCATGAAGTTATCCCTCCCTGCAGATTGCCGTTTTTCTGGAAGTCAGGAGTAAAATCATCCACCATGATGACCCGGCGCCGCAAAGTTTTCATCTGCTCAAGCAAATCAGCTTCTTTGCTGGTGATAATGCCTTGCGCCAATGCCTGGCCGATCTGTTCGTGCTCATGAGAGGTAATGGATTTATTTTTGGCGGCCTGATGCAGTCTTGCTTCAATAGGCCCACAATCAATCGCACAGGCTAATGCTTTTCCGAGTAATGCCAGCGGGTCGTTTTCCTCCGTTGGGAGGTAGATGCCTGATGTCAGGCGATCGCGCACTTCTCCCGGAGTCAGAATCAGTCGTGCCACTGTATGTGAAAGTGAATCAGCGGGCGGCTGGCAGCGCATCCCTCGCGGGAAAACGATACAGCGCAACAATCCTCGCGTAATTTTACTGGTCGGAAAGTTGAGCAGAAATTCATGCAGTGCCTGCTGGGTACGGTACAGTGCATCCTGCATCGACCAGTGCAGCAGAGGTAAATCTGCAGCAGGGCGGCCATCATCTTCATATCGTTTGAGTGTGGCCGAGCCCAGGTACATCATGCTGAGAATATCACCTAACCGGGCTGAAAGGCGCTCCCGTCGTTTGAGAGAGCCGCCCAGCTTCAGCATGGCAATATCCGTCAGCAGAGCGAATGCGGCAGAAAAACGTGTCAGTTGCCGGTAGTAGGTGATCGTCTCAGTTGCCGCATTTTCTGGCACATTCTTGACCAGTCTCTGGCTGAATCCATAAATCAGGCTGTGGAAGGCATTCCTGAAGGCAAAAGCGATATGTCCGGTCAGTGCTTCGTCAAATGCCTGCAATCCACGTTTTTTATCCTGATCCCAGGCGGCATTGATTTCCGTGAGTGTGAAAGGGTGCGCGCGGATAGCACCTTGCCCAAAAATGATCATGTTGCGTGTCAGGATATTTGCTCCTTCCACCGTGATGCCGACCGGCGTCTGCTGATAGGTTCTCGCCAGATAATTGGAGGGGCCCAGACAGATTCCCTTACCGCCATGAATATCCATGGCGTCATTGATGATCTGCCGACTACGCTCGGTCAGATGGTATTTGACGATTGCAGAAACGACGGAAGGCTGTTCGCCCAGATCCACTGCTCCGGCAGTCATGACACGTGCGGCATCCATCATGTACGTGTTGCCGGCAATGCGCGCCAGTGCTTCCTCCACCCCTTCAAAATAACCTACCGGTAATTTGAACTGCACCCGCACCCGACCATAAGCACCACTGCTCCAGGCGGATAATTTTGCTGCACCTACACCAGTGGCCGGCAGTGAAATCGAGCGACCAACAGAGAGGCTGTTCATCAGCATGCGCCAGCCTTGCCCCACTTTTTCCTGCCCACCAATGACCCAATCTATCGGAATAAAAACATCCTTGCCGGAATTAGGTCCATTCTGGAAAACGCCATTCAGCGGGAAATGCCTGCGGCCGATCTGGATACCCAGGGTGTTGGTCGGAATCAGTGCGAGTGTGATGCCGATGTCTTTCTCGCTTCCGAGCAACCCATCTGGATCATATAACCTGAAAGCAAGCCCCAGTAATGTGGCAACCGGCCCCAATGTGATGTAGCGTTTTTCCCAGTTGACGCGAATCCCCAGTACATCCGGCTGGCCATCAAATACACCTCGACAGACAATCCCGGTATCAGGAATTGACCCTGCATCGGAACCGGCATCCGGCCCGGTCAATGCAAAACAGGGTATCTCGGTTCCATTTGCCAACCGTGGCAGATAATAATTTTTCTGTTCTTCTGTTCCGTAACGCAACAGCAACTCGGCTGGACCAAGAGAGTTGGGCACCATCACGGTTACGGCTGCCGTATTGCTGCGTGAGCTGATTTTCATGACTACTTCTGAATGAGCTAGTGCTGAAAAACCCAGCCCGCCATATTCTTTAGGGATAATCAGCGAGAAGAACCGGTTTTCGCGGATAAACTGCCAGACATGAGGCGGCAGATCGTGGCGCTCATGGGTGATGTGCCATTCATCCAGCATGTCGCACAACTGTTCAACCGGTCCATTGAGAAAAGTTTTCTCCTCTTGGGTCAGCTCTGGCTTGGGGTAGGCAAGCAGCTGATTCCAGTCAGGTTTTCCGCTGAATAATGCACCCTCCCACCATACTGTGCCGGCATCGAGCGCTTCTTGTTCCGTTTGCGAGATCTGGGGCAACAGCTTGCGGAAAATTTTTAGTGCAAACCTGGAGACGACGTTACGGCGCAGATACGGTATGGTGAACAGTGCTATGCCGACTGCAATCAGCAGTATGAACAATGCTAAAAGAAACTCAAACATGACTTCTCCCCAAGGTTATGGCTAATTATTTACCGTTACACTACCGCAGAATGTGCTGCTGTCAAGCTTTGTTTATTGCTGCGCCGGTATTTACAAACCTTGGGGGAAACCAATTTTCTGGAAACAGGCGGGGCTGTGGTGTATGTTGAATCTGAGAACTGTGGCTGAATAGTTGACTGCCCTTCGATACGTTCGTTGCGCGATTTATTCAGAGCGAGCAGAGTGCTAATTTGCGAGATGGGACAAATTACTTCACCAGCCAGCGGGTCGCCATTCCTGCCATCATGTGATCGCTGACATGGCAGTGAAACAGCCAGTTGCCCGCTGAGCGGGGAATCATATCAACCGATCTCATGCTGGCTGGCATGATTTCGACAACATCAGTCCTGCGGCCCTGATCCAGCACGGTTTGTCCGTGCCAATGAACGGTGTGGTTGTCTACCTCATTTCCCAGCGCGACCAGATGCCAGCGTACGCGCTCACCACGTTTCATTTCAAAGCCGGGCAGATTGCCAAAAATGCGGCCATTGATAGTGTGTTTCAAACCGGGCTCTTCATCGTTTTCCTCGTTGAATATCATGTAAAGCGCGACGAATTCCTGATCGACATCACGTGGTGCAGGATTTTTGCTCGAACGTACCTTTCTGGCAGCAGTAATGATGATGGTTCCAATCAGCCCCAGGTTGATTTCTTCTTCGGCCATGACGTGTGAGTGATACAGCCAGATGATGGAGGAAGGATCTTCCGGTCCGGGGCCGGCATCCCGATCAACAACCCAGGTATATGTATAGCGTTCCCCCGGTGGAATACTGCCACCTTTGCCGCCATCCGCACCCTCATTGTCCTTATCGTACATTACGCCGTGGGGGTGGATGGAAAGCGGCATATCAGCCTTGTTCAGAAAATGCACCTTGATAGTATCACCTACCGCAGCACGGATCGTGGGACCCAGAATCCCCATCCATTCCGGCTGGAGCACGGGTTGGGAATAACTGCCATCGGTATAACCGATGTAACGGTATTTTGTATAAGTCAGCGTTTGGCCCCACACTCCCAGGCCACTCCCCGGGGTAATCTGGTTTTCACCGGTTGGAGCATAGTTCCAGTCTGTTTTTTCTGCAGCAATCCAGTATTCCCGTATCTGCCCGGTTTGCGCCATGGAGGGGGACAGGGGCAGGAAAGTCAGGATAAACAGAGTCAGATAAAAACATGAAAGCGAATGGTTGTTTCGTATGGACATGGGCAGATCCTCTTGTGATGCACAGAGTCATTAAGGCAAACTCTTGATAATCTTAATCGAAATAAAAACGATTCATATATTACCGGACAATCTGCCAGCAGCGGTCGCGGTCAGGCCGCAGATCGATTGAAAAATACCGGATTTTTGAGGCAGGTTGTCTTGCCGGGCAGAGCCTCAATAGCCTTGCTGAAAGTAGTCAGATCAGAGCGCTCCAGCAGGATGCAGTTTCTGCTGGTGCACTGACAATAGTGTCTGGCAGTAAAAAAATCCTCATGGCTGATGCAGTCAACCGGGCAAATCACGTTATCGGCACGAGCGAGCAGGGCAAGCAGATACTCACTGTTAGCCTGCATACTGCCACGGAAGATCATGAATTGTCCGCCAGCCGCCTCAATCAACTGACGATAATCCGGATAAAGTGCTGCACGCCCGCCAATGCACAGAACTGACTGGCCTGCCAGATGATACCGACTGTTTTTTAGGCAACCGGCAGCTGGATAGGCATGGTGATGCTGCCTGCCAGTTTTAATCCAGCGTAAATTCGTACCATCAACTTTTCTGATTCCGGCTTCAGTACGAGGCTGGTTTTCAGGCAGATACCGGATAGCTGCGGAAATGGTGAATGGTAATGCCAAATGGATCAGGTGATAAAGGTGTTTCAGTTGTGATTTCAGTGATAGTGCCAGCTTCCATCCCTGCTGCAGAATCGGTTGCCTGAAGCGGGGGGCAGGTACGTCACAAAGGATTTTATTTTGATAATCATTAGCCAGGCTGCCGGAATTGGAGGGAATCCCCTGAAATGCAGGTGCCAATGTAATGCCTTCCAGTAACGGTTTCATTATCAGCTCCATGTCAGAAAAAAAGGCTGGCTTGCCCCGGGAGGAGGGGCTGGCTTGCCACAGTAAATCACTGGAAGAGGAGAGAGAGTACTGCCAGTGATCGTCAGGAAAAAACCAAAGCTTTCGAGAGTTATCAGCTGAAATAGCCAGTGCACACTGGCGGATTATTTGGTCAGAATCAGCTTGTTATTGCGTGTCAGGCGTAAATGATACTGCTCACCGCGATGCTGAATCAGCACCTCGTTGCCATTCCCGAACAGATCTTCGCTGCTGAACAGCTTGATTGGAAAGGGTACAAATCGGGAAAGCAGTTCATTACCAGATTCATGCTCCGCGTGATACATGCCGTCGATTGAATTCATATTAGATTCCACCTGAATTCTTTAATGAGAATGATTATCATTATAATGATTAAAATAATTTGTGCAAGTATTTTTGTTAAAAAAATAAATTGTGAAAACAGGCCGGTATGGGCGTGTGAGTCGGGCTGCGGCAGTGTCCCCGGAGCCACCAGATTGCTGCTTTTAACCCATGTTTCACAGGGGGTGATCTGAAATGGGGATTAGCTGCAAGCCATGAGCAGAGTGCCGTAAATTGGCTGGTGGCATAGCGATCCGGTTACAGACTCAAAACTGGTAAGACACAGCCAGTTTGTAGTTGCGCCCCGGGTCTTTCAGGACATTAAGGTAGCGGCGGTAATCCCTGTCGGTCAGGTTGTCGATGCCGAAATCCAGTCGCAACCCTTTGAGCGAGCCTTGTTGCGGCAACCACGTTAATGTCAGGTCATGCAGGGTATAGCCTGGTGCAGAAGTGCCGCCGGCGGGTATACGGTTTTGCGCTGCGACAATGCTGCTGCGCCAGCCAAGGGAAAGATTCCGGCCTGGCCAGTTGAGGCCGGCCAGTACAATCCATTTATCCGGCTGGATGTTGGATAGCGGGCCTCCTGTTGTCAGGTTGCGGCCACGGGTCTGAGCATAGGAAAAACCGGCGTAGCCGTATTTCATTGCATAGTTGGCTTCCATTTCAAACCCTTCCAGCCTGGCATCACGCACATTACCACTGCTTGTTACGCCTCCTCTGCCGGGATTGCCGGGTACCGGAAAAGGAGAGAAATTAACCATCAGATCAACGAAATCTCTGACTTTGTTGTGGAAGTAGGCACCACGCATCGTTAACTGATCGTTTTCAAACAGCAGATCTGATTTTTGTATGCGTGCCCCGATTTCCTTGTTAAAGGCGGTTTCCGGTTTAAGCCCGGGGTTGGGAATAAACAGATTGGCGCAACCTCGGCCGCAGGTGAAATGGGTGCCAGTCGTAAACAGTTCACCTAAGGTTGGTGCACGGAATGCTTCGCCGTAATTACCGGTGAGTGACAACCATTCGGTAATTTTCAGCAATCCGCCCATCTTGAAATTGATACGATCGTTTTCATTGCCGCTGACAGTCAGGCTATCCGCCTGGCTACGGAAATAATCCCAGCGTATGCCGGGGATCAGTGATAGTCGTTCCCACAGCCTGATTTCATCTTGCAGGAATATGCCGAGTACATCCGCACTGCCCCGTGGAAATTCCGGCCGGGAGGCACCGTTACGTTTTCCCCTGGCGTCATTGTGATAATAGTCGATTCCATAAGTAAGCAATTGGGTTGCGAAACTGCCCAAATCCAGTTGTGAGCTGTTACGTGCATTGATACCGGTAGTGGCAAAGCCGGTTTCATCATGCCGCTGGTCAAACAGCCGTTTTTCCACGCTGTCAGTAGTATTGTGATAGATCAGCACTTCAGGTTTCAGCCAGGTATTGTCGGAATTGTCATAGCGGTAACGCAGTGTGTAGTTGCGCTGACGGGTATCCCGGTCAACCAGCGTATCGGCTGTAGAAGCGGCTTGCGGGTTGGAAGGGACTTCACCGGCCTGATCGAAGGTTTGTGTGGAAAAAGTGAACCGGTGGTTGCCAGGAGTCCAGTTGAATTTGGCCAAGCCTGCATAAGACTCAAACCGGGAATGCTGCAATCTGGAACCGTCGCCGTGGCGGATATTGTCAGCCGCATTACGATAGGAAAAATCAAGCAAATAGTCGAGCTGTTCTCCAATCAGACCGTAAACACTGGTGCCGGGGATATATTGTTCGTTCATGCTCTGGAATCCTCCCCTGATCCTGATACCAGCGTGTTCGCCCGGGCGTAGCAAATCGGTTGCATCCAGCGTGGTGAGGGAAATGACACCGCCGAGCGCGCCGCTGCCCCAGACAGTAGAGGCCGGGCCACGCATGACATCAACCCGTTTGAGCAGACTCGGATCGGTAAAGATGCGGGCGTCGTGGCCGCGGTTATAGTCTTGCCTGGCGCCATCCAGCAAAAACAGGATGCGATCTTCTCCCATACCGCGGATGACCGGGTTCATCCCAAGATTACGTGGCCCGCCACCCAGCTCGACATTGGGCAGGTAGCGCAACACATCGCCAATATTGGCTGCCTGGCGGGTGCGGATTTGTTCGGTATCTACCACGCTGACCGATTCAGGAATTTCATTTACCTTGCGGCGGGTGCGGGTGGCAGTAACGGTAATTTCCTGCAGATTGGCTGCAATGAGTTTGCTGGCAGATTTGGTATCAGTGGATACAGTTTCTGCACTGGCGGAGTGAATAAACAGTAAAAAGATGATGGCTGCTGCAGGACAAATCCTCTTGTCAGCCAGATAGCGTGTGAACCCTGAAAACATAACATTCCCCCAGAAAATGAATTTTTCCGGCTGGCTGGCTCAATGCTGGCTGGCTGTTTTTTTATTAGTTAGGAAACCTCTGATTAACCTCGAATATTGTCATTACGACTGCGAGTGCAACGTGGCAGGAAGCAATCCACTACATCAATGAAATCAACATCTTATGGATTGCTGCATCGCTACACTCCTTGCAATGACGAAGTTGTGCAGAGGTTCCTTGGTGTGTGTCAGACCTGATTCTTCAGGGAATCTCCAAAACCAGTTTTCAGAAATACCCTTTACTCAGTAATCGCTTGTCTTTGCTGCGTAATCCCTTGCTGAATCTGTTCATCTACCCATTGAGCAAACAGAGGGTGAGGTGCAAAGCCTTCGCCCAGCTCAAATTTCAGGCCGGCGAGGAACCGTTTTTCCGGCCCAACGGCTGTAGTGCGTGCCGGGATGACGATAGCTGTGCCATTCTGTTTACCAGCTTCGGTTACCATGGCTCTCACCTTTTTGACCCAGGGCGCGCGTTTGTCCGGCCAGTCTTCGCGCCAGGTAGCAACCTTAAATGCCCTGAATTTCTGGTTTCCCTGTTCTCCCTGCCTGAGCATCTGATCCGCCAGGCTTTGCAGTTTTTTCAGCCATTCGTCATTGCGCTGATCATCTTGCGTGCCATGTGCGGTCAGGATAACTGTTTCATTACCCGGATCCCTGGATAGCCTGAGTACACGATCAAACAGCGCTGTTGCAAACAGGGGGCTGTCTTCATAACCACCTGTCCAGATGACTGACAGGGAAGTCAGAATTCTGGGAACAGGTTTACCGGATTTGCCATGATGATCTCCATGTCCTCCATGTCCTCCATGTCCTCCATGTCCTCCATGTCCTCCATGTCC
>CAZYWE010000025.1:0-21167 GCA_964651625.1 uncultured Nitrosomonas sp. | reverse complement strand
CTCCATGTCCTCCATGTCCTCCATGTCCTCCATGTCCTCCATGTCCTCCATGTCCACTGTTTTTATCGCGGAGAACATCGTCGGGATGATTTTCGATGTCCATGCCCGTGAGATAGCTGATTTCCTTGCGGTACGAATTGTTTGTGGCGAAAGCGGCAACGACGATCGCCGCTTTGGCGCCGCGCTGTTCCAGTTTATGCAGAGCACGTTCAATCGTAAAAGGATCCGCCATGGAGAAGGCAAATTCAATTTTGTAGCGATCCATCAGCGGTTTTACAGCTGTACGCAGATTTTCATTCCAGTGAAAATCTGAGCCATGAGCAAACAGGACAACACCAGTGTCTTTTTCTGCCAGAGGCAAATTACGGCTGGCTTCACGGTTCATCCACATGGTCAGGTGTTGTGGTTCAATCATGAAATGATTGAGCACCGTATTTTCTGGCAACAGCCGTTGCAGCCGTCCCTCAAGCGACATCATGTTGTCATGCTTGGGGCCTAAGGCGAATGCAATTACCTGATTTTTAGCAGCATCGGTGAGTGGTTTCAACGGCGTCAATGCACCGGAAAGCTGCTGTTTGATTTTGTCAGCATAACTTTCCGGGGACTGATTCTCTTTTCCTTCAAGCAGAATCAGGGCATTGGTTGAACGAAAAACAGTTCCCTGGGAGGCCTGTCTGATAATACGCATCCAGTCGTCGTACATGGCTCGCCTGTCAGGATCTTCCTGTGCTCCGTAGCCCACTACCAGCAGATGCTGTTGCGCAGTATGTTTCATATTACGCAAATGGGTGGCGAGTGCTTCGACCGCGAAATAGCTTTCTCCGTAAAGATGCGCAAAAACTGTGGGCAAAGTCTGTTCCTCCTCTGTAACCAGTTTGCGAATGAGCTGGTAGCGTGGCTCTGCTGCTGAAATGAACAATGGCAGCACAACAATGCGGTCGATATTTTTCTGACGCAGGCTGGCTAACCCGCTTTGCAGTGTTTGCCGGGTACGTTTATCTGTTACGAAGATCAATTCAGCAGGGTGGCCAGCTGAGAACGGTGCGAATGCATCCCGTATTTCTTCATTGCCGACAAATCCCCGATCGGCTGCAACTACCAGAAAACCGGTCTTGTCGGCTGATATGGGTGCAGGTGCCGATGCCGATATTGATGCTGATCCAGTGGCACGAACCAGTCCGGAATAAGCCAGTATGGCTGACAGTAAAAAACAGAAAATAATCAGACGGATTTCCCTGATCCGGAAATTCATAAATCCTCCATTGCGTGTATTGAAAGTGGTTTGTCTGGTGAAAAGCCGCTGGTGTATTGCAGTTATGCGGTGATCCCTGCTGATTTGGCTGGTGAACTGTTGATGCTGGCCTGGCCCGATACCATCTTTGCCAGTGCTGCTGCAAAGCTCGAAATTCCTGCTCCTTTGAACAGCAGGCAGGGTTTGTGTCCCAACCGGCAAAGCCGTTTGATCTGGTAATAGGCGGCATGACTGACGCAATCAGTCGGGCAGAGCACGGCTGTAGCGCCGTAAATCATTTCCGGCAACCGTGAAAGTGCATCTTCCTGGCCGCCATCGTGGTGTGACAATTTGAGGCCAAGCTGTCTGGCAAGTGCGCGATAGTGTGGCAATAGTGCGGATCGGCCACCAACGCACAGGATGCAGTTGTAGCCGGCAGTATTGGCTTCGGCTGTTTCAGCCGTAATCGCTGGCTCTGCATTTGTGGTGTCGTTGAGACTGAATGACAGCAGCAGATTCTCCAGCGTATCCCGCTCGGTGCGCAGGGTATCGCGTTCGTGATAAAGGGCTGTCAGGTTATGGCAGGCGTTTTTGAGTGATTGTTTGAGCTCATCCACCTGTGCTGATTTAATCTGCAGCTGTTCGTTTTCCGTTGTTAATCGCATCAGGCGCTGACCCATTTTCAGCATGGCGGGATTTGATTCCAGCGTTTCCAGACGCTGACGGAGAGTTTCATTTTCGCGCTGCGATTGCTGTAACTGTCTGATTTCAGCAGTGGCCTGCTGCAGTTGCTGACGTAAGCGCAATTCAGTCTGCGTGTGTTTTTCCCTGATGTGTTCCCGTTGTCCGGTCAATTCCTTCAATAGTTGCCCGGTTTCGTTCAGCCGGTTCTGTGCGGCAGAAAGTTCGGCGACTGCTTCATGCATGTGCATGTGAACTCTGTCGTGGATCTGCGCTCTGCTTTCGGTGCTGGTTCGCTTGTGAGTAAGCGCTGCCCACAACGCGCCCGCAACTTTTCCGCTGGTGAACTGGATTTCCCAGAGTGCCAGTACCTCGCTGTCGGTTTTGGCGAGGTCGAACTGCTTGATCTGGTTTGCATACAGTCGATCGAAGTGTTTGTGGATTGTCTCCGATATGGGATTACGGGAGGCTATGCGGCAGACTGCTTCAACGTGCAGGTCGTGTGAATTGCTGATTGCTGCCTTGAAATGGAACCGTCTGGCAAAACGTTCAAGATCCGCAGCGGACAGGCAAAGACCGATGACAGGGCAATGATGGGTTCTGTCCAGCTCCCAGATTTTTAAACGTTTTACGGGGGGAGGGGAATCGTCAATCATTACGGCTTCTGATGAATAATTTTCTGGCGATAGAGCGTTGATTTCCGGTTGTCGCAGAATAGCAAGTGCATGCATACAGTGTTCCTTATAGTGAAAATGTCAGGCCATATCTTGTAACTTGACGATAATGATAATAATTATCATTTGATTTATGGTCAATGATATTGTGCAGAGCAGCCACGTATTTTCAGCATCATAACCTTTGCCCACCTTTGTCCAGGTGCGACAAAATGCCACATTCCCACCCCTTTTCGATTTGATTATTCTTGTGGCTTTTAGCCTGCCATGAAGATGTCAATGTCCTTTCTTTTCCCGATCACCAGCCATACATTGAAAGGAGCATTTGCATAATGAAACAGTTTTTACTGGCATTGATCAGCCTGCTTTGCGCTTCTTCAGCTTGGGCAGCACAAGATGGTGAGCAGGAGAAACAGCTGGTACAGGCAGCTGATGTCCAGTCACAGATTGAGGATTCCAGCAGTGGTAACGATGGCTCCGACGGGCAGAAAAAGAGCGGAATGAACGGATCAGCCACTCGGGACAAAACTGTTTTCAGGGAAATGGTGGTAACTGGCGAAATCGAACGGGATTCACACTTTACTTCACCATCAATGCGTGTAACCCGGGCACAGATCGAACAGCAGAATGCACAAACTGCGGAAGAAGTGCTCAAGTACATGCCCAGTCTGCAAATTCGCCAGCGTTACGTGGGTGATCCTAACGGTATGTTGGGGATTCGCGGGGCAGATATGTTTTCAACCGCACGCAGCATGGTCTATGCCGATGGTCTGCCATTACACAATTTTCTGCAGGCTTCTTTCAATGGCGCACCACGCTGGTCGCTGGTCGGGCCAAACGAAATTGATTCGGTTGATGTCGTGTATGGCCCTTTTTCAGCGGAATATAGCGGTAATTCGATCGGGGGAGTAGTCAATATCAGGACACGTATGCCGAGTAAGCAGGAGTTTTATGCGGAGGGCAGTGTGTTCATACAACCTTACCGGAATTACGGATCAGATAAGGGAACGTTCATCGGTGACCGGCAGTATTTTTCCTACGGCAACCGGATACAGGACAAATTTACGGTGTTTCTGGCCTATAACCGTCTGGAAGCACAGAGTCACCCGCAATCTTATTTCATTGATAATACCGGGCTGTTCGACGTACCGGGAGGAACACCGGTGACGGGCGGTATCAGGACGCCGGATACGCGTGGCACGCCCAGTATCATTTATGGCGATACTGGCCCTGAGAAAGTGAACACTCATCTGTTCAAGGGCAAATTCGGTTATGACATTACTTCCGATTTGCAGGCGCTGTTTACCGTGGCATATGAAGAGCGTACCCGCAACCAGAATCATCCAGACAACTACCTGCATAAATTGAATGGTGATTATTTCTGGGGTGGTGCTGCACCTCTCTGCAACTCAGTTGCCACCTGTGCAACTCCGGGTAATGCCTCGCTGGAGGGTACCCGTTTCGACGTGGTACGCAATGGTTTTGGCGATAGCCGCGACAAGCGCGAAACGCTGAATCTGGGCTTGTCGCTGCGTGGTGCACTGACGCCTGGCTGGGATGTCGATACCACACTCAGTTATTTTGATGTGTTGAAGGATATTCGGGCGACAGCATTTTTCAACCATGCTGACCCGGGTAATACCGGTGCCGGGCAATTACAGGATTTCCGCAAATTCAACTGGTGGAATTACGATCTCAAGCTGAGTGCGCCGATGCTGCTGGACAACAATAAATTGTCGTTTCTGGCCGGATACCATTTTGACCAGTACAACCTCAGCTTCCGGCAATATAGCTTGACCAGTTACGATGATCTGACCCGGGGCGCATTGCAGGCTAATCGCAACAATGATGGCCGCACCTCAACTCACGCGATTTTCGCACAATCGATGTTCCGCTTCCTGCCGGACTGGGATGTTACCGCCGGCCTGCGTCAGGAATGGTGGGCAGCAAGCAGGGGCGTTGCCTCCAATGTAGCCGTGCCTGATCGCACCGAAACAGCCACTTCTCCCAAGGTTTCGCTGGGATATGAACCCGGGCGGTGGAAATTCCGCTATTCCTTTGGTCGCGCACATCGTTTTCCGGTGATTGCAGAGCTTTATCAATCGCTGGGCACACCCACCAGTATTCTGACTGCAAATGCGCTGCTCAAACCTGAAAATGGCGTACACCATAACCTTATGATGGAGTATGGGCTACCGAAAGGCTACGTCCGCATCAACGTATTCCGGGACGACATCAAAGACGCCATCCGGCAGATTACTTCCGCCTCGGGAGTACTTACCACCAGCGCTTTCCAGAATGTCGGTGAAGTTGGTACAACCGGGGTGGAGCTGATCTTTGAGCAGCGGAGCATTCTCGGCACACGCTTTGATTTCATGTTCAACGGAACCTGGATGGATTCGAAAGTGGAAGATGGCCCGGTCGTGAAATTTACTGAATCAACCGGTGTACCCGCCAACTTCAACCTGACCGGAAAACAGGTCATCCGCCTGCCGCACTGGCGGGCCAATTTTTTCGGTACTTACCATGTGACGGGTGCATGGGATGTTTCTTTGTCCGGCCGCTATACCAGCGATTCTTATAATGATCCCGATAATAGGGACTATAAGCACAATGTATTCGGCGCCCAGAGCAGTTTCTTCTTCATGGACTTCAAAACCAGTTACCGGCATCGGTTCAACAACGGATTGAAAAGCCGGTTTTCTTTTGGTGTCAGCAATCTCAACAATGACAAAGCTTGGGTATATCACCCTTATCCGCAGCGTACTTACCTGCTCGAAGCTGCGTTCAGTTATTAAGGGGTGCTTCAAATCGGTAAATGTCATTGCCAGCAAAGCGAAGCAATCCGGATATTTTTGGGGATCAATCAATTCTGGATCACCACATCACCGTGTTTCTCGTGATGACGGCATAAATTCAGCGTTTCCCTGAATATCTGTGCCATCCGAACTTCGCTGTTACGTCTTGCCTGATCGTGTAAATTGAGGCATCAGCAAGGTCGCCTGTTAAAATAGGCATCGAGACCGGGTATTCCGGTTTTGTCCGGTGTCAGGCAGACTGCCGTTTCCTGATTGACATTCAAAGTGATACATCATGACAGCTCAGCGGTATGTACGGGATTTGCTGGATTTTATCGACCGGAGCCCCAGCCCGTGGCATGCAGTGGCTTCGATGGAAACAGTGCTTCAGAAATTCCAGTTTGTCCGGCTGGAAGAAACAGACAAATGGTCGTTGCAGGCGGGCGGGCGGTATTACGTGGTGCGGGATGATTCATCCATCGTATCGTTCGTGCCGGGGAGCAGGGCACTGGCTGAATCAGGTTTCAGGATTGTGGGAGCGCATACTGATTCACCCGGGCTGCGTATCAGGCCAAACGGAGTCAGTGCCAGCGACGGGTTTGCCCGGCTCAAGGTCGAAGTTTATGGCGGGCCGATTCTGGCAACATTTACGGATCGGGATCTGAGCCTGGCCGGACGCATTAGTTATACCGATGATAGTGGCCTGGTTGCGCACAAACAGGTTTGTTTCGATCAGCCTCTGCTGCGTTTGCCGAATCTGGCGATTCATATGAACCGCGGGGTGAATGAAGACGGCCTGAAGCTGCATAAACAGAATGAATTACCGCTGCTGTTTGCACAACTGGCCGATGACCAGTTACCTCAGCCTTATTTTCTGGCGCTGCTGGAACAGAGGGCTGTTATCCCCGCCACACGAATCCTGTCCTGGGATTTGGCGGTTTACGATACGCAGAAGGGGGCATTCTGGGGTGCTAATCAGGAGTTTTACACCAGCAGTCAGATTGATAATCTGGCCAGCTGTCATGCCGGATTGCAGGCGATGCTGGACGATACTGTTCTGGATCATGCTGAAAGCACACTTGTGTGCGCATTTTTCGATCATGAAGAAATTGGCAGTGAGAGTCATATTGGTGCTGGCGGCAGTTTTCTGTCCGATGTGTTGCAGCGCATCAGTCTGGCGACTTCACAGGGTCCGGAAGATAATGCGCGTGCCTTTGCCCGCAGTTTTCTGATCAGTGCTGATATGGCGCATGCCTATCATCCCAATTTTCCTGCATCCTACGATGCTGATCATAAAGTCTTTGTGAACCGGGGGCCGGTTATCAAGTTCAACGCAAACCGGCGCTATAGCTCCGAGAGTATTTCTGCAGCGCACTTTATGCGCTGGTGTGAGGCGGCTGATGTGCCATATCAACGCTATTCGCACCGTTCTGATCTACCCTGCGGCAGCACCATCGGGCCGATTGCTTCGGCAAAGCTTGGTATGCGCAGCATTGATATTGGCTGTCCGATGTGGGCGATGCACAGCATCCGTGAAAGCGCCGGTGTTCAGGATCATGAGTACATCATCAGGGTATTGAAACAATTTTTTGGCGTGGCTGTTTAATCCTGAAATGCAGCGGGACAGAAAGCTCCGTGGCGTCATGTATAAAACGTAACGCCAAATTAGCCCGTTTATCCATTCGTTTTTATCGTGAGGTGCGACAATTTGTCGCATTGTGATGCCATTGGGCCGGGCTTATCATCAGCCTGTTGCGGTAAAACAGGTAATTTCAAGATACTTATAAATAAGGAAAATAAAATAAATGAAGGGAATGGGTAAGGCTGAAAATGTGCCAGGTCGTGAATCGGGGAGCGATGCAGCTATCTCATTAAAGCCGTTGGCAAGTGCAGTGGCGGGTGTACTTGCCGCTATGGCGGCGTCATGGGCGCAGGCACATGAGGTTGACGAGCCGGTGCAGCTTGAAACGATAAAAATTACTACATCGAAGGATAATTTGCCACTTACCGTACCAAGTCTGCTGGAAGCGCAGCGTGAAATGCGCCATATTCCGGGAGGGGCGAATGTGGTTGACAGTGAATCGTATGCCACTGGCCGCGCTTCGACATTACAGGATGCGCTGGGGTATTCGCCGGGTGTGTTTGTTCAGCCCCGTTTTGGTGCCGAAGAAGCGCGTCTGTCGATTCGCGGCTCCGGTATTCAGCGTACATTCCACATGCGTGGCATCAAGCTGCTGCAGGATGGTTCCCGCCTGAATCTTGCCGATGGCGGTGCGGATTTTCAGGCGATCGAGCCTCTGGCCGCCCGTTACATTGAGGTTTTCCGGGGAGGTAATGCGCTGCAGTATGGTTCGACCACACTGGGTGGAGCGATCAATTTCGTCACCCCCACAGGCTATGATGCCGAGCGTTTCAGGGCACGCGGTGAGGCAGGCAGTTTTGGCTATAACCGCCTGTTTGCTTCTTCCGGTGGTGTGCATGGTCCGGTGGATTACTTTGTCAGCCTTTCCCGTTACAGCCAGGATGGTTTCCGTGACTGGTCGGAACAGAATAACTGGCGCATGTTCAGTAATGTCGGTTACCGTATTACACCTGACCTGGAAACCCGCTTTTATCTGACTTACACCAAAACCAATTCACAACTGCCGGGTAATCTGACCAAGGCACAGTTGAGAGATAATCCCAGGCAGGCAAATGCTTTCAGCCTGCTGGGAAGGCAAAAACGTGATTTCGATCTGATCCGGGTAGCCAACCGCACCGTTTTCAAGCTGGGTAACAACCAGCAACTGGAATTTTCCGGGTTTTACTCACACAAGCAGTTGTGGCATCCGATTTTCCAGGTGCTGGATCAGCCTTCCAATGATTATGGTCTGGGGCTGCGTTATGTGAATGAAATGCCGATTGCCGGCTGGCGTAACCGTTTTATAGTTGGTTTTGAGCCGAGCTGGGGCAATGTCATGGATAACCGTTTTGTGAACGTTAAAGGTAGCGCTGGAGCACGCACGACCAAATTCGACCAGCATGTCAGCACGTATGATCTGTATGCGGAAGATCAGTTCTATGTATTGCCGGAGCTTTCACTGGTTGTTGGTGCGCAGTACTCGCATACGACTCGCAAACAGAAAGATCTGTTTACTGGGGGTGCTCTAAACCGCAGCAGAAACTACCAGCGTTTTACCCCCAAGGCAGGATTGATTTATGAGCTGAATCCGCATATTCAGTTTTTCAGTAATGTCAGCACCAGTTTTGAACCTCCCAGCTTTTCTGAGCTGACCAGCGGCCCGAATTTGGCGCCTGTATTTGCTAAAGCACAGCGTGCGATTACATTTGAAGCGGGCAGCCGGGGTCATTTGGGCATGGCCGAATGGGATATTGCGCTGTACCGTGCACACGTGCGTAACGAGCTGCTGGCACTGGTTGATCCCGTAACCAGCTCACCGATAGGCACGGCCAATGCAGGTAAAACCGTGCATCAGGGGGTTGAGCTGGGTCTGGATGTAGAACTGGCAAAAATGTTCTACCTGCGCCAGATGTATATGTTCAACGATTTCAAGTTTGATGGCGACCCCACTTTCGGTAACAACCAGCTGGCGGGTATTCCACGTCATTTCTACAAGGCTGAACTGACCTACCGCCATCCGGAAGGCTATTACGCAGGCCCGAATGTGGAATGGTCACCACAGAAATATTATGTGGATCATGCCAATACCGTCTATGCCGACCCTTACGCACTGCTTGGCTTCAAGATTGGTTTACGGAACAAGAGTGGATTTTCGTGGTTTGCTGAAGCGCGCAATCTGACCAATCGCAAGTATGCGGCCACCACCGGCGTGATTGACAATGCAAAGGGAATAGATCAGGCTCAGTTTTTACCGGGCGATGGGCGCTCGTTCTTCGCAGGTCTGGAATATCGCATGTAGCGCACCTGTTTTCCTGTCAGCCACTGACTGGCAGGAACGGCTGCTTAACTTAAATGGAGTGAGAATGTCAGTTAAACATTTCATTACGACAATTATTATTGCCGCGGTTTCTGCGGTAATTCCTTTTGCTCAGCCTGCTGCGCAGGCAGCAGAGCATGCGCATGATGCCAAAGCAGCAAAGCCTAAACACGACATGAATAAAATGTGGGCAGAAATGCGGGCGAAAGCAACTGGTATGGCCGTTTCTGTGGCAGAGGACGAAAAAGGAGTGCTGTGGCTGGCGCGCATGCAGGAGGGCCACATCAAGGTGAGTCACTCGGAAGATGGTGGCAAACATTTTTCTGAAGGGGTAACGGTAAATCCACAACCCGAAGCGATTCTGGCAGAAGGACAAAACCGGCCAAAGATTGCAGTACGTGATGGGGTGATTGCCGTTACCTGGGTGCAGGCACTGCCAAAAGTATTTGCCGGGAATATCCGGTTTGCACGTTCGGTGGATGGAGGTCGTACTTTTTCCACGCCGGTAACTGTGAATGACGACCGGGGCGAAATCAGCCACGGCTTCAGTGCATTGACGCTGGGGAAAGATGGCCATGTAACGCTGGTCTGGTTCGATGGGCGTGATCGGGATGCTGCTGATAAAGCCGGTCAGAAGTACATCGGTAATGCGGTTTACTATGCGGTATCAGAGGATGGTGGCAAGCATTTTTCTGCCAACCGCAAACTGGCCGATCATGCGTGCGAGTGCTGCCGAATCAGCATGGCGCTGGATCGCGATGGTATGCCAGTGGTGTTCTGGCGGCATATATTCGATGGCAGTGTTCGTGATTTTGCACTGGCACGTCTGGATTCCCAGCCCAAAGTGGTGCGAGCGAGTGAGGATGGCTGGGAAATCAACGCCTGTCCACATCATGGGGGCGATATCACAGTGGATGAAACCGGGAGTTACCATTTGGCCTGGTTTACCGGCAATCCACAGAATCCGGGATTGTTTTACCGGCGGGTTGATGGCGGGAAGATGACTGCATCTCATGCATTTGGCAATCTGGATGCACAACCAAACAATCCGGCCGTATTTGCAGAGGGTAACAAGGTGTATCTGGTCTGGCGTGAATTTGATGGCAATAATTATCAGATGATGACATCCATTTCGGCTGATCGGGGGGATACCTGGTCAGCAGCCCGTACAGTGGCAACGACAAGTGGAGCGGCTGATCTGCCTGTGTTTGTGGTGGGAGCACATAAGCCACTCGTGGTGTGGAACAGCACAAAAGACGGTGTGCGTCTTTTTGATCTTGGAGCATGATGTTATGAAACGTTATTTGCTGGCGATATTGCTGCTGACAGTGGCGACTGGCACAGTTTCAGCGGCGGAGGGTGTGCGACATTTTGTGACGGGCAGCATGGCAACAATCCAGGAGGAACACGCAGGTAAACCTTTCGTGCTGTTTCTCTGGTCACTGACATGTGCGTATTGTCCAACCGAACTGAAAATGCTGGGTGAATTCAGGCAGAAGCATCCGGAATTGAATCTGGTACTGATTGCGACAGATACACCGGAGGAAGAACCCGAAATCGTTTCACATCTAGCTGATTACGGGTTGAACCGGACTGAGCGCTGGGTATTTGCCGAGGAAATGCCGGAGCGCTTACGTTCTGAGATCGACCGGCGCTGGTATGGTGAAGTCCCTCGCACTTATTTTTATGACCGGAATCATCAGCGCGAAGTCAAAACCGGGCTAGTGGGTGAGGAATATGTCAAGAACTGGCTGGCACGTGTTGGAGCGAATGCTTCATCGGCCAGTAAGTAATCATCTCTGTAATAACTCATCTGTATTTTTTCCGGGCAGATCGTTTCGCCGGTTTGAGTTGATCTGCCTCTTCAGTCTCCGGCTGCCATATCCTGTCTGGCAAAACAGTACTCCTGTTCAGGCAGACCGGTACTCTCGCATGATTTGTTTTTCCGGCAGTAACAGCGACAGCTTGCTCTTTGAGGTTCATGCTTGTAATCTTTTTTAACAGGATCGATCCTGCTCACGCGACGGGCAGGTGGTATTTGCCCTGAAATCTGATCACGCGGGAGGTATCTTGAGCAGTCCATTTATCGTAAGAAAGGCCGCAGTACTGGGAGCAGGCGTCATGGGCACACAAATTGCCGCTCATCTCATCAACGCCAACATAGAGACGCTATTGTTCGAGCTGCCGGCTGAATCCGGCAACCCTGATGCCAATGTGCTGAAGGCGATCGAGAAACTGAAAAAACAGGATCCTGCACCTTTATCTGTAATCAGTCGGGCAAGCTGTATTGAACCAGCCAATTACGAGCAGCATCTGGAGAAATTGCAGGATTGCGATTTGGTGATTGAAGCAATTGCTGAACGGTTGGAGCTGAAGTCTGAGCTGTACGAAAAAATTGCTCCTTACCTGAATGATCAAACTATCCTGGCCAGTAATACCTCCGGGCTTTCCATCAATCAACTGGCAGAGGCTGTTCCGGAAGGTGTACGGCCGCGTTTTTGTGGTGTTCATTTCTTTAACCCGCCCCGTTATATGTATCTGGTGGAGTTGATTCCGGGAGAGCACAGCAATGCTGCTGTACTGGATGCACTGGAGAGTTTTCTGGTAACGAATCTGGGTAAGGGGGTTGTCCGGGCCAAAGATACTCCCAACTTCCTTGCTAACCGGATCGGGGTTTTTTCCATGTTGGCGACCATGCATCATGCCCAGCAATTCGAGCTGGGTTTTGATCTGGTGGATAAGCTCACCGGTGCGCTGATTGGCAGGCCGAAAAGTGCTACTTTCCGCACTGCTGATCTGGTGGGGCTGGATGTGCTGGCACATGTTGTGCAAACCATGCAGAAAGGCCTGGAAAAGGATCCCTGGCATGTGTATTACGAAATTCCTCACTGGTTGCAGATGCTGGTTGATCGCGGTGCACTCGGACAAAAGAGCGGCAAGGGGGTGTATCAAAAGCAGGGTAAGGAAATTCATGTGCTGAATCTGGCAGCGGATACGTATGAATTGGCGCAAAGTGAAGTGGATAGCGAGGTTGAAGCGTTGCTGAAGCTGGGAGATCCCGTGGCCAGGTTCACTGCTTTGCACGATCACCCGCATCCACAGGCTCAATTTCTGTGGGCAGTGCATCGTGATCTGTTCCATTATTGTGCAGTTCACCTTGCCTCGATTGCTGATAACGCGCGTGACCTTGATCTGGCGATACGCTGGGGGTTTGGCTGGGAGCGAGGACCTTTCGAAATCTGGCAGGCAGCAGGATGGAATACCGTTGCTGGCTGGATTGAATCAGATATTGCTGCCGGCAAGGCCATGGTTCAGGTGCCATTGCCAGGATGGGTGCAGGCGGTTGGGCAAGGTGTCGCACAGGGAGTCCATACACAGACAAGCTCCTATGCACCGGCAACGAATAATTTACAGCCGCGTTCACAGTTGCCGGTATACCGGCGGCAGCCATTCCCGGACAGGCTGGCGGGAGAAAAAGCTGTTTATGGCGAAACAGTTTTTGAGACAGATGCGTTGCGTATGTGGCATACCGGAGATCAGGTTGCTATTGTCAGTTTTAAAACCAAAAAACACACAATCGATAATCTGGTGCTGCAGGGGATGCAGCGGGCGATTACCGAGGCGGAGCATCATTTTCGCGCACTGGTGATCTGGCAGACCGAGCCGCCGTTTTCTTTGGGCGCCAATCTGAAAAAGGCAACCGAGCGGCCTAAAACTGAAACGCCATCGGCACCACCTGCACCTCCATCATTTTTTGAAAAATTTTTTAAGCGAGCGAAGAAAGCGACAGAGGCGGCTGTACTGCAGGCAGCGCGCAGCCTGGATGTGGCTGATATGCTGATGGCCGGGAAACTGGCTGAAGTAGAAGTGATGATTGCCCATTTCCAGCAGGTCTCTCAGCATCTCCGTTACAGCATGATCCCGACCGTGGCGGCCGTTGATGGGTTGGCGCTGGGTGGAGGGTGCGAGTTTGTTATGCACTGTGATCGCGCAGTAGTAACGCTGGAAAGCTATATCGGTCTGGTGGAAGCGGGCGTGGGACTGCTGCCGGCGGGAGGGGGGTGCAAGGAATTTGCTTTGCGTGCTGCACGTAACGCGATTGACAATGATCCTTTCCTGTATCTGAAGCATTATTTCCAGACCGTTGCGATGGCGCAGCTATCCAAAAGCGCAGAACAGGCGAGGGAACTGCATTATCTGAAGTCCGCTGATGTGATTGTCATGAATCGCCTTGAATTGCTGCACGTTGCCAAGGCACAGGCGCTGGCTCTGGCAGAAGCGGGTTATCGTCCGCCATTGCGTCCGCGCCAGATCGTAACAGCAGGTGCTACGGGAATCGCCACACTCAAAAGTTCGATGGTCAATATGCTGGAAGGCGGGTTTATTTCCGAGCATGACTATCTGGTTGGCAGCAAGATTGCGTATGTCATGTGTGGTGGCGATATTGTTGCCGGCAGCCGGGTAGATGAAGAATGGCTGTTGAAGCTGGAACGGACAGCCTTCATTGAGTTGCTGGCAACTGAAAAAACCCAGGATCGTATTGCATACACCCTGAAAACCGGCAAGCCACTGCGTAACTGAATCGTGGTTTGATGAGATAAAAATTCAAGTACTGAGGAGAAGCAGATGACCAGACAGGTGCAGGATGCTTATATCGTAGCTGCGACACGCACACCGGTGGGCAAGGCGCCACGGGGGATGTTCAGGGATGTGCGACCAGATGATTTACTGGTGCATGTATTGCAGTCGGTGTTGAAACAATGTGACGGGCTCGACCCGGCCGCTGTTGAGGATGTGATCGTTGGCTGCGCCATGCCGGAGGCGGAGCAGGGTATTAACGTTGCGCGTGTAGCGTTGCTGCTGGCAGGGCTGCCTGTTAGCGTACCGGGTGTAACGGTTAACCGGTTTTGTGCCTCCGGTCTGCAGGCGGTTGCCATGGCAGCCGATCGTATCCGGCTGGGAGAAGCAGACGTGATCATTGCCGGCGGCACTGAAAGCATGAGCATGGTGCCGATGATGGGTAACAAGGTGGCGATGAATCCGGCGCTGTTCGGGCATAACGGCAATGTTGCCATTGCTTATGGCATGGGAATCACGGCCGAGAAGGTGGCGGAGCAGTGGAAAGTCAGCCGTGAAGAACAGGATGAATTTGCGCTGGAAAGTCATCATCGGGCGATTCGTGCTATTGAGACAGGTGAATTCACGGATGAAATTTCGCCTTATCCCGTTCATGAAAATCGGCCGGATCTGGGTACGCATGAAATTAGCAGTTCATCTGTCGTTCGGGATACTGATGAAGGACCCCGGAAAGATACCAACCCCGAAGCACTTGCTAAATTGCGCCCGGTATTTGCTGCAAAAGGATCAGTAACTGCCGGCAACAGCTCGCAAATGTCGGATGGTGCGGGTGCCGTTGTAGTGGTGAGCGAAGCAGCGTTACGGCGGTTTAACCTGTCGCCAATAGGGCGTTTCATAGGCTACGCTGTAGCGGGTGTGCCACCAGAAATTATGGGGGTGGGCCCTGCCAAAGCAATTCCCAAAGTGCTGCAACAAACCGGGATCAAACAGGATGAGCTTGACTGGATCGAGCTGAATGAAGCATTTGCTGCGCAAAGTCTGGCGGTGATTCATGATCTTGGCCTGGATCGGGCCAAAGTCAATCCACTGGGCGGGGCTATTGCACTCGGTCATGCACTGGGCGCAACCGGCGCGATTCGTGTCGCAACACTATTGAGCGGATTGCGCCGTCACAAGCTTAAATATGGCATGGTTACCATGTGCATCGGTGGCGGGATGGGTGCCGCCGGCGTGTTTGAAGCGCTGTAGTATTTCTCCAAAACCGGGCAAGCACCCCCCGCCCGGTTACCTTGTTAATGACCAGGCTGGTGCTGCAGCCTGCCTTTGAACACTAGCTTATCATTGACAGAATAAGTGGCTTCTCCCTGGTGCTCCCACCACTCATTTATTCCTGAAACGTAACGCGCTCCTGATGCAGACACTGCCAGACCAAGAATTTCCACCCTGCCATCCGGGAAGATAAGCGTAACCGTATCATCATCCCGATAAACTGCCTGTACCGATTGACCGGAATCTGAAACAAAAACGACTGAACTAATGGTTGAAGTCGTCGGGTTGGGTGTTGATAAGGGAGCGCAGGATGTGATGACACAGAAAAATGAAAAGGCAATAAGGGGGTGGAGATTGTGCCGCATATCAATGCTGATTCAAGTGGTTTTATAGCGAATAATGTACCTTTGTTTCCTCAATCGTAATTTTACCTTCTGCCTGAAAACATCGGATAAGAGATTCCAGTTGTGCGGCTGTGAGCGGGCTCATCCCTGTCCGGCCAGCTGTTTTTTAGAGTTGTGGTAAACCAGTGCTAATCGGAATCTACAGCCTCGCATTTGTATTCGGCACACTCTGGCTGTTGCAACAACCGGTTTTGCCGGAGATGTACTGGGCGATTGGGTTGATTCCAATTGTCCTGACGGCCTTAATCCTTCCGCAATTCAAATTCCGTTTTTCTGTATGGGTTAGCAGATTCCTTTTGTTTGCTGTCATGTTGGGTGCCGGTTTTTTCTGGGCTGCGTTATGGGCGCAGATCAGGCTGGTGGATGAATTGCCACATGAATGGGAAGGAAAAGATGTTGTGGTTGCTGGCGTTGTTCCGGAAATGCCGCAATTTTCCGGGGGCAGCGTGCGTTTTCGTTTTGATGTGGAACGGATATTGACACCGGGTGCGTTAGTACCTGCCCGTATCCAGCTTTCCTGGTACCGGGATAGCAGGCGTGAAGGGGCTGCTTTGCCCAAAATTACAGCGGGAGAGCGCTGGCAGTTGACTGTCAGGCTGAAACGCCCGCATGGTAATGCCAACCCGCATGTTCCGGATTATGAAGCCAAATTGCTGGAACGGAATGTACGAGCGACAGGCTATGTACGGGCAGGGGAGAGCAACAGGCGGATTGAGATACCGGAAAATTACCCGGCTTATTTTTTCGAGCGCAAGCGTGACGAAATTCGCAGTCATTTTCAGCGTTATCTGGCGGATTATCCGTATGCAGGGGTGTTGATTGCGCTGGTAGTGGGCGATCAGCGGGCTATCCCGCCGGAACAGTGGGAGATTTTCACTCAGACCGGCACCAGCCATCTGATGGCGATTTCTGGTTCACATATTACGCTGCTGGCCGGGATGGTGTTTTTTCTGGCTTACCAGGCCTGGCGCCGTACCGGTTTGGCATTGTGGCTGCCTGCCCGCAAATTTGCGCTGGTATGCGGCCTGATTGTTGCAATCGGTTATGCTTTGCTGGCGGGGTTTGCCGTCCCTGTGAAGCGTGCATTGTTCATGATGGCAATTATCGTGGTGGCATTCTGGAAGAGCCAGCGTGTGCATACATTATCGGTGCTGGGGTGGGTGTTGCTGCTGGTTGTGGTACTGGATCCGTGGTCGGTAATTGCACCGGGCTTCTGGCTGTCTTTTGCGGCAGTTGCGCTGATTTGTCTGGTGGTATCTGGCAGGGTTGGCCGGTCAGGTGCGGTAATCAGCTGGGTACGCATCCAGTGGGCGATTACGCTTGGCCTGTTTCCGCTGCTGCTGATCCTGTTTCAACAGGTTTCACTGATATCACCTATCGCCAATGCAGTGGCAATCCCGGTGATTACCTTCCTTATCGTGCCACTTGCGCTGCTGGCAACCATTCCGGGGCTGGAATTTCTGTTGCTGATTGCTCATCCTGTTTTACAGGTTACGATGGTGGCGCTGCAATGGCTGGGGGAATTGCCTCTGGCAACCTGGCAGCAGCAAATGCCACCGTTATGGACAGTGGTTGCAGCCACGGCTGGTGTGATCTGGCTGTTATTGCCGGGTGGGCCGGGATTGGGTGTATCGGCGGGTTTTCCTGCGCGCTGGCTGGGAGTCCTGGTCGGTGCACCATTATTTCTGGCTTTTCCTGAAAAACCGGTGGAAGGAGAGCTTTGGCTGACAGTGCTGGATGTAGGACAGGGGTTATCGGTGGTGGCGCAGACTCGAAACCATACGCTGCTTTACGATACCGGGCCGGGATATGGTGAAAGTGACAGTGGAAAGTATGTGATTTTGCCGTTTCTGCGTGGCGAAGGAATACAGGCGCTCGACATGATGATTGTTTCTCATGTTGATTCGGATCACAGTGGTGGCGCATTGTCTGTCTTGAAAAAACTGAAGACAGATGTATTACTGACGTCCATTGAAGATGGTCATCCAATTCGCCGGGCGGTTCCTGATAACCGTTATTGTCTGACGGGAGATTCGTGGTGGTGGGATGGGGTATATTTTGAAATCCTGCATCCAGCTGAAACGGATACATCAGATACTTTGATGCGCAAACGCAAAACCAACGAATCAAGTTGTGTGCTCAAAATAACGACTTCGCATGGCAGTGTATTGTTGCCGGGTGATATTGGGCAGGTGACAGAAACAGGGCTGATGCGGCATTACGTTCGTGATTCGCTTGCTTCCAATGTGCTGATCGTGCCGCATCATGGTAGTCGATCATCATCATCCGAAGGATTTGTGCGGCAAGTTGATCCTGATTATGCCATTTTTACAGTGGGTTACCGGAGCCGGTTCGGGCATCCGCACGAGAGAGCTGTCAATTTGTATCGTGAGCAAGGAAGTCAGCTGTATCGCAGCGATTATGATGGTGCGATATTGCTGCGTTTTTCCAGGGCGGGCATCACAGCTGATACATGGAGAGCCCTGAATCGTCGTTTCTGGCATGACAAATGGCTTGCTGCCGGTAAAAAAGACTGATCGCCATATCGGAATACTGGCAATTTTTTGCTGGAGATTGGATGTGCCATTTCTATGTGCCTGAATTTACTGTTAAAAACAGGAAAACAAATATATATTTTTGCTTGTAGGTATTTTTCCTACAAGCTTTCCAGCCAAATTCCTACTCAAGATATGGTTGTAGCCTGCTTTACCATATCTGCTCCAGAGTTAAAAATGCACACATCATTTTTCAGGTGCAGCACGGTTCAACTTGCATATATCAAAAGGAGCAGTGGAGATGGGAACAAATCAGATTCTGGATGAAATCAAAGAAATCAATCTCAGCTATTTGTTACTGGCCCAACAAATGCTGCGGGAAGATAGAGTTGCCGCCATGTATCGCCTGGGTGTCGATGAAGATATAGCGGATATTCTGGTCAAACTGACCAATAGTCAGTTACTCAAAATGGCTGATTCCAACATGCTGCTGTGCCGGTTCCGTTTTGATGACAGTTTAATAGCGGAAATACTTACCAGTCATAAACAGGATCGTGCATTGACACAGTCCCACGCAGCAATATTGATGGCAGGATTGCCTGCTGAGAAAATTTCTTAAGCACTTGCACAAAGGAGGATGCAATTATGAAAGAGAAAAGTATCTTGTCCGAGGGTAAACAGATTCAGCTTGCTACCGAGCTGGTTCGACTGGGTGCCAGGCTGCAGGTGCTCGAAGCATCTACCACGCTTAGCCGGGAGCGTCTGGTGAAGTTGTATAAAGAAGTCAAAGGAGCCTCTCCTCCCAAAGGCATGCTCCCTTATTCCGAGGACTGGTTCACAGGCTGGCAGCCCAACATGCATGCTTCACTGTTTATCAATATCCATAGCTACATTACCAGATACACTAAAGTTCGCGATATTGATGCGATCATAAAAAGCTATCAGCTGTATCTTGAGCATATCGAGGTAAACCGTTTGCAGCGTATCCTGAGTTTTACCCGTGCTTGGACACTGGTGCGTTTTGTGGAGAGCAAAGTGTTATCTGTTACCTCCTGTGTTAAATGCACAGGCAACTTCCTGGCACATAGCCTGGATATTCAGTCCAACCACGTATGCGGCCTGTGTCATGTGCCTTCGCGTGCCGGTAAAACCAAGCGGGCCGCTCAGGAAACCAGGGAGGTTGAGGTTCGCGAGCTGTGTGCCGTCTGAGATTTCTGGTAAAAGCAATTCCATTTTATTTCCTTCTGTTCGCAGTAGTTGTAACAAATAAATGGTAAGCGCCTGATTGCATTAACAGCAGTCGGGTGCCTTTCCAGAAAATAACCCTGCAGATCAGTGTGTTGTTTTATCAGTATTTTCCCACATATGTCGCCGATGAATTCTGGCGCGCGATCTCAAAATCCAGGATAATCGCCCAGAATTTATATTTCCCGGCTGAAATGGGGTTCCCAGGAAGCCCACGGTCATATCCCGTTGCCAATCCTGAAAATAGCCTACTAATTGAATCTGCTCAAAGCACTGGCCACTGTCAGCAGTATGACACTGGTTTCGCGCATCCTCGGTTTTGTACGGGATCTGATCATTGCCAGAATTTTTGGTGCAGGAGTGGCGACTGATGCTTTCTTTGTTGCTTTTCGTATTCCCAATCTGTTGAGGCGCCTGTTTGCAGAAGGTGCATTTTCCCAGGCTTTCGTTCCGGTTCTGGCCGAATATAAAAATAATCGCACGGAAGAGCAGCTCAGGGAGCTCATTGATCATGTGACAACGTTGCTCGGCACGGCACTGTTTATTGTGACTCTGGTGGGAATTCTGGCAGCGCCGCTAATCATTTATATCAGTGCACCGGGATTTGCTGCTGTGCCGGATAAATTCGAGCTGACAGTCGAGCTGCTCCGGATTACCTTTCCTTATATTCTGTTTATTTCGCTGGTGGCATTGGCTGGAGGGATACTGAATACCTACAGCCATTTTTCTGTGCCCGCCCTGACGCCAACACTGCTGAACCTTTCTTTTATCGGTTGTGCGTTATGGCTGGCGCCTTTGATGGATCCGCCCGTGCTGGCACTGGCCTGGGCAGTATTCATCGGTGGCATTCTGCAGCTGGCTTTCCAAATTCCCTTTTTGCTGCGCCTGAAGAGAATGCCGCGATTACGTTTCAGGTTTCAAGGCAGCGGGGCATGGCGCGTGCTTAAGCTTATGGGGCCTGCTGTATTTGGCGTCTCGATCAGCCAGATCAGCCTGCTGATCAATACCATTTTTGCATCGCTGCTGGTCACCGGAAGTGTCTCCTGGCTATATTACGCTGACCGGCTGATGGAATTTCCGGCGGGTATGCTGGGCGTGGCGCTGGGCACTGTGATCCTGCCTTCACTTTCACATCATTATACGGCGAACAGTACAAATGAATTTTCACACCTGCTGGACTGGGGATTGCGCCTGACTTTCCTGCTGACACTGCCGGCTGCGGTAGCACTGGCATTGCTGGCCACACCCCTTATCACAACACTGTTTTATTACGGTGCTTTTTCCATGGAGGATGTGTGGATGACCCGGGAAGCGCTGATTGCCTACAGCATCGGGCTGATTGGACTGATATTGGTCAAAGTGCTGGCACCCGGTTTTTACGCCCGGCAGAATATCAAAACCCCGGTCAAAATCGCGATACTGACGTTGCTTGCCACACAACTCATGAATCTTGCATTCATTATTCCGCTGAAACATGCCGGGTTGGCGCTGGCAATCGGTCTGGGTGCATGCCTCAATGCCGGAATGCTTTATGCCAAATTGCGTTCCCAGGGTATCTATCAACCTTTACCTGGCTGGGGAATATTCCTGCTCAAAATCCTGATAGCCCTGATTGTAATGAGCGCCGGGTTGTGGCTGATAACCGGGGATAGTGCAGAATGGTTTACCTTTACCGCGACTGAGCGTGCAATGAAGCTGGGATGGGTGGTCACGCTGGGTGGCATCAGTTATTTTGTATGCTTGTGGTTGCTGGGGTTTCGGCTGCGTGATTTTGTGCGACATCAGCCTTTTTCGGGCGGTTAGAACCTGTTCAAAGTCTTTTGAGTAGTAATGTCAGGAAAGCCAGATGAATGA
>CAZYWE010000024.1:19412-34137 GCA_964651625.1 uncultured Nitrosomonas sp. | reverse complement strand
AACAAACCGTTTTACTTTGACCAAACAGCCTCCTCAAAACCCGGGGCAATTCAATTTCCGGCTGAAGCCAGATCAGGATACCGAACGCAATAGCGATAAGCCCCCGCAGCAGCAATAACCACCAGGTGCGGGAAAGGATCTTGGTAAATTGGTTGTTAATCGTATTCATGTCAGATTCACTCCTTTCAATCAATGGCTGGAAGTAAGCTAACACCCGGTAATACCGCTCTGTCAAATCAATTCAGAAACATCCCCATTTTGAGCCGGTTAAAAATACCCTGGCTGGCAGAATGATGCATAGAAAATCTGAAAAAGAATGATAGACTTTTTGCCGCTTGAACTGTCGTAGTGTGGATATCTGCATTCCATACGGTTTCCGGCCTGTTTGCGGATATCCATTTTCTCAATTGTTCAGGAGACATCATCATGAAAAATATTGCTGCAGTGATGCTCATTACCAGTCTGGTAGGGCTGTCGGCGCTGACTCTCCCACCCCCCGCCGCTGCGGGCATCAGTATCGGTATCTCAGTCGGCATCGCACCACCACCATTACCGGTATATGCACAGCCAATCGCACCGGGTCCGGGTTATCTCTGGGTGCCCGGCTACTGGGCCTGGTCACCTGATGGCTATTACTACTGGGTTCCGGGTACGTGGGTCATGCCACCGGCCATCGGTCTGCTGTGGACACCGGGATGGTGGGGCTGGTCTGATGGTTATTATCACTGGCATGACGGATACTGGGATACCCAGGTCGGTTTCTACGGCGGCATCAACTATGGCTATGGCTATTTCGGCATCGGTTACAGTGGCGGCTACTGGCGCAATCGCAATTTTCATTACAACACGGCAGTCAATAACATCAATGTCGCCAATATTCATAATGTATATGTCGACAAAACTGTCATTCGCAACACCAGCGTGAACCGCACCAGTTATAACGGTGGCACAGGCGGCATCCTGGCAGAACCCACCCCGGCACAGTACTCACTGGCCAGTCAGCACCATATCGCCGCTACTGCCCCACAGATCAATCACCGCGAGGCGGTCATGCATGAGCCGGCACAACGTTTCGATACAAACCGCGGCTGGCCTGCCATACATGCCACCCCGGATGCTCTCCGTCCTGAAAGGCCGTATATGGCACGTCCTCCTTCCCTCATCGAAAATTCAGCCATGCCGCCATCCCGCGGTGATCGCGAGCGGGAAGATCGCATGGAATTCAATGAACACATGAGGGAAAGAGAAAGGGAATTCGATAACCAGCCTGAGCGTGGAAGATTTGAAGAACGAATAGAGCGTGGTGAGATGAATGGACAGCCCGGACGCCAGCCAGGCCATGAAGGAGGCTTTCGTCATCGCTGACACCCCTCGTCCCTGCATACCCGAAAGGAGTGGTCTGAGCCACTCCTTTTCACGAAATTTACATAAAAACAATGATAAATCCACTGATTTCTCTGAGAATCCGGATTCTGCAGATAAGTTGCCAGTCCGAAAATAAAACGATATGACCATGGAAGATGAAAATCAGGTTATTCCCGGGGCAGATCATCCTTCCCCGGATAAAAAGCGCAGACATTCGCTGCGTAATGTACTTCTCATTACTGTTGCACTGACAGTCACCGCTCTTGCAGTTTACCGTCTGGCAAACCGCAGCACTGGTGGCATGCACACACGCCCTGCCGCTGCTGTGGGAACCAGGCCCGCTGCCCATACCGATATACCCGTGATGGTAACAGCGCTGGGTACGGTACAGCCGCTGGTTACGGCAACAGTTCGCCCGCAGCTTTCCGGTGTGCTGTTCAAACTGCTGTTTCAGGAAGGCCAGATGGTAAAAACGGGGCAAATGCTTGCACAGATAGATCCGCGCCCCTACCGGCTGGCACTGGCCCAGGCCAGAGCCAATCTGGCACGTGATGAAGCTCAGCTCGCTGTCGCCAGACTTGATCTCAAACGTTATGAAACATTACTCAAACAGGATTCCATCGCCAGCCAGCAGGTTGATACCCAGCGCGCACTGGTTCGCCAGCTGACCGGAACGGTAGCGGCTGACCGGGCAGCGATCGGTACGGCCGAGCTCAATCTGGACTATACCGCGATCAAATCACCCATCGATGGCCGTGCCGGTATCCGCCAGGTGGATATTGGCAATTACCTGACACCATCCGATACCAACGGGATTGTCGTTGTCACACAGCTCAATCCGATCGATGTCAGTTTTTTTCTGCCGCAAACCCAGCTTTCCACCATCGGTCATCAGGCCGGAAGTGGAGAGGGATTATCCGTACAGGCACTGGACCAGAACGACAGCAGAGCGCTGGCTGAAGGGCGCTTTCTGACTTTCGACAATCAGGTCGATACCACCACCGGAACCGTCCGGGCCAAAGCACGTTTCGATAATGATGACAACACCCTCTTCCCCGGCCAGTTCGTCAATATCTCCCTGCTCGTCACCACACTGCATAATGCTGTCACTGTTCCCGTCAGCGCCGTCCGGCACGGGGTGCCGGGTGATTTTGTCTTTGTCATCCAGCCGGACAACACGGTCAAATTAACGCCAGTCACAACCGGCCCGAGTGCCGATGGACAGATTGCCATCATTTCCGGTCTGGCATCCGGGGCAATCGTCGTGACCGATGGCGCAGACGGGCTTGAAGATGGCTCGCCCATCCGCCTGACGGGGGACAAAAACCAGCATAACGACAAAGCACGCGAAGGTGATCACCATCAGCCTGAATCTGCGGATCGGCATTCATGAGTGGCGATATTGGAGAAACAGCCGCCACTCTGCCTGGCGGGCCATCACGTATTTTCATCTTCCGCCCGGTTGCGACTACCCTGTTGATGATTACGCTGCTGCTGGGCGGCCTCATCGCTTACCGGTTTCTCCCTCTGTCTTCCCTGCCGGAAGTCGATTTTCCGACGATTCAGGTCACCACGCTTTACCCGGGGGCAAGCCCGGATGTCATGGCCCTGACCATCACTTCACCGCTGGAAAGGCAATTCGGACAGATGCCCGGCCTCGTGCGCATGACTTCCACCTCGTCCTCCGGTGCATCCGTCATTACCCTGCAGTTTCGTCTCGATCTCGCACTCGACATAGCTGAACAGGAAGTCCAGGCCGCCATCAACGTAGCAGGCACGCTGCTCCCGACCGCATTGCCCACCCCCCCTGTTTACGCCAAAGTCAACCCTGCTGATGCACCCATCCTGAGCCTCGGCATTACCTCGGACACACGGCCACCGGGAGAAGTACAGGGAATCATCGAACGACAGTTTTCCAACAAGATCGCGCAGGTATCCGGTGTTGGTCTGGTTTCCATGATTTCCGGGCAAAGACCGGCTGTGCGCATCCAGGCCAATATCGCTGCACTTGCCACGCGCAGCCTGTCACTCGAAATGCTGCGGACTGCAATCAGCAATGCCAATGTCAATGCTGCCAAAGGCAGCCTCAACGGCGATAGCAGGAGCTGGATCATTGATGCCAATGATCAGCTGACAGATGCCGACAGCTATCGCAGTCTGGTCGTTGGCTTTGCCAATGGCGCACCGGTCCGGTTAAGTGATGTCGCCAGCGTAACCCTGGCGACCGAGAATGTTCGCCTGGCGGCCTGGATGAATGACACGCCGGCCGTGATTCTCGATGTGCAGCGACAGCCGGGCGCCAATGTCATCGCCACGGTCGATACGATCAAAGCCACTCTGCGTGATCTCGAAGCCCAGTTACCTGCCGACGTTCATGTCACCCTGCTGGCTGACCGGACTGCCGGCATCCGCGCATCGGTGGAAGATGTACGGTTCGAGCTGGTGCTGGCGGTTTTTCTGGTTACGCTTGTCATTTTCCTGTTTCTGGGATCAGTGCGCGCAACAGTGATTGCCAGTGTCGCCGTACCGCTTTCCCTGATTGGCGCTTTTGTCGCCATGTATTTTCTCGGCTTCTCCGTCAATAATCTGACACTGATGGCGCTTACCATTGCTTCCGGCTTCGTGGTGGATGATGCCATCGTCGTGCTGGAAAACATCGCCCGCCATATCGAAAACGGGATACGGCCATTCGAGGCTGCACTGAAAGGTGCAGGCGAAATCGGTTTTACCATCATCTCGCTCACCATCAGCCTGATAGCCGTACTGATCCCGCTGCTTTTCATGGGCGATGTGGTCGGCCGCCTGTTTCGTGAATTTGCTGTCACACTGGCAGTCACCATCCTGCTGTCAGCGGTGATTGCGCTGACACTGGTACCCATGCTGTCCGCCCGCTGGCTGCACTCACATGAAGAAGAACGCGGACACCGTATCGCGGAACTGACTCACCGGTGGTTTGAATGGCTGACAAACCATTACGCTACAGCACTTGACCGGGTAATGGCACACCGCACGCTGACATTGCTGGTATTTACCGTCACACTGGTCATCACCATCCTGCTCTACTTGTTTGTTCCCAAAAACCTGTTCCCGGAACAGGATACCGGGCAGATTGCCATCACCACTTCCACCAGACAGGATATTGGCTATCAGCGCATGATGGAACTGCAACGGCAGGTGGCCCGTGCCATACTGGCTGACCCAGCCGTTGTCAGCCTCAGCTCCACGATCGGGGTGGATGGACAGAATCCCGCACTCTCCCAGGGACGCATGCTGGTCAACCTCAAACCGCACGGAAATCGTGCCAGCCTGCCGGAAGTGCTGGCCAGCCTCGAACAGACAACCGCCAACGTGGCCGGTATGCAGACCCATTTTCGCCCGGTACAGGACCTGACTATCGACACCTCTACCGGGATCAATGCCTACCGCTTTTCCCTGCAGGGTGCGGATGAAAAGCAGGTTATCCAGTGGGGAGAAACACTGGCCACTGCGCTGAAAAAAGACCCTTACCTGCATAACATTACATCCAATATATTTTCTGGCGGGCGCTCTGTCACCGTCGACATCAATCGCGATACTGCCGGCCGGCTGGGCCTCAGTGTGCTTGCCATTGATAACGCACTGTATGATGCCTTCGGGCAGCGGATCATTTCCACCATCTATACCCAGTCGAGCCAGAATCGCGTCATCCTGGAAGCAATGCCCGGGCTCATAACCGATCCACAATCGCTGGGAATACTCCAGATTCCACTGCCTGATGGAACCAGTGTTCCCCTGTCCACCCTCGCAACGATTCGCACGGGGGCAGTACCGCTGGTGATTTCACGCGAAGATCAGTTTCCGGCGGTCACGATTGGTTTCGATCCGGCCCCCGGCATTTCACTGGAAAATGCAGTTGAAGCCATCGAACAGGCAGAACAGTCGATCGGCATTCCCATCGCACTGACCACCCGTTTCACCGGAGCGGCAAGCGCGTTCAAATCTTCGCTGGGTAATGAGTTATGGCTGATCCTGGCAGCTATCGGTGTGGTCTACATCGTGCTGGGGGTCCTCTATGAAAGCTTTGTCCACCCGATAACGATTTTGTCCACCCTGCCCCCTGCGGGAATCGGTGCATTGCTGGGTCTGTGGCTGACAGGATCGGGGCTGGGTGTCATCGGTATCATCGGTATTGTCCTGCTGATCGGCATCGTGAAAAAGAACGCAATCATGATGATTGATTTTGCGCTCGATGCCATGCGCCATGAACAGGCCGACAGCCATCACGCCATCCGCCAGGCTGCACTGCTGCGTTTCCGTCCGATCATGATGACCACCTTTGCCGCCCTGTTTGCCGCCCTGCCACTGATTTTCGGCGGTGGCACCGGGCATGAACTGCGCCAGCCGCTCGGTATCGCCATTGGTGGCGGCCTGCTGCTCAGCCAGATACTGACCCTGTTCACCACGCCCGTTATCTTTCTCGTACTGGAAGATTGGAAAGAGCGCAGACAGCAGCCGAATCGCGTATCTGTCCGGGATGAAGCACTGTGAATATCTCCGCACCCTTCATCCGCCGGCCGGTGGGCACCATCCTGCTCACCATCGGTTTGATGCTGGCCGGAATCAGTGCATTTTTCAGACTGCCAGTGGCGGCACTGCCACAGGTTGATTTCCCGACGATCATGGTACAGGCCAATCTTCCCGGTGCCAGTCCATCCACCATGGCATCAAGCGTGGCTTCCCCCCTGGAGCGTCATCTTGGCCTGATCGCCGGGGTAACTGAAATGACCTCCAGCTCTGTGACCGGCGCAACCCAGATTACACTCCAGTTTGATCTGGCCCGTGATATTGATGGTGCCGCACGCGATGTCCAGGCAGCAATCAACGCTTCGCGCGCTGATCTGCCCGCCACCCTCAGAACCAATCCCAGCTACCGCAAACTCAATCCGGCTGAAGCACCGATCCTGATTCTCGTCCTCTCATCTCCCACACGCAGCCCGTCCGAAATCTATGATCAGGTTTCAACTGTAGTACAGCAAAGGCTGCTGCAGGTACAGGGCGTGGGTAATGTCGAACTGGGTGGCGCTGCCCTGCCCTCAGTGCGGGTGGAAGTTAATCCGCTGGCACTTTCACGTTATGGCATCTCTCTGGAAGATGTTCGTACTGCGCTGCAGTCAGAAAGTGCCAATCGCCCGCGCGGGATAGTTGATTCCGGCGATCAGAGCTGGCAGATTTACCTGAATCAGCCCGGGCTGCGCGCTGCTGATTATCGCGATATTGTCATTGCCTGGCGAAATGGCGCAGCAGTACGCCTGTCCGACGTTGCCGAAGTAAATGATGGCCCGGAAGATATTTACACCATGGGTCTGTATAACGGCAGCAAGGCGATACCCGTCCTGATCAGACGTCAGCCGGGTGCAAACATTGTTCAGGTGGCGGATGCCCTCAAGGCACAGATTCCCGCCCTGCGCGCCACCATACCACCCGATATTCATCTGGATATTGTGGCAGACCGCACTCTCACCATCCGCTCATCACTTCATGAAGTCGAAATCACCCTGCTGATCGCCACTCTTCTCGTCGTGCTGGTAGTCAGCCTGTTCCTCAGAAGCTGGCGCGCCACACTGATTCCGGCCGTGGCCGTGATTGCTTCGCTGCTCGGCACTTTCGCAGTGATGTATCTGGCCGATTTTTCACTCGATAACCTGTCACTCATGGCACTCACCATTGCAACCGGTTTTGTTGTGGACGATGCCATCGTGGTAGTGGAAAACATCAGCCGCCATATTGAAAAAGGGGTAGCACCATTTCAGGCTGCGCTGGCAGGTGCGCGTGAAGTCGGTTTCACCGTCCTGTCCATTTCACTCAGCCTGATTGCGGTATTCGTCCCCCTCATTTTCATGGGAGGTCTGGTCGGGCGGTTATTCAGGGAATTCTCACTCACCATGACCGTGGCAGTCGTCATCAGCCTGTTTGTTTCGCTCACCACCACACCCATGCTGGCAGCACGCTGCCTCAGCAAAGAGGCGGATCAGGGAAGAATCATGCGTCTGGCACAACGCAGCTTCGAGCGGATGCAGGCCTGGTATGAACATGTGCTCGACTGGGCACTCGCACACCGCAGAACAGTACTGATGATGCTGGCTGGCGCAGTAGTACTTAATGTTTATCTCATCATCATTGCACCCAAGGGATTTTTTCCGGGACAGGATACGGGAGGCATTATGGGCGGGGTGCGTGTTGATCAAAGCATTTCATTCAACACCCTGCAGGACAAACTGACGCGGGTTGCCAATATCGTAAAGGATGACCCGGCGGTGGCGGCTGTCATTGCTGTCTCAGGAGGAGGACGTGCAGGCGGCGGTTTTCTTTATGTAACCCTCAAACCCAGATCGCAGCGCCCGCCAGCGCCTGCCGTTATTGCCCGTCTTCGCCCCAAACTGAGCCAGGTTGAAGGGATCAGCCTGTTTCTCAACCCAACCCAGGATCTTCGGGTTGGCGGCCGCCAGACAACCAGCACCTATCAGTACGTCCTGAAGGCAGGGGATTCCGAGATGCTCAAAACTTCCGGACAGAAACTGGTCGATGCGCTGAAGCAGCATAGCGATACACTGATTGATGTCGATATCGACCAGCTGGATGCAGGCGCCAATGTTTTTGTGGAAGTCAACCGGGATACTGCCGCACGGTTGGGGGTTTCAATGCAATCTGTCGATGCGGCCTTATACAATGCCTTTGGGCAGCGGCAGGTTGCCAACATCTATTCAGGTCTTAACCAGTACCATATCGTGATGGAAATTCCGGATCAATTCAGGAGTTCACCGGAAGCACTCGACAATATCTACCTGCCAGTGACAACAACCGGTGAGACAGTACCCTTTGCCAGCACAGGCGGCACAGCCAGCGGCGGCTCTGCTACCGCCTTTGGCAATGCAGTCAGTACATCAGCCCGAACCATGATCCCACTCTCCACGATTGCCCGCTGGTCAACCGGCTCGGCCAGCACATCTGTCAGCCATTCCGACGGAGAACCTTCGGCCACACTTTCTTTCAACCTGCCCCCGGGAGGATCACTGGGTGCTGCGGCCAATACGATTGAAGAAGCCCTGGCCAGCCTGGCGCTACCCGCCACTGTCCATGGAGAATTCAGCGGAACGGCCAAAGTGTTTGAACAAACAACAGCCAGTATGCCACTCCTGATCCTGGCCGCATTAGTTACCATCTATATCGTACTGGGCATACTCTACGAAAGCCTGATCCATCCGCTTACCACGCTTTCCACCCTGCCATCAGCCGGAGTTGGCGCCATCATCGCGCTGATGGCAACCGGCGGGCAGTTCGACATCATTGCACTCATCGGCATCATTCTGCTCATCGGGATCGTAAAAAAGAATGCGATCCTGATCATCGACTTTGCGCTGGAAGCAGAACGCAGCGGGTTAAGCCCGCTTGCCGCCGTGCGTGAAGCTTCACTGCTGCGATTTCGCCCAATCCTGATGACGACACTGGCCGCTGCGCTGGGCGCACTGCCCCTTGCCATTGGCTTCGGAGACGGAGCAGAACTCCGCAGGCCGCTGGGTATTGCCATCTTTGGCGGACTTGTCGCCAGCCAGATCCTGACGCTGCTGACTACGCCAGTCGTCTATCTGGCACTCGACCGCTTCCGCCGGCGGGGCGCCTACGAACAACAGCTCACCCGGCATGGTGATACACCAGCGCCCCTTTAATAATGAAATACCCCATGAAACCAGTCCTGTCGCTATTCATTCTGTTCCTTGCCGGTTGTAACCTGGCTCCCAAATATCACACACCGGCAATCACCCTCCCACCGAACTATAAAGAAGCACCCGGGTGGGTAGCGGCGGAACCATCCGATGCAGTCGCGCGCGGGGAATGGTGGACTCTTTTCAATGATCCTGTGCTCAATGAGCTGGAATCAAGGGTAAGCGTCACCAACCAGAATGTCGCGAGTTTTCGTGCCGCCTATCAGGCAGCACGGGCACTCGTCATCACTCAGCGGGCTGCGCTTTTCCCCCTGATCAACCTGACGGGCAACCGGTCCCGCTCCACCCCTTTTACTGGCACAACCTCCGGCAGTGGCTCGTTTGTTACGGGCAGCGGCGGTGCACTTTCCGCTTCATCCAATTTCATGCTCGGTATTGGTGCAAGCTGGGAACCGGATCTCTGGGGAAAACTGAGCAATGCCGTATCACAGGCAAAGGCGGGAGAAGCTGCCAGCGTGGGAGATCTGGCCAACGCCACGCTATCTGCGCAAGGTGAACTGGCCAGCAACTATATCCAGTTGCGCGGCATTGATACCCAGCGAGATCTGCTCGACCGGATCATCGAAGATTACCGGCGCGCACTCACCATTGCCACCAATAAATATGAAGCTGGTACGGTTGCCCGTTCCGATGTTTTTCAGGCACAGACAACGCTGAATAATGCGATTGCTTCGCGGCAAGATCTGGATCGCCAGCGTGCAGTGCTGGAACATGCAATCGCTGTGCTGGCAGGAGAAAATCCCTCAACTTTCACTCTGGTACCTTCAATCTGGAATCCGGCCATACCGGATGTACCGGCCACACTGCCATCCATGCTTTTGCAGCGTCGCCCTGACATTGCGGCCGCCGAACGCCGGGTCGCTGCTGCCAACGCCAATATCGGCATTCAGCGCGCCGCCTATTTCCCGCAAATCACGCTGACAGCAGGCGTAAGAACGAGCACCAGCGCCATGGAACAGCTTTTTAAAGCCTCGACCAGCCTCTGGTCTTTTGGTTTGAGTGGAGTGGAGACACTGCTTGATTTCGGTGCACGCCGGGGGCAGGTATTGCAGGCGCATGCCCAGTTTAATCAGACCGTTGCGACTTACCGGCAGACGGTACTCACCGCTTTTCAGCAAGTCGAGGATAATCTCGCCGCAACGCGAGTGCTGGCCGATGTAACACGCAGCCAGGTTGAAGCAGCTGATGCCGCCTCCCGCGCAGAAGCGATCATCAGCAACCAGTATTTAAGCGGAGTCGTCGATTATGCTCAGGTAGTCATCGCGCAAACGGCTGCACTGAACGCCCGGCAAACGCAAATCCAGGCGGTAATCAACCAGCAGGCGGCAGCTGTTGCGCTGATTCAGGCAATAGGCGGGCACTGGTCACACCAGTTGCCGGTTACCGTTGAACAACCGGACGCTGACAAGCAACTGCTGCCATAACAACGTTTGCAACCTGCCCTGGCAGGCAGGCAACACGCCTGCTCCTCAGGGCAAATCTGCCATACGCGACCTGATCCAGTCACGCCACACTGCAAACAGATCCGCATCCAGTCCACCAATGACGGAGCGGCGCCACGGATTGGTTGACCAGTAATCATCTTCTTCAAATGTACACCGATGACCACCGGCTTCTTCCAGGATCAGACAGCCGGCAGCATAATCCCACGGCTTCTGGCCACCATGCAGATACAGGTCAAAATACCCTGCAGCGGTATAACACCACTCCAGCGTGCAGGTGCCGTAATTGCGCTGGGATGAATAGGGAGGCTTCGCCACGATTTCCATTGCCAGCCTGCGATCCAGCCGCTTGAAATCGACGTTGGCGATCGCTTTGTTCAACGGGATTTTCCGTCTGGACAAAGGCAGGGGTTTACCGTTAAGGAAAGCCCCCTTGCCCTGCTCGGCATAAAACATTTCACCCGTTGCCGGGTTGTAGACAACGCCAAGCACACTTCTGCCGCCCCGCATCAGTGCCACGGAAACTGCAAAATAAGGCAGTCCATTCATAAAATTGGAAGTACCGTCGATCGGATCGACACTCCACAGACCATCCTGACCCGCTTCCCACTGCGCCCGCTGCTCTGTTTCCGGCATTTCCTCGCCGATCATTGCAACCGGAGCAATGTCCTGCAACCGCTCCAGCAGCTTTCCCTGGGCAACCAGATCCGCTTCGGTATAAAAACTGCCATCTGCCTTGTAAATTCGTTCAACCTGCAAATAGCGCGACATGATTTCATCTCGCGCCACTTCCCTTACTGCCGTGATGACACGATCCAGCATGCTCAATCTTCCCGCCATTTGATCGAACAGCCGATACTTGGAATTTGTTCTTCAGGGCCACGGCCTGTTTTTGCCACCTGAACCATGGCTTCAAACAGATCACGGCGCGCATCGGCAGGTGCCGCTTCCTTGCGAGAGGCATCCATCCGGCCGCGATATTGCAGCTCCAGCCTGTTATTGAAACCAAAGAAATCAGGTGTGCAGACTGCTCCGTAAGCTTTGGCAATCTGCTGGGTTTCATCCTGCACGTAAGGAAACGGATAATCATACTCCCGGGCAACTTTAGCCATGTTTTCAAACGAATCTTCAGGGTAATCCGCCGGATCGTTGGACATGATGGCGATGGTACCGATACCATGTCCGGCCAGCGCCTTGACATCACGGATGATCCGGTCGCGAATCGCTTTCACATAAGGACAATGGTTACAGATGAACATCACCAGCAACCCGTTTTCCCCTTTTACCGATGCCAGGCTGTAACGCTTGCCATCCACGCCGGGAAGATCAAAATCCACTGCCTTCCAGCCAAAATTACAGACTGGTGTTTCGAGACTCGCCATGTTGCTGCTCCTTTTAATATATCGATTTTTTCTGTACCTATACTATCATAGAAAAATTTTGACCTTCCCGTTCCCCGGCCATTCAGTTACCTGTACAACAACGATGACAGCACGCTTTTTTCACCCCTCCCCCATCCGTGACAGCGAACGGATTACGCTGAACAGCGATACCAGCCATCATGCCATTCAGGTACTTAGGCTAAAGCCGGGTGATCATGTCACTGTATTTGATGGAACCGGTGGCGAATTCTCCGGCCAACTCGTGCAGGCCAGCAAATCCAGCTGTCAGGTACAGATCGAATGCCATCTGCCAGCTGAACGCGAATCTCCGCTCAAGATCGAGCTGGCACAGGCTATTTGCGTCAATGAGAAAATGGATTGGATCATCCAGAAAGCGGTTGAACAGGGTGTCACCCGCATACAACCGCTGATCACCCGCCGCACCCTTGTCCGGCTGGATGAAGAACGTGCCGGCAAACGCTGGCAACACTGGCATAAAATCATTGTTGCCGCCTGCGAACAGTGTGGAAGAAACACCATTCCGCAGCTTTTGCCTCTCATTTCCCTGACGCACTGGCTGGAACAAAAGCTGGCGTGGAAGCAGCAGCATGGCAACCTGGCCGGGCATCACATCCTGCTCTCGCCAGCCGCCACACAGCGTCTGGCTGAATTATCCGCTCCCCGGCCTGAAGAATATCTCACCCTACTGACAGGCCCGGAAGGCGGATTCGCTGAGGAAGAAACCAGCGCTACCCACCTTGCCGGGTTCACAGCCATTCGCCTCGGCAGCCGCATCCTGCGCACAGAAAGCGCGGCACTAGCTGCCATCGCCGCCGCCCAGACACTCTGGGGCGATTATTGATAACCCTTTCATTCTGATCAGCCATGAAATCGGATTCTGAATTTGTCACCTGGTTTCGCTCTGTTACCCCTCATATCCACGCCAGTCGCGGAAAAATCTTTGTCGTCGCCTTCGGGGGTGAGGTTGTCGAAGATGGAAAATTCATCGAACTGGTACAGGATTTCAATCTGCTCGCCAGCCTCGGCATTCGGCTGGTGCTGGTACACGGCGCACGCCCGCAGATTGAATCCCGGTTATTGGCAGATCAGCTGGAAATAAGCTATGTGCAGGACATGCGGGTAACGGATGCCGCCACGCTGCAATGTGTGAAAGAAGCCGTGGGCAAAGTCCGGGTGGAAATTGAAGCGCTGCTGTCGATGGGCCTGCCCAATTCCCCCATGGCCAATGCCGCCATACGGGTCGCCAGCGGCAATTTCGTCACAGCCCGCCCGGTTGGCGTGCTGGAAGGCACTGATCTGCAGTACACCGGGGAAGTGCGCCGCATCAATACCGAGGCAATTCGTACCCAGCTCGAACAGGGAACAGTGGTGCTGATCTCCCCACTGGGTTATTCACCCACAGGGGAAATTTTCAACCTCACACTGGAAAATACCGCCGCTGAAGTTGCCATTGCCCTGCAGGCCGATAAACTAATTTTCCTGGTGAATACCTCCGGCATCCAGCAGCAAACCGAATCAGGCGTCACATTATTGCCGGAGCTCACCGTCAAGCAGGGGAAAGCATTGCTTACTGCAATGGAAACGACTATTGACCAGCAGCCGGATGAAGATACCCGCATCTATCTGCCATGGGCGCTATATGCCTGCGAAAAAGGCGTGAAGCGCGCCCATCTGGTCGATCGTCATACTGATGGCGCACTGCTGCTGGAACTGTTCACCCACGGCGGTATCGGCAGCATGATCACGCGCGATTCACTGCAAATCATCCGCCAGGCTGGAATTGAAGACATCGGCGCCATCCTGCAGCTGATCGAACCACTGGAGCAGGCAGGTATTCTGGTACGGCGCAGCCGGGAACTGCTGGAAATGGAAATCGAACGCTTCACCATCATCGAACACGACAACATGATCATCGCCTGCGCGGCGCTCTACCCTTTCCCGGACGACAATGCCTGCGAACTTGCCTGCCTCGCAGTCCACCCGGATCATCGCAAAGCCGGCATCGGCCGCATACTGATTGATCATCTTGAAGATCACGCCAGAAAACAGGGTTATCGCCGCCTGTTCGTCCTCACCACCCGCACCGCTCACTGGTTTGTCGAACGTGGCTTTACAGAAACCGCCCCCGACCAGCTCCCGCAGCAGAAGCAAAGCCTCTACAACTACCAGCGACGCTCCAAAGTATTTATGAAAATGATCTGATACATGGTATTCAGCAAGAGAACCCATGTTGACAAAGGCTGGATCGCCACATCCCTGCGGGATTCGCGATGACGAAATAAGGCAGGCCGTCCTTGCGAACGCGAATGCAATGAAGCAGCAATCCAGTACTTTTGTTACCACTACCACTGCTGGGTCGCCACGTTGCGCTGCTCCTCGCGAAAACGATAGAAAAGCCGTCCTTGCGAACAGTGGTTATTTGACAGAAACTACGTTCACAGCACCCGAAAAAAATAAGTCAAAAACCTGATTATTACGATTGCAGATATGGATGCCACAAAAATGATCAAAAGCGATCTTATTAAATATCCTTTTAATTTCTCGGGCAAAATCAGCAGCAATATCAATATGAATGACCCAATCGCAATTAACATTGGCACTTCTGAAAATTCCTGCAGTAGCACTGTTTATCCAAACAAAAGAAGAGATTCACGGCATTCTCCCATAAAAAACAGGCGAAACACGCCTAAAATGGCACGAGGTTGCGGTGTTACTGGGTCGCCACATCCCTGCGGGATTCGCGATGACGGAATAA
>CAZYWE010000024.1:0-19312 GCA_964651625.1 uncultured Nitrosomonas sp. | reverse complement strand
TGGCACGGGGTTGCGGTGTTACTGGGTCGCCACATCCCTGCGGGATTCGCGATGACGGAATAAGGCAGGCCGTCCTTGCGAACGCGAATGCAATGAAGCAGCAATCCAGTACTTTTGTTACCACTACCACTGCTGGGTCGCCACGTTGCGCTGCTCCTCGCGAAAACGATAGAAAAGCCGTCCTTGCGAACGCCAGCGGCGTAAAGCAATCCAGTGCGGCGGTAACGATGAAGGAAGCCGGTGATTTTTGTATGCTGCTGGCGTTGTTGCCGGATTACCGCGCCGGCAATACCTCCCCGGAATGGCACGGGGTTGCGGTGTTACTGGGTCGCCACATCCCTGCGGGATTCGCGATGATGGAATAAGGCAGGCCGTCTTTGCGAACGCGAATGCAATGAAGCGTGAAGCAATCCAGTGCGGTGGTAACGATGAGGGAAGCCGGTGATTTTTGTATGCTGCTGGTGCTGTTGCCGGATTACCGCGCCGGTAATACCTCCCGGGAATGGCACGAGGTTGCGGTGTTACTGGGTCGCCACATCCCTGCGGGATTCGCGATGACGGAATAAGGCAGGCCGTCCTTGCGAACGCGAATGCAATGAAGCGTGAAGCAATCCAGCAGGTAAAAAACTATTCTGCTGTCAGTATTTCCAGCTTCGGCAATCCGTCTACAATTTTTATTGTCCCCAGGCTAACGGTGACGATGCGCTGGAACAGTTCCAGCGGGTATTTGGCATTACCCATGGTTTCGATGGCCCAATCATTGGCATCGTTGACGATGCCGCTGGCCTTGTCGGTTTTGACGCTCTGGCGCTCCATCACCCAGTCCAGCGCGGGTTTGCCGTTGACCACGTAGTCCCATGCCTCGGGGGGGATGTTTTTGAGGGTGATGCGGCTGTTGTAGATGACGGTGGTCGGGTCGCCCTTCCTGGCCAGCTTCATTTTCTCCACGCGGTAGTCGGCGTCGCTCAAGTCGTCCGCCCGCTTGCCCTTGATCTCTATCGTTAAGGGGTATTTTTCTACCGTCTCATAGTTCAGATGCAGCTCAGCCAAGGCACGGCCTGCCTTGGAAAATGCCCAGAAATCGGCAGCGATTTTCACGCGCGGGATGCGCGGCAATTCTTTGCTCAGGTTATCGGCGTAGCGGTCTCGGTAGTCGGGCGAGTGCAGCAAGCCATAGACGTAATAGAACAGGTCTTCCTTGCTGATGCGCTCGCCCGGATACGCTTCCTGAAAATGCGCCAGCCCGGCATCGGTAATGGCATCGCGGCGAACAGGTTTGCTTTCAGCCTGGGGAGTATCAAACAGGCTGGGATGAACGTTGCCTGCTTCAGCTGCTGCGACATCGTAAAGATAGAGCGGGAAGCATTGGGAGTCCCCGTTGCAGTGCAGGTCTGGCAACACATTGGAAATGATGACTGGGCTTCCGTTGCCACTGTATTTTGCGTTGAACTGAATCACCAAATTCTCCACCCCAGTCTCGGGGAAGATGCGGGGCATTTGGAATACATATTCGTTTAATTGTCGATTGAAATACAGCCATTGCTTGGTAAAGGGGCGGTAGAGCGAGGGCACTAAACAGGTCTCGTCAAAGGCAAAGCTACGGCCTTTGGCCAGCTCGGACTTGAGGCTGCGCGTCCAGCTGATGCGCTGCGGATTGGTGTCAATAAAGCCATCCACCAGCGCATCGCTGGCTTTGCTGTCCAGCCCCGGATGCGCGGCATTGAAGCGCTGCACTTCGGCGTTGTAAAAGGCAGTCATGCCGCCCATATTGCTGGCTAGCTTGCTGCGGCTGGCGTTGTAAGCCCAGGCGTCGCGGTTGGTGCCTACGCCTAGCGAGAAGTTATCAAACAGCTTGGCACCATCGCTCTTTTTGTCGCCCAAGACCATGAACTCGCCAAAGCTGTCGTCACGCTGCTTCAGCCAGTCGCCGTGGGTATCGGGGGTGATGGTTTGCCAGTCATTTTCGGCTGTGATACCCGCTACACTGGCATAGGCCGCGATCTTTTCCAGCTTTTCCTCACGGCTGAGGTAGTCACCGATGTCGTGGAAAAAGATTTTTCCCTGCTGTGCTGCCTGCGGATTCTTCACCAGCAAGGAAATGGCAATCGGGGCGCGGCTGCCCATGCCAAACACGTTGTCCTTTTCCTTGCGGCGCTGCTCTCCACTGGTGCGGGCGTTGCCCCGTAAATGAAAGAGATGCAGGCTGGCAAATTCTTCAGCCAAACACAGGCGCAGGCCGTCGGCGGTGTTGGCTTCTATCCAGCCCGCGTTGGTGACAAAGCCAATCACCCCGGCATTGCCGATGCGGTCAGCCGCCCAGCGGATGGCGCGGATATAGCTGTCGTAAAGCCCTTTTGCGTTTGCTGATTGGGAGCGGGCGGCATAGGTGCTTTCAATACGCTTGTCCAGATGAGGGTAGGCAACATTGGCGTTGTTGTCGTTGGCGTTAGTCTGCCCTGCGGAATACGGTGGGTTGCCGACAATCACGCGAATGTCGAGCGCCTTTTGCCGCTTGCGCCGGGCGCTGTTGTCCACGGTGAGCTGGCTGAGCAGGTCGTCCTTTTCATACATTTGAAAGGTGTCGGTCAGGCAGATGCCGCCAAAGGGCTGATAGCCACCGCCCATGATGCCGTGGTACACCGCCTCGATATTGATGGCGGCAATGTAGTAGGCCAGCAGCACGATTTCATTGGCGTGGATTTCGTGCTGGTATTTGTGCGCCAGCTCGCTTTGGGTGATGAGGCCGCTTTGCAACAAGCGGGTGATGAAAGTGCCCGTACCCGTGAATGGATCGAGGATGTGGACGTTCTGGCTGCCCAGCGTCTGGCCGAACTCAGTGTGCAGCAGGTGGTTAACGCTGTGCAGGATGAAATCCACCACTTCCACAGGTGTATAGACGATGCCCAACCGCTCCGTCATTTTGGGGAAGGCATTGCGGAAGAACTTGTCGTACAGCTCGACAATGATTTTTTGCTTGCCCTGGGCGTTGTCGATGCCCTCGGCGCGCAGCTTCACGCTCTCATAAAACCTGGCCAGCGTATCGGCTTCTTTGCCCAAGTGGTGCTGGTGCAGCGCATCCAGCACGCTTTGCATGGCCTGGCTCATCGGGTTGTGCTCGGCAAAGCTGTAACCGGCAAACAGCGCATCAAACACTGGCCTGGTAATGAGGTGCTGGGCGAGCATTTCCACCAGCTCGCCGTCGCTGATACTGTCGTTCAAATCATCGCGTAATTCTTTAGCAAATGCGTTAAAGGCGGCGCGTTCTTGCGTGTTGGCAGGGTTTTCCAGAATGCCCTGGATGCGGTCGATATGGGTGCGGGCGATTTTGGCAATGTCGTTGGCCCAGTCCTCCCAGTGGTGGCGGTTGCCGACCTTTTGCACCAGCCTGGCGTAGAGCGCACGCTCAATTTCACCGATTTCAAACTGTAACGTGGCCTGCTCGGGAACGTTGTAGTGCGCAGATGGCTGGCCGATGGTATAGCTGTTCTTCCCCGAATTTTTCCCGGTTTTTTTCTGTTTTGGCTGGATGGTGTCGGTAATGCTGATGACTTCCATTTTGCTGGCATCGCGCCCGATCAGATCGAGCTTGTTGATCATGGCATCGAAACGGTCATCATGTGAACGCAAGGCTTGCAATACCTGCCAGACAACTTTATAGGTCACGTTGTCATTGAGTGCTTCATGCGGTTCCACACCAGCTGGAATCACCACTGGCAGGATGACATAACCACGCTTTTTGCCGGGGGCGTTGCGCATCACGCGGCCCACGGATTGCACCACATCCACTTGCGAATTGCGCGGCGTGAGGAACAGCACGGCATCAAGCGCGGGCACATCCACGCCTTCGGACAGGCAGCGCACATTGGACAGAATACGGCAGGTATTGGCAGGTGTTTCCGCTTTCAGCCATTGCAGCTTTTCTTCCTTTTCGCTGGCGTTCATGCTGCCGTCCACATGTGCGGCTTCACAGTTAAGGCGAGTGATCTGTTCAAATTCTTCCTGTTCCTGATACGCCTCCACCACAGCCTGAAACAGGGTGGCAATCTGCCGGGAGCTGACTTTGTGCGTCTTGCTGCCTTTGTGTACTTCAATCACCTGACAAAAAGCCACGGCACGCTGCATGGCCTGCGCATCATCCGCCAGTTCACCGGCTAATCCCTGTTTGGAAAGCGCTTTCCAGCAACCGATAATACGGGCAGCATCATCCACCCGAAGCTGGTTGCTGTCATCAGCCAGCAGTGTTTGCAGCCGGCGGCTGACATGCGCCTCTTCCACTGCCAGCACAATCACCTTGTAATCACTCAACAGGCCACGCCGGACAGCTTCGGAAAAAGTGATGACGAACAGTTCCTTGCCATACAGCGCTGCATCATCCATCGAACACAGCGCAACATTGCCTTTTTCAGCACTGGCTTTTGCCAGTTCACCATAAATACGCGGCGTGGCAGTCATGTACAGCCGTTTGGTGGCAAACAGGTAATCGTTATCGTGCACGCGCACAAACGTACTTTCATCCTCATCATCAAACGTGGCGCCGGTGGTGCGATGCGCTTCGTCGCAGATAATCAGATCGAAAGCAGACAGTTGATGGTCTTTCTGGGCGCGACTGATGACATCAATCGAATGATAGGTGCTGAACACCACGCTCATGTGGTCGTTATCGTGACGTTTGTTCATCTCCGCCGCCAGACGGGCGGCATCGGTGGTAGCGGGATAGCGCAGTTCGTGCGTAAAGGTCTGCACAGTGTCGTCATCCTTGCTGCGTTTTTTGCCGACCGCGCTATCTGAACAGACGGCGAAGCTGTGCAGCGGAATAGCGCTTTCCTGTGTCCATTCGGTGAGGGTTTGCGAGAGCAGATTGAGGCTGGGCACCAGGAACAGCACCCGTCTGCCTTGGCCTGCCAGCGCTTCGGCGACTTTCAGTGCGGTGAACGTCTTGCCGGTGCCACAGGCCATGATCAGCTTGCCCCGATCTGCACCGGACAGGCCGTGCCGGACGGCATCCAGTGCAGCTTTCTGGTGATCCCTGAGCTGTTTCTTTGGTTTGAATGCCGGAGCTGTTCGCGATGCGTAACTGCTCCAGTCAATCTGGCTGTTTTCCAGATCAAACAAATCAATTTTACTGACAGGTGGCTGCTGGTCGCGTAATGCCTCTTCGGCATGTTCGCTCCAGTGGTTAGTGGTGCTGACAATCAGCCGGTGGGTAAAAGGTTTTTTGCCGGAAGCGGTAAAGAAGCTGTCGATGTCGCTTTTTTGCAGCCGGTGATCTTCCGCGTACAACTTGCACTGGATAGCGTGAGTTTCGCCGGTATGCGCTTGTGCCACCAGATCTATACCGGTATCGCGGCCATCCAGTCCCTGTTGTTTTGCCCAATCAGCATACGTCCATACTTCACTGTACAAATCGCGGTAAGTGGCTTCATTGCGCAGATAACACAAGATCAGCTCTTCAAAGTAAGTGCCTTTTTCGCGTTCTGTCATTGCAGCAGAGCGATAGGCAGCAAGCAGTGTTTTTAGTGCTGACATGGAATATTTTTATTGGGAATGAATGAAAAAACAGAAGCTATCAGTCTGGTGGCTGCATTTCAAGCTATCGGGCAAACAGCTGATCAAATGCTGACGGGGTATTTCTGTTACTGTTTGTGTCTGTCAGACAATGCAGTTATGTGGAGATGAAATGAGCAGTTCAGATAACGGGGCGATTGTTTTCGTACACGGATTACTGGGTTTTTCTTCTTTTTCGATGCTCGGGAAGGAAATACAGTATTTCCGCAATCTTCGTTCCGGCCTGGGGCGTGATTCCCGGCAGATTTTCTTCCCGGCCCTGCCTCCCACCGGAGTCATTGAAGATCGCGCGCGCGTTTTAGCAAATTTTTTATCGCGGATCAGTGCGGATCGTATCGATCTGATTGCGCACAGCATGGGCGGACTGGACAGCCGCTATCTGATTCATCATCTCGACCCAATGCACCGGGTACGCAGTTTAACCACGCTCGTCACGCCACATCATGGATCGCCCCTGGCTGAATGGGCGATTGCAGAATCGAATCTGTGTTTCCGCTGGATGCATTCCATTTCCACGCCCGCTGTCCACGATCTGACTCCGGCAGCTTGTGCCCGCTTCAATCTGGAAATCGGTAACCGGGAAGATGTCAGGTACTGTTCATACGCAAGTATGCGCGCTCCTGCCGATATGCCACTCATTCTGCGCCCCTGGGGAAAGATGATTGCCGCCAGCCAGGGCGATAACGATGGGATGGTGTCCGTGGCATCAGCGCAGTGGGGAGAGTTCAGAGGCATATTGCAGGCTGATCATTTTGAACTGGCGGGCTGGAGTTTTGCCTTGCCGAATGCCCGCCGGGCACGGCCATTCAACCATTTCCGGTTTTATCGTGATCTGGTGCAGGCGCTATGAATACTTGCTGAAAATTACGCATCACTGCTCAAACCATCTTCAGACCAGGGAGGTTGACAACATGTCCGGCGAAAAACCCAAGAGAAGCCCTGCTTTTTATTTTTATTCGTGTCTGTTTATTGCAATCAATGTACTTTTTCTGGGGGTAGTCCTGCTGCTGTTTTATGCCAGCACTCAGCCAGTCCGGATCAATTCACCGGAAGCCATGATAAACGCCCCGGTCTACATGCAGATTGCGTCATGGTTTGATCCGGTGTTTTTTCAGTACAACCTGGTGCTGCTGGTGTTTGCTGTCGGCATCATTCCGCTGGTGACGCTCTGTTACATCAGCTCAATGCGGGAGGAAAAAAAGCGCCGCCTGCAACGGGAGCTTCCACCTGAGATTTATGCCGCAAACAGCAGTTATATTCAGGATTCCCTGGACAAGATTTTCAATGTGCGCAGCTATCTGGGCAGCATGACAAGCCTGATGCTGGTAACCATGTTTGGCTGTACGATCATTTTGCTGCTGAAACCGGCGCCGCTCTCCCCTTCTGATGTCATACACGGTGCTGGAATCGATTACAGCAGGGGAGCCAATTTCCTGATGCTCGGCACGTATATGCAGTCCTATATGGAAGGCAAAACCAGTGAATACATTAGCGCGCTGGTTTATACGTTAACCGCTTTCCAGTTCGGCTTTCTCGGCGGGTATGTCTACTTTATCGGGCTCATGGTGCGAAGTTATTTCACTCTGGATATGACGCCCAACATTTTCATCAGCAGCTGTGTGCGCATGATTACGGGGTCCCTGCTGGCGCTTGTTGTCAGTTATTTTCTGATTGATCCCGGCAAACCTGCAGATAATGAAATCCTGGTCAGGAGCCTGCCCGTATGGGGTTTCTTTATTGGCTACTTCCCTGATCGCGGCCTGGCTTTTCTTGAAAACATTGCCTCTAAAGCACTGGGTTTAGCGCGGATTCACGAATTTTCCTCAGCACTTTCAGCCTTGCCGGGAGTTAACTACGGCCAGGAAATTCTGTTGAACCGTGAGGGTTATGACAATATCGAAAATCTGGCCAACGCCAGCGCACTGGATCTTGCTCTGCGAACCGGCTTCAGTTATCAGCAGCTGGTGCAGTGGATCAGCCAGGCCCATTTACACGGCTATCTTCGCAACGATTACCACGCTTTTGCTGATCGTACCGGCATCATTTCACTGGATGATTTCACCCGTTTCTGCCACACGGTCAAATTGCGGAACAACGCCGCTGATCCGGTTGAACTGATCATCGCCAGCCTAAAAGGTGAAAAAAATGATTTTTCTGACAAAATCCGTATTCTCAAATATCTGGCAGATACCAGTGATCTGGCAGCTGGCCACACCCCGGCTGACGAACAAATCAGGGTACATTCCGGTGATTAGCCGCACTTTCCTGTCGAACTTTCTCAAACAGGCAGATGGCTGCTGCAGCAGCGACGTTAAGGGATTCGGTAACCCCCGGCATCGGTATCATCACGCGCTGACGCGCTGCTTCCAGAAGTGACCGGGAAATTCCGCCACCTTCATTACCAAAAATAAACATGACAGCCCCCTGCAAATCTGTCTGGTAAAGGCTATTGGCCTTATCCAGCGCTGTCGCCACTATATTTCCATCAAACTGGCGGGCCACCTGAACCAGATCTGCATTTTCATGGATTTGCAGGGAGAAATGGGCTCCCATGCCAGCCCTCAAGGTTTTGGGTGACCAGCTATCCGCACAGCCAGACGAGAGATAGGCTGCTTTGACACCAGCCGCAGCAGCAGAACGCAGTATTGAGCCCAGGTTACCTGGATCCTGAATATCTTCCAGCAGAATACAAAAATTATCCTGACGTGAATCACCGGCAAATGTGTATTGCGGAATGTTGATGAGCGCCAGTATGCCGACAGGTGTTTTGACAGGCGACAACTGGCTGAACAAGGCATCACTCAGCATCAGTTCATCTGTTTTTTTATGCACCGTACCGGCATGAATCAGCAACTGGCTGATTTCAGGATGCTGACAGCCGGATTCGCTGACGATCAGAAGTTCCGGCACATGACCGGATGCCAGACAAGACTGCAGCAGGTGAACACCATCCAGCAACGCCAGGCCTTCATCACGGCGCTGACGCGCTGAATGTTGCAGCTTGAGTAACTTTTTGAATAAGGGATGTTCGCGTGAAGTAATGTGACGCACGCCGTCCGTAATTTATAAATCAGCTAAATGACGGCATGCTATCAGGAATAAGGTGCGGGAAGAAATCACTCTGGAGCGGCAGATTGCGGATAATCCCGAAAATAATGCCGGTTGCCACCGGCGGGACAATGCCCCGGTCTTTGATACTCATGCTGAAAACACTCAGTAAATCAGATGTACCAAAGCCCGGCTATCACAGTAAAGTATGCTTCCCTACTCCACCTGCCTGGGTTTACCCCCTCCTTCCTGAGCGTCAGCAGGAATCTGATGGAATGGCTGGACGGTTTTCCCATAAGTAGATGAATCAGGCGAGTTTGGTGTGGAAGGTTTGCACGCAGCAACTGCCAGTATCATTGATGCCACGATTACCAGTCTGATCTTCATATTTACCCTCTCATTGATGAAATTTACGGATATGCTTCACGAACTGCACACACAGCGTAAATGAAAGAAGGTATTAAAATACTGACTTGGATCAAATTACCTGATTATTAACAACGATCAGACACCACCCTCACTACTCCCAAAGAACAGGGGAAGTAATCTGCCTTGACTACCTTTCATGCAAAAGGCAGAATACGCGCTCTGTCTTGCGGGCATATGGCGAATTAGCTCAGTGGTTAGAGCAGCGGAATCATAATCCGTTGGTCCGGGGTTCAAATCCCTGATTCGCCACCACTCACCACCTTCCATTCAGCAACCCGTTTACATCACCCGCGCAAAGATCGTTTTCAGTCGAGTGCGGCAGAATCAAAAGGCTCGCAGGTTGCAAGATCTGATTCATGACGTGCCGGGAATTTCGAAGCAAGATTGCGTAAGGCGGTACGCAACCCTTCTTCCAGCACGGGATGATAAAACGGCAGCCGTAATAAATCCCAGACTGTCAGAGACTGACCTGTTGCCAGCGCCAGCAGATGCGCAAAATGCTCCCCGGCCGGTGCACACATTTCTGCACCCAGCAGCCGGCCACTATCTGCTGCTGCGTACACCCGCAAAACACCACGATTAAGCTGGGCAGAAAGCGCCCTTCCCTGGCGACTGAAATTGATTTCTCCCACCTGAATATCTTCCTTCTGGAGCGAATTAAAAGATTTACCCACTACAGCTATGTTGGGATCAGAAAATACGATCGCCAGCGGAACCCGCCGTTTGAAACAAATCAGTTTTTCTCTGACCGCGTTCAAACCGGCAATATGGCCATCATCGGCAGCTTCATGCAGTAACGGCCAGTGCTGATTGACGTCACCTGCCAGAAAAACCGGTAAATCTGCTATCTGTAATGTATCCGACCTGATTGGCGGCAAACCTTTTTCATCAAGCGGCACACCCAGTGTTTCCATGCCTATTCCATCAATGTTTGGTCGCCTGCCCAATGCAGCCAGCACACTGTCAACTTCGATTTCCACATCTCCCGTATTGACCGTAACCAGCCCATTCTGTGGATTCATGACAACATTGGCACGTGCGCCAGGGTGAATCGGGAATTCTTCAGATAGCAGCGATATTGCCGCCTGATTGACGAAAGGATCGGTAATCCCGCCGATCATGGCGCGAGAGCCAAACCCGGTAACATGTACCCCCAATCTGGAAAGTGCCTGTGCCATTTCCAGACCAACCGGCCCCATGCCGATCACGGCAATGCGTCTGGGTAATGTTTCCTGCTCAAATAGAGTATCCGTCGTCAGTAACCGTTCTCCCAGATTCTGCCAGGAATCCGGCACAACCGGCCGTGAACCGGTAGCAATAATGATTTTGCGGGCATGATGTTTTTCTCCATTCACCATGATCGTTTCCGGGGAGAGGATGCGGGCACGGCCTGATAGCGCACGTGGCCCCAGTTCCTCAACCGTTTTAAGCGTACTGGCAACAAAATCATCACGTAACCGGCGAACCCTCTGCAGCACGCGATGATTATCTACCGCCAGCTGATCAGCCCCTGTAATACCGAATTCATCAAAGCTAACCCGGCGGTGAAAAGCGTTAGCTGCTTCAATCAGCAACTTGGAAGGCATGCACCCTACCCTGGCGCAGGTTGTCCCCCATGGCCCATCATTGATCAATATAAAGTTATCTGTACGCTTTCTGACTTCACGCAAAGCAGATAAACCAGCACTACCTGCCCCGATGATCACCACATCAAATTTATGCATAATCCAGCTCCGGTAATTTATCCATCATATAAAAGTATTTTATTCCCTGCATATTCAGGCAGTTTTCTGTTTCAAATTTTCAACCCGGAAAAGAAAAGCTGCTGCCCGGATAATGCCCGCCTTTATTGAGCCCGGGATTTATCGGTATAATCCGCCCTTGTATTTCCACTCAATTTATTTTCCCATCGGAAAATATATCAAATACTCAAGGAGCAGGATTTGATGCTTTCACCCGTTCGCATTGCCGTCACCGGCGCGGCAGGACAAATCAGCTATAGCCTATTATTCCGAATTGCGGCCGGCGATATGCTCGGCAGCAACCAGCCTGTAATCCTTCAGCTCCTTGACATTCCGGAATCCAGAAAAATACTGGATGGTGTTGTCATGGAACTTCAGGATTGTGCTTTTCCATTACTGGCAGACATTATTGCAACACACGATCCGCTCATTGCGTTTGATCAGGCCGATATTGCCATGCTGGTTGGCGCCCGCCCGCGCAGTAAAGGTATGGAACGCAAGGATTTACTGAAAATCAACGGAGAAATTTTCAGGGAACAGGGCAGAGCTCTGAATCAGGCAGTAAAACGCAATGCAAAAATTCTGGTGGTGGGGAATCCTGCCAATACCAATACCCTCATTACCATGAGAAATGCGCCTGATCTAACCCATGAAAATTTCTCCGGAATGCTCAGGCTTGACCACAACCGGGCGTTATCGCAAGTTGCAATGAAGCTGAATCAGCCTGTCAGCCAGATCCGGAAAATGGTTGTGTGGGGCAATCATTCATCCACACAATTTCCTGATTTATCTCATGCAGAAATCGATCACCAGAAAGTGATCGACCTTGTAAAAGACCGAGACTGGATCAGGGACAGTTTCATGCCTACCGTACAAAACCGGGGGGCTGTGGTAATCGAGGCACGCGGCTTATCCAGTGCGGGCAGTGCAGCCAATGCCATTATTGGTCACATGCATGACTGGGTATTTGGAACCGGAAAGGATGACTGGACTACCATGGGCATTTTATCTGACGGCAGCTACGGCATACCGGAAGGCATCATCTATGGGTTTCCGGTGATCTGCAGCAATGGCAGAAGGTCCATTGTCCAGGGTCTTGAAATCGACTCATTCGCTCGTGCCAGACTGGATGCCGGCTATGAAGAGCTTATTCAGGAAATGGATTCAATCAGGCACCTGCTACCCTGAAATCAACACACTCACATATTTTCAGCACTTGCAGCCGGTGCCTCGGCTTCCTGCGCCAGATAAACCCAGTCAACTATCTCGCCATCAGGAGTATAGCCCGGCACCAGCTGTCGCATCATCAGGCGGATCACACTGATATCGTTCAGACTCAGTACAATTTTCATCGCACTGAGCCTGGCTTCCAGTTCCGCCCATGGAATAAACTCTTCATGCGCTTTCATGATTCTCGGGTGAGATGTCGGCTCCGGATTGTCACCAATCAGCAATTCTTCATAGAGCTTCTCGCCAGGGCGCAAGCCGGTAATCGCAATTTCGATATCCCCTTCGGGGTTCTGCGCATCCTTAACCGTCAGCCCGGAAAGCTCGATCATACGGTGAGCCAGATCAATAATTCTTACCGATTGCCCCATATCCAGCACAAATACTCCTCCGCCTCTGGCCATCGCGCCAGCCTGAATAACCAGCTGCGCGGCTTCCGGAATGGTCATGAAGTAACGGGTGATCTCGGGATGAGTCAGCGTAATCGGGCCACCTTCGCGGATCTGTTGACGGAATCGCGGCACCACTGATCCTGAAGAGCCCAGTACGTTGCCAAAACGCACCATGGAAAACCGCGTATTGGCGCCATTATCCGCCAGCGCCTGCAATATCATCTCAGCCAGGCGTTTGCTCGCCCCCATAATATTGGTCGGACGCACCGCCTTGTCGGTACTGATCAGCACAAAATCAGCCACACCATTTTCTTCCGCTGCCTGTGCCAGACTCAGCGTACCCAGCACATTATTCCTGATACCCTCCGCCGGGTTGTGCTCCACCAGCGGTACATGTTTGTAAGCTGCGGCGTGATAAACCGTTTCAGGGTGCCAGGCAGACATAATTTCACGCATCCGCTCTTCATCCTGCACCGAGGCCAGTAGCGGTATCAGTACAACTTCACGATGAGCCAGTTTTTCTTCCAGTTCCTGGTGAATCTGGTAAAGCGCAAATTCACTCTGCTCAATCAATAATAATCTGGCCGGCCCTACAGCAAGAATCTGGCGGCACAGCTCACTGCCAATCGATCCTCCTGCTCCTGTCACCAGCACCACCTTGTCAAGAATATTCTTCGCCAGCAGGATATGGTTGGGAGTCACCGACTCACGACCAAGGAGGTCATCAATGTCCAGCTCGCGCAAATCTGTAATACTGACCTTGCCCTGAACCAGATCAGCCACACTGGGCAATGTACGCACCGAGACATGGGCACCGCGAACCTGACTCAGAATTTCATTGCGACGGCGGCGCGAAATACTGGGCATCGCCAGCAGCACATCGTTAATATTCAGTGTCATGACCAGTTCGGCCAGATCTTCCGGGTTATAGATCGGCACCCCATTGAGCACATGCCCGTGCAGCCGGTCATCATCATCCAGAAATCCCGCTACCTGCATTTCCGGACTGTTGATCATCGCCTGAGCCAGCTGTCGACCCGCCCGGCCCACACCATAGATAAGCGCCCTGGGGCGTGAAACATTCCTGAGAATACTGAGATACTGCTCTCCCAGCCATACGCGGGCCAATGCGCGCGAACCACCTACAAACAGGAGAAGCAGCATGGGCTGCACGATACCGACAGCGCGAGGCACTCCGGGCACCCCGATAACAGTAAAAATCGCCAGATAAAACAATCCGTACAACCCGATTGCTCGCGCCACTGCCAGCAGCGCCGGCCAGCCGCTATAGCGAAAAATGGCACGATAAAGCCCCGTCATGACAAAAACAGGCAGCGCCAGTACAACCGAAGCAACAGTTGCCCACGCCATCCCTTCAGTCCAAAGGCTGCCCCGGGTAAAACTGACGAACTCTCCCAGCCGAAGATAATAGGCCAGCCAGACTGTCAGAATACACAAACCGAAATCGACCGAGAGCGCGATCATCCGTTTTACCATACGGGGCAAAGCCAGGATAGGAAGCGCGAGCTGCGCAAGGTATTTTTTCAGCATGATCTGTTCTGTCAGTCAGTTTTATTTTTTATACGATCCCCTGCACCTCGCCCCAGTACTGTCAGCACGATGTACCTGAAACAGGATGACAGCGATAACGTTCTGATCATGTGCGCATCGATTTCTGCCAGCAAAACAGGAGTAGACATATCAACCCCCTGAATCTGTGCCAGCCCCGTAATACCGGGACGCACATCGAAAACACCCCGGCACTGCCGTTCCCTGATCAGCTCATGCTGATTCGGCAAACAAGGGCGGGGGCCCACCAGACTCATTTCCCCCTTGAGTACGTTCCACAGCTGTGGCAACTCATCCAGCTTGGTTTTTCGCAAAAAACTGCCAAAACGGGTAATAGTGGAGACATCAGCCAAGTGTGTCGCAACCGATGGTGCATCTGGCCGCATGGTACGGAACTTCACCAGAATAAATGATCTCTGGAAACGACCGACACGTTCCTGCCGGAACAGAGGCGCTCCTGTATCAAACAAACCCAGTACAAACAGAACTGCCATCAAAGGCATAGCAATCAACAGCCCCAACACCGCGAACACAATATCCAGAACGCGAAGCATCACGTGCTTGCCCTGGTTTTCCGATACCACTGTGCGGTTGCTGCAAGCCCTGCCTGCATGGTGCAGGGTGGACTCCAGCCCAGCTCTTTTTGCAGTGGCGCCATATCTACGGTTAGTGAGCCAAGTAAACGATCGACTGCAGCCTGCTTGCCAAGCATCGCCCCTGCCCACTTTATCCACGAGACGGGAACTGGCACAAGAAACGGCCTGCGTTCCAGGGAATCTGCCATTCGACGAATCAATTCAGGCGTGGATACATCATCTCCATCGCTAACCAGAAAAGTCTTGTCTGCAGCACAGGGGTGGGTAAGACACAAGCGAATGACATCTGTCAGGTTCTCCAGGCAGATCAGACTTCGCCGGTTCTGAATCGCGCCGAAAGGTAAAGGTCGCCGATTATCGATGGCCTGCATCAGGCGCAGGAAATTACCTTTGACCCCTGGGCCGTATACCAGAGGGGGACGAAGCACAACCACCTCCATCCCTGTTTCCGCAGCAATTTGCCACAGCACCTGCTCGGCTTCCCACTTGGAAATAGCGTAAGCATCCGCAGGGAATGCCAGATCGTCGTCGCTATAAGGTCTGCTTTTACCTTCCCCGAGCACTTTGACCGTGCTGACAAAAATGAAGCGCTTTACCCCATGCCGGATACACTGTCGCGCCAGATTGGCAGTACCCGAAGTATTAACCCGGTGATACTGGCTGGCTTGAACTCCAGCCTCTCCTTCCATCATGGAAACCTGACCAGCCAGATGAACGACCACATCAGTGCCGGAACCCAGAACCTCACCCCAGCGGGTGTTTTCATTCAGATTGCCCACCGGAATTGCCTGTGGCACGGTTGATGTCCGCACAGCCCGAATGACCTGATGTTCGCCGTCATCGAGAACCGAACACAAAGCGCTTCCGATCAGACCATTAGCACCCGTCACCAGTACTTTCAAGGTGCCACACCTTTGGGAAGGCGTCCCCAGTGTTTCCAGAAGTAACGTACCAGACTCGAAACATGCCACTTCATGTAACGCAGATTCCGGCGGCTTGATCGCCGTGCATCGTGAATAACTCCGGCACTGGGACATGCCAATACTGATCGTCCTGATTTCCACAGACGCGCACAGATATCGACATCCTCGTAATACAGAAAAAAACCTTCATCAAAGCCCCCCACCTGTTTATAACTATCCGATCGAAACAGCATGAACATTCCCGCCACCCAGTCTGCTGCAAATGTTTCGCCGCCAGCAATAAAAGCGTAGCGACCGTCACCATACCCTGACAATTTTGCTGCAAGAGAGAGCAGTGTAGGAAAACGACGCATACTGTCCTCGACCACTCCGCCCGGTGTAACCACCATCGGAGCAATCATGCCCGCAGAACCATGTGCCCCCTCTTCAATCAGAATTGGAAAAGGGTTATTTATCAAACGAATATCAGGATTCATCACACAGAACCACTCTCCCCGTGATTGCCGGAAGGCTGCGTTATGGTTTGCACCAAACCCTCTGGCTGCAGTATTTTTCAACACTCTGACCGGGAAGGAATAGTCATCAGGCTTAAATGTAATATCCCCAGGAATATTAAGGGTGATCAGCACTTCGGTAACCATGGACATACCCAGCCTGCCTAAATCAGCAAGTAACTGTTCAACCAGAGCTGACTGGCCATGACTGACGATAGAAACAGTAATCATGTAACAATATTATCGAAGATACTTAAGCAGACAGAAGATTACACCAGCATCTCCACCAAACCCGACGATATTGCAATTTTATCGGCTGAACTCAGCGCTGATCAGGTACACAGAGATCCACCACCTTGAATTTAAGCAAGCCAGGCATGATTGTTGTACCGCACGGTCATGTCAACGCGCTGCTGATCAATCACGTCTTCGAGGATGATGTCAATACCGCGTCGGCTACGCTTCCTCGCAAGAGCGAGGCGGGCACGATATGATCATCTCAACCTCTGCGGTCTTTGCGAATCCTGCAAGGATGAAGCAATCCAGAAATAGCTTTCCTCAGTTTTCATCGTTTTCGCGAGGCCGTCAGGCCGTGGCGATCCAGAAAATTTGAATAAGGTAGCTTATTTGAACATCGCTGTAGCAGACTGCTAAAGACGCTTGAATAGTGCCGCCAGCCACAGGGCGATATTTCCCGCAAAAGTCTGTCGATAAAGCCCTGTACGGTATAAGCCTATCAACCGGCCCCACAATGAAGTATTACGGAAGTGGGAAAACTCATCGTAGATAGAACGATTTTTCGGAATCAGTTTTTCACGCAGATTTGATAATGCTTCAATGTTGCGCACAATCCATTGGATATATTTCGGATAACATCAAAATCTGATTGTGCAAAACGAGGAGTCCTTATTTCGTTAGCCAATTTTCTATCTGCAGCTCCTCAATCCGGGAAAATTCATCCAGATTGGCGGTAATCAGCACGCATTGACTTACCATAGCTTGGGCAGCAATCAGCATGTCATTAGGTCCAATAATTTTCCCAGATTGTTCAAGTCTCCAGCGTAACTGGGCACAAGCATAGTCCGCAGGCGTATCAAGTGGCAACACTTCAATTGCCGCCAGAATAGCTTCCACTTACCTGGTCAGATTTAAGGGATTTTTCTTGACAATCCCAAATCGCAATTCCGCAGCAACGATAATTGATGTACATACCGCCGCTTCACCAGCTTCCTCAATTCGCTGGGCCACAATTCCTTGTGGATGACGAACTAAGTCAGAAAGAATATTCGTATCCAATAAATAGCGCGGCGAAGTCACAGATTGATGTCATCCAGCGGTGCTAATCCGGTGTCAACATCAGGAAAATTTTCCTCAATTGGTGCCAACTCTGCTAATACCATCAACAGACTCTTTTTGAGCACTGGTTCAATAATCAAGCGATTACCTTCACGACGTATGATCGCCTCTTGCGCGTTCAGCTCGAATTCACGGGGAATACGTATAGTTTGATTTTTGCCGCTACGAAACAACTTGACATAACGTTCAGCCAACATGTTATTTTTCCTGTTTCAAAACATATACTGAGCATCTCTTTCTTCCAACAGATCGTCAATGTATCGATTTATTTAGTCTGTAAGTTTCATAATAATTCACCAGGATATACTTCGGAGGTGAAATGTGAACAAAGGAAAACTATCACAGGAAGAGAAAACGCTGCTTGATGCGGTGGAGTCCTCTGAGTTGGATTGCTGCGTTGGCTACGCCTCCTCGCGAGGACGAGGCGGACACGGTACGATCATCTCAACTTCTGCGGTCTTTGCGAATCCTGCAAGGGTGAAGCAATCCAGGAATAGCTTTCCTCAATTTTCATCGTCTTCGCGAGGTCGTCAGGCCGTGGCGATCCAGAAAATTTGAACATCGTTGTAACAGACTGTTAAAGACGCTTGAATAGCGCCGCCAGCTTCAAAGTGACATTTCCTGCAAGAGTCTGTCGATAAAGCCCTGTACGGTATAAACCTACCAGCCGGCCCCACAGTGAAGCATTACGGAAATGGGAAAACTCATCGTAGATAGAACGATTTTCCGGCGTCAGTTTTTCACGCAGATTTGATAATGCTTCAATGTTGCGCGTATTCCATTGCCGATGTTGCCCGGACAGCATCAGACCAAAACGATTGAATTTGGCAATAAACCCACTATTTTCGCCGATCAGGTTGGCGGCATGCTGGCGATAGCGCAAGCTGGGAACGCGATCATAAATCACAACACCACTACAACCGCTGACTACCATATACAAAAACCAGTCACGCACAACGAGATTAACATTTGTCTCTGCTTCCAGCATAAGTTTTCCAGCTGCATGGTTGAACACTATGGCGTCACCCCTCCGCTATATTTTGTACAAGTGCGTCATGAAAACTGGGAGCAATAAAGTGCCGGGGTTGCGCGGAAAATACCACCTATCAAATCATCAATGGCAAAGTGGAGAAATTATCGTAATCACCTCTTTTGACTACCCCTGTCTTTGCAGGCTACGGCAATCCAGTCATTCCATTTCCACCCGGTTTGATGACAAAATGCACACATATGCGCTAGTATTACACTCATGAAAATCTTCAACTGGAGTCCTGATAAGAATCAACAGCTTATAGTTGATCGTGGCAAGTCATTTGAAGAAGCTGTCTTTAGTATTCTGAACGAAGGACTGCTGGATGAAATCGTCCACCCAAATACTACGGATTACCCCAATCAACGTATATTTGTGATCCAGATTCACGATTATGTCTATCTGGTGCCCTACGTGGAAAGCCAGGATGAGATTTTTCTTAAAACAATTATCCCCAGCAGAAAATTCACCAGGATATACCTCGGAAGTGAAATATGAACAAAGAAAAACTATCACAGGAAGAGAAAACGCTGCTTGATGCGGTAGAGTCCGGCGAGTACGAATCGACGCTAACCAAATCACGCAGAAAAGAACTTGAGGCTGCGGCCAATCTTACCTTCAAGAAGGATAAGAGAATAAATATTCGCATATCGAACAGGGATCTTGTTGCTATTCAGTCCAGAGCCATTGAAGAAGGCATCCCATATCAAACGCTTGTCTCCAGTATTATTCATAAATACATATCTGGCTCACTGCAAGATCTCACAGCGAGCAAATCGGGCAAGCCCGGCTGAGGTACAAACCGCATCCTCGCTGAGAGCTGGATTGCCGCGTCGGCTATGCCTCCTCGCAAGGACAAGGCGGGCACGATATGATCATCTCAACTTCTGCGGTCTTTGCGAACCCTGCAAGGGTGAAGCAATCCAGAAATAGCTTTCCTC
>CAZYWE010000023.1:8112-34849 GCA_964651625.1 uncultured Nitrosomonas sp. | reverse complement strand
AAACAAACCGTTTTACTTTGACCAAACAGCCTCCTCAAAACCCGGGGCAATTCACATTCGACGGGCTCAATCGATTTTAGTGCGGGTGTGGCAAACCCTATCGCCTCATCGTCGATTTCCACTACCAGAATGGTGGTAGCGGATGAAACCGGTGCAGGATACCCGGTAACGAGGTGATTCAGGCAAACCACCGGAATACTGCGTCCGCGTACCACAAGCATGCCCAGCAGCGGGCCGGCTTGTTCAAAAATGGGGATGCTGCGGCTGAAGGACAGGATTTCTCGAATTTGTTCAAATGGTGTGGCTGTTTCGGTCTGGAGCAGATAGGTCACCATGTTGCGTTTTCTGCCGGTACTCTTGCTATCTGTAGTGGTTATCTGTGAAAGTGATACTGATTGACTGACTGGTGTTTCTTGCTGACTGCTGACATCAGCCAGTGCCACGATTTCATGACTGGATTTCAGTCCCGCGTCATTCAATACCAGAAACTGGGAAGCGAGGATGGATTCCTGCTGTGATACTGAAGCCGGAAAAGAAGTTTTGGGAATCGCGCCGCTGAACAATGCCGGGCGTGGCAGAGCGTAAGCGGGTACATCAATAATCTCGCTGGAGTCAATGCGTACGACATCAATGACCTTATTGATCAGAAATGCTGCCATCCCTCTGGGCAGCCGGATAAGAAACGCCTGCCGGGGTGTGCCGGGCCCGATTTTTCCCAGCCCGCATACTTCCAGTAAATCCAGTATCGGGATGCTGTTGCCGGCATATTCAATTACGCCATGACAACTTCCCATCGCCAGCGGGGAATGCTTTATTTCCGGGTCGGATAACGTTGTGTGTACCGCCGTGGCATCAATGGCGAATGCAATCCGGTTACAGCGCAACAACAGTACTGGGATTGCCTTGCCCTTCCGGTTGAGGTTGTTTGTATGGATTCCGGCTGCTATTCCTGTTTCCCGGTGATCTGCCAGCGGTACATCTCTGAGCGCAGCCAGTGCGGAAGGAGACAGCAGATTGACGAGTGTGCCATTGTCATTCCGGCGAATGCTGCCGCAGAAAATGGGCTGATCTGCTGTCAGGAAACGGATGGGATTGATTTCACTGGTTTCTCCGGTGAATACCCCGGTGACAGCTTCTATAAGCAGGCCCAGCAGCCGGTTTTCATGTGCCACGATCATGACGTTCCGGAATGGCATTTCTGTCACTGGTATCCCGAATACGATACACAGGTCGATGACCGGTACCATGGTGCCGCGCAGATCAATTCCGCCAATCACACAAGGAGCTGCGCAGGGAAGTCTGGTCAGATCGCCGCAGGGAACGACTTCACGCAAGGCCTGCATGGGCAATCCGAGCTCCATGCCGCCTGTGCGAAACCCGCCAAATCCGGTTTTTACTGCCACCGCTTTCGTCAGGCAGCCTGGTTTTTTGCATTGGCGATGTGGTCGATCAATGCACTGACTTCCCTGGCCATCATGCTCTGGTTTTTTGCAGTTTCAGCAATTTCTGCCACACTTTTGCTGGTTTTGGCCACGCCCGACATGATGCCTTCGAAATTACGCGAAGCTTCCCGGGTGACTTCCGCCCCCTTGTCCACATGCCGGGCCGATTCCGTGATCAGCCTGGTGATCTCGCGTGCGGCAACTGAGCTGCGTTCGGCCAGTTTGCGCACTTCATCGGCTACCACCGAGAAACCAATACCATGCTCTCCTGCGCGCGCTGCTTCGATTGCGGCATTGAATGCCAGCAGATTGGTCTGATTGGCAATTTCATCGATAACCCGGACGATTTCTGATACCTGCGATGAACTGGTCTGTATGGCACTGATAGCTGAAATGGATTTTTGCAGCGCATCAAATCCGCTTTGTGCCGCATCGGAAGAATCATGTGCCAATTCTGCTGCCACGCTGGAATTGGCAGCAATGGCATCCACACTTTCAGCCAGTTTGCGGATATGCGTATTCATTTCAGCCGTTCCGGCTGTGATGAGCTGTTCCAGCTGGACTTCACTGGTAATATCATGCGCGAACTTGACGATTTTCATTACCTTGCCGTTGAGATCAAAAATCGGATTGTAAGTGGCCTGAATCCAGACATCCCGGTCAAATTTCCCGATACGGTGGAAGCGCCCGCTGATAAATTCACCGTTACCCAGCCTGAGCCAGAAATCCCGATATTCCTTGCTCCGGGTGTAATCAGCCGGGCAAAACATGCTGTGGTGCTGCCCTCTGATTTCGCGCAGGGTGTAACCCATCGCAGCCAGAAAATGATGATTGGCATCTGTGACATGGCCGTCCAGATCAAATTCGATCACAGCCTGGCCACGGCTGATTGCATCCACTCTGGCTTCGAATTCGGATCTGTACAGTTTGCTTGCAGTCACATCAGTGGCAAATTTCACCACCTTAACTGGGTTGCCGCCAGGGTCAAATATGGGGTTGTAGGTGGCCTGAATCCAGATTTCACGGTTGTTTTTGCCGATTCGCCTGTATTCTCCCGATTTAAATTCACCGCGCGCCAGATGATCCCAAAAATCCTGATATTCCGTACCTGCAGCCTCTTCTGGATCGATAAACATACGATGATGGTGTCCTTTGATTTCTTCCAGAAGATACCCTGTGAGCTTGAGAAAGTTTTCATTGGCATGGAGTATCTTGCCAGTCAGGTCGAACTCAATTACAGCCTGGGAACGATGAATGGCCATAACCTTGCCGGTATCATCAAGTGACCGGGCCTTGCTCGCCGTGATATCGACAGCGATCTGTATGATCTTGCCGGATTTGTCTTCGCTGCCGGGAATCGGGATATAACTGGCCAGGATATAAACGGTACGGCCATCCGCTGTAATACGGTGAAATTCACCACTGACGGCATCACCGGCCCGCAGCTTTTCCCAGAGAGCGCCGTGATCTTCATTTTTTGCTGTACCTGGAGCGCATAGCTGGTTGTGAGATTTACCGATCAGATTTTCCAGGGTGTAGCCGAACAGGGAAAGAAAATTGTCATTGGCATTGATGATATTGCCATCGAGATCAAATTCGATGATGGCCTGGCTGCGTTCAATCGCGCTGTAAGTATCGGTGACAGGCTGTGGATTGTGCTCTGCCGGAACCCTGGTTCTGGTGAATGGTAATGATGACATGCTGTTTGTTTCTCCCCCTGGATTGATCTTGTTATTTCCATCGAATGGTTTTGCAACTGTCCCATTTTCGGCTGAAATAACAACGAACTGAGAGCGAACAGAAGGGGATTCAGGTGTCTTTTCTGCCTGATGGTAATTGTTCGGCATATTTGCTCTGGCTGTCGTCCGCCGTCATCTGTGTGAGTTTTTACATCGTTTCACTGGCTGTACCAGCCCGCAATATTTTTTGACATCAGGGGCCGGAATATTCCAGAGATCATTATTGGTGGCGCCTGCACCCCGGCCCGGTCAGCATACTTCTGCCGCCGGATTGGGGAATGACCTGAATGCGGGTGCTGATGCGTTCCTGCAGTGCGGCAACATGGGAGATGATTCCGATCAGTTTGCCTTCCTGCTGCAGGCCGGCGAGTGTTTCCAGCGCGGTATCGAGCGCTTCTTCATCCAGTGTGCCGAAACCTTCATCCAGAAACAGGGAATCTATCCGGATATTGCGGCTGACCATGCGGGAAAGGCCGAGTGCCAGCGCCAGGCTGATGATAAAGCTTTCTCCTCCCGATAGATTTTTAGCGGAGCGGATTTCACCGGCCTGATAGTTGTCGATGATGTTGAGTTCCAGCGGGCGAACCGGGTCGCGGATCAGGAGATAACGGTCAGAAAGTTTCTGCAGTTGCCGGTTGGCGTGGCGGATCATGACTTCGAAAGTCAACCCCTGGGTAAAATTGCGGTATTTTTTGCCATCCGCTGAGCCGATCAATCCATGCAGTAAATCCCAGCGGGCACATTCCCGTTTTTGTGCTTCGATTGCTTGCAGCCGTTCCTGCTGTTTTTGCCGGATGCTTTCATTATCCGTGAGTTTTTGCCGCAGTCCGCCGATTTCCTGCTGCAGTGCCTGCTGACGGGTAATCAGCTGTGCCAGCGCCTGGTCGTGAAAATCCCAGGGCTGATCCGTCATGGATTTCAGTTGTTCGGCCTGCAACGCGATTGTCTTGTCTTTTTTTTGAGCATCCAGCCTGGTTTTTTCATCTGCAAGCTGCTGGGCGCGCTGTGCAAGGTGCCTGCGTTCTTCTTCCGGCAGGCAGGCAGCGGTAAAACCTGTTTCATCAGCGAATCCGGATTGAATAAGCCGTGCAGCAAAAGATTCCTGCAGTTTTTCTGACTGCACGGTACGGGTAGTGATGATTTTTGTCAGATCTTCTGCCCGGTTTTTCAACCGGTTGTATTGCTGCTTTTCTGTTTCCAGTTGCTGACGGGCGCGATCTGCTGATTTTTGTGCAGCCTCTATGGCAGTGGCCAATAACTGCTCTTCCTGATCGGGCTGTTTGTCGGCAAACAACTGGAGGCGTGCCACGTGCAGATTGTTATGCTCCTGCTGAAGCTGATCGAGCTGTTCCTGCCGTAATTGCAGTTCTGTTTCGTGTTGCCGGATCCGGGTGGATTGATGCTGGTGCTGTACCTTCAGTATGCCGATTTTCTGCTCAAGCTCTCTGGTTTTATCCAGTGATTCGCGCAGCACATGAATTTCGTTTTCCAGTATCTCTGCTGTTTGCAGAATGCGGGCCATTCGGGTCAGTTTGTCATCTGTTGCCTGCAGTAGCCGGGGCAGTTCCGAAAGTATGGTGGCAGACGGCAAGCCGGGGAATAACGAAGCAGTACATTGCTGCAGCAGTGTTTCATCCGCCTGAATCTGCCTGTGGATTTCCTGCTGCCTGCCGGTAGCCTGTTCGATGTCCTTATTGGTTTCCGCCTGTCTGATTTTGAGTATCGAAATGGTATCAATCCGGGTTTTCAGCATCGCTCTTGCCTGATTCAGTGCCGTGATGTTGTCATCCGGCTGCGGAGTGTTGCCTGCTGCATAAGGATGTTGCAGTGCGCCGCACAACGGGCAGGGCTCATCATCTTTCAACTGTTGCCTGGCATCTTCGAGGAGGCTGATTTTTTTGAGCAGCAATGCCTGTGTTTCGAGCAGGCTGATTTCCCGCTCAAGTGCGCCCAGCATTTTTTCCTCTGTCCCGAGTTGTTCCGCAAGCTGTACTTTTTTGGCTAGCAGCGAATGAGCGTGTTTTCCCAGTTCAGCCAAAGTGTGCTTCGATGCAGCCAGCGATTGCGTGGCTTCAATCGCCTGGATCGCAAGCGTTTTTTGCCCGGACAGTTTCGTGATTTCCTGCCGCCAGTCTGCTGGATTCCGGTTTTCAAGCAGCTGCTTTTGTTCAGCCTGTTTCTGGTTCAACAGGCTTTGGCAATGCGCAAAATTTGTTTGCTCATCATCTGGCTGAATGATGTGGAGTTGTTGTAATAAACCAGCCAGTGCCGTTTGCAGCCCGGCAAGCTGGGCTTCACTTTGCTGATACTGATTGTGCAGGGCAGTGAGTGCTTTTTTCCGGGTTGTGATTTCTTTGTTTGCCGCGCTGATGGGAGATTCTTTTTCCCGGATCCGGACGTCCAGTTCCCGTACCTTACGCAGCAGCGGGATGATTTCCTGTTGTTTTGTTCGCTGGCGATCATATTGTTCATTGAGGGATTTCACGGAGTGTTCAGCCTGTTTGACAATCCGTTCAAGCCCGGGCAGGGATGCCATGCAAGAGGCCAGATTATTCCGGTCAGTTTCCTGCTCATTGCGGATCGAAGTGAGTCTGCTGTATTCACCAAGCAGCTCAAGTGCGCGATTGGCACTGTCGAGCTTGCTGATGTCAGGAGTCAGCGCTTCTTTCCGGCTTAACCATGTTTGCTGCTGTTCCGCGATCAGGTGCAATTCCGATTTGAGACAGGTGATGTTTTCCAGCCAGGCAAGCGTTTGCCGCTCGCGTATAATCTGCTCATTCAGTCCGGTATTCTGCTGAATCTTGTGTGTAAGATCCGTGTGAAGCTGCTGTTTATCGGCTTCAGTTAGCGCCTGTATGCTGCTGAGTCCGGCCGCCAGCTGATCCAGCTCCCGGCGTGCGGATGCTCGGGCTTCATGTGTGCGAATGGAAATGCGGCTGTATATTTCAGAGCCGGTGATCTGTTCCAGAACCGGAGCACGTTCATCCGGCGCTGCCTGCAGGAATGCGGCAAATTCTCCCTGGGCCAGCAGCATCGAGCGGGTAAAACGGGGAAAATCCATTCCGGTGATTTTTTCGATTTGCCTGCTGATTTCTGCCAGCCGGGTTTCCAGTATCTTTCCGGAATCAGCGTCAGCCAGTTCATGCCGGGGATTCTGTAACTCACCATCTGATTTTTTGCGTGCCCGGTGCTGGCTCCAGTGACAACGGTAGCGGCCAGTGAGCGTGGAAAAAGTGACTTCAGCAAAACATTCGCCCGTTTGCCGCGACATGATCTCATTTTCACTTTTGCTGATTTTGCTCAGGCGGGGGGTGCGTCCATACAGTGCCAGACAGATTGCATCGAGCAGGGTTGTTTTGCCTGCCCCGGTCGGACCGGTGATTGAAAAAATGCCATCCGATACAAAAGCCGGGTCAGTGAAATCAACTTCCCATTCATCAGCCAGCGAATTCAGGTTTTTAAGGCGTACCAGCAGGATCTGCATAAGCAGTTTATATTATTTAATTTCTAATATGTAATGGGTGGAATACATAAACTTATTTTTATTATGTTTATAATCAATGATTTATATATACAAAAAATGATTGACAAATAATTCATAATACAGTATTAAGTAAAGGTCTTCCTTAAAAGGGAGGCAGTGGGTCAGTACTGTTAGAAGAACTATATTGTGAGTGTATTTTTTCTTGTAGGAGACTGAAAAATGAAAATGTTACGCGTACTTCTTGCCGCAATGGTCGCCGCTACTATTTTGGGCGGGTGTATTGATACCGACAAGCCCGCCAACTATCCGCCAAGCATGATGATGGAGCGCGATACCATGCCGGATAATCTGGATAAAGCCGAGCAAGGCAAAAAATGAGAAACAGAATATGACAGAAAAACAGATATAACCGCCCTTCACGGGCGGTTTTCTTTTTGGAGTACCTGTTTCTGGCACGCTTGCAATGTTCATTTTTGTACCCATTTTTGTAGTGTCTTTGTTGTTATTGGAGTAGGGTTCAGATGACAGCTGTCCGTTCACCTGCGGTGGCAGGGTTGTTTTATCCTGCAGATGCATATCAGCTAAAACAGAATGTGAGTCATTTGCTTGCATCGGTAACAGCACGCCATATCAGGCCCAGGGCACTGATTGTGCCGCATGCAGGCTATATGTACTCAGGTGCGGTTGCAGCGTCCGCCTATGCCAGTCTGATTCCTTTTGCTGATACAGTCAGACGTGTGGTGTTGCTGGGTCCGGCACATCGTGTGGCAGTGCGCGGGCTGGTTTTGCCCGGGGTGGATGCATTTGAAACGCCGCTGGGTGAAGTGAAAATAGATCAGCAGCTCGTGGCTGCAATTGCACATTTGCCACAGGTGGCAGTCAATACGGAAGCACATGCCCTGGAGCATTCTCTGGAAGTGCAGTTACCATTTTTGCAGAGTGTGCTGGGTGATTTCACGCTGTTGCCGCTGACTGTGGGGATGACGACAGCAGAGGCCGTGGCGCAAGTGCTGGAACAATTATGGGGTGGGGAAGAAACGCTGATTGTGGTCAGTTCAGATCTTTCACATTATTTGCCTTACCTCGTCGCGCAACGTATCGACCATGAAACTGTACAGGCGATTCTGCACATGCATCAGCCAATTGCACATGATCGGGCATGTGGCAGCATACCCGTCAGCGGCCTGATTATTGCCGCACAAAAACATCATTTAACACCCCACCTGCTGGATTTGCGAAATTCCGGAGATACGGCAGGGTCACGTGATCAGGTGGTGGGCTATGCGGCGATTGCCTTTGATGAAGATGAGGCCGGAAATGATTCAGCCAAGTGAGCGGGATGAGCAGGGCAAAATATTGCTGAAGGTGGCGCGGAATGCAATTTGCCAGGCGTTACACATGCCTTGTAGTCCGGTAAAAACAGATGTGGGTGTGGACTGGCTGAATCAGCCTGGCGCAACGTTCGTTACACTGACTCAGTATGGGCAGCTGCGCGGCTGTATTGGCTCGCTGGAAGCAGGTAGTTCACTGATCGAAAATGTGAGCAGTAATGCGGTAGCTGCTGCGTTGCGTGATCCGCGTTTTGCGCCATTGAGAGTGGATGAACTGAATTCTGTTCGTGTGGAAGTTTCACTGCTTTCCGGACAGCAACCGATCAGCTTCACCAGCGAGGTTGATGCGCTGGCGCAACTGCGCCCGGGAGTTGACGGTGTGGTGCTGGAATACGGGCAATACCACAGTACATTTCTGCCACAGGTGTGGGAAGCACTGCCCGAGCCAAAACAGTTTCTGGCCAAGCTGAAGTCCAAGGCACATCTGCCGGAAGATTTCTGGGATGAAGGTATCAGACTGTCACGTTATACCGTCAGTAAATGGTATGAGGTGGATGATACGAAGGAGGAGGTACCAAATGGATGAACCAATCAGTGCCGCTGAACAGTTTCCGGCCAGATACTGGCACCAGCTTGATGACGGGCGCATTCAGTGTGATCTGTGTCCGCGCGACTGTAAATTGCATGATGGACAGCGTGGCGCCTGCTTTGTGCGCGGGCGGGTGGGTGATGCAATGGTATTGACGACTTACGGGCGCTCGTCCGGTTTTTGTATTGACCCCGTCGAGAAAAAACCGCTGAACCAGTTTTATCCCGGCAGCAGTGTGCTGTCGTTTGGCACTGCCGGCTGTAATTTGGCCTGCAAGTTTTGTCAGAACTGGGATATTTCCAAATCACGCAGTTTCGACAGATTGCAGGATCAGGCCAGTCCGGAAGCCATTGCCCGCAGTGCGGAGATGTATCACTGCAAAAGCGTAGCATTTACCTACAATGATCCGGTGATTTTTGCCGAGTATGCGATGGATGTGGCGGATGCCTGCCATGCACGGGGGATCAAAACGGTTGCAGTGACAGCGGGCTATATCCACCCTGGACCGCGCCGGGATTTTTTCGCCGCGATGGATGCGGCAAACGTTGATCTGAAAGCATTCACGGATGAATTTTACGTTAAGCAGACCGGGGCACATTTACAGCCGGTACTGGGTACATTGTGTTATCTGAAGCATGAAACCAATGTCTGGCTTGAGCTGACTACACTGCTGATTCCGGGATTGAACGATTCCAGTGAAGAAATTACTGCGATGAGCAACTGGATCATGAAGGAACTGGGGCCGGATGTCCCATTGCATTTCAGCGCTTTCCATCCGGATTACAAGCTGACGGATATTCCTTCCACGCCGTCAGAAATTCTGGTTCGGGCACGGAAAATCGCTCTGGATACCGGGTTGAACTATGTTTATACCGGTAACGTGCATTATGCCGAAGGTGATACTACATTCTGCCCGGGGTGCGGGAGTGCTGTCATCGTGCGTGACTGGTACGAAATCAGGCAATATCGCTTGGCGGCAGATGGTCGCTGTGAACATTGCCATACCCGGATTGCAGGTCAGTTTGAGCCTTTTACCGGCCAGTTTGGCCGGCAGCGGGTTCCGGTCAGGGTTGGTGCAGTGGCCTGATTGCAGGAAATTTCAGGGGGTGGCGTGGTGGTGTTATGCCATTGCGTTTGTTGCTGTCATGTCGTCGTATTCATGATTGATTCCCGGTGAAAGGGGGCCTGAACCAGTGAGCGATCAGGCTGCCCGCGATGGCTCCTGATGCTGAGAAGGTGAGGCCGACAAGCGTCGCAATGATGATTTCGAATGGCCATAAATTATGTGAAGTTGAATCCTGGATGCCTTCAATCAGTGTGCGGGCAAAAACTGCGGCAACCACAGAAACTGTTACTGTCCGGATTGCTCTCCTCCATGGAACGATGCGGTACATGCACAGCAGCAGCGCCGCTATGACAGCAACCGACAGGCCGGGGTGCAGTAGTGCGTCCGGTAAATTCACTTTGGCGTATGGAATGCGCCAGAAGGGTAAACCAACAGACAGAAAAGTTGCTACTGAGGCAATTTTCTGCCAGAGCGTATTTGATGGATTGTTCATGGTTATATGCTGGAATTTGTTCAGGTTTAAGAAAATATGTCAGGTTGTCAGTGCCGTCGGCGGGTAAACCGGCTGTTTTCACTGTTACTTTGCTAAAAGCCGCACCATTGACTTTCACACGGTATGCCATCCCCGTCGCCATCCATTTTTACACCCGGGCAATTTTTGAGAAAGAAGGTGGCTTCTGCACAAGAAGTCATCTGAGAACAGTAAGTCCGGCCATCGCAACGGAATGAATCCGACGATGACACTTCCTGGTACATCGTTGAAATGATCTTTGGCATGGCTATTTCTGGTGCAGCCACTTGATAGTTCTGATGCAGTTTGTACCGGTAATTTCCATACCAGCCAGCTGCCACAATAATGGCGATAAGAATCAGGTTTTTCATTTGTTTTCCTTTAATGTGAAAAATATTGCTGCAGAGAAATGGCTGGTTTTGCAACTGATGGAGATCGTCCGGAAAATTCTCTGTTTAAGCTAAACGACAGCTTTCTGATTTGGTTTAAAACCAGCTTTTTAGCCGGATAACATCCACAGCATCATCCCGGCCCGGGTTAAACTATGCCGGTTTTAAGATTCAGGAAACACGATATGAAACAGCTGCTTCTAATCGCCTCAGGAGGCGCCATGGGTTCGGTAGCCCGCTATCTGCTGTCCGGCTGGGTGCTGCATCACGCGGCAGGGTGGCGGTTTCCGCTTGCCACCTTTACAGTCAATCTGACTGGCTGCCTGATTGTGGGGATGCTGGGGGCCCTGGTTGTCAAACATGGCCTTTTTTCACCGGAAGCCCGCTTGTTTCTCTTTACCGGAATTGCCGGCGGGTTTACTACCTTCTCAGCTTTTGGCCTGGAGACTTTTTATCTGCTGCGCCAGGGGGAAATACAGATTGCTGCGGGTTATGTGATAGCCAGTGTGGTTGCCGGTTTGCTGGCGCTGTGGTTGGGGTTTTGCGTTATTTCTGCCAGATTCTGAAGCTCACATGAGATCAGGCTGCAAGAAGTATGCGCCAGTCAATCCGCTCTGATGTCTTCTTCTGCCAGTGAAACAAGGATTTCCTGATACGTCTGCCACAATTCAGTGCGTTGTTCTTCCGGAATGGAATTGGCTGACAGGTAGCGCTCGAATATTTCGTTAGCGCTGAGCTCCTCTAATACGTCGTTATCATCAATCTGGCCCAGTATCTCGCTGGCTATCCGGTTGTTTTTGATGCGGAGGATTTCCAGCTGCGAGCCTTCTATGGCTGTGTGCAGCCGTTCCTGCAAGCCGGTGATCATTTCATCGCCCTCATATATGATTTCCAGCCAGGCGCAGGAATGTGCTGCGGTAAGTGCTGCTATTCTGCTGGCGATGTTTTCCCAGTTTCCCCGGATACGTTCAAGCGATTGAAAAACCGGGATACCAATTAACCTGACGACTGGGTTGTCTGCGGAAATCTGTCGGTTGAATTCAATCAGACAAACACTTTTCTGCTGATTGGCTTCACCGAAACCGATTGGCAGGGGAGAGCCACTGTAACGCATGGCGGGTGAGTTATTTATCTGCTGCGGTACATGCAGGTGGCCCAGCGCCAGATAATCAATATCGGATGGGAAAATCGAGGCCGGAACATGTGCCAGCGATCCGACATACAGCTCCCGCACGCCATCGCCTTCAACAGTCTGTCCGCCGGCAACGAACACATGCCCCATTGCGATAATCGGGATGGCGGGTGACAGTGCATCACGCTGCTGCCTGGCCAGGCTGATTACTTCAGCGTAGTGATCGCGTACTCCTTCGACCAGTTTACGCGATTTATCCTCCACGCTTTCTCCCGCCTCTGCCATGCGGATATCCCGATCGCGCAGATAGGGAACAGTGCAGACGATCAATTCCGCATTACCCGCCGGATCATGGAGAACCAGTACTTCATCTGCCGGGTTGCCCGACAGGCTGCCTGTGACATGCACATCCAGTGCCCTGAGTAATTCCCTGGGGGCACTCAGAAAAGATGGCGAGTCATGATTCCCTGCAATGATGATGACATGTCGGCAGGTAGAAGCGGCAATGCGGTGCAGAAAGCAGTAATAAAGTTGCTGCGACCGGTTGCCCGGGGTGCTGGTATCAAAAATATCACCTGCGATCAGCAGTATATCAACCTGCTCCTGCTCAATCGTTTCCACCAGCCAGGTGAAAAAAGCTTCAAATTCATCGTACCGCTTGCGGTTATACAGAGTTTTTCCAATATGCCAGTCAGATGTATGGAGGATTTTCATGGTGTGATCAAAATTTGGTAAGGAAGTCCGGAATCCGTTGTAACTGATCCTTATCTCTGGAAATGAAGGGTTGTAGCCGGTTACTTCGAAAGTTTACCTGGGCACCTGAAGAATTATCCTTCCCAGGAGTTGCTTGTATGATTATGGCATGCAGATAAGATTGGCAGGTCTGGCGAAAAGTTTTGCAGATATTCGTTTGTTTTGTGTTTGAGTAAAGCGGCATTCCAAAATTACCGGGTATGACGAAATGCTATTTTTAGGGAGATAAAATGGATCGATCCGTTAATAAACAGGCTGCAGATGATAGCAGAAGCGAATCATTGAACATTGGCACGAAAGAAAGTGGCACTGGCAGATTATCTTCATCGCCAGTCGCCAGTCGCCAGTCGCCAGTCGCCAGTCGCCAGGTTTGACCATGTCGCCTATCGCTATCGTTGGCTTTGCTTTTCGTTTTCCAGGAGATATCAGTGATGAGGCTGATTTTTGGGATGCGCTGAAACAGAAGCGTGATCTGGTAACCCAGATTCCGGCAGATCGCTGGGCTGTTGATGAATTGCAACATGACGAACGTTCGGAGCCTGGTCGCAGTATCACTTTCTCAGCGGGGGTTCTATCACGTATAGAAGAATTTGATGCGGGGTTCTTTGGAATTTCACCACGGGAAGCAGCAGTACTCGATCCCCAACAGCGTCTTTTACTGGAGCTGGCATGGGAAACCATGGAAAACGCCGGAATCCCCCCTTCCTCCATGGCAGGTTCAGATTGCGCGGTCTACGTGGGGATTTCCGGGTTTGATTATGGCTTGTGCAAAGCGGATGATCTTGCCGCCATCACCTCACATTCAATGACGGGCAATTCATTCAGTATTGCCGCCAACCGTATTTCCTATACTTTTGATTTGCACGGCCCTTCACTGGCCGTGGACACAGCCTGCTCTTCATCGCTGGTAGCTCTGCATCACGCTTGTAATAGTCTGCATAACGGGGAAGCTTCTGCAGCTCTGGTTGGCGGAGTCAATTTGTTGCTTCACCCCTATCCGTTTGTCGGATTCACCAAAGCCTCCATGCTTTCTGCCGAGGGCCGGTGCAAACCTTTCGATGCTTCAGGGAACGGTTATGTACGTTCAGAAGGTGCTGCTGTTCTGTTGCTCAAGCCTTTGGAAAAGGCTCTGGCTGAGGGCGATGATGTTCATGCAGTCATTCTTTCCAGTGGAGTCAATGCCGATGGCGCCCGAAAAACCGGTATTACCATTCCCAGTAGCGACGGCCAGGCTGAATTGATGCGCGCGGTATTGTCTCGCAGTGGACTGTCATCGAAAGAAGTTGATTTTATCGAAGCGCATGGAACCGGAACGGTAGTGGGTGATCCGGTTGAAACCAGGGCGATTGGCATGGTGTATGGCCAGAAACGTACCAGACCGTTACCCATCGGATCGGTCAAGGCAAACCTCGGCCATCTTGAACCGGCTTCCGGCATGGCCGGCCTGATCAAAACAATACTGGCGCTCAAACATCGGGCGCTGCCCCCCGCAATCCATCTGCGCAATCCCAACCCGAATATCGATTTCCAGGCACTGAATCTGGAGCTGATCAGGAAATATAAGCCATTCAGTCGTAACAGGAAAAAACCACTTGTTGCCGGTGTTAATTCTTTCGGATTTGGGGGTGCCAATGCTCACGTGTTGTTAAAGGAGTTTGTTCCTCAAGATAGCAAGACTGATATGTCATCAACTGCAGGGCCATTGCCGCCACTTTTCCTGTCTGCCCGTACTGAGGCAGCTTTGCGTGCTACGACAGAGCGTTATGCAGAACTGCTGAAAGGCAAATCTCCGCAGGAATTTTACGACATTGCCCACACAGCAGCTTATCGGCGCGAGCAGATGGAAAAAAGGCTGGCGCTGCATACCGGCGAGGTGGATTCAACAGTTGATCTGCTTGATCGTTACGCCAAAGGTGACGGGGCTTCCCGGGTTTTTGTCGAGGACAAGTTGCCGCAGAGCGGGGGAGTGGCTTTTGTCTACTCTGGAAATGGTGCTCAATGGGCGGGGATGGGGCGTGCGTTGCTTGCTGGATCTCCCCGGTTCAAAGAAATTATCAGTGAAATTGATGAAATGATGCTGCCACAGGCAGGCTTTTCACTGATTACCGAGCTGGAAGCAGAAGATACAAATTCCAGATTGGGTGACACTCGTGTTGCACAACCGCTGCTTTTTGCCATCCAGGTGGGCGTTACCATATTGCTGAGAGAGCAGGGTATTGAGCCTTCAGCCGTTATGGGACATAGCGTAGGTGAAATTGCAGCTGCATGGGCATCGGGTGCGCTGGATCTGCAACAGGCCATTCATGTCATTTGTATTCGCAGCCAGGCACAGGGGCTGACTCGTGGAAAAGGCCGGATGGCAGTGATAGGTCTGTCTGTCGAAGCGATACAGGAAATTATCATCACATTGGGTGTCAATGCAGCAGTAGAAATAGCCGGAATCAACAGTCCCGGCAATGTTACGCTCTCCGGCCCTCTCAAGGATTTACAGAAAATACAGAATGTAGCTGAATCCCGAGGAATTTTCTTCCGGTTGCTTGGCCTCGATTACGCTTTCCATAGTCGCCAAATGGATGCCATTGAAGAACCATTGATCCGCCAGCTGAGTGGACTTGCTCCTGCTCGCGCGGAAAGAGCCACGTTTGTTTCAACTGTCACCGGCAATGAGATTGACGGCTGTTTACTCGATGCGGGTTACTGGTGGCGCAACGTGCGTAAACCGGTTCAATTTGCTGCTGCAATCAATAAAATTGTCGAGCTGGGTTGCAGGGTACTGATTGAAATCGGGCCGCATGCGATTCTGCAGCGGTATATGGGTGAATGTCTGGCTGCCGCCGGAGTGCAAGGGCGTGTTATACCGACATTGCGCCGCGATGATGACGGTTTGCAAAGAATTACCGAAACTGTGCTGCGTACACAGCTTCTCGCTGAGCGGCCATCATTGCAACCTTATTTCTCTGTTCCGGGCCGGCGGGTCCGTCTGCCCAACTATCCGTGGCAACGGGAACAGCACTGGATACCGTGGACGAGTGAGGGGTTGCGTTCGCTGGATCGTCGCCGGGTACATCCGCTGCTGGGCTGGCGTATCCCGGGTATCGATACCATCTGGGAAAATGCACTTGATCCGGTCACCTTGCCATGGCTGGCGGATCACAAAGTAGGTGGCGCCATCGTATATCCCGGTGCCGCTTATGCTGAAATGTCACTGGCTGCTGCGCGTGAATGGCTGGGAGGAAAGCATTTCACGGTAGAGCAGCTCGATATCATCTCCCCGATGGTTTTTGATGGTGAACATGCACGTACCACCCATCTGATTCTTAATCCGCGTGATGGCGGATTCCAGATCAAAAGTCGCCAGCGGCTCAGTGATGATGAATGGACATTGCACGCCTCAGGACGCATTCTGGAAGCAGTCAACAGAATGCCTGTGGCACATATCGATTCATCCGCAGTATCTGCTGAATACGTTGGGCACGAAGTTCATTATCAGCGTGCATTAAAGCTTGGTCTTGATTATGGCCCGGCTTTTCAGGGTGTGAGCGACATAAATATCACAGCAGACAAGCTTGAGGCTACTCTGTCCTGCCCCGAATTACAGAATTTCGATGATTATCTGCTGCACCCGGCAATACTGGATCTTTGTTTCCAGTCACTGATCGATTTCTTTGGTGAAGCAATTGATGCCGGGCGGGGAATCGCCCTGCTCCCGGTCAAAATGGGCAAACTGAATTTCTGCAGTAGCGGAGAAGTAGCGTTTTTGCGTACCAGATTGTGCCGCCATGGTACCCGTTCTGCACTGGCTGATTTCGAGCTGCTGGATAATCAGAATAACCTGATCGCCAGCATCTCGGCCTGTCGGTTCCGTGCTGCTCATATCAGGCGCCACGTTCAGCAGAGCATATCAAACTGGCGTATTGTTCCCTGGCTTAAGCCTCATCCTCACGATGGTATGACCACAGCTATACTGCCTGCAGCGGGCCTCGCCGAACAGGTGCGAGCCCGGCTCGATAGTGTCAGGCACGACCGCCATACCTTATTCAAGGAAATACTTCCGCTAACTGAAGCATTGGCGTTATCGTTTGCCTGGCAGGCTGTACGGCAGATTCAGCAGTATAGACCGCCGGACTGGCAGCAGATTTTTGATGGACCTCATGCAACACCTCATACTCGCTGGCTGACTAATCTGCTGATCGATGAAGGGCTGCTGGGTAAAGATGATGCCGGTCAATGGTCTGTTGCCGCTGATGTCGATCTGCCTTCGCCGGAAACACTCTGGCAAATGCTGCTGAATGATTTTCCTGTATACCTTCCGCAGCTGGCGCTGATGGGGAGAGTCGGTCAGCAACTGCCGGCACTGCTGTGTGGAGAAGTTGATGCACTGAAGTTGCTGGATGAGTTGAAACATTCGCCGGTAGCTGAGCCGCGCTACCATGATGATCCTTTTTATCTGGGAATGCGGCTTGCACTGGACGAGATATTCAGAAATCTGGCGAGTAACTGGCCGACATCACGCCGGCTGCAAATTCTGGAAATTACCGCTGGCTCCAGTGAACTGCCAAAAATACTGGCTGGTTCATTACCCGAAGATCGCTTCGACTATGTTCTGGCCTTGCCGGACGAAGCCATGCAGGCACGCCAGCAGATTGAATATCAGGATGACACCGGTATCGTCGTGGCCCGGTATGAGCCAGACACGTTACAGCTGACCGCTGACTGTCCATTGCCAGACACCTTCGATGTCATTGTTTTACATCACACATTACATCGTGCGAATAACCTGCATGCAGCGCTGGATCGAATCAGGCGCCAGCTTGCTGCGGGGGGCCTTCTGCTATTGGTTGAACAGCATCCAGACTGGAGCACCCATTTTCTGGAAGGGATTGATCCCGGCTGGTGGCGTCAGCATGACAAAACTCAAAACTCACCATTATCTCCATTGTTGTCCCCTGCAACGTGGCAACAATTGCTGAAAGAGACAGAATTTACAGATACAGAAATATTTTCAGAGCTTGCTGCAGAAGGTTTGGCCGAGGGTGCTTATCTGCTGCTTGCCAGATGTCCCGCACGAGATAGTGCAATTATTCCCGAGCCCACCACTGCCTCGTGGCTACTGGTAGCAGATGAAACCTCCGCAGCACTGGCCAGGCACCTGAGTAACCGGCTGCAATCATCAGGACAGCAGGTGACCATCACCAGCCGGATAGATGACGGTCTTTTGCAGAGTACTGATCACATCGTTCATCTGCCAGGCTGGAACGATACTCCTGACCAGGCTGCAGATACGGTAACCAGATTGATGGAAGATGTGAATCTGCTTGCTGATCGGGTCGGAAAAACACCCCAATTCTGGCTCGTGACCCGTGGCAGTACACTCATTAGCGGATGCCCGGCTGAGTTGGAATCCAGTCCGGCACAGTCTGCGCTTTGGGGATTCGGCCGTGTTGTTATGAATGAATATCCTCAGCTCGCCTGCACACTCATCGATCTGGTCTGTAACCTGACAGCGATCAATCTGGCAGACCGGTTGGCGAACGAACTGCTTTATCCGGATGGTAGCAATGAGATCGTACTTTCCGCAGCGGCGCGCTACTGCCTAGTCATGCAGGAAGAAATGGGTCAGCAGATCATAACGACTGAGCAGTCAGAGAAAAAGGATGAACGGTTTCATCTTGATTTTCACGTCCCCGGACAATTGCGTAACCTCGTCTGGTTGCCTGATGCGAAGCGTCAGTTGGGTGATGATGAGGTTGAAGTATGTACCCGGGCCACTGGCCTTAATTTCCGTGATGTCATGTACCTCATGGGTCTGCTGCCGGATGAGGCTGTCGAAAATGGTTTTGCAGGCGCCAGCCTCGGGCTGGAATTTTCAGGGGTCATCAGCCGGGTTGGGGCGCGTGTAAAAGGCCTGTTACCCGGTGATGCGGTCATGGGATTCGGTTCTTCCTGCTTTGCCAGCCATGTTGTCACGCGAGCAGATGCCGTGGCACCCATGCCCGAAAACTGGTCGTTCGAAGCAGCAGCAACCGTGCCCACCGTTTTTCTGACCGTCTATTATGCGCTCAGGCAGCTGGCAGCTTTGCAGCCGGGAGAGAGGGTGCTGATTCACGGTGCAGCAGGGGGAGTCGGTATCGCTGCCATCCAGCTTGCGCGTTATCTTGGCGCAGAAATTTATGCCACTGCAGGCAGCGATGAAAAACGGGATTTCGTTAAATTGCTGGGGGCGGATCATGTATTCGATTCACGCAGTCTGGCATTTGCTGACGATATTCTTGACGCCACTGCGGGTGAAGGAGTGGACGTGGTGCTCAATTCACTCGCAGGTGAAGCCATGCGCCGCAGTATCGATGTGCTGAAACCTTTTGGCCGTTTCCTTGAATTGGGCAAACGCGATTTCTTCGAAAATACACCGGTTGGCTTGCGTCCCTTCAAGAACAATATCAGTTACTTCGGTATCGATGCAGATCAGTTACTGACTGCGCGTCCCAAACTTGCTGTACAGCTCTTTCGTGAGGTTTTGGCGCTGTTTCGTGAACAGGCTCTGGCGCCACTGCCTTATCGGGTATTTTCAGCCAATCGTATTACAGATGCTTTCCGTGTGATGCAGCAGGCACGCCATATCGGCAAAATTGTTGTGTCTCTGGCAAATGCACGGCCAGACATCGAACAACCTGCACAGCCTGTTCCGGCAATACGGTTTGAAAAAAACAGTACATGGCTGGTCACAGGCGGGCTTTCCGGTTTTGGCCTGGAATCTGCCCGCTGGCTGGCAGAACGGGGTGTCAGTCATCTGGTACTGGCAGGGCGTCGTGGTATGGATACGCCGGGGGTGAAGGAAATCATCGAAACCTTTGCTGCCCGGGGTGTAAAAGTAATCGCACAGGCGTGCGACATTACCCATGCTGCAGCTGTTGATACGCTTGTCGAGCGTATCGGAAAAACATTACCACCTCTCAAAGGTGTTCTGCATGCAGCGGCGGTTTTTGACGATCAACTGATTTCCAGCCTTGATCAGAGAAGCATCAGAAATGTCATGGATGCCAAACTGCTGGGTGCCTGGCATTTGCACCAGGCTACGCTCGGTACGCCACTGGACTATTTCATTCTGTACTCCTCGATTACCACTGCAATCGGAAATCCGGGGCAGGCTAATTATGTAGCTGCCAATGCCGGGCTTGAGGGATTGGCTGCCATGCGCCGGCACATGGGTTTGCCGGCTACCTGCATTGCCTGGGGGCCTGTCAGCGACACGGGGTATCTGGCGCGTAATGAAGCTGTCAGAGACAGTCTTGAACAGCGTCTCGGTAAACCACCTCTTCCAGCCACTGAAGCGCTGGCACAACTGGATTCCGTGCTCAATAACGAAACCGGGTGTGCTATGCCTGCCAATTTCGACTGGGATACGCTGAGCCACCTGTTGCCTTCATCTGCGGGTAACCGTTTCACTATCCTCAACCGGAACAGGCGGGATTCATCTCAACCTGCCGAATCGATTGATATCCGGACGTTCATTGCTGGAAAAACCCGGGCTGAGATGATGGAAATCGTGCGTGATCTGGTATTGCAGGAGGTTGCGCAGATCCTGAGTATCAACCCGGACCGCATCGAATCAGGGCGTTCTTTGCATGACCATGGTATGGATTCGCTGATGGCAGTTGAACTTGCTCTTGGGCTGGAACAGCGCTTTGGCATTCAATTACCGGTCATGATGCTCAATGACGCACCCACGATTCATACGGTCACGGCACGTATTGTTGAGAAATTGACAAATAAAGGAGATGTGCCGGAAGGAGAACAGTCAGTCAATCAGGTTACCGAATTTATCCGCCAGCACGGAGAGGAATTAAAGCCGGAAGAAATCGACACCCTGAGTGAGGATGTACGCCATTTTGCTCAACAAGGAATAAGTTTAATCGTATGAATAAAGCCAGTCTTACCCGGAAAGCCAGATCACATCTCATAGATCATATTCTTGGCAAAAAAATGGATGTGGCGGGCACTGCTGCGCCTGTATCAACAGAGCGCCCAGCCCGTTACGGATCGATTCCTGACACCTTTACCCGTTTTGATCGCTTCCCGGGCTATGAAAAAATGCTGATTCCCAAGGTAGCATCCGAGCGATTGGGTCTGGCAAATCCATTTTTCCGGTCGCACGATGGTGTGGCTGGAGCTACCACACGCATCGACGGGCGTGAATTCATCAATTTTTCCAATTACAGCTATCTTGGACTGGCCGGCCACCCTGCTGTGAACCGGGCGGCAAAAGAAGCCATCGACCGCTACGGCACATCAGCATCTGCGAGCAGACTTGTGGCGGGTGAGCGGCCTGCACAGCGCAAATTGGAAGAAGCGCTGGCCGGTTTGTATGAAGTAGATGACTGCATCGTATTTGTCAGCGGGCATGCCACCAACGTCAGCACCATTGGCTGTCTATTTGGCCCGAAGGATCTGGTGATTCACGACAGCCTCATCCATAACAGCGTATTGCAAGGGATTCAGCTTTCAGGTGCGACCCGGCGTTCATTTCCACATAACGATATGGTGGCACTTGAACAAATTCTGACTGACATCCGCGCACAGTTTGAACGTGTGCTGATCGTCACCGAAGGACTTTACAGCATGGATGGCGATATTCCGGATCTGCCGGCACTCATCCGTATCAAACAGCGCCATAAAGCCTTCCTGATGATAGATGAAGCGCATTCTCTGGGCGTACTGGGAGAAACAGGAAAAGGAGTGCGGGAACACTTTGGTATACAAGGCAAAGAAGTAGATATCTGGATGGGTACGCTCAGCAAGGCATTGGCTGGATGTGGCGGTTATATTGCTGGAGAGCGGGCACTCGTCGAGCATCTGAAATATGCCGCACCGGGTTTTGTCTACAGTGTCGGCATGGCGCCCTCCCTGGCAGCTGCTTCTCTGGAAGCACTGCATATCATGCAGCGAGAACCGGAGCGGGTAGCACGGTTGCGCGAACGAGGACAGCAATTTCTGGAACTGATGCAATCTCTGGGCGTCAATACCGGCCTTGCTCAAGGCTATGCCGTTATTCCTGCCATTGTTGGCAGTTCACTCAAAGCAGCCAGATTATCAAACCGGTTTTTCGATGCCGGTATCAATGTTCAGCCAATCATTCACCCGGCAGTTGAAGAAAAGGCCGCAAGACTCCGGTTTTTTCTCTCCGCCATGCATACCGATCAACATATACAGTATGCCTGTGAAGTCATGAAAAAACTGACAAGCCTTCTCTGATCTTTGTTCGGGTAATAAAAAGAATATGAATATGGAAAACCATACGTTGCGTACCGGGCGATTGCTGGCAGGAATCATTCTGACAAGCGTGCTATCCGGTTGTGCCACCCAGCCGGACTGGGTTTCTTCCAGCGGCGCAAGCCGGGAGCAAATCCTGAAAAAAAATGAGCCAGACCAGGCCAAAGTGATTGAGCTGGTCAGTGTTGGTGATACGCTTGCCAGAAAACTTTTTGAAGCAAAAAAACTAGGTGAGTTCGCCGACATTTTCCCGAGTTCATCCACTAACAACTACATCATTGGCCCCGGTGACGTGATTGATGTCACCATCTGGGAAGCTCCCCCCGCCATGCTGTTTGGCGCAATTGTTCTTGATCCTTCAGCTGGCCCGACAACAACGCGAGGGGTTACCTTTCCAGAACAGATGGTGATGTCGGACAGCACAATTACCATACCGTTTGCCGGCCGGATTTCCGTCAAAGAGCGCACCACTCAGGAGATCGAGAGAGAAATCGTTACGCGGCTGTATGGCAAGGCCAATCAACCGCAGATACTGGTACGGGTCATCAAGAACAACACATCCAATGTGACGATCGTGGGTGAAGTCAATAACAGCACATTGATGGCGCTGACACCCAAAGGTGAAAGGCTGCTCGATGCGCTGGCCATAAGCGGCGGGATCAAGCAATCCATCAATCGCATGGCTGTTCAGCTGTCACGCGCCAATGTAACGGCAATCATGGCGCTTGACTCGGTCATTCGTGATCCAAAGCAGAATGTTCTGCTTAAGCCGGGTGATGTGGTTACTGCTTTGTATCAGCCGCAGAGTTTCTCAGTATTAGGTGCGACGGGTAAAAATGAAGAAGTGCCTTTTGAAGCCCAGGGAATTTCTCTGGCGCAGGCGCTGGCCCGTTCGGGTGGCCTGGCGGATAACCGTGCTGATGCACGCGGCGTATTCATATTCCGGTTTGAAGATGCAAAACTGGTTGAAACTGATCATCCACTGACTGCTGGAGCAGATGGCACCGTACCCGTGGTATATCAGGTCGATTTACGTGATCCCGCTTCATTCTTTGTTACCCAGAATTTCCCGGTTCAGAATCGTGATGTGATTTATGTTGCCAACTCACCTGAAGCTGAGTTCAACAAATTCATGAAATTGCTGATATCGGTTGCGATGCCTGGCATGACGCTCAACCGGATGTTCCTGCTGAACTGATGATCCGATCCAATCCACTACAGTTTTCTTTCAGGTATGGCCATGGCTGAAGCCCGAAATCCACTGGTTGTTTCCCTTGCTGTCTGGAAGGCGATTTTCTTACGCGAGGCACTTGATCGGCTGTTTGATATGCGGGTTGCATGGTTCTGGCTGCTGATCGAACCCGTTCTGCACATTGGTTTCCTGGTTTTTATCTTTACTATCATTCGTATGCGCACGGTAGGCAATGCCGATGTCGCGGTATGGATCATCATCGGCATGCTGGCGTTCTTTCTGTTCCGGCGGACAGCAGTCCAGGTGACCTATGCGGTCGATTCCAACCGGCCCCTGTTCACTTATCGTCAGGTCAAACCTTTTGATCCGGTCCTGGCGCGTGCGGTGCTGGAAGCGTTTCTGATGTCGATTATCTCGATCATCATCATAGGCGCCGCGATGCTGTCGGGCCATGAAGCATGGCCACACGACGCTTTGCTGGTTTTGCAGGCCAATTTCGGTCTGTGGCTGTTTGGTATTGGCTATGGCCTGATTGCATCGGTGTTGATGGAACTCGTTCCGGAAATGGAACACGTCCTCAAAATTCTGATGTTGCCGCTGTATCTGATTTCCGGCGTCATCCTGCCGCTGGCTGCCGTACCCCAGCCTTATCTCGACCTGTTGCTGTTGAATCCAATTGCACACGGACTTGAACTGGCGCGTGCAGGCTTTTTTCCCTATTACCACACCGTACAGGGTCTCAGCATGGAATATCTTTATGCATGGGGCATTGTCAGCCTGTTTCTCGGCCTGATGCTGTACCGCCGCTTCGCTTTACAGCTGGTGATGAAATGATCGTTATCGAGGATGTATACAAGCGCTATAAAACAGACCATGGTCCGGGTAAATGGATATTACAGGGCGTTAATCTGACGATTCCGCGCAATGTCAATGTCGGCCTGATCGGCTCAAATGGCGCAGGCAAATCTACCCTGCTACGCATCATCGGCGGTATCGACCATCCTAACAAAGGGAAAGTGGAACGACACTGCCGGCTTTCCTGGCCAATGGGGCAGGGTGGGCTGGAACCCACTCTGACAGGACGACAGAATGCCAAATTTGTCTGCCGGTTACATGGCCACCAGGATGATCTGCCTGAACGGCTGGGATTCATACAGGATTTTTCCGGACTGAAAGACGCCTTTGATGAGCCGGTAAACACCTATTCATCCGGAATGCGCTCACGCCTACAGTTTGCAATGTCACTTGCATTCGACTTCGATATCTATATTTCTGATGAAGTGACTGCTGCAGGAGATGCCGCTTTTCGTGACAAGGCAGCTGCCGCTTTCAAAGGCATGACTAATCGCGCCGGACTGATCATGGTCGCCCACAGTGAAAGCACACTTAGGCAATTTTGTGAAGCCGGCATTCTGCTTTATCAGGGTAAAGCGCAGTGGTTCGATAAAATAGAAGAAGCCTTCAAAGCATATAAGGACACCATACAAAAATGACGCAACAAATAACTCAACCCCAGCAAAGCATTACTGAAGTCCTCACCGTTCAGCAGAATGATGATCCTGAACAAACCAGGGGAGGCTGGTTTTCCATACGTCTGTTTTCAAGCCTGATAGGGTTCATTCTGGTATTGGCTGTTATGGCAACGGGCTATTGGCTGATTTTTGCTTCTGATCGCTATGTTTCAGAAGCCAGTCTTATTATTCGTAAAACAGATTCAGTAACTGCCCCCAGCTTTGATTTATCCATGCTGATTGCCGGTGTGGCTGGGGTGAATCGTGCGGATCAATTATTGTTGCGGGAATATCTGCTTTCTGTAGATATGCTCAAGAAACTCGATGCAGAGCTCAATCTGCACGCGCACTACAGTGACGAACACTATGATCTTCTTTCACGCATGTGGCTGAAGGATATGGAATGGTTTCATCGCCACTATCTTTCACGGGTTTCAATCGAATACGATGACTATGCCGGTGTGCTCCGGATCAACGCTCAGGCTTATGATCCGGAGATGGCTCATGCAATTTCCAGCCTGCTGGTACGTGAAGGCGAGCGCTATATGAATCAGATCAGTCATGAAATGGCCGAAACACAAGTCAGCTTCCTGATTGCCCAGGTGGATCTGGCCCAGCTGCGCTTCCAGCAGGCCAGGCAGGAATTGCTGGCTTACCAAAACAGGAAAGGCCTGTTTTCACCACAAGTAACAGCAGAAAGCCTCAATACGCTCATTGCCAAAATGGAAGAGCAGCGTGCCCAGCTCAAAACACAGTTGGCTTCCCTGCCCAGAGCGCTGGATCGTAACCACCCGAATCTGGTGATGCTCAAGCAATCTCTGGCTGCCATCGACCGGCAGATTACTGATGAAAAAGCAAAGCTTGCCAATCCCACAGGAAAAACCCTGAATATCACCATGGAAGAATTCCAGCGACTGGAAATGGAAGCTACTTTTACACAAGAACTTTATAAGGCGGCACTTACCGCTCTGGAGAAAGGCAGGATTGATGCCACACGCATGCTGGATAAAGTTTCCGTATTGCAGGCTCCCACCCTTCCGGAATATCCGATGGAGCCCCGGCGTATCTATAACACCCTGGTTACACTGCTGTTTGCACTGATGCTGGCTGGAATCCTGAAATTGCTGGAAGGCATCATACTGGACCACGTAGATTGACCGGCTGCGTGACGTACCCAATTTTTTGAGAAAAAGAGGAATATATGAAAATTCGTAAAGCGGTTTTTCCGGTAGCGGGGCTGGGTACCCGTTTTTTACCTGCCACCAAAGCCAGCCCTAAAGAGATGCTGCCGGTGGTGGACAAACCACTTATTCAATATGCCGTAGAAGAAGCATGGGCTGCTGGTATTACCGAGATGATATTTGTCACAGGCCGCACCAAACGCAGCATTGAAGATCATTTTGATAAAGCGTACGAGCTGGAGTCCGAGTTGGAGCAACGAGGAAAGACTGAGATGCTGCAGTACGTGCGCAATCTGTTACCCGACGGTATGAAATGTGTGTATATCCGCCAGTCTGAGGCTTTGGGTCTTGGCCACGCGGTGCTGTGCGCCCAGCCGGCGATAGGTAATGAACCTTTTGCTGTGTTACTGGCTGATGATCTGCTTGAAGGCGAGCCTGCCGTGATGCGCCAGATGGTGGACGTGTACGATTACTATAAATGTTCAGTGCTGGGTGTGCAGCAGGTTCCGCGTGAAGAGACCCGCAGTTACGGCATAGTGGACAGCAGGCCGATTCGTGATGACCTGGAAGCAGTGCAATCCATTGTGGAAAAACCTTATCCGGAAGAAGCGCCTTCTACTTTGGCTGTGGTTGGTCGGTATGTGTTCACGCAGCGTATTTTTCATCATCTGGCACAGGTGAACAAAGGAGTTGGTGGCGAAATACAACTGACTGATGGTATTGCTTCGCTGATGCAGGAAGAACAGGTGCTGGCCTATCGTTATAAAGGTCAGCGGTACGACTGTGGCAGCAAGATAGGCTATCTGGAGGCCACACTGGCGATGGCATGTAAACACCCTGAAGTCGGTACACAGTTTGAAAAGTTGTTACAGTCTTTTCAGCACCAGAGAAACTCTGAAGAACGTCAGTGAAGTAGCCAGTTCAAATGCGAGTGGTGGGCGTAACTGCTCTCGTCAGAGTAGAGATATAAGCCTGTCAAAAAACCACAGCCTGCCCGCCTTTCCTGGGAACAGGAACGAACCGCCCGGCTCTGCTGTCCTTGCAAACGCCAACGGCGTGAAGTACCCCACTTTTACTGTCCTTGCGAAGCGGCGTAGCCGCTGTGGCAATCCAGTAGCCATGCTGACAAAACTGCTGGATCACCACGTCG
>CAZYWE010000023.1:0-8012 GCA_964651625.1 uncultured Nitrosomonas sp. | reverse complement strand
TGACAAAACTGCTGGATCACCACGTCGCGTTGCTCCTCGTGATGACGAAGTGTAGTGTGCTGTCTTTGCAAACGCCAACGGCGTGATGCAACCCACTTTTGCTGTCCTTGCGAAGCGGCGCAGCCGCTGTGGCAACCCAGTAGCCAATGTTGACAAAACTGCTGGATCACCACGTCGCGTTGCTCCTCGTGATGACGAAGTGTAGTGTGCTGTCTTTGCAAACGCCAACGGCGTGATGCAACCCACTTTTGCTGTCCTTGCGAAGCGGCGCAGCCGCTGTGGCAACCCAGTAGCAACGCAGCCATGCGCTCGGAAAAAGGTGCAATCAGTTACCGTGAACAAAGAGTGTGTTTCAGAATCGGCGGATCGTGCCACCATGGATTACTTTGCCTGCATGACTCCGGTCGGCTAATCTCCTGTTATGTATAGTGAAACTGGCAAGCAATAATTACCAGTTCAGTATCAATGACACGATAAACCAAACGATTGGCCTCATCGATACGTCTTGACCAATAACCGGACAGTTCACCCCGGAGCGATTCTGGTTTGCCAATGCCAATAAATGGATCACGAGCAGTGGCAATAATCAGCAAGTTCAACCGCCTGAACGTTTTTTTATCCTGATCTTGCCAGTAAAGGTAAGCCTCCCACGCATCAGGAACAAAACGGATGGCACGCACGGTTAATCGGCGGAAAGCAACTGGTGGTCTTGTGCCTGTCCTGCCTTATCCTGAGCAATTGCCCTGGCTAGAGCCGCAGCATTTGCCGGATTACTGGTTAAGTGCAGTGTTTCCATGATGCTGTTATAGCTATCCAGCGACATCACCACAGCGTCACCTTCTGCATCGCGGCGACTGATAACAATTACATCAGCATCCTGAATGACATTATCCAGAATGGACTTTAGCGCATTGCGCGCATGTGAATAAGTAACGACCTTCATGGCAATCTCACTCGTACAATAAATTGTCTAAGTATAAAAAAGATACACACCAGATACAAGTCTATGGGAAGTGGAGGTGGGTTATTTGCTGACTGATATAGGGCACAGTTTGCTGCGGTAATGCCAGGAATACACCAACAAAACATATATCTTTTAAGGGAGATTATTTAATGCTGGTTTCAAAATGGGGCAACAGTCTGGCAGTCAGATTGCTCGCATCAGTTGTTGAAATTCTTGATCTATTAATAAAATACCGTGGGTGGTTACCAAAAGGCTTTAAATTTGATCGCGTTGAAGCACATGAAAGATCGTAGTACTTTTCTGGATACGAACATCTTGTTGTATTTTTTATCCGAAGATGAAACAAAATCTGTGCGGTCGGAAAATACGATTGCTGCTGGCGGTTTTATCAGTGTTCAGGTCTCAATGAATTTGCAAGTGTGGCCCGGAGAAAGCTGAATTTATCTTTTGGTGAGATTCATGAATTTCTTTCGCATATACGGATGATCTGTCCCGTAATACCACTTACAGTCGAGGTATATGATCAGGGGCTTCGGCTTGCGGAACACTATGGATTCCCGATATATGATGCACTGATCATCGCCGCAGCATTGTCGGCTAATTGCACGATACTTTATTCGGAAGACATACAAAACAATCAGATAATTGATGGGCAGCTTACAATTCGGAATCCATTTATTTGATGTGAGTGGTGCAGTCAGGCCGCCAGCAGCAAAAACTCATTGAGGTGAATCAGTCCAGCCGGGCTGAGCACGGTAAGAATCCCCTCATTTTAGGGAGGGGTGGATGTCAAAGATGCCTGAGAATGTCCTGACGATGGTGCAGAATGCGGATGATAGCCACACCAAAAGGCTCTATTCGGTAGTAAATAGCATGGCGTTCAACGTGGCGACGACGGTAGCCTGGTCGAATATAGTTGCAATCCTGTCCCTGGGATGGGGTCTCGGCCAGATCGGCACAAGCGGCTTCCAATATGTCGATGTAGCGTACGGCCTGAGCTGCACTCCATTGTTGAAAGGTATAGTTAAATATTTCATCAAGATCACCCTGTGCTGCTGGACTGAGACGATATTCAGCCATGCATTAACCTGGTTTGTGCTGCGATAGCTTGCGTCTTTTGAACTGATCAAAATTGAATGGCTGTGGCTCCCCGCTTTGCTCGCCATCAAGGAGAGCAGCCCGAATATTATCAATCTCGGCGATTCGTTCCTGTTCGCGCCGGATGAGATCACGGATTAACTCGCTATCGTTTGTGAATCTTCCGGATTCGACTTGCGCAGTAATCCAGGCGTTTTGCTGATCGGTCAGGGAGATGGTCTTGCGCACGGTTGTCATGATCATATTTCCTTATGTTGTTTAGCAAAAAGTATGAAATTATCACACATCAAACTTAAATTTTCATACTTAATCGAGCTGTAGATAAACTCTGTTTTTGGTGGGCCGTGTTTATCGTTGATGGTTTTATCAGTTTGCGCGAAAGCCTCTGCATTTATGCTGAATGGAACTGGCAGAAAGAAGGTTTTATCTGCATTGCATAAAAGAAAGACGCCAAAAAACCCCTTAATTCGCCGGAATGATTAATGCCGGGCTGATCCAGAATACTCAAAACAACTGGAGTCGCTTGTTCTCCAATTACCAGCCTGAAGCTGGTGAGCGGATTTTAGTAATGCCGAACAATGTAACAGTGAGCCTATAAGAATGGATATGACAGTCCCTGCTGAAGTAATCGAGGCACCACATATAAAAGAGCTGGAAGAAGAAAATGAACTGCTGCTTTCGCAGCTTCATTTGGTGCAGGAAGAGCTGGAAAAATACTATCTGCGGAATAAGGAGCTTGAAAAAGGTAAATCTGCAGGATTGCAGGATAACTTTACCGGCGTCAAAGGTTGGGTGGATGATGAGCTGCCTGATGCACTGGCTGAAAATAGTCGTCTGCAAACTTTAATCGAAGTGCAGCAGAAAGTTCACCAGCTCGAAACACAAAATGCCCTCAACGCCAGATTGGGAAATATTCTCATCGAAAGCGTGGATTCATCAGGCTCACTGCTTTCAGTGCCAGGCAAGCTTAGAAAAATCTGGAAAGAAAAAAACCGACAGACACCGCCCGAATCACTGGGTGGCAGTGATTTCAGCAAGGTAATTGCTGCTTATGGCGAAGGCGATTTTGATGCAGTGGAAAAACTGATTACCACAGCTTTAATTTCGCCCGCCATGCAGGCCAGCGCATTGACAGCACTGGCCCGGCATTTGATGGCTAATGATCTTACCCGGGCAGCCGAAATTGCCCGCCGCGCCTATACCTTTGACCCTAAGCCGTTCCGGCTGAAATGGCTTGCCTTCCGTTTGCATGAAGCAGGGGAAGTTACAGAAGCCGAAGCCATGCTGACGCAAGAAAAGGCGGCGCAAATAAAGCAGCGCGATGAAACTGAAAAGCTTGCTGCTGGGCGCCTCAAGGAGATCAATGAGCTGAAGCAGAAAATTCAAAGCCATCAAACTAGCGAAGCAGAATTGGCCACTCGCCAACAGTATATGCGGGAAGAAATGGCGCGTGCTAAAGCCCAGCTTGATCTAATCAAGGATATGCTGTTGCGGGAGCCGGTGCTATGAGCAAAAGATTGGCCACACGTCACCGCAGAGCACCTGCCAGACAATACGCTGGCATGGTCGAACCAATAGTGGAATCACAAGCAGAACGAATCCTTGCTTCTCATGATAGCGGCCTGCTTGAACGTACCTGTACTCAATGGCAGTTTGGCGATTGGCAAAGCCTGGTGCAGATTGACTGCGATGAGCTGCAATACCACCAGAAGCCTGCCAAACTTGCAAGCACAAGCATCAATAGGCCGTCCCAAACACATCATCGAAACAGTAGGGGTCATCTCTCAATGACACGGCCAAAGAAAAAAGACTCTACCAACCCGAGTGTCACGGATAAAGCAGAAACGAAACTGCCCACACTGTTTGCAGAACTGGAAAAAATCCGGCAGGAAGAGATGCAGCGCCTCCAAATACTGCATCTGGAGAAATTGCGGCAGAGCGAAACTGCGCGCCTGCAAGTTGAAGCCGAGCTTGAGGCCTTCGAGGAAAAATACGCCGAACTGGATGAACGCTTCCGCACTGAATCCAAGCAGATCAATGTCGAACTCAGCCAGGCGAGGGATGCGTTGCTGGTAGCCCAGCAATCCTTGATCGAACTGAACAAGAAAACTGTACGAGCTGAAAGCCAGCGTGATGCCCTGGAGCAAGAACGGCGTCGCTTGCTGGAGTGCCTGCGGGCGGAAGAGACCCACAGCGGCGAAGCCCAAAAAGAACGGGAAGCCGAACGCAAAGATCTCAATGCTCGACAGTCACGGCTGGAAGAAGCGCTCGCCAATGCCAACGACAACCACAAACAGCTTGAGCTGGCGCGCGCTGGATTGACCGAGCGCCTAGTAGCCATGGAAAGCCAGCGTGATGCTCTGGAGCAAGAACGGCGCCGCCTGCTGGAGTGCCTGCGGGCGGAAGAGACCCACAGCGGCGAAGCCCAAAAAGAACGGGAAGCCGAACGCAAAGATCTCAATGCTCGACAGTCACGGCTGGAAGAAGCGCTCGCCAATGCCAACGACAACCACAAACAGCTTGAGCTGGCGCGCGCTGGATTGACCGAGCGCCTTGCGGTCCTGCAAAGCCAGCGCGATGCACTGGAGCAGGAGCGGCACAGTCTGCTGCAGCGCCTGCAAGCGCAGGCGGCCCGCAGCGATGAAGCGCAGCGGATGCTCGAGGGCGAACGCGATTTTTACCGCCAGGGTATGTTGCTGGCAGAGCAGCATCTGTACGCCAGAGACAGCGGTTTTCTGCGGCGTATTGGTCAGGTGCAGCAGGGGAAAAGCGGCTGGCGCCGGCTGCTGGGCTGGCCAGGCGCGATCTGCTCCGTCTTGGCCAATCAAAGTACCCAGGGCGATGCTTGGATGCAGCACATCGAAGAACGATTTGCCAGGCAAGGTGTAGCCGAAGCTGAAGCCTGCATTCGCAGGTGCGCCGCCACTGCAGCCGATCTGTCCACGGGCCTGACGCGCCTTGCGCGCTTGGTGTCGGGCACAGACATCCAGCAGGCCCTGCGGCTGGGCAGAGAGGCGGTGCAGACCGACCCGCGCCCATTTCGCCGCAAATGGCTGGCTTTCATGTTGTTCGATGCCGGCGATATCGATGAGGCGCACGATTTGTTGGCTTCATTGCCGGCTGGCAGCGACCTCAAGCCTTCAGAACGCAACAAGGCGGAGCACATCGCCGGCTGGCATCGGCTGCTGCATGGCGAACTCCATGTACCTGAAACACAAACCCGCCCCGGATACACCTCACAGCCGGGGCGCATCCTCTATGTCGCCGCCAGCAGCCTGCCATATCACAGCAGCGGCTACACTCTGCGCACCCATGCTCTGCTGCAGGCGTTACAACAAGAAGGTGCGGACATCCTCTGCGTGACCCGTCCTGGCTATCCGCAAGATCGCGCCGACAGCCAGCCGGCAGAGGTTGCAGGCGCGCGGGTTATCGATGGCGTGCGCTATGAAACCCTGGCTGGCCCGCACCGACGCAAGCTTGGCCTGGACCGCTACCTGCTCGAATCAGCAGAAATCCTGGCGGCAAAGGCCACGACTGAGAAAGCTTCGGCCATTCACGCCGCCTCCAATTACGAATCAGCCTTGCCTGCACTCATAGCTGCTCGCCAGCTTGGCATCCCGTTCATTTACGAAGTGCGCGGATTGTGGGAATACACCGCTGCCAGCAAGAAGGCGGACTGGGAAAAAAGCCAGCGCTTTGCCCTGGAAAGCCACCTGGAAGCCCTGACCGCGAAGAGCGCGGATCAGGTGCTCACTCTGGCACAGGCGCTCAAGCAAGAGCTTGTTGCGCGTGGAATGGATGCAAACCGTATTACCCAGGTGCCCAATGCCGTTGATCCTGCCGCTTGGGTTCCTCTGCCAGCCAGGCTTGAACTGGCTGCTGAGCTTGGCATCGGAGCTGATGATTTCATCGTGGGTTATGCCGGTTCCCTTGTCGCCTACGAAGGGCTGGATGATCTCATCCTGGCGCTCAAATTACTGCAAAACCGGCTGCCCCAAGTGCGAGCACTCATTGTCGGCAATGGCGACGCCTTGCCCCAGCTCAAGCAAATGGTGGAAGAGCACGGCTTGCACAAACAAGTTATTTTTACGGGAAAAATCGCCCCCGCTGCCGTACGGGACTACTACGCCCTGATGCACGCCGTCACCCTGCCCAGAAAGCCGGTCAGGGTCTGTCAGCTCGTTTCACCGCTCAAACCCTTGGAAGTCATGGCGCTACGCCTGCCGCTGATCCTGTCCGACGTGGCCGCCTTGCGCGAAATGGTGCAGGACGGTGAAACCGCACTGGTGCACATCGCCGGCAACGCCCGCTCGCTGGCCGACTGCATCGAGCTGCTGGCCAAAAAACCAGAGCTTGCCCGGCAACTTGGCGAAAATGCCTGGCGTTATGTCAGTACTCAGCGCACCTGGAAACAGGTGGTGGCCCCGGTAATCGGCATTTATCGTGAACTGGTGGCTACTGGCATTCTCCCCGCCCAGCTCGTGACTGATGCCGCAATCACGATTGATCTCACGCCTATTGCACTGCCGCCCGGAAAAAACACGCTGGACGATGAGCAAAAGAAGCTGCTCGACCAAAAACTCAAAGGAGCAACCATCCAAGGCGTTAGTGTCCTGCATGATTTCATGGCGCAGCAGTGTGAAGGGCGTTCAAGGGCATTTATCTCCTTCTGCGAGTTGCGCGCCGCACAGGCCTGTCTGAGTCAGGGACTGGAGGATGAAGCGGTTCGTCTGACTGAAGAAGTGCTGCAAAACGATAGCAGTCCTACCAGTCTGCGTAGTGCGGCCCACATTTATCATGATGCCGCCAGGCTGGAGCGGGCCGAGGCGTTGGCCTGTCAACTGGAACAGGCGCTCAAAGAGGTCAAGCCAAGCGACCGCAAGTTCATCGGCAAGCTGCGCAGTTACGCACAGCTTGCCGCTTGGGCTGCGCTGCCCGCCCAACCGCGCAGCATTCCGGCAACACCCAAGCGCGTGCTCAACATACTGGCCTTCAGCCTGCCCTACACCTCGGTCGGCTACGCCACCCGCTCGCACGGGCTGGCCATCGGCATCAAGAACGCCGGTTGGGACATTCGCCCCTATACACGCCCCGGTTTTCCCAGCGATTTCAAGCCCGAACTCGAAGGTCAGAATCTGCCTCCAGAAGATGAAATCGACGGTATTGGCTACCGACGTATCTTCGACTTCAATCGCAAGGAAATGAGTGAAGTTGAATACCTGCACGCCGCCATCGCCCATTACGAACGCATCATCCGTGCCGAGCAGCCTGAAGTGGTGCACGCCGCCTCCAACTACGTCACTGCACTGCCCGCGCTCATTGCCGCGCGCCGCCTGGGTGTGCCCTTTATTTATGAAATCCGCGGATTCTGGGAAATCACCCGCTCCTCGCGTGACGAGCAGTTTGAGAACACACCCAAATACCGCTTCATGCAGTTGTTCGAACGGCTCACCGCCTGTCATGCCGATGGCGTCATCACCATCACCAGCGCCATGAAAGAAGAACTCATGGCGCGCGAGGTGCCGGAGAAACGCATTGCCATCGCCTACAACAGCGTCGATCCGGCTCGCTTCATGCCACGCCCGCCGAATAAAGCACTTGCCGCTGAACTGGGTATATCCGCAGGCATTCCCGTGATTGGTTATATTGGCTCCTTTGTCGATTACGAAGGGCTCGACGACCTCATCACCGCCTGCGCTGGCCTTCAACAAGAAGGCCATGACTTCCGGCTGCTGCTGGTGGGCGATGGTGCGGTGTTTGAATCCCTTAAACGCCAGATTGCAGGCTGCGAGCTCAATGACAAGACCATCCTCACCGGCCGCGTGCCGCATGAGCGGGTGGAGGACTACTACTCGCTGATCGACATCGCCCCCTTCCCGCGCAAGCCCTGGGAAGTTGAATTGCCCCGGGTTTTGAGGAGGCTGTTTGGTCAAAGTAAAACGGTTTGTTT
>CAZYWE010000022.1:0-34901 GCA_964651625.1 uncultured Nitrosomonas sp. | reverse complement strand
ACAAACCGTTTTACTTTGACCAAACAGCCTCCTCAAAACCCGGGGCAATTCAGTTACCACTATTGCCCGCTTACCTGAAATAAGGAGTTCTTATGCCAACAACCGTTATTCAAATCAAAGGGATGTCTTGCCAAGGGTGCGTCAGCAGTATTAAAACCGTGTTGGGAAAAATACCCGGTGTTAGTAACGTTGAAGTATCTCTCGATAAGGGGCAGGCAGTAATTCAACACGATACCTCTCTCAAAAGTGAAGTTTTCAGCGAGGCAATAAAAGGGGCTGGATTTGAGGTTTGTGTTTAAAGGTGTGCGTAGACCTACCATTGGCAGCCACTGTTGTAGTGGTAATCAATGCTGGGTCAGTATGAAGGGGATAGTAATAACACTGAAACGAACTCACCTGCCTTGTTGGCAGGTGAGCCCACACTACACTTCTATATCAGCCAAGTACAATAGTAACTGGTGAGAGTTTCTTCCAAAAACGCCCCTATTCCTCTGATTTGATATTTTGGTGGCTTTGAGCCACTGCCTTGGTATTAAGTGGACAAATAAAAAGGGCTAATTTTTACGAATTAGCCCTTGGTCATTTATCAGCTGACTGAAATTACCTGAGCGTAGCAATATACTCGGATACAGCTTTCATTTCCTGCTCACTCATGCGCGAAACAACTGTTCGCATGGTGCCGTTTGTGTCATTTCTGCGCGTTCCCTGGCGGAATGCCTGTAGCTGGGACAAGGTATAAGCAGGGTGCTGTCCATCAATTCTCGGGTAGTGTGGAGGGATGCCCTGTCCATTAGGAGAGTGGCAGCTGGAACAGGCCGGGATGGAATTTTCCAGATTCCCGCCCTGGTACAGTCTTTTTCCAGCTTCGACCAGAGATTCATCACTTACAGTGCCGGATTGTGGTTTTTGCTGCGAATAAAATGCAGCAAGGCTTGTTATATCTTCTTCGCTCAAATTTGCAGCCATAGGTGCCATGATCTGATTGTCGCGTTTGGCTACCTCACCCTCTGTCGCCTTGAAATCATGTAACTGTTTGGCAATATACCCGGGGTACTGTCCGGCAAGGATAGGGTACAAGGGAATAGTACTGTTGCCATCAGCATTGTGGCAGCCAGCACAGACTCCGGCTGCGATTTCTTTGCCTTTTTCAACATCGCCGGCAGCCGGGGTTTCGGCAAACACAAAGCCGGAAAATGTAAGTGCGATTGCTGCTACAGTGGTTCCAATGAATTTCATGATTGTATAGGGTTGTAAGATTGGTTTTTGATAGTAAACGGTAAATATCTGTGTATTCTAACAAGATTTACCGACCACTGCAGTAAACGCTACAGTCCCCCTCAAGATGATGAAAAAATTATTTGTTTTTTTATTATTGGCCAATATTTTTGCTGCTTTTTATTTTAATAGCAGGATGGATACAGGTTTTTCTGCACCAATACCATTAATTCATCCGGAAAAGATTGAGCTGTTGTCCGCTAAGGTTGCTTGTCTCAAATGGAAAAATCTGGCTGGTCCAGTTGTACAACATGCGCGGATGGATATTCCCAAATGGGAATCAGGGCAGAGTCGTGTTACTGAAATACCTGATGGAGAAATCAGTCTGTATTGGGTACATATTCCGCCATTACGCAATAAACGCGAGATGACAAAGCAGATTGAACAACTGGATAAGTTGAGGATTTCACATTGGCTTGTTCAGGAAAATGCAGATCACCCGTGGCATAATGTGATCTCCTTGGCTGTTTTTATGAGCGAGGCTGATGCGATTGTGCTGGTTGAAGAATTGAAGAACAAGGGCCTGGATCGTGTTACGGTGAGTGAACAAGCTATGGAACAGTTTGAGTTTGAAATTCGTAACCCGACGGACCAAATGACTGAGCATATCCGGCAGCTGGCGAATCAGTTTCCAGAGACAAGGTTGGAAGTAACCAAATGTAGTCGCTTATAAAAAGTGTGTAACAACACTTTCCCCAAAGTTCTTCACGGATTTACCGGATTATTTTTCATGATTGCTGATACAGACTGGAGTGAGTGTGGCGGTTCATATTAAAACAGCACAAGAAATTGAGACCATGCGTATTGCCGGAAGACTGGCATCCGAGGTACTGGATTATATCGGGCCCTATGTGGTGCCCGGCGTAACGACTGGTGAGCTGGATGAGCTTTGTCATCGCTATATGGTAGATGTGCAGAAAACCATACCTGCACCACTTAATTACGCTCCACCTGGCTATAGCCCTTATCCAAAATCCATTTGTACTTCTGTCAATCATCAGGTCTGCCATGGCGTGCCGGGGGATAAAAAGCTCAAGGATGGAGATGTCGTCAATCTTGATATTACGGTGATTTATAACGGTTACCATGGTGATACCAGTCGGATGTTTTATGTTGGCGAACCATCCATCCAGGCCAGGCGACTGTGCGAACTAACCTATGAGGCAATGTGGCGGGGAATTGATGAAATTCGCCCGGGTAAGCGCTTGGGCGATATTGGCCATGCTATCCAACATCTGGCAGAAGGAGCCGGTTGCAGTGTCGTCAGGGAGTTTTGCGGGCATGGTATTGGCTCGAAATTTCATGAGGATCCCCAGGTATTGCACTATGGTCGCGCCGGTACGGGGATCGAGCTTAAACCGGGCATGATCTTTACTGTCGAGCCGATGATCAATGCAGGAAAGGCAGCCATTAAGCAACTGCCGGATGGCTGGACGGTAATCACCAAGGATCGCAGCCTGTCAGCCCAATGGGAACACACTATTCTGGTGACAGAAGATGGCTATGAGGTGCTGACTGTTTCCTCGGGGTCACCTGCCAGGCCCACTTATCGTTTCCAGGCACGATGATATTTTTGCTGCCAGGCTGAAAATCTGTTTTCTCATTCATGTACACAGGTAATTGATATGTCACGATCCAATAATCGTGCTCCTGCGCAAATGCGCCCGATCAGGATAACCCGCCATTATGTCCGGCATGCTGAGGGATCGGTTCTGATCGAGTATGGAGAAACCAAAGTGATTTGTACTGCCAGCATCGTTGAAAAAGTTCCCCCTTTTCTTAAAGGGGCCGGACAGGGCTGGCTAACAGCCGAATACGGTATGCTGCCGCGTTCCACTGGCGAGAGAATGCAACGCGAGGCGGCCAAGGGTAAACAATCGGGGCGAACCATGGAGATTCAGCGATTGATTGGTCGATCATTGCGCTCCGTGCTGGAGCCGGAAAAACTGGGTGAGCGTACAATCCAGATTGATTGTGACGTAATCCAGGCGGATGGGGGTACTCGTACTGCCAGTATTACCGGGGCATTTGTTGCCTTGTGTGATGCTGCCGAATATCTGCGAACCGAGAAACTGATTTCACAAAACCCGATCAGGGATCATGTGGCGGCTGTTTCGGTTGGCATCCTGAAAGGCCAGCCTTTGCTGGACTTGGACTATTCAGAAGATTCCAGTTGCGATACAGATTTGAATGTCGTTATGACAGGCAGTCTGGGGCTGGTGGAAGTTCAGGGTACTGCAGAAAAGGTTGCTTTTAGCCGCCAGGAGCTGGATGACATGCTGAATATGGCGCAGCAGGGGTTGCTGGAATTGTTTGACCTGCAGCGAAAAGCACTGGAAATGATTGCCTCCTGATAATAAAGAGCGAATACACAATGCAGCCATTGCTGAACAGAATCGTTATCGCCAGCAACAATGCCGGTAAGCTGGCTGAAATTGACAGACTGCTGGCTCCGCTGGGTATCAGGGTAGTGACTCAGGCATCGCTTGGAGTAACGGAAGCAGATGAGCCCCACATGACATTTGTGGAAAATGCACTGGCAAAGGCGCGGCATGCGAGCCTTGCAACCGGACTGCCTGCTCTGGCGGATGATTCCGGAATATGTGTCACTGCATTGAAGGGTGCCCCTGGTGTATTTTCTGCCCGTTTCGCGGGTGAGCCTCGTTCAGATGAACACAACAATATCAAGCTGATTGAGGTATTACAGGGACAGTCTGACCGCCGGGCCTATTATTATTGTGTGATTGTCCTGTTGCGCCATGCTCAGGATCCCCGGCCTGTTATCATTGAGGATACCTGGCATGGAGAAATTGTTGCCGAGCCAGCCGGGCAGGGTGGGTTCGGCTACGATCCTTATTTTTTCCTGCCGGAATTTGGTAAAACTGCTGCTGAACTTTCCATGGAAGATAAAAACAGGGTTAGCCACCGTGGTAAGGCGCTTGCCAGGCTGGTAAAACTGTTGACGGAGAATGATAAAGCTCTGGCTTGATTGCCGTGATGCGCTTACATATCGAATTGGTTTGAAGAGATGTCAGTTTTGTCTGTACCAGACGCAAAATCCCCTCGTCTGGCTGAGTTACCTCCATTAGGGCTGTATATTCATCTGCCATGGTGTGTCAGGAAATGTCCTTATTGTGATTTCAACTCACACGCAATCAGTGCTGGCGGCGATTTTCCGGAATCAGAATATGTAGCAGCGCTCAAGCAGGATCTGGAGCTTTCACTACCGCTGATCTGGGGGCGGCCCGTTGCCAGCGTGTTTTTTGGTGGTGGAACGCCAAGTTTATTTAGTGCAGCGGCAATCGATGCAATTCTTTCCCATGTGCGAATGTTGTTACCTCTGGCGCTGGGTGTTGAAGTGACACTGGAAGCCAATCCGGGAACTTTGGAAGCACAAAAGTTTATCGATTTTCGCTCAGCTGGTATCAATCGGTTATCCATTGGCATTCAAAGTTTTAATTCCAGGCATTTGCAGGTACTGGGGCGCATCCATGATGGTGCTGAGTCATCCCGCGCGGTTGAGCTGGCGCTGCAGCATTTTGATAATATCAATCTGGATTTGATGTATGCGTTGCCGGAGCAGACAAAAGATGAAGCGTTACGGGATATTGAAACAGCCTGCAGCTGGGAGGTGCCGCATATTTCCGCCTACCACCTGACCATCGAACCCAATACACCGTTTCATCGCTACCCGCCAAAGTTGCCGGACGAAGATGTATCAGCTGATATGCAGATCCTGATTGAAGAGGTGCTGGCAGCAAGAGGTTACCGGCACTATGAGACTTCTGCATTTGCCCGGTCGGGGAAGTCGTGTATGCATAATATGAATTATTGGCAGTACGGGGATTATCTGGGGATTGGCGCAGGCGCACACAGCAAGATCAGCTTCCGTGAAAAAATTATCCGGCAGATGCGTCATAAGCATCCCCGGCAATATCAGGAACATGCTTTAGCGACAAATGCCTGCCTTGAAAATCTGTTGGCTACAACGCATGAAGTGGGGCCGCAGGATCGGATTTTTGAATTCATGATGAATGTGTTGCGGTTGACTGATGGTTTTGATCCCGGACTGTTTCATACCCGGACCGGGCTGACCGTTGCATCGATCCAGAAATTACTTACTGAAGCTGAGCAGCGCGGATTGATTGACTGGCGGCATGATTGTATTCGGCCAACACCTGATGGAAGACGTTTTCTGAACGATCTGCTGGAGATTTTTTTACCGGATTCCGGTAGCCGGACAATGGCCTGAACAGGGTGAGTCAAAATTTGTAGAGCGTTGAAGAGTGGATGCTGCAAGTTATCCGTGAACGTGCAACAACCAGGCGATGCAACCCGTTATGCTGAAGCTGGCTGCCAGTGCAATCAGTGCAGTACGACGATAGTTGCTGACCAGTTCTGCTTGCGGGCGAGTCGATATGATAAATGGACGCTTGCTACCCTCCGGTTTTGAAAAACAGTTTGTTTCTGTCTCCCGCTGCAACTGCTGATGAATTATTTGCGCCTGTGCAAGTGCTTCCTTGCGAGCGGTTTCCCATTCTGCCTGATCTATTTCACCATCCCGGTTGCTATCAAAGCGTTCCAGTAATTGTTCTCTGTCCAGTTTCCAGTCACTGAGGAGGTCGCGTGCAACATCATGCACTGATTGTTCTGTCGCGGGGGAGCGCGTTTGCAGATGACCGATAAGGTAAAGGTGCTGCCCGGGCAGAATGAGTCGTTCGGTATAACGGTAGCGGCTCGCCAGCGCAACGATGGCAGAATCGTTATCCAGTACCCGGGTACGTGTTGGCCACTCGGTATTACCATGCCAGGTGATTTTTTCATTGCTGATAATCTCCGCTGCTTCCGGGTCAACCACACAGACTCCTGTGCCATCATCCAGCATGAATGCATGGTTACTGATGTTTTGATAGAGTACTTTCCATTCTGTGCGCGTACGTTTTTGTTCCAGTATGGTTTCTTTATACTCGATCAGGCTGTGATACCAGAGGCATTCATGATTGGATAGCGGGGCAAAGATGGGATGATCGGGCAAGAGTTTTCCTTTGCCTTCCAGTTCAATATAGCCCTGAGGTGCGGAGCGCAGGCGTGCCGTAGGCGCATCCTGTATCAGATGCCACCGCTTCCATGCACGTATGAAATAGTAAAAACCCGTGAATGCTGCCAACAGCAGAATGATTAGTGCAAATCCGTATTCTTCCGGGGTGAGGCTGCGCGCAAGGCTGGCTATATCATTTTCCACGACAAGGATAGCCCCGATCAGCTGAACAGCTTGTGTAAATCATGGTCATGCGTGTCGGTTTCTGCAAATTCCAGCAAGGCTCGCTCCCGAAAGCCAAACCATCTGGCAATCACGATTTCGGGAAATTGTTCGATGCGGATGTTGTTGTTTTTGACTGCTTCGTTGTAGTATTCGCGCCGATCGGCAATACTGTTTTCCAGATTGGTGATGCGGGTTTGTAAGTGCTGGAATTTCTCGCTGGATCTGAGTTCAGGGTAAGCCTCAGCTACTGCATATAGCTGTCCCAGCCCCGCTCTCAGCAAACCTTCTGCAGCCCCAAGGGCAGGCAGATTACCGGTTTCACGTGCCTTTGCTATTCCAGAGCGTGCTTCCATCACCCGGTTGAGCGTTTCCTGCTCAAATTTCATATATTGCTTGCAGGTTTCGACAAGCTTGGGCAATTCGTCATGGCGCTGCTTTAGCAGAACATCAATATTCGACCAGGCTTGTGAGACAGTATGCTTGATGTCCACCAGACTGTTATAGATCATGATCCCGAATACCAGCAGAGCGGCAATGGCGGCGAGCAGCATGTAAAGCAAAATAACCAGATTCATGATGGTATCCATAAACGTAATCAAAACGTTATCAACGACATCAGGCAGGGTTTTTTGATACCGGCAGCGGTGCTGTGCAGCACAGTTTGTTGTATTGAGCGTATCTGATCAGGCGGTTCTGGTGAATATCAGGTCGCGGATGGTGTGTCCCAGTTTGATGCCGCGCTGTTCAAATTTGGTCAGCGGCCGGTAGGCAGGCCGTGCAGCATAGTCAGCAGCGGTATTGACAAGCTGCTTTTCGCTGCTTAATGCCTGCAGAATATGGGTGGCATAGTCTTCCCAGTCGGTAGCGACGTGCAGATAACCGCCGGGTTTCAGCCGATCACACAGAAGCGAGATGGAGTCCGGCTGGATCAGGCGGCGTTTGTGGTGTCGTGCCTTGGGCCAGGGATCCGGAAAAAAAATATGGATGCCATCCAGTGATTTGCTGGTGAGCATGTGTTGCAAAACCTGCTTTGCATCGTGTGGAATAATCCGCAGATTGGTCAGTCCGTGTTTCTCGATCCGGTCGAGCAGACTGCCGACCCCGGGTGCATGTACTTCGATTGCAATGAAATCTTTTTCAGGGTGTTGGCTGGCGATTTCAATTGTAGTTTCACCCATGCCAGAGCCGATTTCCAGAATTCTGGGTGAAATACGTCCAAAAATCTGGTCAAGATCAATAAGGTTCTCGGTAAATGAAATACCGTAATGTGGCAACAGCGTTTCGTAAGCATGTCGCTGTGCGCTGGAGAAGTGCCCCTGACGGAGCATGTAACTGCGAATCGGCGGATGAGAAGACAAAAACTGGTCCCCTTTTGGAGAAGCTGTTGCTTAACGGCTGGCAGCTGGGGGTTGAGCGCCCGTGAACATGCCTTCTGCTGGGGAGCTTGGGCTGGCCCGATAGATTTTTCTGGGCATGCGTCCGGCAAGATAAGCCTCACGCCCGGCTTCAACCGCTTTACGCATGGCGGAGGCCATCAATACCGGATTGCCGGCACTGGCAACAGCAGTGTTCATGAGTACACCATCGCAACCGAGTTCCATGGCAATGGCTGCATCTGATGCAGTACCCACGCCTGCATCCACAATGATGGGTACTTTAGCGTTATCTATGATGATTTGCAGATTCCACGGGTTGAGGATACCCATGCCGGAGCCAATCAGCGAAGCCAGAGGCATGATGGCGGCACACCCGATGTCTTCCAGTTGTCTGGCGATGATGGGGTCATCCGACGTATAAACCATCACCTGAAAACCATCTTTTACCAGAATTTTTGCAGCCTCGATTGTTGCTGCCACATCGGGAAATAATGTTTTCTGATCGCCCAGCACTTCCAGCTTGACCAGCGCGTGCCCGTCGAGTAGTTCACGTGCCAGGCGCAGTGTACGAACGGCATCTTCTGCCGTATAGCAGCCGGCAGTATTGGGTAACAGTGTGAACTGTGATGGTGGCAGCATATCCAGCAGGCTGGGCTCATCCGGATTTTGTCCGATGTTGGTGCGGCGTATTGCTACCGTGATGATTTGTGAGCCACTGGCATCTACTGCAGCGCGAGTTTCTGTGAAATCCCTGTACTTTCCTGTTCCCAGTAATAAACGGGAGGAATAGCTTTTTCCGGCAATGACGAGAGGTTCCATAAATACGTCAGGGGTCAATGTTGTTAAGTGACGAGAGGGTAGAGATCAATACAAATTGAATAAGCTGGAAATCAGCCGCCACCTACTGCCATAATAATTTCCAGCTGATCACCCTCATTGAGGGCCTGTTCAGGAAAGCGGCTTCGGGGAATGATTTCACCATTGTACTCAATGGCAATACGTTTATTTTGCAGTGTCAGCTTTTCTACCAGCTGTTGTATATTCAGCGGGCCGTCATAGCTTTGTTGCTGTCCATTGATGATGAGTTGCATAATTTTGGGAAAAAACTGAGGGACGGTAACCCTTGAGCAATGTAGCCCATTCTAGCATGGGGGCTTGGCCTGATGGTAGGCGTGCCGACTCCCGGTTATTCGGCAGACATATTCCCGCAGTGCGAATGAAATGCCAGTATCAGTATGAGTAATCAGGATTCTTGTAAATGGCCATACCGGAAGACAAAAAAGATAAGACAGCGCGCCACGTGGCAATTTTGCAGAAAAACTACTATCACTGTACCGGCCAATATCTGTTTGACCCATGGCTGGAATACAGCGAGGCGGTGGTATGGCTGGAACAGACACCTTTTGCGCTTGTTTCGCATGGTGTCGAACCTGATCCGATTTTCAATTATGGCAATGAAACAGCTTTGCAACTGTTCGGTATGACCTGGGATGAATTTACCCGATTACCATCGCGGCTGTCGGCGGAACCGATAGATCAGGCAGAACGCAAGCGTTTACTGGATCGTGTGTTGCATAATGGCTATATTAACGACTATACGGGGGTTCGCATTGCTGCCGATGGTCACCGTTTTTTGATCCGTCAGGCAACGGTCTGGAATCTGTGGGATGAAACCGATCAATTTTATGGGCAGGCAGCACTGATCCCAAGGTGGGAAGTATTATAGGGGGCATCTAACAGGCTATAGCTGGAGTTGAAATTAGATGCATATCCTGTCACATGTTTTGAAACAACAAAAACCGCCCTTGAAGGGCGGCTTTGTTTGAAGATCCTGAAAATACCGGTGATCTTAAGTTGTGAAAGTGTCTCGGCTTCAGGGGAGGCTGCTAATCAGCTTGTCTTCTGAGGAAAGCAGGAATATCCATCGGATCCATTCCGGCCTGCTGCATGGCAGTTACCGCAGCATTGCTTCTTCTTCCTGTTCTCATTACAGCAGGCTCATCTACCTGGTGAGAAGAAATTCTGTCATCAGTACCAGTCCGGGTATGGATGACGGTCATGGGTCTCTGAGATTGCTGTGAAACGTTACCCAGCCCTGTTGCAACCAGTGTTACACGCAGGTTGTCGCCCATATTTTCGTCGATAACTGTTCCAACAATGACGGTTGCGTCTTCGGCTGTCATTTTCTTGACGATGTCCATAACTTCCTGTACTTCGCGCATTTTCATGGCCGAGCTGGCAGTGATATTCACCAGCACACCTCGCGCGCCTGTCAGTGTAATTTCTTCAAGCAGCGGGCTGGCAACGGCTTCTTCCGCAGCCATGCGTGCACGATCGACACCGCCGGCAGCTGCAGAACCCATCATGGCCATACCCATTTCAGACATGACGGTTTTAACGTCAGCAAAGTCTACGTTTACCAGTCCAGGACAGTTGATGACTTCTGCGATACCTGCTACAGCTCCATACAGTACATCGTTAGCTGCTTTGAAGGCATCCAGCATGCTGATGTCGTTCCCCAGCACTTTCATCAGTTTGTCATTCGGAATGACAATCAGGGAATCAACGTGTTCTGCCAAGGCTTCCATTCCCGCCTGTGCTGCTTTCAGACGCTTGCCTTCAAATGAAAACGGTTTGCTGACAACGGCTACCGTCAGGATGCCCATTTCTTTGGCAATCTGGGCTACGACAGGAGCAGCACCCGTACCGGTACCTCCTCCCATCCCGGCGGTAATGAATAACATATCTGCACCCTGGACAATTTCAGCAATGCGATCACGATCTTCCAGTGCCGCTTCTTTACCAATATCCGGGTTGGCTCCCGCTCCCAATCCTCGTGTAACGCCTGTGCCCAGCTGTACCACGGTTTGTGCAAGATTACCCTGTAATGCTTGCGAATCGGTATTCATGCAAATGAACTCGACTCCTTTAACTTCATTGCGGATCATATGATCCACGGCGTTTCCGCCACACCCGCCGATACCTATAACCTTGATAACAGCTTCCAGTGGTTCGGTATTCGTGATCTCAAACATTACGTTTCTCCTATTGCATGGTGAATTTTCTAACAATATTCTGCAGACAGAACCCTATTAAAACCCGATTTAAAAATTTTCCTGAAACCATCCCTTCATTTTTGCCAGCATTTGTTTGGTAGAGCTGCTTTTCAGCTTCGTTTGGTGGTGATGGAGACGATCCTCCATGCCAACCATCAACAAGCCGATGGCAGTCGAATATCTCGGCGTCCGCACGACTTCTTCCAGGCTGCCGTTATAGGCTGGCAGCCCCAGGCGGACCGGCATGTGAAAAATTTCTTCCCCCAGCTCAACCATACCCAGCATGGAACTGCTTCCGCCGGTAATGACAATGCCCGACGAGAGCAGCTGTTCGAAACCGCTGCGCCTTAATTCTGCCTGAATCAGCAGGTAGAGCTCCTCTACACGAGGTTCGATTACCTCAGCAAGGGTTTGTCGTGATAACGGACGGGCGCCACGATTTCCCACATCCGGTACCTCAACCATTTCACGGATATCAGCCAGTGCACGCAAAGCGGTCCCATAACGGCACTTGATATCCTCTGCATCTTTAGTGGGAGTGCGCAGCGCCATGGCGATATCATTGGTGATCTGGTCACCTGCCACCGGAATGACTGCGGTGTGCCTGATCGCACCATCTGTAAAAACAGCGATATCGGTAGTTCCACCACCGATATCCACCAGGCAGACTCCTAAATCCTTTTCGTCATCAGAGAGTACCGCCTTGGCTGACGCCAGCGGTTGAAGTACCAGGTCGCGTACCTCCAGTCCGCACCGATGAATACATTTGGCGATATTCTGCGCTGCGGATACTGCTCCGGTCACGATATGGACTTTAACTTCCAGCCGGATGCCGCTCATTCCAACGGGTTCACGCACATCTTCCTGGCCATCAATGATGAATTCCTGATTCAGGATATGCAGTATTTGCTGGTCGGCCGGGATATTCACAGCCTTGGCAGTTTCCATTACTTTTTCAACATCGGCCTGAGTCACTTCTTTATCTTTAATCGCCACCATGCCGTGTGAATTGAAGCCCCGGATATGGCTGCCGGCGATTCCGGCATACACCTCACTGATCCGGCAGCCCGCCATGAGCTCGACTTCCTCAAGGGCACGCTGAATTGCATTGACGGTTGCTTCAATATTGACGACGACACCCTTTTTCAGACCACGTGAAGGGTGGCTGCCCAGCCCGACAATTTCAAATCCACCCTCGGGCTTCATTTCAGCGACAATGGCCACGATTTTCGATGTGCCGATATCAAGACCGACAATCAGATCTTTGCCTTCCTTGATTTTACTCATTTGAAAATCCCCCCGATTTCATGGTTATAGTGTTCTGTTTGCCCTGGTATTGATCACAACGTTAGGGTATACGAACTGCAAACCCGTTAGCATAACGCAGATCCACATAACCAGAATTTTCATACTGATTCAGGACCTCGCTATATTGTGTACGGATTGCGACATAGCGTTTCAGACGTTGCTCAATTTGCTCTCTTCCCAGCTTGAGCCAGGTTCCTGTATTTAACCGGACATGCCAGGCGTGGCGTGGAGTCAGCACAATTTCTGTTGCAGTTTGACCGGCTGGTTGTAGCAATTTATTGAAAATCTGGTACTGCCGGGTGATTAAACGGCTGCTGTTATCAGGGCCGGTGAATACCGGAAGGCGCACATTATCCACGATTGCATGAAATATTTCTCCCTTTGTATTGATCAGAGCTGCTTCTCCCCAATATGCAAGCGGTTTATGCTCTTCCAATAATATGTTCAGTGCCGGAGGCCACTTGCGCAAAATTTTAACTGATCTGACCCATGGCAGTTCCATAAATGCATTTTGCAGTTTCTCCAGATCGAGCATGATGAAATTGCCGCTTGCTGAGTTGCGGATAACCTGCTCGATCTGATCGCGAGTGACATGTGTCAGGCTCATGTTGCCCAGCCGATCCTTGTTCACTGTTTCTATCTGCACTTCCCTTAACGCAAAGAATGGCAGCGCCAGCACCCGGGTCCCCACCACGTAGACTGTTGCCAGCAACACACCTGTCAGCAGGATATTTGCCAGAAGATTCAGGGACTGATGATCGTTCCACATGTCAGCCCTCCGCAGATCGCAGGCGATAAAACAGACAGTACAGATTGTGCTTAATAATGTTCACTGCTTAATTCCAGAATCCGAATAACAAGCTCGCCGAATGAAATACCTGCTGTTTTTGCCGCCATGGGCACCAGACTGTGATCGGTCATCCCTGGTGAAGTATTAGTTTCCAGGAAAAAGGGCTGTTCATGTTTATCCAGAATCAAATCCACTCTGCTCCAGCCGGTGCACCCTAATATTTCATGTGCATGCAGGGCCTGTGCCTGTATTTCGCTGGCTAATGTTTCCGGCAGTCTACTGGGACAGGTGTAACGTGTGTTATCAGAAAAATATTTGGCCTGATAGTCATAAAGCCCCTCCGTCACATCAATGCGCACCAGAGGCAGAGGAGTATTACCCAAAATGGCCGCAGTCAGTTCGATTCCCTGGATAAACTGCTCAGCCAGTACCAGTGAATCGTATTTCACGGCTGACTCATAAGCAGACTGAAAATCCTGTTCATTGCTTACCTTGCTTAATCCGATGGTCGAGCCTTCCCGGGCGGGTTTTATGATCAGTGGCAGCCCGAGTTTATCCGCCACATCCTGGAAACGGCTGTCGGCATCAAGCATGACGTAATCGGGTGTACTGATTCCCGCGGCCTGCCAGATCATTTTAGTGCGCCATTTATCCATAGCCAGCGCGCTGGCCAGTATTCCACTGCCCGTATAAGGCATCTCCATCAGTTCCAGCGCTCCCTGCACTGATCCATCTTCTCCATATCGCCCGTGCAAAGCGATAAATGCACGATTAAAACCCTGTCTCAGAAGATTCTCCAGCGGTTGTCCGGCAGGATCGAATGCATGTGCATCCACATTATTTTGTTGTAATGCTGCCAGAACAGCATGGCCGCTCCTCAGTGAAATTTCACGCTCGGCAGAACGCCCTCCAAGCAGTACGGCTACCTTTCCGGGGTGATATGTGCTCATTGCGCACTTCCTTTAGGCAGTCCAATGATACGGACTTCCGGAATCAGGCTGATTCCGGTTTTTCGACGAACGGTGTCTTGTACTGTATCAATTACTGCCTCGATTTCAGCAGCCGTGGCATGGCCACAGTTAATAATGAAGTTGGCATGCAAGGTGGAAACCATCGCATCACCGATACGGAATCCTTTCAGGCTGCATTGTTCGATCAGCCGGGCAGCATGATCTCCCGGCGGATTCCGGAAAACTGATCCTGCGTTGGGGTACCCCAGAGGTTGGGCCTTGATGCGGGCGGTGAGCAGTGTTTTGACAGCTTGCCGGGAATCTTCCGCTTTACCCGGCAGGAGCCTGAACCAGCCACCGGTAAACCAGTTATCCGGAGTGTCCGATGATGCTGTTTCATGCAATACAACGTGGCGATAACCAACCTGGTAATCTTCCGGTTTACGTTCACACACAATTCCACTGCGATTGATCGTTGTGACACGTTCAACCAGATTCCATGTTTCAGAACCGTAACAGCCCGCATTCATTGCCAATGCGCCACCAACAGTGCCCGGAATTCCAGCCAGAAATTCGGCACCTGCCAGATGATGTGAAGCGGCGAATCTGGCCAGCTTGGCGCAGGGGATGCCTGCACCGGCGTAAATCAGACCACCCTGTTCATCCTGTTCAACCAGAACCAGTTCGTTGAGTTTTGCATGCAGACAAATGATGACACCGGGTAACCCGCCATCCCGGACCAGCAGATTGCTGCCAAGTCCGATCATGGCAACAGGTTTATCCTTAGGCCAGCTGCGTAAAAATACAGCCAGATCTTCCAGGTCAGCCGGTTGATAAAAATAATCAACATCTCCACCGGCACGCCAGGAAACATGCCGCTGCATGGGTTCATGCTGGCGTAACTCACCACGCAGTGGCTGCGTGCCGACAGCAGAAGTGCCGGAATGCAGATCTGGATTCATATTGGCCGGCGATTGAATTTCTATCAGCATGCTCTTCTGTTCAACCTTTTATCAATGTCAGCCTGACTGCCGGCTCTGCCAGATCAGCTGCAGATTTTCCGATAGATCCGGCACCCATGATGAGCACTACATCGCCATCTTGCGCAACAGCATGAACAATAGATTTCAGCTCATCAATCTGTTCAATATGAATGGGCTCGGTTTTTCCCTGCACCCTGATCGCTCGTGCCAGAGATCTGCTGTCAGCTGCAATAATGGGCTCTTCGCCAGCCGGATAGACTTCGGCCAGCAATAACATATCTGCACTGGATAATACCCGGACAAAATCCTCGAACAGATCCCGGGTGCGGCTGAAACGATGAGGCTGAAACGCTAAAATCAGACGGCGATCGGGAAAGGCATTGCGAGCCGCAGCCATTGTTGCGGCAATTTCTGCCGGATGATGTCCATAATCATCAATGAGGGCAAAAGAACCCCGATTGGGCAGGGGGATTTCACCATATTGCTGAAACCGCCGATCAACTCCGCCAAAAGAAGCCAATGCTTTTACTATTGCTTCATCCGGTACTCCCAGCTCATTACCGACAGCGATCGCTGCCAGTGCATTCAGGACGTTATGTCTGCCTGGCAGATTTAATGTGATGTCCAGCGTTCGTGCTGAACCATTGACGCCAATATGCGCAATAAAATGCATTCGGCACTGATCGTGCCGGATATCGGTGGCGCGTATCTGTGCATCTTCCGATGTAATGCCGTACGTGGTAACTGATTTGGTAACCATGGGAACGATTCCGCGTACGTGAGGATCGTCCACACAAAGTACTGCCATGCCGTAGAAGGGCAGGTGCCCGATGAATTCGACAAAAGTCTGTTTGAGCCGGTTAAAGTCATGCTCGTAGGTACCCATGTGATCTGCGTCAATGTTGGTCACTACCGTCAGTACCGGCTGCAGATAAAGGAATGAAGCATCGGATTCATCTGCTTCAACCACGATGAATTCACCCTTGCCCAGTCTGGCATGACTATCGACTGTTTTGAGCCTGCCGCCGATCACAAATGTCGGATCAAAATTTGCCTCTGCCAGGATGCTGGCGACCAGACTGGTAGTCGTGGTCTTTCCATGGGTGCCGGCAATTGCAATACCCCGGCGCAAGCGTAATAACTCTGCCAGCATCATGGCGCGCGGTACGACAGGTATTTTGCGTTCCCGTGCTGCCGTGACTTCCGGGTTATCGGAATGGATGGCGGTCGAAACTACAACTGCATTGGCTGAGTAAATATTTTCAGCAGCATGAGAATGATGAATAGTTGCTCCCAGGCCTTGCAGACGTCTGGTGGTGGAATTACTGTTCATGTCCGAGCCGCTGACCTGATAACCCAGGTTAATCAGCACTTCAGCAATGCCACCCATACCTGAGCCGCCAATTCCTACAAAGTGAATATGTTTGATTTTATGTTTCATCAGTTTTTCCCAGAAATTGCCGGCAGGCTTCTGCTACCGTTTTTGTGGCATCAGGCATGGCCAGTGCGCGCGCGTTGACTGCCATTGTTTGTAATTGAGTGCGTGAACAGGTCATTAACCACTGCATAAGCGAGGCTGCAGTCAGCTCGGATTGCGGCCAAAGTACAGCAGCATTATGGTCACTCAGGAAATGCGCATTTGCTGTCTGATGGTCATCCACCGCATAAGGAAAAGGTACCAGAAGACTGGCAACTCCTGCTGCTGCCAGTTCAGATACAGTCAATGCACCAGCGCGGCAGATGACCAGATCACAGTTCTGGTAATGTGCTGCCATATCTTCGATGAAAGCCACCAGATTTCCTGTGACACCATGATCGGCATAGGCTTGCTGCAGCGCTGCGAGGTGTGCTTTGCCGGATTGATGTGTGACGAACGGTCGCTGATCTTCGGGAATCATGCTTAATGCCTGTGGCAGCACGGTATTTAGTGCTTGAGCACCAAGGCTGCCACCAATCACCAGGATGCGCAGGTTGCCTGACCGGTTTGCATATCGCACTTCTGGTGATGGCAGTGCGGCTATTTCTGTTCGTACCGGATTCCCGGTAATCTGGGTTTTGTTTTCCTGATCCGGGATGGCGCCGGGAAATGCTAACAGGATACGATTGGCGATTTTGGCCAATATCTTGTTGGTTAAACCGGCAATCCTGTTCTGTTCGTGGATCAGCAAAGGTTTTCCAAGCAGAGCTGCCGTGATCCCTCCGGGAAGTGCCGGATAACCCCCCATCCCCAGTACAACCTGTGGCTGCTGACGACGCAATATGTCAAGACTTTGCCAGCAGGCTTTAGCCAGCCTCCACGGTAGCAGCAGATAACTGCCCGGTTTTTTGCCACGCAACCCGGAAAAATGGATCAGTTCAATGGGGAAACCGTGCTGCGGCACCAGCGTGGCTTCCATGCCGTTTCGGGTACCCAGCCAGATGACCCGCCAGCCACTTTCCTGCATGAATTGAGCAACGGCAATTCCTGGAAATACATGCCCGCCAGTACCGCCCGCCATAATCATGATTGTGCGAGCCAAGGTGCCAACTCCCAGTGTTTCGTATTTAACCGGATAAGTGATGTACTTCTGCTCATGGGTTCATTCCCCTGCGCTTCATCCGGTTTTCCCAGTCAATCCGCAATAATATGGCGATGGCAATACTGTTGATGACGATACTGCTGCCGCCATAGCTCATGAACGGCAGGGTTAAACCCTTGGTTGGGAGCAATCCCATGTTTACGCCCATGTTGATGAATGCCTGCAAACCCAGCCAGACACCAATGCCCTGTGCAACCAGTGAACCAAATTGGTCTCCCAGCCTGGCGGCTGCACGACCCACTTTGAAGATGCGTATCAGCAGGAAGAAAAACAGTGAGATAACCGTGACAACACCCGCAAAACCAAGTTCTTCGGCCAGCACCGCAAACATGAAATCGGTATGTGCTTCAGGCAGATAATTCAGTTTCTCCACGCTGTTCCCCAAACCGACTCCCCCCCATTCACCGAGTCCAAATGCAATCAGCGCGTGTGTGAGCTGATACCCTTTATTGAACGGGTCATTCCACGGATCAAAGATGGCATTGATACGATCCATGCGATAGGGTTCGATGATAATTAACAGCGCAAACAGTACCGGCACCAGGCATATCAGCCCGAGAAACATCTTCAGGCTCATCCCGTTCATGAACATGACTGATAGCACAATGGCCGCAATTACCACAGTGGCGCCCAAATCCGGCTCCATCAGCAGTAGCAGGGAAACAACGGTCAGTAGCGCAAGGATGGGCAGGAAGCCTTTGAAAAAATGATTTTTGAATGCGGCTTTGCGCACAACATAATCTGCAGTAAAAATCAGAATGATCAGTTTCATCAGTTCCGAGGGCTGGAAATTGATGAATACCAGCGGAATCCAGCGGCGGCTGCCATTGATCTCATGGCTGAGCCCGGGGATCAGTACCATAATCAGCAGCAGGATGCCCAGCCCCAGCAGGTAGTGAGAATAAGTCTGCCACCAGCGCAACGGAATTTTGAAGCAATGTCTCCCGAGAACTGCCCCTAACAGTATGTATAAAGCCTGCCGCCCAAGAAAATGATAACTGTCACCTTCGCCAAATTTTGATTCAGCGACTGAAATTGAGGCGGAATACACCATGACCAGCCCCAGGCCGAGTAAAAGCAGCACGGTGGCAACCAAAAGCAGATCCAGTTCCGGCTGAATCGGCTGTTTGTGCGGAGCGGGGGCAGATGAACTTATCATGGGAGCTAATGACATGTGTGTGCGGTAAGTACAAGCTTGCGTTCGATCAGACGGACGGCAGCAGTGAAAACCTCGGCACGGTGAATGTAGTTTTTGAACATATCCAGGCTGGCACAGGCTGGAGAAAGCAGAACTGCATCGCCACGTTCTGCCAGCAGAAAACTTACCTGTACCGCTTCATCCATCGTTGTGACCCGATGCATCGGGACATTGCTGGTCTGGATAGCCTGTGCCACTTTGTCTGCATCTCTGCCCAGCAGGACAATACTGCGTACATGCTTGCTGACTGGCGGTTCCAGGGGGGAAAAATCCTGCCCCTTGCCATCGCCACCTGCAATCAGAATTACATTTTTACGAAAACCGCTCAGTGCAGCGACTGCTGAACCCACATTGGTACTTTTGGAGTCATCATAAAATGTGATGCCGTTGAATTCGGCAACTTTCTGCATGCGATGCGGCAATCCTCTGAAGGTACGCAAAGCATGCAGCAGCGGTTCGAAGGGCAGGTCCACTGCCCGGCATAGTGCCAGTGCAGCCAGTGCATTGGCGGCATTATGCAATCCTGAGACACCAAGTTCGCTGGTTTTTAACAAATGCATATTGCCTTGCGCCAGCCATAAATCTGATCCGTTGGGCAACAAACCAAATTCTTCATCGAATGATGGCTCGGATAAACCAAAAGAAAGCTGCCTGCTGCGCTTGTCTGCCATGGCGCTGACCCTGGTGTCATCACGGTTGAGTACCTGCACACAATTATTGTGCTGAGGAGGAAATATCCGTGCTTTTGCTGCAGCATATTCTTCAATGCTGCTGTACCGGTCGAGGTGATCTTCGCTCAGGTTTAACACAGTTGCCGCATCCGGTCGCAGGCTGCTGGTGGTTTCCAGCTGAAAACTGGAGAGTTCCAGCGCCCACAGATGTGGCCATTTGTTGGCATCCATCCGCTGCATCAAGGCATCCAGTGCCGCCAGACCGATATTGCCGGCGACTTCTACATCCCATCCGGCACTTTTTACCATTTCACCGATCATGGTGGTAACCGTGGTTTTGCCGTTGGAACCAGTAATTGCCAGAATTTTTGTGCCCGGCGGTGCAAATTGATCAAGCGCAACGGCAAACAGTTCAATATCGCCGATCACGGGGACGCCCTGCTGCAATGCTGACTGTACTAATGGTTCAGCTACCGCCACACCGGGGCTGATGGCAATGGTATCAATTCCCTGGAACAGTTCAGTCTTCAGCGGGCCGCAAAATAAGGATTCATCCGGCACGATCTGCCTGATCAATTCAAGATTGGGTGGATCGGCACGTGTGTCAGCTACTGACAGGTGTGCTCCAAGCCGGGAAAGCCACCGGATCATGGAGATACCGGTTTTACCCATTCCCAGAACCAGTACTTTTTTGCTGGCGTAATTCATCGCAGTTTCAGTGTTGATAAACCGATCAATACCAGAATGATGGTAATGATCCAGAATCTCACTACGACCTGGTTTTCTTTCCAGCCTTTGAGTTCATAGTGATGGTGTAATGGCGCCATGCGAAAAACACGCTGGCCGAATAATTTGAAGGAGGTTACCTGAATCATGACCGACAGAGCCTCCATGACAAATACGCCTCCCATGATCACCAGTACGATTTCCTGGCGGACGATCACAGTTATCACTCCCAGCGCGGCACCCAATGCCAGCGCACCGACATCACCCATGAATACTTCTGCAGGGTAGGTGTTGAACCATAAAAATGCCAGGCCTGCTCCGGCCAGCGCACCGCAAAATACTGCCAGCTCACCTGCATTGGGAATATGGGGAATACCAAGATACTTGGCAAATACCGCGTGACCGGCAACGTAGGCAAAAATAGCCAATGCGCCGCTGATCATGACGGTTGGCATAATGGCCAGTCCATCCAGTCCATCCGTCAGATTGACTGCATTGCTGGTGCCAACAATTACCAGATAGGTCAGAACAATGAACAGGGATGATCCCAGTGGAATGGCGATCTCTTTGAAAAACGGTACGATCATTTCAGTCTGCTGAGGCAGACTGGCTGTCATGGCCAGATACACTGCAACCAGCAGAGCGATGACCGATTGCCAGAAAAATTTGGCTGAAGCCGGGAGTCCTTTGGAATTGCGCTGTATTACCTTGCGGTAATCATCTACCCAGCCGATTACTCCGAATCCCAATGTGGTCAGCGATACGATCCAGATATAGCGGTTGCTCAAATCTGCCCAAAGCAGCGTGGTGACCATTACAGCTATCAGGATCAGTGCACCGCCCATCGTTGGCGTGCCTGCTTTTACCAGATGTGTTTGGGGGCCATCATTCCTTACAGACTGACCCACTTTATGCGCAGTCAGACTGCGTATCATGGCCGGGCCAATCATAAACGAGATGCTCAATGCGGTCAGTGCTGCCAGTACGGTACGCAATGTGATATAGCTGAATACATTGAAAGCTCGAATATCTTCTGCAATCCACTGAAAAAGTGCGAGTAACATTCTATGGTTCCTGCAGATGTTCAACTACCCGCTCCATTCGCATGAAACGCGACCCCTTGACCAGAATGGAAGTACGTTCATCCAGGTAACTTTTTGCTTTTTCCAGTAAGGTATCCAGATCGGAGAAATGCTGTGCGCCGCGCCCAAAGCCGGTAACTGCCTGCCGGCTTAATTCTCCCAGTGCCAATAACACATCTACGCCGGCTTTTTCAGCCTGCTGGCCGATTCTGTGATGGAGCGCCGCACCCTCCACACCCAGTTCACCCATATCGCCCATGATCAGAATTTTCTTGCCAGGCATCTCTGCCAGCACATTTAATGCAGCCTGCATGGAATCCGGGTTGGCATTATAAGTGTCATCAATCAGAATTGACTGGTTTAATCCTGCTTTTTTCTGCAAACGTCCGGGGGCTCCTGTAAAGCGGGATAAGCCTTCAACAATCGAGTGCGTACTGATACCGGCTGCTGTAGCGGCTGCCGCAGCAGCCAGTGCATTGTAGACATTATGGCGACCGGGAACCTGCAGCATTATTTCAAATTTGTCATCCGGCAGCTGGAACAGCCATTTACCATCAGAGGTATGCGCTATCTGCTGTGCGTAGACAGCCGCAGTGCCGTGCATTCCAAAATCTGTAATTTGCCTGTTTCCGGCAAGCTTCCGCCATAACGAAGCATAGGGATCATCCGCATTGATGATGGCAATACCCTGCTTTTCCAGTCCTTCAAAGATTTCACCCTTGGCGAGAGCGATTGCTTCGGTCGTGCCCAGATGTTCAATATGCGCTGTGCCTGCGTTGGTGATGACGGCGATAGTGGGCGCAGCAAGTTGGCTGAGATAAGCAATCTCGCCCGCATGATTCATACCCATTTCGATCACTGCGCAAACATGGCTGGAGCCAAGTTGCAGCAACATCTGTGGAACGCCGATGTCGTTGTTCAGATTGCCGGTCGTTGCAAGAATGTTTTGCAGCCCGAATTCACACCTGAGAATGATTGCAATCATTTCTTTGACAGTAGTCTTGCCATTACTGCCTGTTACGGCGATCAGCGGAAGAGTAAACCGCTGGCGCCAGTATGCAGCCAGTTGCCCAAGGCTCAGCCGGGTATCGCTTACTTTGATCCAGCCAAAACCGGGTTGGGTCGGGAAGAAAGAGGTGTCAGCCGAGACCATGGCCGCAACCGCTCCTTTCCCAATGGCTGCAGTGATAAAACGATGGCCATCAAACTGCTCACCAGACAGCGCGATGAAAAGGTCGCCTGGTTTTAATGTGCGGCTGTCGGTGCTGATTCCGGTGAATGTGGAGCTGCTGCCAGACCAGCTTGCATGCAAGGCTTGTGCAGCTTCCTGTACGCTCATCATCCCTGCACCTGCAATTTCGGATCAGCCAGATCATGTAATACTTGCTGCGCTACTTTGCGGTCATCAAAAGGATATTTTTTCCCCTGTACTTCCTGACAGGTTTCTGCGCCCTTGCCGGCGATCAGTACGATATCGCCTTTGCGTGCACCATGAATGGCACGATAAATGGCTGCTGTGCGATCTATTTCAGCCGTGCAGTGTTTGCCAGTCGCACCTGCCATAACTTCGCTGATGATATCTGCAGGGTTTTCAGTTCGCGGGTTATCGCTGGTGATGATTACTTCGTCAGCCAGGTGTGCGGCGATTTCCCCAATCATCGGACGTTTGCCACGATCTCTGTCACCACCGCAACCGATGATACAAATCAGTTTTGCCTGATTTTTCCGTGTTTGTTTTTTGATGTGGGTGCCGGTCAGTATTTCGCGTAAACCGGTTAGTACTTCGTTCAATGCATCAGGGGTATGTGCGTAGTCAACGATAACAGTGGGCTGATCGCCTCCTCCCAGCTTTTCCATTCGCCCGGGGATCGGCTGAACTTGTCGTAATGCAGCGATTGCATCATCGAAATCAATATTGCTGGCAAGCAGAATGGCCATGACAGCCAACAGGTTATATGCATTGTAGCGGCCTGTCACATTACATTGCAGGTTGGCGCGCCGATTGCAGAATTCGACATCGAAACCAATATGCTGTGTGGTAAATCGCAGATTGCTTCCATAGAGAATTTTCTGATTGCCGGATATTTGCGTGATCTGATGAGATTGCCTGAAACCATATCCAATGACTGACAAACTTTTTCCGGCAAGCTGTTGTGATAATTCCACACCCAACACTTCATCCAGGTTGAGGACAGCGTGTTGTAAGCCTTCCCAGAAAAAGAGCCTGGCCTTGGCGGCAGCATAGGCATCCATGCTGCCGTGATAATCCAGATGATCGCGCGTCAGATTGGTCAATACGGCAATGGCAAACTCCGAGCCAGTTAGCCTTCCCTGAGAAAGACCATGTGAGGAAGCTTCCATTACCAGTGAGGAAGCACCCTGCTGCAGATATTCAGCCATTAGTTGCTGTAAATAAACAGCATCGGGTGTTGTGTGCTCGGAATGATGCAATGCTCCGGGGAATCCGTGCCCCAGTGTTCCGATGATGGCGGTCTTTTTTCCGAGAGCGGCCATGGCTTGAGCGTACCAGTGGCTGCATGTGGTTTTGCCGTTGGTGCCGGTAATACCAACCAGCCTCAAGTGTCTGGAGGGGTGATCATAGACTGCGCTGGCAATTTTTCCAGCTTCGTGGCGCAAGCCGGCTATTCCCAAATTGGGAATGTTCCATTCAGGCTTCCAGGAAAACCCCTGTTTTTCCCAGAGGATGGCGTTTACTCCGAGTGCAATTGCCTGGGGAATATCATTGCGTGCATCATGATGTTCACCAGCGCAGGCCAGAAAAGTATCTCCTGATTTGAGTTTGCGGCTGTCCGCCACCAGGTGCTGTACTTTGACACCCAGCTGGCTCAACAGGCGTGTTACACACCCTTCGTTTGATCTCGAACTGGACGCGGTGCTCATCCCCTGGCTTCCAATCCGGCTGGCGCAAGAGGGGATGTAACCAGATTGCCGAGTGAATCATCAAACGGCACATTCATCATGCGCAACGTTCCTTCCATCACCCGGCTGAACACAGGTGCTGCTACCGTGCCACCGTAATGGTGCCCGGCAGAAGGCTCGTCGATCATGACCGCCATGATCACCCGTGGATCGGACGCCGGTGCAAAGCCAACAAAAGAAGAGATATAACGGTCACTGGCATACCCTTTCTGTTTTTCCAGACGTTTATGGGCTGTCCCGGTTTTTCCTGCAACGCGATAACCATTGATGCGCGCACTGCTGCCTGTCCCTTCCGGTTGAACCGCGAGTTCCAGCATTTTGCTGACAGATTGTGCAGTTTCGCGTGAAATAACTTTCTGACCGACAGCAGGTGTATCACGTTTCAGCAATGTAATGGGTTTCAGTTCTCCGTCAGTGGCAAACAGCGTATAGGCCCGCGCCAGTTGCATCAGGCTGACGGAAATGCCGTGCCCGTAAGACATGGTGGCCTGTTCGATCGGGCGCCATTTGTTGTAGGCGCGTAACTGACCGCTTGCTTCCCCAGGGAAGCCAATACCGGTTTCAGTACCAAAGCCGGAACGGTTGAGCATTTCCCAAAATGTTTTGGATGGGAGCAATAAAGCGATCTTTGCTGCACCTACGTTGCTGGAAGCCTGAATTACCTGGGAGACGGTCAGATTACCTTTGTCACGCACATCGTGAATGGTGGCCCTGCCTATTTTCAGCTTGCCTCCGGAAGTTTCCATTAACGTGTTCGGTTTGACCCGACCAGTTTCCATTGCGACTGCGACGACAAAAGGCTTGAGTGTTGAACCCGGTTCAAAAGTATCGACCAGCACCCGGTTACGGATTACCTCATTCTTCATGCTTGCACGCTGGTTGGGATTGAAAGCCGGGTAGTTGGCCATTGCCAGCACTTCCCCGGTTTTCACATCGAGCGCCACGATGCTGCCTGCTCTGGCATGCTGTTCCTTGACTGCACGCGCCAGCTCCCGGTAGGCGAGATACTGTATTTTGCTATCTATTGATAACACCACATCCTGACCGGATTTGGGAAACTGGATCTGACCGACATCCTCGACAATACGCCCGATCCTGTCTTTGATAACACGCCTTTTGCCATCCTCGCCGGTGAGTACGTCCTGCCACGCCAGCTCCATGCCTTCTTGTCCGCGGCCGTCAACATCGGTAAACCCAAGGATGTGCGCAGACAGCTCGCGTGATGGATAGTAACGGTAAAATTCGTGCTTGAAATACAGCCCCTTTATGTTGAGTGCGGCAACCCTGTCCGCTTTTTCTGGCGGCAGTTTCCGCTTCAGGTATACAAACCGCTTGTCGCTACGGATGCGTTCCTGTACGGCAGCTTCACTCATTTCCAGCAGGCCTGACAGATGCCTGATCTGCTCTGGTGTGACTTTTGTTTCCCTGACAATTTTAGGATCTATCCAGATGGATTTGACAGGTGCACTGATAGCAAGAATCTCACCATTACGATCTTTAATGCTGCCACGCTGGGAATTTTGTTCGATTATCCGCAGATGACGGGATTGCCCCTGCTGTTGCAGAAAATCCTTATTTAGTGCCTGTAAATAAACAGCCCGGGCCACCAGTATGGCCAGAGAAATCAGCAAAAACCCCAGTACAAGACGAGAACGCCACTCGGGGAGATCTGCGGAAGCAGATTTACGGGATGGATTGAACAGGATTTTCATTCAGTTGCGCCTGATATTTGATCGGGACGAATAACCAGAATATTTCCAGCTGTGGGCGGAGGCGTAATCATGCCGAGCTCTTTTCGGGCAATTGTTTCCACGCGTGCAGGCATTGCCAGTGTGGTCTGTTCCAGTCGCAGCTGATTCCACTCGGTTTCCAGCTGCTCGGTCAGTTTTTGTTGTTCTTCCTGTTGCATGAACAGCTTGCGTGCTTCATAGCGGGCGGTCACTATGCCGAGGCCGCAGAGAATCAGCACGGTAAACAGAAAGATATTCAACTTGACCATGAGCCCGCCCTGTTGCCGGATTCCAATCTTTGCGCGATTCGCATAACAGCACTGCGTGCTCGTGGATTAACAGCTATCTCATCTTCATCAGGGCGAATTTTTTTGCCGATGATTCGCAGTTTCTGCTGACTGTGCATACGATTTTCCTCTTCCCGTACCGGTAACTTTCTCGGTAAAGTATTTGCATCCGCCTGACTGCGCATGAAGCGCTTGACGATCCGGTCTTCCAGTGAATGGAAGCTGATTACCACCAGCCGGCCATCTGCACTCAGCAGCTCCACGCATTGCGGCAGCGTCATCGATAGCTCTTCAAGTTCCCGGTTAATATGAATGCGTATCGCCTGGAAGGTGCGCGTGGCCGGATGTTGCCGACCATCCCGATAACCGGACTTGCGCACGACCGTTGCAACGATCTCGGCAAGCTGAAACGTGGTAACAATGGGCTGGCGCGCCTGTGCCACAATAATTGCGTTTGCAATCTGCCCAGCATACCGTTCTTCGCCATAGGTTCTGATTACCTCCTTTAATTCTGTTTCTGTCGCAGTAGTCAGCCATTCTGCAGCTGTCTGTCCCCGGCTTGTATCCATGCGCATATCCAAGGGGCCATCATGGCGGAAGCTAAACCCGCGTACGGCTTCATCCAGTTGAATCGATGACACGCCCAGATCCAGCAGGATGCCATCAACCCGGTTTATGCCCAGCGATTGCAGTGCCGAGTGTATTTCCACATAGCTGCCATGTACTGCCTGAAATCTTTTGTCCTGGATAGACCTTGCTTCGGCAATTGCGGCTGGGTCTTTATCGAACGCAACCAAGCGCCCTGATTCTCCAAGCTGAGACAAAATCAGCCGACTGTGGCCACCTTTGCCAAAAGTTCCATCGACATAAATACCACCGGCCCTGATATTCAGTGCCTCAACCGCCTTCTCCAGCAGAACAGGTATGTGCACGGTGCTGCCGCGGTACTACAGCGAGAATCCTTCCAGCTCGGGAGGGATGCCATCCTTGTAAATCGTTGCCATATCGATTTGCATATCCCATTGTTCCTTATCCCAGAGCTCGAACTTCTCACCTTGTCCAATGAGCATGGCTTCCTTCTGTAAACCGGCAAACTGTCGTAGCGGCGCACTAATCAAAATACGCCCGGAGCTGTCCATTTCAACATCGCAGGCATTGCCAATAATCAGCCTTTGCAAACTTCTGATCTGCGGATTGAAGCTGGAGAAGCTGTTCAACTTTTTTTCAATTGGCTCCCAAGCCGGCTGAGGGTAAATCAGCAAACATTTGGATGGATCGGCGGTTACGACAATATTGCCTCCGCAGCTGTCAAACAATTCGTCACGATACTTCGCCGGAATCGCAAGCCTGCCTTTGCTGTCGAGACTTAACTGTGTGGAGCCGCGAAACATTTCACTCCTCTAAATTCCAATGGAGGGCCAATTTAGCAACAGAATCATTTTTTACTCCACTGTAACCCACAATTATGCATATTTCACCACTTCTGCCCACTTTACTCAATATAATTTTCAGGGTCAAGCAGGAGAGAATTTTTATGGTGTTGTGACAATGACTTAACAGAAATCAAGGGTGGTTGTTCCAGATAAAACAGCCCAATAAAAATGGCTTGTTTCTGTATTGAAATGGGGCGTGGTATAAACCCGGAAAATATTTCAGATTGGACTGGTATGGCTTTGGTATTTTGGGAACAGGCAGTTGCTGATTTATCAGCACATGATCCGGTGATGGCCCGGATCATTCAGTGCTACAGCGATTCGATGCCGGAAGAACCGGGGGATGCCTTCACGACACTAATGCGGGCGATTGTCGGCCAGCAGATTTCTGTTAAAGCGGCGGCCAGTGTCTGGCAGAAGGTGGTGACTTCGATCCCGAAAATCACACCGGAAATACTGATGGCAACAGAAACAGATCTGTTGAGAGCATGCGGGCTATCAGCACGAAAGGCCGATTATTTGCGGGATTTATCCCGTCATTTTCTGGAAGGAACGCTGGCGACAATAAACTGGCATGATCTGGATGATGAAACGCTGATTCGCAGGCTGATTGAGGTGAAAGGTATCGGTCGGTGGACGGCAGAAATGTTCCTGATTTTCCATTTACATCGCCCGGATGTGCTGCCATTGGATGACATTGGTCTGCAGCGCGCTGTCAGCATGCATTACAACAGGAGCGAGCCAGTCGATAAACATATGATTCGTGCTGCAGCCGAAAACTGGCAGCCCTGGAGATCAGTCGCAACCTGGTATTTATGGCGCAGCCTTGACCCAATCCCGGTGATTTACTGAATGCCAGTACAAACCCATCAATGTCCGCTGGTTTTTGAAAACAGGTTAAGCACGATTACGCCAGATATGATCAGTCCAATTCCAGCCAGACCGGGGAGATCGATTTTCTGCCCGAGAACCAGCCAGGCAATCAGTGTTACCAGTACGATTCCCACCCCCGACCAGATCGCATACGCCACACCGACAGGAATGGTTTGAAGGGTGAGTGAAAGGAAGAAGAAAGCACAGCAGTAGCCTGCTATGACGATCAGGGATGGCCACAGCCGGGTGAATCCTTCACTCGATTTGAGCAGTGATGTGGCAATGATTTCTGCGGTAATCGCAGCTGCAAGGTATAGCCAGTTATTCATGTGGGTGGCCCCGATTCCAAGCGCACTTTTTAAAAAGATTAAAATACCGTAAAAAAACAGCAGGATGAATTTTTCGGCTCTTTGTTTGTCACTCCTGTGACATTTTCCCTGCCGAAGTGTTTTTCATAGCCCAAATAATCATATAACAATGTGTACTGCCATTACTGGTACCGGATATCCTTATTGTGGCCATCGTGAAGGCGTGTAGATGAAGATGCCAAATGATCCGGCTGGCAAACTGTTCCACCATTTTTCAGCAATATTCTGGGATGTTGTCGCTGCGCTGCTGGTGCTGGGTGCCATAGTATTTCTTGCCCAGTTAAGTCGTGATTTTATGCAGCCTCTGGCTGAGTCGGGTGAGGCCACTATCAGTCTTGAGCCTTCCGTTCTACCGGAATACGCGCTGCGCACCTCACTGCGAATGCTTGTGGCGATGGCGCTGTCACTGATTTTTACCTTTACATACGCTACCTGGGCGGCCAAAAGCCGGCGCGCTGAACAGGTGCTTATTCCGCTGCTTGATATTCTTCAATCAGTACCGATCCTCGGCTTTATTTCAGTAACGATAGTTTTCTTCATGTCGTTTGCGCCGGGAAAAATGCTGGGTGCTGAGCTGGCTGCCATCTTTGCTATTTTTACCAGCCAGGCCTGGAACATGGCATTCAGTTTTTACCAGTCATTGCGTACCGTGCCAGTTGAGCTTGTCGAGGCTTCCCATTCATTCCGTCTCAGCCCATGGATGCGTTTCTGGAAATTTGAGGTGCCCTTTGCAATGCCGGCGCTGGTCTGGAATATGATGATGTCGATGTCGGCCGGCTGGTTTTTTGTCGTGGCGTCCGAAGCCATCAGTGTTGGCAGCACGACAGTTATGCTGCCGGGTATCGGATCTTATATTGCGCTGGCGATTGATCAGCGTGACCCTGCTGCGATCGGGCGGGCGATTGCCGCCATGTTTATCGTAATCCTGATTTACGACCAGCTTCTGTTCCGGCCACTGGTGGCCTGGGTGGATCATTTCCGTTTCGAGCAGGAAGCGGACAGAGTATCACCGCATTCCTGGGTGTTGACGGCGCTGCGCCGGTCACGCTGGGTAGCGTTTGCTGCCGTACCCCTTGCCAGGATGTGGCAATGGACTTACCGGGCGCCCCGGGGGCTGATTCGGGCAATTGCCCGTGCTCGGAGTGATACGGGACCAGGAGTGACTTCATGGCCTGACTGGCTGTGGTATGGAGCAATTACCTTCATTTGTATTGGTGCCTTATGGAAGATTGCCATTTTTATCTTGCAGGGGGTAACGCTGGATGAGATTGGGGAAGCCGTTGTTCTGGGTATGGCAACCATGACGCGGGTTTTTGTGCTGATTGCAGTTGCCAGTATTATCTGGGTCCCCATTGGGGTGTGGATTGGATTACGTCCGGGAGTGGCACGTATTGCCCAGCCAGTTGCCCAATTTATGGCGGCATTTCCTGCCAACCTGCTGTTTCCGCTGGTGGTATCGGGTGTGGTGGCGTTGCGACTCAACCCGGATATCTGGCTGAGTCCGCTGATGATCTTGGGTACACAGTGGTATATCCTGTTTAACGTTATTGCGGGTGCTTCAACCATTCCGGGCGAGTTGCGTGACATCGGCACCAATCTTGGTGTGCGGGGCTGGTTATGGTGGCGGCGTATCGCGCTGCCTGCAGTATTTCCTTTTTACATGACCGGTGCAATCACCGCATCCGGTGGATCATGGAATGCCAGTATCGTTGCTGAAATGGTTAATTGGGGGAGTACTACACTGAAAGCCCACGGACTGGGCGCTTATATTACCGAGGCGACTGCAGCAGGTGATTTCCATCGTATTGTGCTTGGGATTACGGTTATGAGTGCATTTGTTGTCATTATCAACCGCCTGTTCTGGCGCCCGTTGTATGGGTTGGCTGAGCGCAAATTCCGCCTGGGGTGAAAGGAGATCACATCGATACCGTGTTGCTGGATATTCGTGAGATTCACAAGTCATTTCATAAACCGGATGGCAGTGAATTGCTCGTACTTGATGGAGTCAACCTTACCTTAAACAAAGGTGAAATCATTGGTTTGCTGGGGCGTTCCGGTTCGGGTAAATCCACTTTGCTGAGATTGATCGCCGGTCTCGCGCAGCCATCAGCCGGTTCCGTTATTTACCTTGGCAATGAAGTGACAGCGCCGCCACCGGGCATCGCCATGGTATTTCAGGGGTTTGCACTGTTTCCCTGGCTGACGGTACTGGAAAATGTACAACTGGGGCTGGAAGCACTGGGGCTGCCAGCCAATGAATTGCGTCAGCGTGCGATCAAGGCGATTGATCTGATCGGGCTGGATGGGTTTGAATCAGCCTACCCACGTGAATTGTCGGGCGGCATGCGGCAGCGCGTGGGTTTTGCGCGCGCGCTGGTGGTTCATCCTAATATCCTGCTCATGGATGAGCCTTTTTCAGCGCTGGATGTGCTGACGGCAGAAACATTGCGTACCGATTTTCTTGATCTCTGGTCAGAAGGCCAGCTTCCCATCAAGGGTGTGATCCTCGTTACCCACAATATTGAGGAAGCGGTGCTGATGTGCGACCGCATCTTCATTTTTGGCAGCAATCCCGGCCGGATTATCAACGAAATAAAAATTGAGCTGCCGCATCCGCGCGCCCGCCTTGATCCTGTTTTTCGTGATCTGGTCGAGCGTATTTATGTGGAGATGACAACCCGGTCTGTTTCAACACCTGCCGGCAAACGTACAGAGTGTTTCCCGGGTATGGGGATCGGGGCAATTCTGCCATCCGTAACTTCGAACTCGCTCTCCGGGCTGATTGAAGCCGTGGCAGCCCCGCCTTACAACGGTGAGGCTGATTTGCCCGTGATTGCTTCTTCCTTGCACATGGAGATTGACGAGCTGTTCCCGGTGGCGGAAACACTACAGATGCTGCGCTTTGCCGAGGTAGCTGGCGGGGATATCAGGCTGACTGCGGAAGGGCGACAGTTTGCTGATTTTGATACCGATCAGCGTAAGCGCCTGTTTGCCTGGCATTTACTGACTTATGTTGCGCTGGCAGCGCATATCCGGCGCATTCTGGATGAACGGCCAACCCATCAGGCGCCCTGGGGGCGGTTTTCAGATGAGCTGGAAGATCACATGCCACCAGCTGCAGCCGTGCGAACCCTGCGAACCATCATTACCCTGGGGCGTTATGCGGAAATCTTCTCATACGATGATGAAAAGCATATCTTCAGCCTGGATAATCCTTGAGGAAGTATCTGGCCAGCCCGAAGGCTCAAATCGGGCGCAGCCTTTGCACCTGATTGTGCCCAGACTCAGAGATACCCTATATTTTGCGCTCGTGCCTCACACCGGATTCCATTGTGCAAGATGAAGCAGAACACCCGCAGGATCCCAAACATACGTGACCAGGGCGCCGTATGGCTCTTGCCTGGGCGGAGCCACACGAGCACCAGGGAATCGCCCGGACTTGAGAGGTTTTTCGATCGCTGCATAGCAACTGGCCGCATCCTGAACGGATATGTGCAACATGCTGTTTTCGGCCCATTCCTTTGTGTAGTGGCGCTGCAGATAAAACCTGGACCCGGCGAGATTGAACAGCGCCAGATTCTCGTCGGACCACTCCAGCTTGCAGCCCAGATCGATATAGAACTGCTTTGATAGCTCAAAATCTTGTGCGGGAAGAAACGCCCGAACATCGCTTGCGTGGAGATCAATCACTCGTTCTCCCAAGAGAGAGATCCGGTGCCTGAATTAAGCTGCGTCTGTCTACGGGGTATCGGCTTGAATGAATTGTCAGGTGCCACTGCTAGCCGAAAAAGCACGCATGTTTGTCCTCGGCCACAAGCGTCAGGAACTTCTCGACGCTGTCAACTTGTGGAGCAGGCGGATAGGCGTGCCACTTCAGGTCAGCCCGCATCCAGAAAACTCGCCATAGTTCCTGGGTTTTGACGTAAGTGGCCTTTGCGACCGGATATTCCATGGTTTCACCGGGCGCACCTTTCCAGCGGGGGCGAACTTCAAAGATCTCAATACTCTGCCCGTTGATGCGGAAAGCCAGATCAAGCTCCGGGCGGATGTGTGGAGCCGGTCGATGCTCATTGATGAAGGCACCGACAATCTTCTCCAGTCGTTTTGTTTCAAATTCGCTAAAAGCCATATCAATTGTGGGGATGGTTGGTTGGCACCTGGCGCCTGAGTTCAGGCGCTGCTACAGGTGGTCGGCTGCGGCGAAACGTTGGGTATTTCCACATTTTCCTAATATGTGGCACAAAAAGCGTAGAAACTGTCTCCCGGTATGAGGCGCATTGTATCAACGCTCCTGAAGCCTGCTTCGTTTAGTTGTTCGATCATCTCACCCATTAGGCAGTCCTATCAGCAGGAACATAGGGAATTAAACCCTGCTCAAAAGCCTGCACCTGAACTTCGCGAGGCATCCTCCGTACATCCACTAAGAAACCATTAACACTTAACATCCAAACCAGCGGATTACTATCTAGTTTGCTTGCTAAAGACCAGTTTGGATCCATTTGACCTATATCCAATAAATCTCTAATTATTTTTGACTTGCCTTGCCCTGTACTTTCGCCCACCCCAAACGCTTTGTACAGTTCCGGGGCTGACATATAGGGTGATTGGCTTTTATCAAACAAAAAATTGGCAAACCCAATTGCATGAGCAAATCCACACGCCCACGTTTCCACCTTGCCTTTTTCAAGCGGAGAGGGTCTCTTTCTACTTATTGCAGCAACAGCATATCGAATAACTTCTGCGTATTCGTCGTTAAGATGCTTTGTGCAAAACGCATCCGTTAATGCAACTATCTCGTCATATTTTGATTGCATTGTTTTAGGAACGCTCATTGATTTCTTTATTATCATTTCACTCTAAAAAATCGATATTCTACCTTGCTTGTTAATATCCCAAAGCCCAACGTTCAAGGTAACGGACGCTGCGCGGCTTTATCGCGCAGCGTCCGGTGGACCGCAGGGTTATGCATCTGCTCTCGATGACGCCACATGTCATTTACTACCCATCAACGCGGGTAATTCCATAAGAATATCCTCTCGGACTTTAGAGCCGCCGGGAGTGTCAGACTTTTCCTTTCCGATTTCCAGCCGGGCGAAAACAATTTGCCGCCCGTTTTTCTCAGCCCAGCCCACGAACCAGCCCTGTGGGCGATTTTCATTTATCTTGCCGCTATCGTCCCGAAGCCAACCGCTGCCACTTTTCCCATGTACAACCCACCCTTCGGCTGCTTGGTACTGTGGGATCGTGGCGTATGCCATGTCATAAGCCACTTCGGATACAGGCAGCTTATGCGCGACAAAGCGTAGAAGAAACTGAATTTGCTCCTTGGGAGATATGGTGAGCGACGACATCAGCCATGACTGGGTCAAGCCGTTATGCTTCCCCGAGTCACCGGAAACATCTTGATTACCGTACTCAAATTTCTTTACGTATTCCGTGAACCGATCAACTCCCAGACGGCTTGTTAATTGCTGCGAGAACCAGACAACAGAGTCGCTTTGCCATAGCGCCGGATAGACTTGTTTGTATGTGCGATCTCTCGGAGACGGGTTGTATTCCGGCTTCAATTCCCACGTGGGTGATTTTGGCGACTGCAAGATTCCACTATCAAACCCCATGATTGCCAATGGAAGTTTAAAAGACGAGCACGGAGACACGCGACGGGCACATTCTCCCGCCTCATATAAGGTATTCCCGGTGATGACGTCTGCGATGATGGTGCATTTAAGCGTTTCAATTTCATCAGAAGCCGCGGAATGGATTGGGAGGGTGGCGGAAACGAACACCAGCAGATGCAGCAGCAAGATTTTTTTTATCGAGAGATATTTCATCGCTTCGCTGTGTGCTTCATAGATGCATAACGCCAAAGCTCACCCGCCCCCGCGCCGCAGCGAAGCGGAGGCGTGGGGGTCGGGTGCAGTGCCTTGTTGGGCCTTCGACGCTACTCTTTCTTTCCGGAGTGAATTGCCCCGGGTTTTGAGGAGGCTGTTTGGTCAAAGTAAAACGGTTTGTT
>CAZYWE010000021.1:0-37894 GCA_964651625.1 uncultured Nitrosomonas sp. | reverse complement strand
GCATCATGCACATCCAGCCCCAGCCAGTGCCCGGTCCGGTGCATGTAAAAACGCTTGTAGGACTCCGTTTCGATGACCGCCTCCGGACTGCCCTGACATAAATTCAAATCAATGAACCCCTGTACCAGCACCTGCAAAGCCGCCTGATGCGGCGAATCCCAGTTATTGCCGGGCCTGACCGCATCAATCGCTGCGGTCTGCGCTGCGAGCACCAGTTGATAAATCTCTTTTTGCGCACCGGAAAATTGACCGTTGACCGGGAAGGTGCGTGTGATGTCTGCGGCGTAGCCGTGCAGCTCGCAAGCCGCATCAATCAACAGTAAATCGCCGTCCTTAAGCCGGGCGTCGTTCTGGATATAGTGCAATACACAAGCATTCGCACCACCCGCCACAATTGACGTATAAGCAGGCGCCTCAGCGCCCTGCCGGCGAAATTCGTACAGCAGTTCAGCTTCTATTTCATACTCATATCTGCCGGGACGGGTCGCCCGCATGGCGCGCTTGTGAGCTTCGGCTGAAATTCTGCCAGCCTCGCGCATTACCATCAGTTCAGCATCATCCTTGATCAGGCGCATTTCATCGAGCAAATGGCGAATATCCCGAATTTCGGTAGGGGCTGATACGCCTTTCCTCACCTGCTCCCGCACCCGGTTAATCCATCCCACCACGCGCTGATCCCAGGCTGCATCATGGCCAAATGCGTGAAATACCACAGGTTGATTAGTGAGCAGTTCGCCTGCCAGCTCATCCAGCCTGGCAATTGAATGCGCCGCATCAAAACCGAAGGTTTCCCGCACTGCTTCCGGACCATAACGGAATCCATCCCAGATTTCGCGTTCAGTATCTTTATCACGGCAGAATAAAATCTGCTGCGACGTGGCCTCATCTCCGGTTGCAACCAGCACGAGAACTGCCTCGGGCTCACGGAAGCCCGTCAGATAGTAGAAGTAACTGTCGAAGCGGTAAGGGTAATGTGTATCCCGGTTACGGTATCTCTCCGGTGAAGTGGCAATGATTGCCACCCCCTGTTTTATTTGGGACAGCAGGCGCCTCCTGCGGCTGATAAAGGTATCACCTGATGTCATATCGCTGAATGCCTGCAGGAAAAGAACCGGCTGGAAATCAGTGAATCAGCCCTTCTTCTTTCAAACTTTTTGATCACAAAAAACTGATATGCACTCAAAAGCATTATTAACTCCCACTTCCATTTATGGTTAAAATGTGCAATTTCCTTATTGAGGCCAAACATGTACCGCATTGCTCCGAGTATTCTTTCTGCCAATTTTGCCAGACTGGGCGAAGAAGTCACACGAGTCCTGGATTCCGGCGCAGACATCATTCACTTCGATGTCATGGACAACCATTATGTTCCCAATCTGACAATCGGCCCACTGGTATGTGAGGCAATTCGCCCTTTGACAAAGGCGATGATTGACGTACATCTGATGGTTGAACCGGTTGACCGCATCATTCCTGATTTTGCCAAAGCTGGCGCCAATATCATTTCCTTTCACCCGGAAGCTTCACGTCATATTGACCGTACCATCGGGCTTATCAAAGAGCAAGGCTGTAAAGCCGGTCTGGTTTTCAACCCTGCCACTCCGCTGTCGTATCTCGACCATATCATCGACAAGCTTGATCTGATCCTGATCATGTCAGTCAACCCCGGTTTTGGCGGACAGACCTTCATTCCTGAAGCATTGAACAAGCTGCGCCTGGCAAGAGAGCGCATCAGTGCAAGCGGACGCGATATCCTGCTGGAAATCGATGGGGGTGTAAAAACAGATAACATCGCAGAAATCGCCCGTGCCGGTGCAGACACCTTCGTTGCCGGTTCTGCTATTTACGGCGCAGGCAAGGACAGCGACCCTCACCGCTACGACAGCATCATTGCTGCCATGCGCGCAGAACTGGCAAAAGTTGCCTGACCGGAGGCAGGTGACATTTATGACTCAACCTGATACACGATCAGCTGACTCGATACAGTTTCCACTTCCGCTCAAAGCGGTCATTATCGATCTGGACGGTACGCTGCTTGATACTGCGGGAGATCTGGCGCTTGCGGCCAATGAAATGTTGCGTGAGTTGCGCATGACTGAATTGCCGGTATCAACCATACAAACCTTCATTGGCAAGGGCGTTCCCAAACTTGTCAAACGCGCACTCACCAACAATCCGGATGGCGAACCCGACCCGGAGCTCTTTGAGCAGGCGCTGCCGATCTATGAGCGCTGCTATGCGGAAAATCTGCATGTACATACGCGCCCTTATCCTGGCGTTGTTGAAGGGCTCGATCAGCTCAAACAAGCTGGTTTTCGCCTGGTTTGCATCACCAATAAAACCGAAATCTTCACCCTGCCACTTCTGCGCAAGACCGGCCTGTCTGACTATTTCGAGCTGATACTGTCAGGTGACAGTTTGCCGAAAAGAAAACCGGATCCGCTGCCATTGCTGCACGCCTGCCAGCAATTCAATGTGCCACCCAAAGCGGCATTGCTGATCGGTGATTCATCCAACGACGCCATCGCGGCACGTGCAGCAGGCTGCCATATTTTCTGCGTACCTTACGGGTATAACGAAGGACATGATGTACACGAACTGGATTGCGACGCAGTGGTGGATACCATCGTTGACGCAGCCCGGTTAATCACCTATCAGCACAGTATTTAGCTGGCAGCAACAGCAAAAGATATACGGCTGCAATAAAATCCAGATCAGCCGGTAGCGTTTCTGTCCATTAACCCGACCATTTCAGCAACTCCTGCTTTCCATGAATCATTGCATAACTGAAAGTGAATTCAGCACTCTGGCAGCACAGGGATACAACCGTATCCCCCTGGTGCTGGAAACCTTCGCTGATCTGGACACCCCCCTCTCCATTTATCTCAAACTGGCAAACCAGCCTTATTCCTATTTACTGGAATCAGTAGTGGGCGGGGAGCGGTTTGGGCGCTACTCGGTCATTGGATTACCCGCAAAAATACGGCTGGAAGCCTGCTCCAGCCACATCCGCATTATCAGTGACAATAAAACTGAAGAGGAAATCGATACTAATGATGTGCTCGGTTTTATCGGTAATTTTCTTGATCGCTTCAAAGTAGCTCCTCATACAGACTTACCCCGCTTCAACGGCGGACTTGCCGGATATTTTTCCTACGACACTGTACGTTATATTGAGCCAAGACTGGCCGGGCACGCACGGCCGGATACACTGAAAACGCCAGATATTCTGCTGTTGTTATCAGAAGAACTGGTTGTCATGGATAACCTTTCCGGCAAGATCTATCTGATTATTTATGCTGATCCAGCGCTGGAAGCCGCCTATCAGACTGGCAAAAACCGGCTCAGGGAATTATTGCAGAAACTGCGCGAGCCAGCTTCGATTCCGGTGGAAAAACCAGCTCCTTCCGGAACAGCTGTCAGCGAATTTCCCGAAGCTGATTTCATGGCTGCCGTAGAAAAGGCCAAACGTTACATCCTGGAGGGCGACATCATGCAGGTTGTTCTTTCACAACGCACCAGCAAACCTTATTCTGCATCACCACTCGCCCTGTACCGCGCACTGCGCAGCCTCAACCCATCTCCCTATATGTTCAATTACCATCTGGGAGATTTTCACGTTGTTGGTGCTTCACCGGAAATTCTGGTCAGACTGGAAAAAGATACAGTTACCGTTCGCCCCATTGCCGGCACCCGCCCACGCGGCCAGGATACCCAGGCTGATCAGGCATTGGCTGCAGATTTGCTGACCGATCCCAAGGAATGCGCAGAACATATCATGCTGATGGATCTGGGGCGCAATGATATCGGCAGGGTGGCCCAAACCGGTAGCGTAAAGGTTACCGAAAACATGCAAATAGAGTACTACTCGCATGTTATGCACATTGTTTCCAATGTCGAAGGAAAACTCAAACCCGGTTTGAATGCGATTGATGTGTTACGCGCCACTTTCCCTGCCGGCACAGTCAGCGGGGCACCCAAAGTCAGGGCAATGGAAATCATTGACGAGCTGGAAATTTCAAAGCGCGGCGTCTACGCCGGTGCAGTTGGCTACCTGGGATTTGACGGCAATATGGATCTGGCCATCGCCATCCGGACCGGCCTTATCAAGGATGGCATGCTGCACGTACAGGCGGGAGCCGGCATCGTGGCCGACTCTGTCCCGCAAAGTGAATGGATTGAAACCTGCAACAAGGCAAAAGCACTCATGCGGGCAGCAGAAATTGCCGAGAACGGGCTGGACAGTAAAATCGACTGATGCCGGGCGAGTTTGCCGTTACCGGTTCAAAACGAAACCGGCAGAACAACTTTCCCTTTCAGGAAAGGTTAGAGCGCCCTCCCACCCCATATTCATAGACCAGCTTACCCCCCAGCCAGCCGGCAATACAAAGAACAATCAATCCTGCAACGGATAACGCAATCGCAACCATACCCGGCTGCCCCAGATGGGTTCCATCCAGCCGCAGAAACAGACTGACTGCATAAAGTGACCAGCTGGTCATCATCAGCACCATGTGCTGATTGGCAACTTTCATGGCAGGGCTTTGCTGGTCAATTTTGCCCAGCTCCAGCATCCCCGCCACCATGGCGAGTAATGCCGTGATTGTGCCGATGACGAGCAGCACCCCGGCCACCCGGCTTACCTGCCCATCATCAGTAAACAGGCCCGCAATATCACCCAGCGTTGAAAGAAACCAGGTTGCCACTGGAAAATGAACCAGCATCGGATGAACAGGGTGTCTCATATCAGCATCTCCTTCCAGAACTTACAGCAGTACGCTCAACAGCGTCAGAAAACCTGCAACAGCCACCCCTGCGTGGATAATGACAATACCCTTCGGTGCCACATTACCTTTTGCATGGATTGAAGCGAGATAGAACCCTCCCAAAGCTGCCACCACCAGCAGACCCAGTGCGGCAGTCAAACGACTGTTCCCTGAATCCTGCATCACGGTTAGTATCAGTGTCACCAGACCAGCCGCCCCCAGCAGGGCATGTACAATGGAAACCGCCCACGGAGCAAGCTTACCCGTAAGCACTTTGGAAGCCAGGAACACCCCCCCTACTGCTGCAATTGCGAAAATCAGAATCGACGTATTTAACATTTTGCCCCCCTTCTTTTGTTGAAAGGATTTCACTATACTGCATGTTAAAACACTTTTGCAATACAAATATGTTAAAACCTAAAACAATCTTTTTACCACCATGAAAGCTGCCTTGTCATTATTGGGCGAACGCCAGCAGTCCCTGCTCACTGCCCTGTTGCACCACCGGGAAGGGTTAACGGTGGAAGAGTTGTCCAGCCGCCTGACCATTTCCCGTAATGCTGTTAATCAGCATCTCGCCCAGCTGGGCAGCAGCGGCTTCATTCATAGCACCCTGCAGGAAAGCACCGGAGGCAGACCGGGCCGGATATACATGCTGACACCCAATGGCCTGGAACTTTTCCAGCGCCGCTATTCATTTCTGGCCAAACTGCTGCTTTCCTGGATAGATAAAAATATGGGGGAAGATGAGCTCAACTCCTGTCTGACTGAACTGGGCAAGGGGATGGCGAATGAGTTGGAACACCGTCTCGCTCAGCATGCCTCCCGAAGCGATAAACTCCAGGAGGCCGTTACCATTATGAATGAGCTTGGCTACGATACCGAAATACGCCAGGTATCGGAAAATCAGGCTGAGATCGTTGCTAATAACTGTGTTTTTCAGGAGCTTGCCCAGCAGCATCACGAATTTTGCAAACTCGACACCAGTTTTCTCGAGCATCTGCTAAAGGCTGACATCGAACACACAGAATGCATCGTTAAAGATGGGAAATATTGCCGTTTCAGAATAACCAGCCCCGACAAATCTTAATCTCAATTTTATATCTGCAGCGTTACAATTCCCCCCTGCGATGTCACAACCTTAACAGTCTGATTTTCATTTCCTGCAATCCGATCATGCAACCATTCCGATACAACAAAATTGGCTTCTCTGTTTTCCTTACGTTTAATCTGCTTGCCGCCACTCCGGTTGTTGCAGAAGAAACCGGGTTAATCAACACATTGACCGGCTACAACATCAATGAAATCACTCCGACTCCCTCTATCAAACTGAAACTGGGCGGATGGGTGGAAACCGGTTTTAGTGGCAACCCGCGCGATCCGCATAACAAATCGAACTATCCGGTGTCATTCAATGACAAGGCCAACCGGTTCAGGCTCCACCAGCTTTATGCCTATATCGAGAAAGAAGTTGATACCAGCGGAAACTCCTGGGATATCGGTATGCGGGCTGATCTCCTGTATGGCACGGATGCAAAATTTTCAGCCACCACCAATTTTGATACGACCATTTTAGGCAAGAATCCGGAACACCAGCTGGTATTCCCCCAACTCTACGTCAACCTGTTTGCACCGATCGGGAACGGTGTCAGCCTGTCAATCGGCCATTTCTACACGATCATCGGCTATGAATCCGTAATGTCACCCAGCAATTTCTTTTTCTCGCATGCCTATACCATGCGCTACGGCGAGCCATTCACACACATGGGAGCATTGCTTTCTTATCCGATCAACTCCAGTTTCACTGTCAAAAGTGGAATAGTGACCGGTTGGGACAGCCTTTCCCAACACACTCCAAATTACCTGGGTGGCGTGAACTACGTTACCGATGACAAGAAAACCAGCCTGGCAATAGCGCTGATTACAGGAGATGCAAGAACTGTGGATCTACATGAAAACCACAATCGCAGCATGTACAGCGTCGTAATGGAACATCATTTTTCTGAGAAACTGCGCTATGTATTCCAGCACGATTTTGCGATCGAAGCTAAAACGGCAGAATCCCCTTCCGCCGCATGGTACGGTATCAACCAGTATCTGCTGTACGATATTTCAAACCAGCTGGGTGCAGGGTTGCGCTTTGAATGGTTCCGCGATAAAAATGGCAGCCGCGTCATGGCTGATGGCAAAGATCAGGATTTTATCGCTGTAACAGCAGGGTTAAACTACAAGCCGATTGCCGGGCTCACGCTGCGCTCCGAAGTTCGTTACGATGTAGCAACCCGCCATAAAGTATTCAGGGATGATAGAGATAACGACCAGATACTACTCTCAGCCAGCGCCATCCTGCATTTCTGACTCCCAAGGTGTTTTTACCCGGTTAGCTGACTGGCCAGACAGAAAAAACGGCCAGTCAGTTACTGCTTTCTCATTTTTTCGGCACGTAGAGATCCGTTATCGTGCCTTCAGCCAGTTCCGCCGCAAAAAGAACGGTTTCAGACAAAGTAGGATGAGGATGGATAGTCAGCCCAATGTCCTGCATATCTGCCCCCATTTCCAGTGCCAGCACGGTTTCCGCAATCAGTTCCCCCGCATGCGGCCCGACCATGCCAGCCCCTAAAATTCTTTTTGTATCTTTATCGAACAGCAGCCTGGTCATGCCTTCCTCGCGCGCCATGGTGATGGCACGACCACTGGCTGCCCATGGAAATACTGCTTTCTCATAAGCAACACCCTGTTTTTCGGCTTCGGTCTCCGTCAGCCCCATCCAGGCAATTTCAGGGTCGGTATAAGCAACTGAGGGGATGGTGCGTGCATCAAACGCCACCTTGTGTCCGACAATGACTTCTGCTGCAATTTTTCCCTCGTGCGAGGCTTTATGTGCCAGCATGGGGTCTCCAACAATATCGCCAATGGCAAAAATATGCGGCACGTTCGTTCGCATCTGTTTATCTACCGCGATGAAACCACGTTCATCCACGTTTACACCGGCAGCCTCAGCATTGATCAGCTTTCCGTTGGGCCGGCGTCCGACAGCAACCAGTACCCGATCATAGCGTTGTGGCCCAGGCACCTGCTCACCTTCAAAAAATACCTGCAAACCTGCTTTATCAGATTCTATTCTGCTGACGCTGGTATTGAGATAAATCGCCTCGCATTCATCTTTCAGCCTTTTGTGAAGTGGTTTAACCAGATCTGCATCTGCTCCCGGTATAAGTTGCGCCATTCGCTCCACGATACTGATTCTGGCACCCAGCGCATGATAGACAGTCGCCATCTCCAGTCCGATGATTCCACCACCCAAAATGAGCATGCGCTCGGGAATCCCTGCTAACGCCAGTGCTCCGGTTGAATCAATGATACGTTCATCATCGGGGAAACCGGGAATACGCGCCGCACTGGAACCAGCTGCAATAATGCAATGATCAAACGAAACTGTTTTGATTCCTTCCGGTGTTTCAATCCCGATCAGATGAGGATTAACGAATCTCCCCGTGCCATGAAGGGTAGTTACCCTGCGCTGCCGGGCAAGCATTGACAAACCTTTGGTCAGTTTCCCCACGATCGATTCTTTCCAGGAGCGCAGTCTGCCAATATCAATTTCAGGCCGTCCGAATTGGATGCCATACAGACTGGCTTCTTTTGCTTCTGTCAGTGTTTTCGCGGCATGTAACAGCGCCTTGGAGGGAATACAACCCACATTCAGGCAAACCCCACCCAATGTGGAATAACGCTCAATCAACACAACCTGCTTCCCCAGGTCAGCAGCACGGAATGCCGCAGTATAGCCACCCGGCCCGGCACCCAGCACAACAACGTCAACATGGATTTCACCACGGCCGGTTACAGGATCTGGAGCACTTTCACTGACTGGTACTTTGTCCGTATTTGTAACAGCGGGCTGTGTATCTGTTCGGATCGCATCACCAGACGATACGAGTGGCGCTACCCGATTATCTGCCCCCTTTGTTTCCAGTGTGGCAATGAGTGAGCCCTGCGAAATTTTATCTCCCACTTTGACGTGTAGTTCCCGCACGATACCTGCCTGCGGAGCAGGCACTTCCAGCGTTGCCTTATCCGTCTCAAGCACCAGCAGCGATGCTTCCTGCTCAACCTCATCTCCTGGGCTGACGAGAATTTCTACGACCGGAACATCCCTGAAATCGCCAATATCAGGCAAAGTTACTTTTGTAAATTGTGTCATCTTTTTATTCCCTGATATGGCCATCGCCCAGTACGATAAACTTCTGGCTGGTCAGTCCTTCCAACCCCACCGGGCCACGTGCGTGCAGTTTATCCGTGGAAATACCGATTTCTGCCCCCAGCCCATATTCAAATCCGTCGGCAAAACGCGTTGAAGCATTCACCATGACCGAGCTGGAATCCACTTCACGTAAAAACTGACGGGCACGTGAATAATCCTCAGTCACGATGGTATCGGTATGCTGCGATCCATAAGTGGCAATATGCGAAATAGCCTGGTCTATATCGGCTACCACGCGAACACTCAATATTGGCGCAAGATATTCAGCGCACCAGTCTTCCTCTGCTGCCGGCCTTGCTTCAGTGACAAGCTTACGGGTCGCCTCATCTCCCCGCACTTCCACACCTTTCTCCAGAAATACTTTGCAGATGCGTGGCAAAAACTGCTCGGCAATTCCGGCATGTACCAACAATGTTTCCATGGTGTTACACGTACCATAGCGCTGCGTTTTAGCGTTATCTGCAATACGTACAGCTTTTTCCAGATCTGCAGACAAATCGACATAAACGTGACACACACCATCCAGATGCTTGATAACCGGGACGCGCGCCTCGCTTGCAATCCGTTCGATCAATCTCTTACCGCCACGCGGCACGATCACGTCCACATACTCGCTCATGGTGATCAGTGCACTCACCGCCGCGCGATCCGTCGTCTCCACCACTTGCACCGCCTGCTCAGGCAAGCCAGCCGATCTGAGTCCTTCTTTCACACACGCTGCAATAGCCTGATTACTTCGTATCGCTTCAGACCCTCCCCGCAAAATCGCCGCATTACCTGCCTTCAGACACAGGCCAGCCGCATCCGCCGTTACATTCGGGCGTGCCTCGTAAATAATCCCGATCACTCCCAGTGGCACCCGCATTCTGCCCACCTGAATACCGGATGGTCGATAATTCAAATCTGTTATTGCTCCAATCGGATCAGGCAGTGTGGCAATCTGCTCCAGGCCGGCTGCCATACTGGCAATCCCTTTCGATGTTAACGTCAGTCGATCAATCATGGCTGATTCGATACCTTTGTTTCTGGCCTGAGCCACATCCGCAGCATTAGCTGCCAGCAACAGCGCCTCATCACGACGAATAGCCTGAGCCATGGCGGCAAGCGCATGATTCCTGGCAGCAGTATCCGCTTTCGCAACGAAGCGGGCCGCTGCACGTGCTGCTCGGCCAAGTGCCTGCATGTCAGCGTGTATTTTTCCGTCTCTTTCCATATCGTTATTAAAGGTAATTTGATGATCCAGGTGCTCAGGTAACCAGGAAACCTCTGATTAACCTCGAATCTCGTCATTGCGACTGCGAGTGCAACGTGGCAGGAGACAATCCACTGCATCCATGAAATCAACATCTTATGGATTGCCGCGTCGCTACATTCCTCGCAATGACGAAGTTGTACAGAAGTTCCCTAAACTATTTACCGGAACCTTTTGTTGCCGATCCTTTCCATTTGCCTGCCTGAATCAGCTTGTTTCTGAGACCCGGCAACGGATAACCAAGTGCATAAGCCTGTCCGGCATAATGACTGGCTTTTTCATAGTTTTTCTGCCTGAAATACAGCAATCCCAGGTTATAAAGAAACGTCGCATTATCCGGCTCCAAATGAGTTGCCACTTCCAGCTGCTCAAGTGCCTCCTTGTTTCTGCCGCGCTGAGTCAGAAACACGCTGTAAATCGACCGAACCTGCGCATCCTTGGCATTCATGCGGATCGCCCGGTCGAAGTAACACTCGGCCGGCCATTTCAACCCCGGGATTTGGGTAGACTTCTCCCTGACCGTATATTTGACAAGAGAAGCCAAAGCACGGTGGTGGTTAGGCCAGGCGCGAAGCGTGTAATCAAGATCCCCGGCCGGTGTTGCGCTTGAACTTCCACTGATCAGATTTTCCACATCAGGAGTAAAGTGGGCAATTTCCACAAGATACAAATTTTGTTTATAGTTAAACCGGTCCGTATAATCGAATGGACCGTACCATGGTCCGTTCAGCTCACCACAATACGACTTCTTCTGGGCGGCAGTAGCGACTGGTGACGCCAGAAAAAAAACAGCAGTAATTAAAAACATTAGTGTCTTCATAACTTCTCAATCTTCCTTCTGAAGTTCAGTGCTTCTTGCCTGCTCCAGCGATGCCATCCAGCAGCCCGGCCAGTTCCCTAGTCCCGGCTTCTCTGGAATTAGGTCTTATTTTATCCATTGGTGCAACTGGCGCCTTATTTTCTCTCAGCAACACCAGGAATCTGTTTAACCCTTCGATGATCGCCTCCCTGGAATCCAGAGGAGCAATTGTATCAATCCCCATGTCATGAAGCTTCCGGGCGGTATCACCCGCCGGATCTGTCAATGCCAGAACAGGCCGTTGCGCGCGCAGGTATTCGTACAATTTGGCAGGAATCTGATTGTTGCAATTTGCCGCCTGCAGAATCAGCAACCCATCCACTGCCAGCATCTCTGCCAGTGCCTCATTGTAGGAAATGGGAGGAGCAAGCGATACGACCGTCCCAACCCCAAAACGATCAATCAGGGATTGCAGGTAATCTTCATGATGTGATGCGCGCAAAATGACATGCAAGCTTTCAGCATTAACCACATTCTGCTGCAGTAAAGTCGCCAGCGCTTCAAACAGGCAGGTTGGATCACGCTCCGATGGATAAATGATTCCGCTGTGCAGCAAGGTAATCCGGCCGGTTTTAACGGCCTGATTCACCGGGCGGGCAATCGAGGCAAAACTGAATTCATCGTACCCGTTTTCTATCAGATGAAATCGTGATGCCGGAATATGTGGAAACCGGGTCTGATAGTCCCTCAGCGTACCGGGTGTCGTAAAAACTGCTCCGGAGCAGTGTTCAATAGTTTTATTTTCCACCTGTTCATACGCACGATACGTTAGCGGATGCGGCGGATAATCCGGCTGCACCATCGGATCCCTGAAATCAGCCATCCATGGAACACCTGTCAAACGGCACAAACTCAGCCCAATCAGATGCGCCGTCGCAATGGGATAAGTCGACCAGATCACATCCGGTTTATATTTTCTGATCAGATACCAGCCAACAGGTACTGCACCCAGCCACCAGCTCACCCAGCGATCCGGCAGTGACAGCGCCCGCGGATAACGCCCCATTACTGTCAGATGCCTGGCCGTATCCAGCGCAAAAGAACGATAAACACGCACCTGTTCCGGAATATCCGCCAACTGGCCGGAATCAGTCTGCTGATAAGCACGCGGGGAAGGTGCCAGTACAATCGGCTCCCAGCCGTGGTCAGAAAGGTATCGGGCAAAACGCAGCGTTCGCTGCATACCGCTGCTGCCGTGCAGAGGCGGAAAATGGTAGGCGATCATCAATACCCGTTTTACCATGACAGCACCCGGCTTCCAGTCAGCTCCGCCACCTGATCACGCCACTCTTGCGTGGAGAAGGTATGGTTGGCATTTTCAATATGCAGAAACTCCACCTGCTTCATTTTCATCGTTGTCTGCCACTCTGCGGATGAGCCGGTCAAATCCAGAAACTCACGTGCTGTCAGATCATTTCCACTGGTGACAATCAGTGTCTTTCCCTGGAAACGCTTCAAGCCATCCAGCATACGTTCCGGTAAAGGTGCGGTCAGATCGCACGATGAACCAGCACCACCTTCTGCAGAAACCGTTTTTTCTCTGTTTTGCACACTATCCCTGCAAAATTCATACAAAGACTGGATGGAAGCCAGCAGGTTGAATTTTCCACCCAGTAATTTTTTCCAGAACGCCGGTTCAAACAGACGTTTTACGTAATAATGTTTCAGATATGTTTTAGCAATACCCTGTTCCGTTCTGACCCAGGGATTTAACAGTACCAGCCCACTTATCCGCTGATCCTGATGTGCATAAAACAACGCTGCTGATGCTGCATCGCACAACCCCCAGATCACGATATTATCCAGAAAAGGACATTCATTAAAAAAGAAACCGGTGGCACTACGCAAATCTTCTCCAATATGCTCAAATGTCCTTATCTCGCCGTCACTGTCACCCATCCCACGGCAATCGAACCGCATGACAGCAATACCACGCTCTGCTAGACGGCGCGCAAGCAGAACAAACTGCCGATGGCTGCCGGCACGATATTGTGGTCCACCAACCACAATCAGCACGCCGCGTGAAACGGGTTGCTGCGGCAAATGCAAAATCCCGTAAAGCCAATCGTGCTGACAGCGAAAGCGTACTGCCTGTTCCTGAAAATTCATGACTGGATTCCGGAAAACACCTTGACAGTTGCCGTCAGCAATTCAGGACATTCGCTGATTTCCTGCGTTGCCCAGAATGGCAAACCAGGTATGCACGTTACTTCCGGATAAATACCTGATCGGCTCCAGGCTTCCACTACTGAAATACCGGCAGGAGAAATCCCACGCCCGGTATCCGGTGTAATTTCAAACCAGTAAATTTCACTGTTTCTGACAACCAACTGACTCAACTTCAACTCATCAATCGCCGCTGCCATCGCAGGAGAAAGCATATAGCCCGCTATCTCAAGTGGCTCGCCTGCTGCCAGTTTTTCACGAAAGACTTGAACACCTGAAACTTTAGCAGCATCATCTGCCATCAGCCCGCTTACCAGTTTCAAACGTAAAAATTGTGTCAAAAACGACTTGCCATTAACCACGGGCTGCCAAAGTACGAATTTTGCCGGATCAATCCCCTCTTCTTCATTTGCAGCATAATCCAGCGCCAGCAAGGCTCCCAACCGCAATCCCCAATAATGAACTGATGCAAACCCTGTTTGCGTCAACCACCGCTTGGCGTGCGCAATGTCATCCTTCCAGATTGCCCAGGTAGCATCGCTAAAATCTCCTTCACTGTCTCCACAGCCATACAAATCGATCTGCAATACGCCCACTCCAGCTGCTGCAAACGCTTTGGCCTGCAGCACGGCCATGCGCCGGGATTTGTTCATCTCCTCCGCAAACGGATGAAGATAGATAAGCGCCTGATTGAGCGATGTATTCCCGACAGGGGGATGATAAAGACAAAAACGTTTCCCCGGCGAAGCATCCAGAAAAAAAGGTTCAGCCGGCAGGTTATTCATGCGAACTCAATGTGACAGCTTATGCTCGACGAACAGCGCCAGACTTCCAAGTGTTTCAAACGTTTGCGCGCTGATTTCATCATCATCCACTGAAAAGCCAAAATAATCTTCCAGCGCAGTGATTACATTGACCACCGCCATCGAATCCAGCTCCGGGATATTTCCAAGTAAAACAGAATCGGCTGTCAGTGTGTGTTTTCTTTCCCCAAGATTCAGCACATCACCCAAAATATTTCTGACTGCTTCAAGATGCTGCATAATCACTCCATAAAAACCGTTGTTTAATGTTAGCGGCATTTTAAGGCAGTTTCTTAAAACGTGCCGGGGTGATCTTTTCTGCGGGCAAGCCACATTGGCCAAGTATCAATATCCTGCAGAAGCACTGCATACCCGAAACGTTTAACCGCTTATTCTGCAGACACTGCATTGCTAAAAATATCCCAAAGGCTAATCATCTTGACTGTCTCATGAACTGGTCTGAACTGTACTGGCAGCGCATCACCCCATTGCACCTTTTTCTGTGGCCACTCAGCCAGCTGTTTGTTCTGTTTCAGGCCATCCGGCGCACTCTTTACCGGTGCGCGATACTGACCCCGGTTCGCTTACCTGTTCCGGTCATCGTTATAGACAGCATCACCACTAAAAGCACAGTCAGGGCATCGCTCATCATTCAGGTTATCAACACCCTGAAAGCAGCCGGATTGCGGCCTGGGATCATCAGTCGCGGTCACCCCGACAATCACCACTCCCCCATGAGAGTGACTCTCAATAAGCCGATCCATGTTACCGGCACAAAATCACTGTTGCTCGCCTATCATTTACGTGAAACCTGCCCCATCTGGATTGGTTATGATCGGATTGAAACAGCAAAAGCCTTACTCAGTGCTCACAAGGAATGCAACGTGCTGATCTGCGATGATGGCTTGCAGGATCCTCGTTTACAGCGTGATTTTGAGGTCATCATCGTTGATACCGTCGTCATCAATTCAGGAAATGGCCTGATCATACCGGCCGGTCCACTGCGGGACAGTTTCATACGTTTAAAGCATACTGATGCAGTCGTACTGGCCGGACACCAGAAACAGCTGCCGGATATTGAAGAAAAAATCAGAAAAATAGGTATCCACCCCCTGAAAGAACGTTTTTTCAATCTGTTACAACCGCAACTGGCGATCAGCGTGGCGGAACTGGCAAACAAACGTATTCGCGCCATTGTCTGCAACTCGGAGATGCAGAATTTTCTGGATGATCTCGAATTCTTGAAACTGGTTGTTACTCCCTGTGTATTTCCGGAAGATCATCACTTTGCTGCAGCAGATTTGCAGTTTGATGAAGCGGAAATCATCCTGGTGTCCGAGGAAGATGCAGTAAAATGCCTGCATTTACACGATGAACGCATCTGGGTTCTGCAGCAGGAATATCGTGTTGATCCCGGGTTGCGCGAAATCATACTTAACAAGCTGAGAGAAAAATTCATGGACCCAAAACTGCTGGACATTCTGGTTTGCCCGTTATGCAAAGGCCCCCTTATCTATAAAAAAGACCAGCAGGAGCTGATCTGCAAGGCAGACAGGCTGGCCTATTCCATTCGCGATGGCATCCCGGTCATGCTGGAAGATGAAGCCAGAAGATTGCCGGATGAGGAAGAAATCAAATAACGTTCTCAGCTTAGGTGCACTGGTGAGATGGAACCCACTCTCGCCATTTTCCCAGTAACGGAAAGTAAATTGCCAGATGGACGGGGTCTTGCGCCATACGCTGCAGTACCTGAGCATAGCGTTCCAGTTGGGGACGGTAACGCTGCTGTTCCTGATCAAAAAATTCCTCAAGCCCCCCTCCGGAATGGGATCCGGTCTTGTAGTCGATAATCCAGCGCGCCCCTTCTGCATCGATAAACGTCCGGTCAATGATGCTGATGGATGTCGAATCACCCGTTACAACCGATAATGCCCATTCGCAGCGTATTTCCCGATGCTGGTTACTTAAAATCCAGCGCCCCGTTTTATCCTCCACACACATCATCCTGAGTGCTTTCGCAACATGCTGCACGGCCACCTCCAGATGTTGCGGAGCAATACCGGATTGCATGAGTAATGAACGTCCCGCCTGTACAAAACCCTCCAGATCCTGCTGATTCACATTCTCCACACCAATCAGCCCGATACGGTGCAACAGACGGTGTACCACCACCCCCACCAGCCGAGCCGGTTCTCCAGCCCAGTCAAATTCCACCAATTCTTCTGTGATTTTTGTGTCATTCGCATGCAGGGCAACCACTACCGCTTCCGGCAGGGATGGCGGCTGCCAGGCAGGTGCCAGACATACCCGGCCAGTGAATTGCCCGCCTGCACCCGTATCGGGTACCGGCAAATCCGTGGTCCCGGCCTCATTCGATCGCGCGTGAAAATCTGTCGCAACTGCAGGCCATAACTTTGCCAGCAGGGTATCCGGTGGCGGATTAAGCTCTTTATCATCCCCCTGCACATCAGAATTGGCCCTGATGTGCCCCAGTAAATGCAGACCGTGCTTCGCCCGGGTCACCGCGACGTACAGCAGACGCGCTTCTTCCAGCGCAGCCCGTTTCTTTTCTTCAGACAGAATGTAGGCGGAAATCGGATTTTTTTCGCTCCCCGCTGCACTGATCGGCGCACACAACAAAGCCGGATGTTGCGATTGATCGCGAAACACCAGCCAGTTAAGCAGCTTTTCCTGATCCCGCCGGGGAGATTTACCCAGCCCCGGCAGAATTACCGTATCAAACTCCAGCCCTTTCGCTTTATGCAGTGTCATCAGCTGCAGAGAATCGTCCGCTGCCACGTCCGGCAGGGCAAACAACCGCACCAGTTGTTCATCCAGCTCCTGAATATCAGGCCGGTAACCGGTTACATCAAAACTCTCCAGCAACTGGAAATAAACTTCAGCATCCGCCAGATCTGTTTCATCCTGCACACAGGCCGGCCCACCCAAGCTGATCCACATTCCCTCCACACACCTTCTCAGCGACATTCTGTCGTATTGTGCCAGCGCACATTCCAGAACCGGCAGCACTCTGTTCACCCGCTGACCACCTTCTTCACTCAAAACACCTGAACCGGCGCAGGCACGCAATGCGTCGATCAGTACATGCTGTGGCAGCGTATTAGCAACGGTATATAAATCCTGCAGGGAAAGCCCACAAAATGGGGCACGCAATATAGCGATCCAGGCAATACGATCAGCCGGGTGCACCAGCGCCCGGGTCAATGTCATCAAATCCCGGACAACCATGCGCTGTGCCAGCTGCTCGATTTCTACCGCCTGGAAACGCAGGCTCTTTTGTCTGAGATGTACAACGATGTCTGCCAGATGACTGCGATTACGCACAAGCACAGCAATTTTGCCATCCGGCTGCGCAGCTCTTGCCTGTTCAATAACCGCCACCACCTGCTCTGCCTCAGCCTGGTCATCTTTTTGCAGATACGGATAAACCCTGACCGCCTCTCGTCCGGAAGCCGCATGGAAAGCCACAGAATGCGCATACGAAACAGCACCGGAATCCACCCTGTCCGTATCCGGCAATATCTGCGGGAAATAGCGGTTTACCCAGTCAACTATTCCACTCTGCGAACGGAAATTGACTGAAAGGCGCAGAAATTTCATCTGCACCTGACCAAAATAGCCACTATCGCGAATATCCAGAAACAACCCGACTTCCGCCTGCCGGAAGCGATAAATCGACTGCATTGGATCTCCCACCAGAAACAGTGTTCGCCCATCCCCGGTTTGCCAGCCGGCAGTCAGCCGCTGCAGCAATTCCGCCTGACTGGAGGAGGTATCCTGAAACTCATCCACCAGGATATGGTAAATACGGTAATCCAGCGCCAACGCCAGATCGGTCGGCATTTCCGGCTCACCCAGCGCGCGGATGGCTGCCATGGCTATTTCGGAAAAATCCACCTGGCCATGCTGCCGGAAAACCAGTAACAGATACCCGGCAGCAACCTTGAGCAAACTGAACAAAGCCTGCAGCGTTTCCCATTCATTATCTGCATAGCGTTCCGGCGGCAATTGCCTGAGTAACTGCAAGCGCTGCCGCAACAGCACTTCACCCTGTAAAGCAGCCAGCAAATCACTCATCCGCTGCTTCATTCCACCCAGATATTCTTTTACTTCAGCATCGCGCACTGACGATGGCGCCGGAAATCCGTTTGCCTTCGTTACCTGCTTGCGCCAGTCTCCCGCTTGGGTAAGCAGGAAATCCGCCATACTCTCCCAGACGGGACGATCTTCAAGTGCGCTTCCCGGCCAGCGGACTGTATTGCTGCCGCCTGACCCTGCTTCTGCCAGATTCTTTGCAGCAAACTGCATCAGCTCGATGATTTCCGGCCGAAAGCCAACAGGAACAGCACCAGCCAGTTCTTCTATGACTCCTGCAACCCGGTCTGACAGCACGGATTCCAGACGATCACGCATATCATCCGAACTGGCGGCATCGGCAACACCTCGCAACCATAAATCACGCCGCGCCAGCATAGCGGCGATCAGCTGCTGCAATCGGTCCAGCCGATTATCCAGATGGCCAATCAAATGCCCGATTGCTGCCGTCCACTCACCCTCTTCTTCCTCCAGCGCCCCGATCGTCATGCGGGCGGCTTCCAGATACAGCTTCCCGGCATCTTCTGCAACAGATAACGATGCCCCCTGCCGGGAGCATACCGGCATGCGGTCAACCAGCCGGGCACACAGGGAATCAATCGTCTGGATACGTAAACGTGATGGATTTTGCAGCAACTGCCAGCCCTGCACCTGATCATGCGCCAACACCCGGCTTGCCAGTTCGTGCAACTGATACTGATGGGAATCTTCTGGCGCAGCCGTTTCACTTGCCGCCTCACGCAAAGCTTTCAGAATCCGGTGTTTCATTTCACTGGCTGCTTTGCGCGTAAAAGTAATGGCGATGATTTCTTCCGGCTCATTCACTGTCGTGAGCAGCACCAGAAAACGCTTCGTCAGCAGTCCGGTCTTACCCGATCCAGCCGGTGCCTGAACGATGAATGAACGCTGCGGATCAAGTGCCTGCTGACGCTCTGCCTGATCCGGTATTTCCTGCTGCAAAGCCATATTCATCGTTCCGATCTGCGTAAAAAGGGAATGGCAGGCGGTCTTGACTGTCTGGAAACATGTCTGTGATCACGCGGGATTTGATGACAGGCATGCGAGTGTTCCGGGAAGAAGCAGCACTGTTGAAGTCCGCTCCGGATCTGGGGCCGATATGGTGGGAATAAAGTGAAACAGGATACAAGACAGGGTAACCGTGGCCGCTTAATAAACACCTGTTAAACGACCGCCTCGTTTTACTGCCCTGCAAAAAAACAAGGCAACCTGGATTCGAAACCCAGGTTGCCACATATGATACAGGAGGCAGATATTGAATTAGTACTTACCGCCGATTCCGCCAAACCAGATAACAACCCCGATCACGATAAAAACTGCTGTGCTGATAAAGGTTACTTTCCAAGCGCTTTGATTTTTTTCTATTTCTCTCTGTGTTGTCGCTGCATCGTATCCCATGCTTTATCCTCCTAAATATAATTAAACGCTTTATCCAGCTTCAGATAAACTCCCATTCGCGCGGGAAACTGATGATGACTTTTTAGTCCAGATACCCGGCCCTACTCGCTTTACACGTCCCTTACCTCTATAAACCCATAAAGCTGTCGAAGATTCTAACCCAGATTTTTTTACAATGGAAGCAAAACCAGTCTGACAAAAATCCGGGCTGGGCCAGTTTAAAAATCTGCTGATTCCTCACAGCCATACAACACGCGAAAACAGATCGCCACCCTGTCTGCTCACACCAATCAGAGCGCTGCAGGCTGATTAACATGAGTGGCCCAGTTCAGGGCGGTAAGCTCTGCTTCTGCCATACCTGCCTGTTCCAGAAATCCTGTCTCCTTCATGAGATTTGCTGCCAGCTCCGCATCCCGCCCCTCTCTAGCCTCGATCAGCCGCAACCAGCAACCAAACTTCCCCTCACGGGATAACAGGGCACAGGTAACCTCATCCGGTATTGTCAGCCTGTCCACTATCTGCTGCATATCTGTACCCAGCAAAGTGTCCAGCAAAGACATGATTCCCGTCATGAAAGCTCTTTCCTGATAGGCTTTATCATGCGGTCGGTCAGTGGCTGCAATCAGTTCCATCAGCCTGCCACGAATCGCTGCAGTCTGCATCAGGGCATTGGCAGTGTACGGCACCCTGTTTGGCCCGGCAGCGTACAGCAGCAACTGCACCCATCTGTATAGGTGACGATACCCCAGCATCAGCACCGCCTGCCGGATAGAGCTGATTCTGCGCGGCAGCGCTGCTGCTGCAGAATTGACCATGCGCAGCAGGTTATAGCTTAATACCGGCTCGCGCTTGATTATCTGCTCGATACTGCCTACTTCCTCATCCCGCGTAATCTGCATCAGCAATCTGAAAAGAACCAGACTGGAAAGCTCGACCCGTTTGCCTGAAACAATTTCCGGTTTGGCAAAAAAATACCCCTGAAACATCTCAAACCCCAGATCCATACACATGCCGGCACGCTCAGGGCTATCCACCTTTTCCGCCAGCAGGATGACCGGCCATGTTCTCAGTTCCCGAACCAGCGCTTTGATTTCGTCATCATTCAATACCAGCACATCAACCTTGACAATATTGACGACCGGCAGCAGCGGCCTGATCCTGTCATCAATCCGGATCACATCATCCAGCGCGAGCTGATACCCCATCTGTTTCAGTTCGACACAACGCTGCACGATTTCCGGAGTGGCAGAAATTGTTTCCAGCAGTTCCAGCACCACGTTCCTGGTGGGCAACAGCAGGATCGCATCATCCAGCAGCAAGTCATGCCCGATATTGATAAACCCGCGCAGGCTGCCCAGTACCTGCTGGATTCCGAGATGGCCGTAAGCATTTACCACCACATTGGCAGAAGCATGAACATCATCGGAAACTTCGGCCGCATTCTCGCGCCCTGACCGGAACAGAAGTTCGTATGCGATCAGGTTACGGTTACGATCCAGAATGGGCTGCTTGCCGAGAAACAGATTTTCCATTAGGCATATTCATTCGCGGAAGCAATCATCACGCGACTTTTGCCGGATTTTTTAGCCTGGTACAGCGCATCATCTGCGCGTTTAAGCAAGGATTTCTGGCTTTCACGAAACTGTCTGGAAGCAACCCCGCCACTGAAAGTGACCGGAACCAGATTGCCATCCATATCCGCCAAGGCTTTCTTGGAGAAATTGTTCTGCAGGCGCTGCATCACCCAGACAGCCGATTCCAGCGTGGTATCCGGCAGCAGGATGACAAATTCTTCGCCACCATGACGGGCGACTACATCACTTGACCGCAATGATCTTTTCGCAACTTTCACAAGATGAATCAGGACATCGTCACCAAACTGATGGCCGTAGGTATCATTGATCTGCTTGAAATTGTCCAGATCCAGCACGGCAGCACAGAGCGTATTTTCGTTGCGGTCAGCACGTGATGCCTCTCGCGCATAAACAGCATCCAGACCACGCCGGTTAAACGCGCCCGTCATTGGATCGCAGTGCACCAGCTCGCGCATCTGTTCCAGCTCCAGCTTGAGCGATTCAATCTGCTTTTCCGCCTGGCGCACCTGTTCCTGTGCACTGTAAATCTCATTGCTGTAACGCAGACTCCGGGTTTCACCCAGGACAGTATCCAGAATATTGATAATTTCGTTTACATCGCTAGTTTCCCGGATACGGCGCGCGTACTGCTCAACCTGCTGGCTGTATTCATCTGCTCCCGCTATCGGCTTCCGGTCTTTCGCCGTTCCTCTGGCCTTTTTCCTGCCAGCGGCGGAAGGTTTGACCAGCCGCAACACTTTTTCATCATCTGAATTCTGCATGATCATCCTCCTGAAGCTTCGCTGCAATTACTGTATTTGCCGAAAAAATACCGGCTGATTTCTCAAAAAACATAACTTGCGAATCAACTGAAACTGCCTCGATACCTGCTTTCCACAACAGCGAGATTAGCCGATCCCGAGCGAAACAAAAGGAAGAATTAGAGGAAGAAAACCATGCCAGTTATCCGGAACACCGGCATGGCGGGAATGAAAAAAAGATCCGGTTATACAGCGCGGCACGTATGACTTACATACAGCCTTATTTGATACACACCGCCCGCACCTGATGAATATCAGTAATCCCCTGCAGCACTTTCTCGATCCCATCCTGCTTTAAGGTACGCATACCATCATGCAGTGCGGTTACCAGCATTTCAGCAACCCGTGCATGTTCCTGGATGTTTTTCTTGAGAGCATCGGTGGCTGTCAGCAATTCATGCAGACCAACCCGGCCGGCATAACCCGTTTCCGAGCAATGTTCACAACCGGCAGCCTCATACAGGGTAATCTGCCCGTTCTCATCACCGTACTGCCTGATCCAGCCGGATTCAATTTCACGATAGGCCGCATCTGCACCAGCCTTGAAACTTTCAATATTTTTCAGCTCTTCACAATACTCCACCAGCAGCATGCGTATTTCTTCCTGGCTGGCGACATGAGGCTTCTTGCACTTGCACAGCCGCTTTGCCAGACGCTGCGCCAGGATACCAAGCAGGGCATCCGCAAAATTGAACGGGTCCATCCCCATATCCAGCAGGCGGATGATGGATTCCGGCGCGCTGTTGGTGTGCAGTGTTGCAAACACCAGATGGCCGGTAAGCGAAGCTTCAATCCCGATACTGGTCGTTTCCTTGTCGCGCATTTCGCCCACCATGATGATGTCAGGATCAGCCCGCAGAAAAGATTTCATGACAGTGGCAAAAGTCAGACCGGCTTTAGGGTTGATCTGCACCTGACGCAGCCCTTTTTGTGTGATTTCCACCGGATCTTCTGCTGTCCAGATTTTGGTTTCCGACCGGTTCAGGTACTTGAGAATGGAATGCAGCGTCGTCGTTTTACCGGAACCCGTCGGGCCACAAACGAAAAACAGGCCGTAAGGCTTGCTGATGACAGATTTCAGTTGTTCAAGATTGGCGGGGGTAAAGCCCATTTTTTCCAGCGGAATCGGCTCACCCGCCGCCAGAATACGCATTACCACATCTTCCACACCGCCGGCTGAAGGAATCGTCGCCACCCGGAGCTCAATATCGAGCGGTGCAAACTTGCGAAACTTGATCTTGCCATCCTGTGGTTTGCGCTTTTCTGAAATATCCAGATCACACATGATCTTGATACGGGTCACCAGTGGATTACGATAACTGGCAGGAACTTCGATGTAGGGCATCAATGAGCCGTCCTTGCGGAAACGGATACCGGTTTTCCCTTTCCCGGGCAAAGGCTCAATATGAATATCAGAAACACCCATTTTGTGAGCATCCATGATGACGCGGTTCACCAGCTTGACCAGCTCGTTATCAGAAGCCGCAGAGGTTTCATCTGCTTCTGCTTCCCTGGTTTCTTCTCCACCTTCATCCAGGTTGGAGAGCATTTCATCGATACTGCCACCGATATTCTCAGCTTCATTGCCACCATAAAACACATCCAGCGTCGCCTGAAATTCGCGCCGGGTACACACCGTATAGACGACCTTACGTTTTGGAAAAATCTGGTTGACGATACGCAGTGCCTTAATGCGCTCCGGGTCCAGTGTCAGCACAACCAATCCATCAGCGCTATCATCAATCGGTAACCAGCTGTTGCTCTCAACAAATTCACGCCGGAGATTTTTGAGCAGATCCATTGGCTTGATCCGATCCGGTCGATGTCGCTCGTATCTGACTCCGTAGAAAGATGCCAGTGCCTCACCCACTTGCACCACACTTACGCTGAATTCATCAATCAGCACATCTTCCAGATCATGGCCTGATTCACGCGCCTGCCTGGTTGCCAATTCAAATTCACTGGTGCTGATCAAGTGATTGACAATCAACTCGTCATAGCGCGTTCTGCCCAGCAATTGCTGCATCTGGCGCTGTTTGAGCGCGACAGCCAGCACATGACAGATTTCACTCAGATCCTCGACAATTTTTTGTGCGAAAGGCCCATCTGCCCTGTTATTGATCAGCTGTACCACGCCCAGCAAATCATTGTCGCCCGCATTCAGAATGGGCACCACCAGCATCTGTCTGGTGCGGTAACCGGTTCGTTTGTCCACTTCCTGCAGAAAACGCAGGTGCTCACCCTGTTCCCTGAGTTCGTTGCGATCGTAAACATCCCTGAAATTGACGCATTTTTTATGCAATGCCACAAAACCGGCGATGCTGTGTTCGTTGACAGGCAGTTTCAAATCCTGCCAGGAATCCAGACCGGTTTTGACACGCGATATCAGACTGGCTTTATCTTCGCTCAGGGTATAAACCGTCAGGCGTTCTGCATTAAAAATATCGCAAATATCCCGGCTCGCTTCGACTATGATTTCATCCACACTCCCGGCGGCCTGAATCCTGTCAACCACCGGCTGCAAGCGCCCGGCAGAGTCCGCATTGACGCCGGAGCCGGCTTCAAAAGCCAGAGATGTACTCATTTTTCTCCATCCTAGAATTCAAATATCTGATTACTCATCACTCTGCGTGGTTCAAACCGGCTGACTCCGGCGAGAATTTCCCGCATGGTCAAATCAGCTTCGCCCTGACGCAAATGGGTAATGTATATTTCGGCATCATGCTGCAGTTTATTCAGCTCATCTGCGAGCAAGGCAGGATAGAAATGTCCGGAGCGCTTTGCGATGTTTTGTCCGGCATTGCAAAAGGCTGATTCAATGATCAGGTAACGCAGGTTGGTAATGTTGTTGACGGCATCCCAAAGCGCATCGCTCGCCGTAGTATCCCCCGTAAACACCAGGCTGCCCTGACCGGAATCCAGCTGAAACCCCACGGAAGGAACAGCATGACATACCGGCAGCGGCGTAATCCTGCGCGAACCCAGTACCACTGTCTCGCCCGCGGCAAGCGGCTCGTAACGCATATAGGGATGGACGGTATCGGGAATACAGGAAAAATCCGGCCAGATACACCAATTGAAAATATGTTTCTGCAGGCATTCCAATGTCTCCGGCAGTGCGTGCACGATCAGCGGACGATCGCGCAGACCACCAGTCGTATCCACCAGAAAAGGAATGAACGCAATATGATCAAGGTGAGAATGCGTGACAAATACATGATCGATTTTCAGCAGCTCTCCCAGGGTAAGCGTACCCACCCCGGTACCGGCATCAATCAGAATATCGTCATCCAGCAACAATGCAGTGGTATGAGAATTGCTCCCTATACCACCGCTACAACCCAGTACTTTTAATTTCAAGTTGAAGAATCCTCCATCCCGGATTTAACAGCAGTTTCCGGTAAACCATTTGCTGTAACAGATAGAGGAATTACGGCTGATTCGCGCTATTTAAGCAGCAGCACCGGAATGGTTGAAAGCTGAATCAGTTTGCTGGCAACCGAGCCGAGTAACAGGCCCTTGATCGCACCCAGCCCGCGCGGACCAATAACAATCTGATCGCACTGCATTTCCTTAGCAAATTGCAGAATCATGGGCACAATCTCACCTGCAACAATATGGTGCCGGTAAGCAACACCGTTTTTTTCCAGATAATCACGCGCCTGCTGCAGACCTCTGAGTCCTTCCTCGCGATAGTAATCGTCGACCTCATCCTCATTGACAAACATGGAAACATTGCCGGTCAGTGGCATACGCACATTCAGCAGGTGAATTTCCGGTGTTTCACGATACCAGTTGAGCCTTTTCACAAATTCCTCAATCGCCCGCCCGGAAGCTTCTGAACCATCCACTGGCAATACTATTTTCAACATAAATTTTCCCTCACACATACGTTCCATCATAAACCATACCCTAGCACACAACCGGGACCGAATCGCAGCTGGAAACCGGCATTACTCCTTCCCCGGCAAACCTGCGGTTAATTGCACTTTTTTCTGCATCCTGGCTGTCAGCCATTTTCCAGTCACAATTACCAGAAGTGAGCAGGCTGCCGGCGCCAGCCACTGCAGGTAAGCCGCCTGTGTTGCCACCCACTCCCGACTGATTGTGTCGCCTGTCAGCAAACCACCGGCAATCCAGCCGAGCAGACCGGCACCAATGACAACAATAACCGGAAAGCGCTCAATCCATCTCATTACCAGCTTGCTGCCCCAGACAATGATGGGAATACTGAACAGCAGGCCAAACACCACCAGCGCAAGATCATCTCTGGCAGCACCGGCAATCCCCATTACATTGTCCAGACTCATCACCGTATCAGCGATGATGATGGTTCTGATCACACCCAGCAGTGTAGTCTCCCCCCCCTTCACCACCGGCTCATTCTCGCCAACCGGTCTGGCTGGTTCCGGCAGCAGCAGTTTAACGCCGATCCACAGCAGCAGCACACCACCGCCAATTTTCAGATAAGGCAGCGACAGCAGCTTGAGCGCGAAGAAAACCAGCAGAACTCGTATCCCGATCGCTCCTGTCGCTCCCCAGAATATCCCCTGATTACGCTTGTTTTCCGGCAAATGCCGGCAAGCCAGCGCAATCACAACGGCGTTATCGGCGCCCAGTGCAATATCAATGGCAACGATCTGAAAAACAGCAATCCAGAATTGCGGGTCGGTTACTTCCATGTTTTCTACTCCTGTTGCTCAGAAATGAATGACAGCACTTCATCCTGCTGCCGTAATGTGTCCCGGTACCCTAGATCAATAAGCGCCCGGCAGAAAGAAGCTTCAAACAATAAATAACTGAGCATGGCAGAACCATTTGGCCCCATTGCCCCGGCAGCATGAAAAAAGTAGCGGATCGCACGCGGCAAACTACTGGCATACACCCGCGTCAGCTCGTCGATGCTTTCACTTGGCGATATCACCATACAGGTCACCGTGCGCAAAGAAGGCACATTTCCCGTCTGCTCTTCCGGAATCAGGCTCAATGTCTGATTGATACGCTGCAAACGCTCAATATCAACATCCAGGCTATCCACAAAAATACTGTTCATCACATGGCCGGCGATCTGCGCCAGAGGCGGATAGCCCGTCACCCTGATACGTTCACAATCTGTTTTCTTTTTTTCGCTCATACCAATTACCAGCAAACGGTCTGCACCGAGATGCAGGGCCGGACTGAGCGGCGTAAGCTGACGCATGGAGCCATCACCAAAATACTCGCGATTAACCCGGATCGCCGGAAAAATGAGCGGGATTGAGGCCGATGCCACCAGATGCTGGATACCGATACGCGCCGGAACACCGATACGCTGTGCACGTTTCCAGGGAGTAATGCTGGGGCTGGCCTGGTAGAAGGTGACAGACTGCTCGGAGGCGTAACCCCAGGCTGTTACGCCAAGCGCGTGCAGTGCTCCTGCATGGATACTTCTGCGTATTCCCCTGAAAGGCAGATGACATGCCAGCAGTTGTCTGAGTGGCGTATTGTCCAGCAGCGAAACCGGTTTTCCCGCCATTTTGCTTGATACGATTGAGCCAAAATAACGCAATGCGTTATGCAGCACACCGACCAGATCAGAGCGATAGACCTGACCGGTATGCAGATTGCTCCATACCGCCTCCAGCCGTTTAACCCCTGTAGAAAAATGGGTCGCCGCCATGGCCAGGCCGGCCGCATTGATGGCACCGGCAGAGGTCCCGCAAATAACAGGAAAAGGACTGCGTGCATGCGGTGGCAGCATTTCGGCAATTGCCCGCAACACACCTATCTGGTAAGCAGCCCGTGCACCACCACCGGTCAACACCAGTCCCAGCCTCGATGGCTGAGGGTTCCGTGGAGCTGTCTCATTCACAGACAACTCACACCACTCCGTTTTTTACCAGTATCAATCCTTTTGCTCCCGTTCAATTTCGTCACCCGCGCGACTATACAGTAACTCCAATTTACACGAGTTATTTTCATTTGCCCGGTGAATACTGACCCGATATGCCGTAGTGCTAAAATACCCCAAAAAAACAGTTACAGTCAGCGCTTCCCCTTACAACCCAACCTGCTCAATACAAATCATGGCACACACCGAACTTTTCCCCCCCATTGAACCCTATGATCACGGCATGCTGCCACTGGATGGCATTCACACCATGTACTGGGAACAATCAGGCAACCCGGAGGGCATTCCTGTCCTGTTCCTGCATGGCGGACCCGGTGCGGGTGCCACACCCGGTCATCGCCGTTTTTTTGATCCTGCCCACTACCGGATTGTTATTTTTGACCAGCGCGGTGCAGGACGTTCCACCCCGCTGGGTGAAGTAAAGAACAACACCACTCCCCTGCTCATTCAGGATATCGAAAAGCTGCGACATCACCTTGGCATCAAACAATGGCTGGTGTTTGGGGGGTCCTGGGGCAGTACACTGGCGCTGGCCTGCGGCGAGGCTCATCCTGATCGCTGCCTGGGCTTTATTCTGCGCGGGATTTTTCTTTGCCGGCCCGGTGAAATCAACTGGTTTCTGTATGGTTTGCGCAACCTCTTTCCTGAAGTCTGGCACGAATTTGTCGCACCCCTTTCGCCGATCGAACGGTGCGATATTCTCTCCTCTTACTATCACCTGCTGATGGATCCTGATCCCGCTGTTCACATGCCCGCTGCAAAGGCATGGGGGCGCTATGAAGGCAGCTGCTCAACGCTGCTGCCCAATCCTGACACAGTGAATTATTTCGCCAGCGATACGGTTGCACTGGGGCTGGCAAGAATGGAAGCACATTATTTCCGGCATAACATTTTCCTGCCGGAAAATAGTCTGCTTGAGAATGTGCACAAGATTCAGCACCTGCCGGCAGTCATCGTGCAGGGACGTTACGATGCCGTCTGTCCGATCGTCAGCGCACATGATCTGCATCTGGCCTGGCCGCAGGCGGACTATATTGTCGTTAACGATGCTGGCCATTCAGCCTGGGAACCCGGTATTCTGGCCGAGCTTGTCAAGGCCACCGAAAAATTCAGGCTGATACTGTAACACCCAGACGAGACAGGTCTATCAACCCGGCAAGCTGTCGCACATCCAGCTGTTCCTGGAATGGCAACGTGCCCAGTAATGGGCAGTCCAGCCATTCGGTCAGCGTCCGCAGGTTCGCTTCCAGTTGCAGCATTGATGGATCAACGATATTCGCCACCCAGCCCGCCAGTTTCAATCCGGCTGATTCAACTGCATGCGCTGTCAGCAATGCGTGATTAAGGCAGCCCAGCCGCATCCCCACCACCAGAATCACTGGCAACCCCAGAACACTGGCGAGATCAGCGGTGTCATACCGCTTATCTCGCATACCTGAAGGCGACAGCGGCACCCGAAAACCACCCACCCCCTCAACGATTGTTACCTCTGCTGTTGCCTGCAGTTTTTCAAAAGCCTGCCGGATCTGTTCCAGATCGATCATGACATCTGCCTGTTGGGCAGCAATATGCGGTGCTACCGGTTCCACGAAGGCATAAGGGTTGATGAGCGATTGCGGCATGTTGATATTGCTGGCAGCTTTCAGATTTTCTACATCCTGCCAGACGCCATTTTCGCGGCCTGCTGCCACCGGTTTCATTCCGATCACCGTACGGCCTTGTGCTGCAAAAGCATGCAGCAACACACAACTCACCACCGTTTTGCCGATCCCGGTATCCGTACCGGTAACAAAAAACCCTTTCGGTATCACTTGCGGATGCCTTACGGCTCCAGCCCAAGCTTGCGCCGCGTTTCCGGTTTCAGCTGGACTTTACGTGATTCCGGCTTCCAGGCATGACCATAAACCACCTCGTAAGTAGCCGGTAGTCTGCCATCCTGACGCAGCATTTCATACTGATCGATCACCTGTTGCCATGCCGCCTTGCCGGTCAATCCGCGCCGGCGCCCCTGTGTCACGTTACGCGCACCGATTGCCTTGAGATCCAGCATCACACTCCTGACATCCTCGTAGGTCAGCGTGATGTATTCCATATCCATCACCGGCAGCGAAAAACCACAATTCACCAGTGCATCGCCAATATCATGCATATCCGTAAAACGGTTGACATGACTGAACGGATCCGCTGATTTGAATGCCTGCCGCAGCTCTTTCAGCGTATCCGGCCCGAATGTACTGAACATCAGCAGTCCACCGTTCTCCAGCACGCGATGTGCTTCTGTAAATGTCTGTTTGAGATCATTGCACCACTGGATCGCCAGATTGGACCAGATCATACCGATGCTGCCTGCGCGCAGCGGCAGCTGCTCAATATCCGCACAAATATAGCGCCCGGGTTGATGGCGTTTGAACGGCAGCCAGCGCTGCCAGCCAGGTATTTGTCCGGAAATGGCGGCACGTGCACAGGCATGCATGGTCAGCGCAATATCCATTGGGATGATCTCTGCCGCAGGATAGCGCTCGACCAGCTTGCGCGTGCCGTAACCGGTTCCGCTACCCGCATCAAGTATCCGGGCGGGAACATATTTGATGTATTCCAGGCGGGACAGCATGCGATCACCTATTTCCCGCTGCAACACGGCGGACTGATCGTAGCTGGCAGCCGCCTGTTCAAACGACCGGCGCAGCATGCGCTTGTCGAGTACATGGTCATAATGCATCGAAACAGCTCACAAATTGTTCAGGAAAAGAAAGAAACGGCGCATGGCCGCAGTGAGGAAATAAGGTCAACCGTGCCCGTGGTAAATGCTGCTGCATCCAGTCTGCCGCACCAGCCGGAGTAATCACATCATTTTGGCCGTGGATCAGCAGCACGGGCTGCGCTACTCGATGTAGTTCCGCTCTCAGATCACTGGTTTGCAGAATCCTCAGCCCGGCCTGGAGGGTAGCCGATTCCGGTGGCTGTTCACGCAAAACATGCTCGCGCAATCGTGCCAGCACCCGGGTTTGATCCTCGCTGCCGCTGACTTGCAGCGTTAAAAACCGGTTAAGCGTCTGGACATAGTTACGCGCCAGATTCTCCATGAATAAAGTCAGCGTGGCAGCATCCATGCCCCACGGCCAGTCTGCACGTTTGACGAAACAGGGTGTACTGGCCACCAGCACCAGTTGCTGTACGCGCTCAGGTGCCAGCAATGCCAGCCGGATCGCCACCTGTCCGCCGAGCGACCAGCCGCATACGCTGTAACGATCGGGTAACCGGGCAGCAATCATTTCTGTCATCTGCTCCAGCGTACCCAGAACACAACCGTGGTTGGCACCATGCCCCGGCAAATCAACCAGATGAAGGCGAAAACGCTGCGACAGCGGCTCCACAACGCTGTCCCACACACCGCTGTGCATGGCCCAGCCATGCAACATCACCCAATCAGGACCGTTTCCGACCGTTTTGATATGGATTTTCGCCATTTCAGCACCCGGCCAGCTCATGCAGGGTCATACTCAGCTGTTGCACATCTGTTTCGGTATGCGCGGCGGACAGGCTGATACGCAGCCGCGCCATCCCTTGCGGCACAGTTGGAGGGCGGATCGCCGGCACCCAGATGCCTCTCTCACGCAACGCGCTATCAAGCCGGATGGCTTCCTGATTTTTTCCCGCCAGCAACGGCTGGATCGGTGTTTCAGAAGGTAGCAGAGGCCAGGGAAGAGACTGCAATTTTTGACGCAACAATCTGATCAGCCGGACAAGCCGTTCCCGCCGCCAGACATCCTGACGGATCAGCTGCAAACTGGTCAGTAAGGCGTGTGCCAGTAAAGGCGGCGCTGCCGTGGTGTAGCCATAGGTGCGGCCATGCTGGACAAGTGTTTCAATCACCGGTGCCTGTGCCGCCACAAACGCACCAGACACACCGGCCGCCTTGCCCAGAGTCGCCATATAAATCAGATTGGACACATCCCGTTCCACCTGCTGCGGATAATACAGGCTGCCCTCCCCCTGTTCGCCCAGCACGCCAAACCCGTGTGCATCATCCACCAGCAGCCAGGCATCAAAGCGCCGGCACAATGCCAGTAATTCGGCAACCGGTGCCATATCACCATCCATACTGAATACGGCATCGGTAACTACTAATCGGCGCCGGGCTGTTGTTGTCTCCAGCTGCCGCGCCAGCGTATCAAAATCAAGATGCGGATAGCGGATGAAACGGGCGCGCGTCAGCAAGGCAGCATCGTTGAGCGAAGCATGATTGAGGCGATCAGCAAAAATTACATCTTCGCGCCCCACCAGCGCAGTCACCACTGCCATATTGGCCATGTAGCCGGTTGAAAACAGTAAAGCACGCGGCAGTCCGACAAAAGCCGCCAGCGCTTCCTCCAGCTGATGATGCGCACGGGAATGGCCGCTGATCAGATGGGAAGCGCCCGATCCGACACCATAGCGCTGCGCTCCTTCTGCAACAGCCGCAATCAGTGCTGGGTGATTGGCCAGCCCCAAGTAATCATTACTGCAGAATGCCAGAAAATTCCTGCCATCAATGGTGACATGCGGCGATTGCGGCCCTTCCAGCACCGGCCGCGAGCGGTACAACCCTTCCTGTTTACGTTGCTGCAGTGCCTCAGTTAAATCCGGCAGCATTATGGCTGGAGTGCGTGCAATCCCAGTTTTTCAAGCAGGGCCATATCCTGTTCCGTATCCGGGTTACCGGTCGTCAGCAACTTATCGCCATAAAAAATGGAATTGGCCCCAGCCAGAAAACACAACGCCTGAATCGCTTCCGGCATCTGCCGGCGGCCGGCAGACAGCCTGACTTTTGCTTCAGGCATGACGATACGTGCTGCTGCAATGGTGCGGACAAATTCGAATGGATCGAGCTCAGGCGTCCCATACAAAGGCGTGCCTTCCACCTGAACCAGATAATTGATCGGGACTGAATCAGGATAAGGATCAAGATTAGCCAGCTGTGCAATCAGCCCGGCCCGTGCAGTGCGCGACTCCCCCAAGCCAACAATACCGCCACAACAGACGTTGATATTGGCACCACGCACTTCTTCCAGTGTATCCAGCCGGTCCTGGTATTCACGCGTGGTGATGATTTCACCGTAAAACTCGGGAGACGTATCGAGATTATGATTGTAGTAATCCAGTCCGGCCTGTTTGAGCTGCGTTGCCTGACCCGGTTTCAGAATCCCCAGCGTGGCACAGGTTTCCATCCCCAGTTCCTTGACGGCACTGATGATCTCGGTCATGTATTCAATATCACGCTGCTTGGGCCCGCGCCACGCCGCCCCCATGCAGAAGCGGGTTGCTCCACTCTCTTTAGCCTTGGTCGCAGCAGCCACTACCTCTTCACGCGACAGGGTCGCCTGATTCTCCACTCCGGTATGGTAACGCGCTGCCTGCGGACAATAGGCGCAATCCTCGGAACATCCGCCGGTCTTCACGGAAATCAGCGTGGACAGTTGCACGGCATTGGCATCGTGATACTGGCGATGTACTGTCTGCGCCTGAAAAATCAGGTCATTGAACGGCAGCCCCAGCAGCGATTCAATCGCCGCAACCGTCCAGCGCTGCGATGTCCCCTGTGCAGCTGAATCTGTGTTGTTATGGGCGCACCCGCAGTGTGTTTCAGAAGTTAAACCGGTTCCGTGTTCCATGATCCTCCTCGGCGAAAGCCTGCTCCAAGCTATAATAGACAGTAGACGATCATCACGGATAACCCCTTAAGTTGTCAATTTTTTCTTCTGTAATTCTGAACAGGTGATTAAATTTTATGCAGCTGTTCAGTCACAGGCACTGTGTGTTGTGTCTTGCACCGGATCATCAGGATATTTGTGCGGCCTGCCTGCGGGATCTGCCCGGATTACCACAAGTACATTGTCCTTCCTGCCTGTTGCCCATGCCCTTACCGGAGATTTGCGGAACCTGCCTGCGCAGACCGCCTGCCTGGAATCAGGCCAGCGCCGCCCTGCGTTATACCTTTCCGGTGGATGCGCTGGTGCAGGCATTGAAATACCGGGCCGATCTGCCACTGGCGCCGATACTGGCCGATCTGCTGCTTCCCCGCCTCCAGCAAGATTCTCTGCCTGATTACATCATTCCAGTACCACTCCACCCGGACAGATTGCGGGAAAGAGGATTCAATCAGGCGCTCGAAATCAGCCGCCACCTGAGCAAACAGACCGGATGCCGCTTGCTGCCCGCCGCCTGCAGCCGTACACGCAGTACACCATCACAAACCGAGCTGCCGCTCAAAAAACGGCCACAAAACGTGCGTAACGCCTTCAGCTGTAAATATAATTTTTCCGGAAAGCGGGTAGCGATCGTGGATGATGTCATGACCAGTGGTTCTACCCTGAACGAACTGGCCAGGGTGATACGCCGCCAGGGAGCGGCTGAAGTTTATGCATGGGCAATTGCCCGCGCATTTCCGGGCAAACAGTTCTCTGACACAAAAACAGATTTACCAAAAAACCAGATAACCGGAAAAATCACTTAACCAATCAATATGTTCCAGGTCATTCTCCACCAGCCCGAAATTCCACCTAACACTGGCAACATCATCCGCCTCTGCGCCAATACCGGCGCACAACTGCATTTGATCAAGCCGCTGGGGTTCAATCTGAGCGATCGGCAACTGCGCCGTGCCGGGCTGGATTATCACGAATGGGCCAGCCTCGCTGTGCATGAAGACCTGGCATCCTGCCTGAAACTCATGGAAGGGCGTCGCGTTTTCGCTGTCACCACCCGGGCAACCCAGCACCACATCCAGGCAAACTACACCAGCGATGATGCGTTCCTGTTCGGCTCCGAAAGCCGCGGATTACCTGCTGATGTGCTGGAAAGCTTTTCGCAGGATCGCCGTATCCGCATCCCCATGCTCCCCACCTCTCGCAGCCTGAACCTCTCCAATGCAGCTGCAGTTATCGTTTATGAAGCCTGGCGACAGGCCGGGCTTCATGAAAGTGTTTAAGGAGTCTCCTATTCGTAACCAGCCGATATGGCAAACCTGACACACAAACCATGGTATTCCGGTTACAGCCAGCTACTGCTCCATCTTATCTTCATGATTATAAAAAACATAAACACAGCCAATTTGGTAAGCTACCGTAACGGAACGCCAGCCCGTGTGGTTTGCTGGCACCATGTGCAATACCGTTAAAACACAAACAGGAGGCCATCATGAAAATACTGGTTGCTTACTACTCAATGTACGGGCACGTCTACAGGCTGGCAAAAGCTGCTGCTGAAGGAGCCCGATCAGTGGCGGATGCGGAAGTCACACTCCGCCGGATTCCGGAAACCCTGCCCGCAGAAGTGCTGGAAAAGATGGGAGCGGCTGAAGCTCAAAAACAGCAGGCCGATGTCCCTGTATGCACCATAGATGAGCTTGGCGAAGCTGATGCCATTATTTTTGGAACACCGACACGTTTTGGCAATATGTGTGGCCAGATGCGGCAATTCCTCGATGCAACGGGAAAATTATGGGCAAATGGATCGCTCATTGGGAAAGCGGGAAGCGTGATTACCAGCTCGAATACTCAACACGGCGGACAGGAATCCACGATTCTGAGTTTCCACACCACGCTGTTGCACCACGGCATGGTGATCGTCGGCCTGCCGTATGCATTCCAGGGACAAATGACCATGGATGAGATTAGCGGCTGTTCCCCATACGGTGCATCTACCATAGCCGGCGGTGATGGCAGCCGTGTTCCGAGCGAGAACGAACTTGCCGGCGCACGTTTTCAGGGAGAACGTGTCGCAAGGATCGCAAAAAAACTCACGGCGTAAGCAGCTGCCACCTGAAAGGAGGACACAATGACTTCACATTCACCTGAAGATACCGGCCCGGATCTGACGAAAGGGGTTTCTCTCCCGGATTCCGGCAATCAGTCACTGTTACGCGGGCATGTGGGAGACGAACCGGTCATGCTCATCCGCACTGGCGATGAGGTAATGGCAGTCGGTGCAACATGCACACATTATGGCGCACCACTGGAACAGGGGCTGATTGAAGGTGAAACAGTGCGCTGCCCCTGGCACCATGCCTGCTTCTCACTGCGCAGTGGCGAAGCCCTCAATGCACCCGCATTTGATCCACTGCCGCGCTGGCAGGTTGAGCGTAATGGTAATCAGATCACAGTACGCAACAAAATCACACCGGAACCTCGAACTGTACCTCCCGCCATGAAGACAGGGCAGCCAGCCAGTATCGTCATCATTGGCGGTGGTGCTGCAGGTTTTGCCTGTGCGGAAATGCTGCGCCGGCGGGGTTATCAGGGACAACTCGTCATGTTGAGTGACGATGCTGACGCACCCTGCGACCGGCCCAATCTGTCGAAAGATTATCTGGCGGGCAATGCGCCGGAAGAATGGATACCACTGAAACCGGATGATTTCTACACACAAAACCATATCAACCTCCAGCTTCGCACGACGGTAAAAGCCATCGATGTCACAGAACGCACTGTTACAACTGGCGACGGCCATATCTTCCCGTTTGATCGCCTGCTGCTGGCAACCGGCGCCGAACCGGTGCGATTACCGATCCCGGGCGCAGATCAGGATCACGTCTTTACCCTGCGCACTCTGGCCGACAGCCGTGCCATCATCGAACAGGCAAAACAGGCCAGGTCTGCAGTTGTGCTGGGCTCCGGGTTCATTGGTCTGGAAGTGGCTGCAGCCTTGCGCGCACGCGGGCTGGACGTACACGTGGTTTCACTGGACAAGCTCCCGCTGGAAAAGATACTCGGTGCCGAGCCGGGTGATTTCATCCGCAATCTCCACGAACAGCATGGCGTGCAGTTTCACATGGAAATTTCTATTGCACGCATTGAGTCCCGCAAAGTTATATTGAGCAACGGCAGCGAGCTTGCAGCTGATCTCGTCATCATCGGTGTTGGTGTCAGGCCACGGGTATCGCTGGCACAGGCAGCCGGTATCACCACCGATAATGGCATCCTGGTGGATGAATATCTGGAAACCAGCGTACCCGGCATTTTTGCGGCAGGGGATGTTGCGCGCTGGCGCGATCCAGTCAATGGTGAAATGAAGCGGATCGAACACTGGGTACTGGCCGAGCGACATGGACAGGTGGCAGCGGAAAACATGCTTGGTGCACGCACAGCTTTTCAGGATGTCCCTTTCTTCTGGAGCGCGCATTATGATGTCTCAATTCGCTATACCGGCTACGGCCCGTTATGGGATACGATTGAAATCGAAGGAGATATGGCCGCGTATAATTGCCTGATCCATTACAGACAGGCAGGCAAAACAGTGGCGGTTGCCGCGATCGGGCGAGATAAAGAGGTACTTGAATACCGGACACTGATCGCACAGCAGCGATGCTGAAACATGGCCGAAGAAATGAATCTGCCCTTCTACACCATTGGACACTCTACCCGCACGCTGGAAGAATTCATTGAGCTGCTGCGTGCAGCAGGAGTGGAACTGATTGCCGATGTACGCACCGTGCCACGATCACGCACCAATCCGCAGTACAACCGGGAAACACTTCCCGACAGCCTGGCACCATCCCGGATTGGTTATGAACACCTCCCGCAGCTGGGCGGTCTGCGTGGCAAATCCAAAACCGTCGCACCTGATGTAAACAGTTTCTGGGAAAACCGGAGCTTCCATAACTTTGCCGATTACGCCCTCACCGAAGCTTTCCATGATGGCCTTGAGAAACTGATTGCACTGGGCAGACAACGCACATGCGCAATCATGTGTTCCGAGGCCGTCTGGTGGCGCTGTCACCGGCGCATTATTTCCGATTACCTGCTGATACGCGGTGAAACCGTTTTTCACCTGATGGGACACGACAGAACAGAAGCTGCCCATTTAACGGAAAGTGCCTGCCCTCAACCGCCAGGGACAGTGGCCTATCCATCATGCAATTCCCCGGCTGACTAAAGTGAATTGCCCCGGGTTTTGAGGAGGCTGTTTGGTCAAAGTAAAACGGTTTGTT
>CAZYWE010000020.1:0-39086 GCA_964651625.1 uncultured Nitrosomonas sp. | reverse complement strand
AAGCAAACAACCAATATCTCGAAATTCGCGACAACCCCACCTCCAAAACCTAACGTTCAGTATGCACCGCAAACGGTGCATACTTCTTTGTGAATAGGTGTATAACAAAATTTATCATTTAGTAAGATTTTGAATTAAAAAGAATTTAATAAATTAAATATCGCAATCTTCTGTTCTGATGACACCTTTCTCATTTGATCAGCTTCGTGGCAGCCTGCTACCCTGATCAGGAGCAAATCAACTGCTTTGAAATTTCAAAAATGAGGTTTCAGGTATTTTGCTGCGTTTGGCGTTGATTCTAATCGGTGAGGAAAGGGGGAATTGTCTGCTTATTATGATGAAAATGAGGAGGCTGATACCTCGTCATTAGTTTTCATCAAACGCATTCCTGATCCATTCGATTTCATTCTCCCGTTCGCCGGAAATCAAAATTGCATCGAAGCGGCAGGGAAAATCATCATCGTGCGCTGCCAGATAATGCCGGGCGGCGCGTGTCAATTTAAGCTGCTTGGCGGGGGTGATGCTGGCGGCTGCGCCACCAAACCGGTTGCTGGAACGCAGCCTGACTTCGACGAATACCACTGTGTCGCCTTCCTGCATGATCAGGTCGATTTCACCGAAGCGGCAGCGGTAATTTCTTTCCAGTAACGTCAGTTTCTGTTGCTGGAGAAAGGTGGCAGCGCGCTGTTCGGCATCGCTACCTTTGTTTTCTGTGGAGGACATGGGTGTTATTTGTTGTTAATTGGCAAAGGGTTCTGGATTGCTTCCTGCTTCATTACTTCGCAGTCGCAAAGACTGTAATGATGTAGTCTGGACTGTTTCGTCCTTTCAGGATTCATCAATGGAACCACGAGGTGTGGAAGTGATGCGGTGATCTTGCGATCTTGTACGTATTGTTGCTGGATTGCTTCCTGCTTCATTACTTCGCAGTCGCAAAGACTGTAATGATGTAGTCTGGACTGTTTCGTCCTTTCAGGATTCATCAATGGAACCACGAGGTGTGGAAGTGATGCGGTGATCTTGCGATCTTGTACGTATTGTTGCTGGATTGCTTCCTGCTTCATTACTTCGCAGTCGCAAAGACTGTAATGATGTAGCCTGGACTGTTTCGTCCTTTCAGGATTCATCAATGGAACCACGAGATGTGGAAGTGATGCGGTGATCTTGCGATCTTGTACGTATTGTTGCTGGATTGCTTCCTGCTTCATTACTTCGCAGTCGCAAAGACTGTAATGATGTAGCCAGGCTGTTTCTTATCCGTGCGCTCTCATCTTTTCCCCGGTTTGCACCTGCCACAGGCTGGCGTACAGGCCGTTTTGTGACAGGAGGGCTTCGTGTGTGCCGGTTTCTACGACTTCGCCTTTGTCCAGTACGTAAATGCAATGGGCGTTACGGATGGTGGAGAGGCGGTGGGCGATGACGATAGTGGTGCGGCCAACGGTAATGCGTTCCAGTGAACGCTGGATGGCGGCTTCTGTTTCGTTGTCCACTGCGGAAGTGGCTTCATCGAGCACCAGTACCGGCGGGTTTTTGAGAACGGCCCGGGCAATCGAGATGCGCTGCCGCTGGCCGCCGGAGAGTTTCTGCCCCCGTTCGCCCACAATAGTCAGGTAGCCGTCGGGTAGTTCCATGATGAAATCATGTGCTTCGGCTGCCTTGGCTGCGGCGATGACAGCTTCCATACCGGCATCAAACGTGCCATACGCGATATTTTCATACACTGTGCCGTGGAACAGGTAGACATCCTGGCTGACCAGGCCGATGGATTTACGCAGATCATGCAGGCGCAGGTCATGAATATCTTGGCCATCCAGCAGGATGCGCCCCTGTTGCGGCTCGTAAAAGCGCAGCAGCAGTTTGACGATTGTACTTTTGCCGCTGCCGGTGGCGCCGACCAGTGCGATCGTTTGCCCGGCATGAACAGTCAGGGAAAGGCGGTTCAGTGTCGAGGCACGCCGTTCATAGTTGAAGCTGACATCATCAAAAACGATTTCACCGCTGACCCGTGCAGTCACCAGCGTTTGCGGTCCGTCAACAATAGTTGGCTCCGCCTGCAGCAAATCCAGCACGCGATGGGTGGAAGCCATGGCGCGCTGGAACAGATCCAGCGTTTCTCCCAGGCGGGTGAGCGGCCACAGCAGGCGTTGGGTCATGAATACCAGAATGCTGTATGCGCCAACGTTGAGTTCGCCACCGGCAGCCATTAACCCCGCAGCTACCAGAATGGCGCTGAAACCGAGTGCAATCACCATGCGGATGATGGGGACGAATGCAGCACTTAACGAGATGGCGTGCTGGTTTTTTTTCAGATAAATCCGGCTTTCGCGTTCAATCTGGCCAAGTTCGTGCTGTTCAGCGGTGTAGCTTTTGATAGTGGCAATTCCACCCAGATTGTTCGACAGGTAGCTGTTCAGGATGCTGACCTGTTCACGCATGGCGAGGTAACGCGGGGCGATCCGCTTCTGGAACAGCCATGAGCCGGCAACGACAAATGGCATAGGCAGTAACGCCATCCATGCCACACCGGGCGTCAGGTAGATGAACATGCCGCCCACGGTGATGACGGTAGTGAGCAGCTGGATGAGATCATTCGCTCCCACATCCAGAAATCGCTCCAGTTGGTTGATGTCATCATTCAGAATCGCCATCATTCCCCCGGTGCTGCGTGCCTCAAAATAGGCCAGTTCCAGCTTCTGGACATGGTTGTAGGCATCGAGGCGCAAGGTGTGCTGGATATCCTGTGCGAGATTGCGCCAGCAGAGTTTGAGCAGATATTCCCAGATGGATTCAAATCCCCAGACGATAAACGTGATTGCGGCCAGTATCCACAGCTGGGTGGAGACATCCGGGTACCCGAGCCGGGCGAATACGGAAGATTTCTGGTTGACGACAATATCCACTGCCATACCGATCAGGACAGGCGGGGCCAGATCGAACAGCTTGTTGAGAATGGAAAATAATGTGGCAAGCCAGATGCGGCTGCGAAAAGCACTGCCATAGTGCAACAGGCGAACCAATGGAGAGGTTGATTGACTGGTCATGAAAATAGAGATCAGGTTGGTTGATGTTTGAATGAATGATGGGATCGAGAATGACACCAAGCCGCTTCACCCGTTTACTGGCAACAGCCGGTGCATTGGAAAAGCAGGGTAACTGCCGTATAGTGCGGCCACGCCTACCGATAAACCACAGAATCAGCGCCTCACCATCAGAATATGCCAGCTGCTGCAGGAATAGCCAAAGGGACATTATATGTGGTTGGCACACCCATCGGGAATTTGCGCGACATTACCCTACGTGCGCTGGAAGTGTTATCAGCGGTTGACTGCATCGCAGCTGAACATGTCCAGCACGCGCAAAAACTGCTGGCGGGGCACGCGTTGCCTGCCACATCGCGCATCTTGCCACTGCACCAGCATAATGAAGGCAATGCCGCAGAGAAAATCATCGGGTTGTTACGAAGCGGCAAATCAGTGGCGCTGATTTCCGATGCCGGCACGCCGGCCATTTCTGATCCCGGTGCCTTGCTGGTGCAGCAGGTGCTGGCACAACATCTCCCGGTTGTACCGGTTCCTGGCGCCAGTGCGGCATTGTGTGCCTTATCCGCTTCCGGACTGATTGCCCCCCATTTCTTTTTTTACGGTTTTCTGTCTGCGAAAAGCGGGGAGCGTCAGCGTAAACTGGCCAGTCTGAAAACGCTGTACGCCTGCATCCTGGTTTTTTATGAAGCACCACATCGCATCCTCGAATGTGTGGCAGATATGGTTGCGGTTTTCGGTGTGGCGCGTGAAATTACTTTTGCCCGTGAATTGACCAAACTTTTTGAAACAATCCATACCTGTGCGCTGGGAGAAGCATCGGACTGGCTGCAGGCAGATGGAAACCGGCAAAGAGGCGAGTTTGTTTTACTGCTTGCGTCGATAGAAGAGCCGGATCAGGGAGACATTAGTCCGCAGGCTGTGCATACCTTATCCATTCTGCAGCGGGAACTGCCTCTGAAACAGGCCGTGCAATTAGCTGCAGAAATTACCGGTGAAAACAGAAAAAAGCTGTATACCCGGGCGCTGGAACAAAAGGCAGAAATGTGACAGTTTCAATTACTATTTTTGCGAGCTGGGCAGCAGTGCGGCGACCCGGTATTCCTGCTGTCCTGGTTGCTGGATTGCTTCGGCGCTGCGCTTCTCGCAACGACGAGGGGGCTGTGGTAATTTGCCCGGCCACTGTCGTCTTTGCGACTGCGAATTAATGAAGCAGGAAGCAATCCAGCAACGATCACAACAGAGGAACCGGATCGCCGCGCTGCTGCACAGCTCGTGAAGACAATAGAACAGAAAAGGTGGTTGCTGTTCGCGGGTAAACCACCCAAGGTAGTTGGTATCGCAATTGCCCATAAATTATTGCGTCAGGCTTTTGCAGTTGCTGCAAAAAATGTGGCGTTTTCACCAGAATTCGCTTGACACAAAATACAGTTCAGCTCAAACGCCGTCAGGCGTGAAGCAATTCAGCCAGACCTGGATGTTTTTGCTGCTGCGGGATTCTGGTGGAAATTGATATTTATTTCTTGATTCTTGACCAGTGAGGAAAACAGAGTTGAACGATACAACAGACACACTGACGCTTACTCGCCCGGATGATTGGCACCTGCATCTGCGTGACGGCAATGCCATGCGCTCGGTGTTGTCTGATACTGCCAGACGGTTTGCGCGCGCCATCATCATGCCGAATCTCAAACCACCCGTTGTGACAACTGAACAGGCGGCAGCCTACCGCGACCGTATTCTGTCTGCTTTACCGCAGGAGCTGGCAGGCCGGTTTGAGCCACTGATGACGCTGTATCTGACTGATTCCACTACGCCTGAAGAAATTACCCGGGCGAAAGAAAGTGGCTTTGTACAGGCGGTAAAGCTTTATCCAGCGGGAGCAACGACACATTCTGATGCGGGTGTGACAGATATTGCACGCTGTGAAGCTGCGCTGGGGCAAATGGAAAAGCTCGACGTACCGCTGCTGGTGCATGGGGAAGTGGTTGATCCCGCGGTGGATATTTTTGATCGGGAAAAAATTTTCATAGACCGGGTAATGACTCCGCTACTGCAGCGTTTTCCGGGGTTGCGCGTTGTTTTTGAACACATCACAACCCGTGATGCAGTTGAATTTGTGCAATCTGTACCCGGCCGGGTGGCGGCCACGATCACCGCGCACCACCTGATGCTGAATCGTAATGCGCTGTTTGCCGGCGGCCTGCACCCGCATCATTACTGTCTGCCGGTGCTGAAACGGGAAATCCATCGCCAGGCGCTGGTGGAAGCCGCTACCAGTGGCCATTCACGTTTTTTCCTCGGAACTGACAGTGCGCCCCATCCGGTTAAAGACAAAGAATCAGCCTGTGGCTGTGCGGGTATTTACAGTGCTCACGCCGCAATCGAATTCTATGCCGAGGTATTCGAACAGGCAGGCAGACTGGATCAGCTTGAAGCGTTTGCCAGTTTTCATGGTCCGGATTTTTACCACCTGCCACGCAATACCGGGCAAATCACGCTGACAAGAGAAAGCTGGCTGGTGCCGGGACAGATCGAATTTGGTGGAGACAGGCTGGTACCCCTCAGGGCAGGGGGGCAGGTTGGCTGGAAGCTGATGGAAAGCCTTCCCGGCCAGACATTCACCACCTCTGATCCAAGTAAGCGTGTAACCGGCTGACCCTGCTTCCGTACGCCCCGATTCTTTTTCCGTCAGGAATGGCAACAGCTGCCGTGGCTGCCGGATATACGGTGAAGCGTATTTCTGTCTGTATGTTTCATTTCCCTGCCACCGAGGGCCGCGAGCTTTAATACAAGTGTTTGCTCATAGCTGAATGACCCATCATCATTCAGAATGAATGATCCGCTGAAACCACTGAGTTCCGCATGCGCTGACAGATATTTGTTCTGCAAAATGCCGTAATTCGGGTCGCCCGGCGTTGCCCTGAAATGGAGCACCTTGTCGTGTGCTTTGGCATCACCGCCAGCAATCATGGCGATCCCGCGGCCGAAGACTACGGCACGCATAATCTGGCCAGTGGCCTTTTCCCACAGCAGGTAACCGACTTCGTCATGGAACGGATCCATCGCTTCCTCGCCGTGACGCCATGCGGTCATTTTGTAATTGAGCCCTTCAAGCGACTGCTTGCCGTTTTCTGTTTTGGGAATCGGGTGGAACCAGGCTTTCTCAAAATAACCGGTCTTTCCCGTTTGATCATCTGCATTGTGATAGGACACATCAACCCCCGTGTTGCCTTCCCATTCACCGACCAGCCAGGTGAGTGGCCCGAGTCTTTGCGGGCCGAGAATATCGTCCATGGCAAACTCTCCTTATGTGGTTGTCAAGAGATTTACACTATACGCGGGCACAAGTCCGGGATGCAATTTTCATGAAGTATGACGAAATGGAAGATAAACCAGCATTGGCTGCACCCTTGTTCCTCTTGCCTCCGGTTTGCTGGTACCGGCGGCCATGGTCCGGCTGAAAATCAGGAGAGTGCCGGCTGACGATCGCTTGGAAACAGATCCAGCCGGCGTGGTTTGATGAACACCTGGTCCCCTTTTGCCAGTCGCAACTCACGAAAACGTTCTTTGCTGATCTCGGCGTAAATGCTGTTCACATTTTGATTGCCTTTACCCGTCAGTTCCAGTCGCACCACCGGGCCGATGGCAAGAATATGGACGACATGGGCAGCCAATGCAGGCTCACCGTTTAATGTTCGGTTTACTTCAATATCGTGTGGCCGCACATAAGCGATGGCGCTGAGATCTTCAGCTTCAGCGTGTTCGGGAACAGCGATTTTCAGACCGTCTATCCATGCCTGCCCCTGATGTACGCGACCGTGGAACAGATTGACGTGGCCCAGAAATTCATACACAAACGGATTGGCCGGCTTCTCATAAACTTCGTTGGGAGTGCCGATCTGCTCGATACACCCCCGGTTCATGACAACTACACGATCTGCCACTTCCAGTGCTTCATCCTGATCGTGTGTAACGAAGATACTGGTGATGTGCATGTCGTTGTGCAGCTTGCGCAGCCAGGCGCGCAACTCTTTGCGTACTTTGGCATCCAGCGCACCGAAAGGCTCATCCAGTAACAGTACATCCGGTTCAACTGCCAGTGCCCGTGCCAGAGCGATTCGCTGGCGCTGCCCACCGGAGAGCTGATGCGGGTAACGGTCTGCCAGCCAGTCGAGTTGCACCAGCTGTAGCAACCCGGTTACGCGGCGATTGATTTCACTGGAGATCGGGCGCTGTTTTCTCGGACGGACCCGTAAACCGAATGCCACATTCTCGAAAATAGTCATGTTGCGAAAAAGGGCGTAATGCTGGAAGACGAAGCCGACATGCCGGTCACGAATATGCTTGCCGGTTGAATCTTCCCGATTGAACAGTACCTGTCCGGAATCAGCTGTTTCAAGACCGGCAATGACCCGCAGCAGCGTGGTTTTACCGGAGCCGGAAGGACCCAGCAGAGCGAGCAGTTCCCCGGAGTTGACCTTCAGATTGATGCCATTTAATGCGGTAAAAGAGCCGAATTGCTTGCAAAGATTGCTTATTTCAATACTCATGCGTGATTTCCTCTGGAAGTTTGTTGTGCCACTTTGGCTTCAATCAGGGTTTTCAGTGCCAGCGTAACCAGTGCAAGTAATGCCAGCAGGGAGGCCACTGCAAAAGCGGCGACAAAATTGTATTCGTTGTAAAGAATTTCGACGTGCAGGGAAAGTGTGTTGGTCAGGCCGCGAATGTGCCCGGAAACGACCGAGACAGCACCAAATTCACCCATTGCCCTTGCATTGCAGAGAATGGTGCCGTACAGCAATCCCCATTTAATGTTGGGAAGGGTGATGTGCCACAGGGTCTGCCAGCCGCTTGCGCCCAGAATGATGGCAGCTTCTTCTTCCTCTGTTCCCTGTGCCTGCATCAGCGGAATCAGCTCGCGCGCGATAAATGGCACGGTGACGAAAATCGTTGCCAGAACGATGCCGGGTACGGCAAAAATGATGGAAAGATCGTGTTCTCTCAGCCAGGAGCCTGCCCAGCCCTGTAAGCCGAATATCAGCACATAGATCAGTCCGGCGACGACGGGAGAAACTGAAAATGGCAGATCGATCAGAGAGATGAGAATGTTTTTGCCGCGAAATTCAAATTTGGCAACTGCCCATGCAGCCGCAATGCCGAAAACCAGGTTGAGCGGTATAGCGATGGCTGCTGCGGTCAGTGTTAGCCGGATGGCAGAGAGGGCATCCGGCTCGGTAATTGCATCGATGTAAACAGCCCATCCTTTTTTCAGCGCTTCAAAGAAAACAGCAGCCAGCGGCAGCAGAAGAAAAAGGAAAAGGAAGGAGAGCGCCAGCAGGGTCAGCATCCAGCGCACCCATGGCGCTTCCTGTGTGGCAGGAGCCTTATGCGGTATCAGGGAAATTTGGGATGACGGGAGTGTAGCCATGATTTTTTATGCTTTTGTGGTGTGGTGGCGAACCCGCCATTGCAACAGATTGATGATAAGCAGGAGAATGAACGAAATCACCAGCATCACGACAGCAATGGCTGTTGCGCCGGTGTAATCGTATTGTTCCAGTTTGGTGATAATGAGTAATGGCGTGATTTCCGAAACCATGGGTATGTTGCCGGCGATAAAAATCACAGAGCCGTATTCCCCGATGGCGCGAGCAAAAGCCAGTGCAAAGCCGGTTGCCAGAGCAGGCAGGACGGTTGGAAAAATAATGCGGCGGAAAGTCTGCCAGCGGGTTGCGCCCAGCATGGCAGCGGCTTCTTCCAGTTCTTTTTCGATGTCTTCCAGTACCGGTTGAACGGTGCGGACGACGAACGGCAGGCCGATGAATGTCAGTGCAACGAAAACGCCGACAGGAGTGAATGCAACCTTAATTCCCAAAGGTTCCAGATACTGGCCGATCCAGCCGTTTCCTGCGTAAATCGCGGTGAGTGTGATGCCAGCAACGGAAGTAGGCAGCGCAAATGGCAGATCAATCAGGGCATCGATCAGACGTTTTCCCGGAAACGGGTAACGTACCAGCACCCAGGCCACCAATAATCCGAAAAAAGCGTTGACTGTTGCTGCTGCCAGGGCGGCGCCGAATGTCAGCCGGTAGGAGGCGACTACCCGGGGCGCGGTGACTGTGTTCCAGAATTCCGGCCAGGTCAGTTTTGCGGTATGGATGAAGGCCGCTGATAGTGGAATCAGCACGACCAGACTCAGATAGAGCAGTGTGAAACCAAGTGCAAGGTTAAACCCGGGTAATACGGAATGATGTCTGATGAGGTTCAAAGTGTGGTTCCTGTTATTTAAGGTATGTTTACACTGACCGGCTCAACCAGCTACTGCTGTGTGTAGATTTTGTCGAACAGGCCACCATCACTGAAATGGGTGTTTTGTGCTTTTTGCCAGTCACCAGATATTTCGTTTACGGTAAACAGGTTAACTGCCGGAAACTGATGAGCGTATTTGGTGGCGATTTCCGTATCGATCGGGCGATAAAAATTTTGTGCAATGATTTCCTGCCCATTCTTGCTGTAAAGATATTCGAGGTAAGCCTGTGCAATATCACGTGTGCCGTGTTTATCAGCATTTTTATCAATCACGGCAACCGGGGGTTCGGTAAGGATGCTGATGGAAGGAATGATGACTTCAAATTTTTCCCGGCCATATTCTTTAATTGCCAGGAAGGCTTCGTTTTCCCAGGAAATCAACACATCCCCTATGCCACGCTGGATAAAATTGATGACTGATCCACGTGCACCCGAATCGAGTATCGGGACATTCCTGTACAGCCTGGTGATGAAATCCTGTGTTTTCAGTTCATCACCACCATATTGCCTGAGCGCAAATCCCCAGGCTGCCAGATAATTCCAGCGCGCTCCCCCGGAGGTTTTCGGATTGGGAGTCATGACGGCAATGCCGGGTTTGACCAGATCCCCCCAGTCTCTAAGATTTTTGGGATTGCCGGCGCGTACCAGAAAAACAATTGTCGAGGTATAGGGGGCACTGTTGTTGGGCAGGCGCGTTTGCCATCCTGCGGGAATCAGGCCGGATTGCCGGCTGATGGCATCAATGTCATAGGCCAGTGCCAATGTGGCTACATCTGCCGGTACGCCGTCGATAACTGCACGGGCCTGCTTGCCTGAGCCGCCATGAGATTGTCTGACAGCAATTTTTTCTCCTGTTTTTTCCTGCCAGTACCGGGTGAATTCGCGGTTGTATTCCTGGTACAGCTCGCGGGTTGGGTCGTAGGAAACGTTGAGTATTGACCGTTCAGCCAGAACATGGCTGGTGAATCCCAGACCCAGGATCAGCAGCCCGGCTGTCAGCCCTGTATTGAATTTCATTGGTTTTCCTTTCCTGGATAAGTTGATGTTATGGAACCTCTGCACAACTTCGTCATTGCGAGGAGCGCAGCGACGCGGCAATCCATAAGATGTTGATTTCATTGATGCAGTGGATTGCTTCTCTTCGTTCGCAATGATGAGACTCGAGGTTAATCAGAGGTTCCTTATCTGGTTGATGTTATTTGAACGCGCTGACGGATACTTCCACGTAGAAGAAATCCGTACTGGCAGTTGTTTCTCCCAGTGCAGCCAGTTGCTGCTTTTTTACAAACCCGCCATTGAACCAGTGTGAATAGCCCAGAGTGGTATTGATATAAGGTGTCAGTTTGTAACGGGCACGAATGTCGATCGAATGCCCGAGAAAATCACCACTCTTGCCACTGCGATCACGGTTGTATTTGCTGCCATTAAGCAGGTTGTTGAAACGGTCGGTTTTGCTGGCCAGCCAGAAACCGTTATAGCCTCCGTCAATTTGTAAATCTGGGTGTGGCTGGAGCTCTATTCTGATTTTCGGTGCCCGGATATTTTCCATAACGACATAGTCATCAGCTGACCAGGGACGTGCAAAACCGAAAAACCGTTCAAAGCGGTTATTTACGTTATCGTTGGGGTTGCGATCCCCGCTCGCATAGCCATAAAAAGCACTCACACGCGGTTTCCAGGCAGCCTGTCGAAAGGTGTAGCCAAGTTCGAACAGGTAGGCCCGTGCTGATTTTTTCTGCCCGCCATCACGGCCAAACTGATAAATGGTGCTGAAATCGAAATCCAGTTCGGTGCCGGGAAATACACCATAAGCGCGCAGGGCGGGGGAATGGATTTCCCGCCGGATCTTCGTGCCATGATCGTCATCCTGCATCAACCCCATGTAATAAGGCTGCAGGGTGATGAAACCGGACCATCTGCGCCAGTTGGCGACCGCACCATAGAACCACTGGCTTTTATCGCGCCGGTCAAATTCATCTATCAGCCGGATTACCGGTTGTGCGCCCCACGCATCGAGCTCCCAGTCGTTGGACTGTTGCCCGAATGTCACGCGGAAGCCTTCAAAATTATTGGTGGTATTGCGCCACTGGTTGCTGGCCAGCAAGCGGCGATCCAGTGTTTCCCAGGCCATGCGGCCAGCACGGATTCTGACCGGACGATTGCTGCCGGCATTATCCTGACCCAGTGCATCCCTGAAATAAAGTTCGGCATAGGTCTGGATCAGCTCATATTTATTCCAGTCCCGGGTATCCCGGGGAAATCTGCTGTGATAGCGCCGGGAATCCTGAAATTCGACTGTCAATCTCAGTGGATCCAGAATTTCCCTGATGCCGAGGTAGAAACGGGTTTTGAGTAAAACAGGATCATCTGTAGTGATATACGGGCGACGGATGTCGTTGTGACGGTATTCATACCGTACACGGTGATCCAGTCCGACATCCAGCCAGTCAAGGTTTTTGAAAGCATCGATCCCGGTTTGGGACAGATTGCGGACATAGCGGGGAGGGTCAGGTTCCGGCTGTGTGCTGTAGCTGCGGGCAGGCTGGTAGAAATTTGGCCGTACTGTTGTCTGTACTGTCTGACTGCTTCCGGTTGCTGTGGGATCTTCTTTTGCGTAAGCCATATCTGTTTGTGACAAAAGTGTAATCAGGTAAAGCCAGATCCATGCCAGGTGTTTCATTCATACCTCTGTGCCGGGGAGAAGTTGTCCGGTTCTTCCGGCCGAATGGCTGTAAGGTTTTCAGTAACGAAGACTATTCCCGCTGTGGTTGTTGGTTGATGATTCTTAGTGCTTCCGCACGAATGGGGGAAAGATACCAATGATTTCTTATTATTAAAAATAATAAATAATGATTTCTTTATTTGTATTTTGTATATGGAAAAGGTTGATCCGCCATTCGCCGTACTTTGCTTGCCGCGCCTGTTTTTGCTTTGCCTCGTGCTGGCAGGTTTGCAGTTCTTTCAGAGAACGCTGAAGGAAGTTGATTAGAGTGAAAAAAAGCCTTTGATTAACCGGGAGCCCGGCCGATCAAAAGCTTTTTTCTGTCTGGCTGTTTGTTATTTGAATGCGTGGATCGATACTTCGATATAAAACAGATTGGTGGAATCAGTGGTTTTTCCCAGTACTGCCAGTTGCCGCTTTTTTACAAATTCACCGTTAAACCAGTGTGAATAACCGACTGTAGTGTTGACGTAAGGTGTCAGCCTGTAACGGGCGCGAATATCAACTGAATGCCCGAGAAAATCACCACTGTTGCCGCTGGGGTCACGGTTGTTTTTACCGCCGAACAGGTTGTTGAAACGATCGGTTTTACTGGCGAGCCAGAACCAGTTGTAACCCCCGTCGATTTGCAGATCCTGAAGCGGGCGGAATTCTATCTTGATTTTTGGCCCTTTGACGTTTTCCATGACGATGTTGTCGTCAGCTGACCAGGAACGGGCAGAGCCAAAAAATTTTTCAAAGCGGTTATTGACATTGTCGTTGGGGTTGCGATCTCCACTAACGTAACCGTAAAAAGCGCTGATGCGGGGTTTCCATGCATGTTGCGGGAAGGTGTAGCCGAATTCAAACAGGTAAGCCCAGGCGGATTTTCTCTGCCCGTCATCACGGCCAAACTGGCGAATCACATCGATATCGAAATCCATTTCAGTATTGGGCAATATGCCGTAGGCGCGGATGGCAGGAGAGTGGATTTCCCGCCTGGCCCGGGTCCCGTTGTTATCATCCTGCATCAGACCCATGTAGTAAGGTTGCAATGTGATGATGTCGGACCATCTGCGCCAGTTGACGACTGCGCCGTAAAACCATTGATTTTTATCGCGCCGGTCGAATTTGTCTATCAATCGGATCACCGGCTGCACACCCCATGCATCCAGTTCCCAGTCATTGGATTTCTGACCAAGTGTAATTCGGAAGCCTTCAAAATTATTGGTGGTATTGCGCCATCCATTACGGGTCAGCAAGTGGCGATCAGTGACTTCCCATGTCATGCGGCCACCGCGGATCCTGATGGGGCGGGAGTTTCCCAGGCTGTCCTGTCCCAGTGCATCTTTGAAATAAAGTTCACCATAAGCCTGAAGGAGATCGTATTCATCCCAGTCACGATTGTCTTTGGGAAATTTGCTGTCATAGCGCCTGGAATCCTGAAATTCGACCGCTAACCGTAATGGATCCAGAATTTCCCTGACCCCCAGATAGGCTCTTGATCTGAGGAGGATGGGGTAATCATTGGTAATTTGGGGGCGCCGAATATCATTATTGCGAAATTCAAAACGTGTACGGTGATCCAGTCCTGCATCCAGCCAGTAGAGATCCCCGAAAGCATCGATTCCGGTTTGGGACAGATTGCGGACATAAGCCGGCGGGCCATGCTGAGGGTTGACCCCGTAACTGCGTGAGCGACGGTAAAAAGTGGATGGTTCATGGCTCAAAACAGTGTTGTTATCTGCCTGTTCAATCTGATGGTCTTTAGTGGGTAACAATCCGTTATCTGCGTAAATCATGCCTGGCAGAAGAAAAAAAACAGCCTGGCCGGGCCAGATCCAACTGAAGTGTTTCATTTGTTTTTATCTGAAAAGGAAAATTTTTTCCCGGGAGAGGGAATGCAGACTGCCAGCGTACAATCCGGATAGTTACCGGGCTGTGCGCTGGTCAGGGTACGAGCCGGAAATTGATTGATGGGTTAATAGCGTGCATCTTTCGGTTTCTTGCCTTTAGGCCAATCCTGGGATTTTCCGGCAAAATCCGGGCGGGGTTGCCGTGTGAAGTACAGCGCCACATCAAAGGCTTCCTGATCAGTCAGCGTATAACCCTGTCCGAGAGGCATATTGGCTTTGGTAAATGCAGCCGCTGTGTTCAGTCTGGCCATGCCGGCAGCGATGTTGAACGATTTGTCTCCCCAGAGTGCCGGGAAAATGACTTCGCCGTTGGGACCGTATTGCCCCTGTCCATCCGGCTGATGGCAGATGGCGCATTTTTCTGCATAGATCTTTTTCCCTCTTTCACTATCTGGCGCTTGCGGAGCAGTGATTTTGATAAAGCCTCGTCCTTCTACGTTCATACCGGTTGGGACATCTTTTGACAGCCAGTGCATGTAGGCGAGTATATTGAGCATTTCACTGCTGTCATAAGGCAGTGCTTTTCCATTCATTGAGCGCTCAAAACAGTCATTGACCCGATCCTGTAGAGAATTGATCCTGGCATTTCTGGCGCGATATTCAGGAAATACACCCCAGATACCGACCCAGGGCGCCGCTCCAGGCTGGCGACCGCCATTGAGGTGGCAGCTTGTGCAATTCAGTGCAGCTCCCGTGAAATCTTTAAGAAGCAGGGATGTCTGGCTCAGAATTTTTTCACCTGAACGAATGGCATCTCCTGTCGATCCGGCCGGGATGGTGGATTCATCCGGTGGATTGAAGGCCGCCTCCTTCTTTGCAATAGGTGTTTGAGCGGTGGCAATACTTGCACCCAGCCATAATAAAAGTAATAAATGATGTACTTTCATGGAGCCTCCTTTTTTATCTGCTATAACGCTTGTCAGACATTTGAAAATAAGAAAACCACACTCTGCCGCGTGTGGGCGTGTGGGCGTGTGGGCGTGTGGGCGTGTGGGCGTGTGGGCGTGTGGGCGTGTGGGCTGGAAAAAGTAACCTGCCCCTGTCAGGAAACGGGCTCTGGACAAACGCTCTGCGAAGTATCTCCTTTGGAGCAGGAAGAGTCAAGTTGCGACCGGCTGCCACTCCTTTTTACCGATAAGAGTTGTTAACATGAGTTGTTTTTTATGTTTTTTGAAATGAAGATGCTACTTACTGGTGATCTGCACGATCATCAAAACCTTGTATGGTGGAGTGAGATAAGTGGTTACCGTGGTGTTAATCAGATTAGCACTCGCGAACCAAGAGTGCTAAAGTATGTCTACTTTATTGTTACGTGGAGTCTGTTTTGCTGGGGACTCATTCTGAAAATAAAAGGAGACAGTCATGAGTAGGGTTATGGCTTTGCCGGTGGTAACAGGAGGGGACCTGGATGGTTATATTCGTGCAGCCAGCAGTTTTCCTGTGTTATCCCGGGAGGAAGAAGTATCTCTGGCCAGGCGCATGCAGGAAGGTGGAGATGTCAATGCAGCGCACCGGCTGGTACTTTCTCATTTGCGTGTAGTAGTGACTATTGCGCGTGGCTATCTGGGGTATGGACTGCCGCACGCCGATCTGATTCAGGAAGGCAATATCGGTCTGATGAAAGCGGTCAGACGTTTTGATCCCGAACGGGGGGTTCGGTTGGTTTCCTTTGCGGTTCACTGGATCAAGGCGGAAATTCATGAATTCATTATGCGCAACTGGCGGCTGGTCAAAATTGCTACCACCAAGCAGCAGAGAAAGTTGTTCTTCAATCTGCGCAGCATGAAGAAAGGGCTGGATACGATGAGCCGGGCTGAAGTGGATTCGATGGCGGAACAGCTGGGCGTTAAGGCAGCGGAAGTTGTCGAGATGGAAACCCGCTTCAGCGGCCGGGATATTTCGCTGGAACCGGTAACAGACAGTGATGAAGAGGATTTCAGCCCGATCGCATACCTGACCGATGGATCGGACCCATCCAAAGAACTGGAAAAAGAACAGCTGGAACAATTGACGCATACCAGACTGAAGGATTCACTGAGCAGCCTGGATGAGCGTAGCCGCCGTATCATTGAAGCCCGCTGGCTGAGTGAAGACAAGACGGCAACATTGCATGAGCTGGCTGATGAGCTGGGTGTTTCGGCTGAGCGGGTGCGTCAGATTGAAGCTAAAGCGATGAAGAAAATGCGGGCAGAAATAGCAGTTTAATAGTCAGCTGTGAGTACCGTTTGACTGATGGCCGTGTAGTTTGCGGCCATCAGTGTTTCAGGGCGGCAATCCACTTCCTGTACAGACGATCTGCAACTGATTGCAGTGCAGCAATGCGGTTGTCCAGGTCAATCTGGATTTCTTCAGATGAGGCCACTGCGGGGCTCTCCTGATTTTGTAAAAGCTCGGCAGCATTTTTCTCACACCATGCTTTCACCATGTCAGCAGTCATCTCAATATGGCATTGCAGGCCCAGATGTATTCCCAGCGCAAATGCCTGATTGGGGCAGTAGGGGCTGGACAACAACCGGGTTGCTTTTTCCGGGATGCTGAAGGTTTCGCCGTGCCAGTGAAAAGCTTCAAATTCTGCAAGGTCACTACCAAACCACTCATGAGCAACAGATGAATTTTCTATATTGACCCGCCCCCATCCCAGTTCCTTAACCGGATTGCTGGTTACTGCGCCACCCAGAGCGGCTGATAACAATTGCCCTCCCAGACAATGGCCCAGAACCGGAATATCAGCTGCTGTCGCCTGTCTGATGAGTGATAGTACCCGGCTGACCCAGGGTAAATCATCATGTACGCTCATGGGGCCACCCATCAGGACCAGGCCGCTGTACTGGCTCAGGTTTTCCGGGAGAAGGGCACCTTCATCCAGGCAGATGAGCTGGCTGGGGATGTGATGGTGGTTGAGAAATGTGGCAAAATAGCCGGGTCCTTCAATCGGGAAAAACCTGAGAATTGCGACGGGTTTCATCGATAATATCCTTCCTGGAATAAATGAACTGATTTCACTGTTTCCTTTCGGGTTTGCCGAATTGTTCAGTAGAGCGTGGATTGTACGGCTTTCCGGTTTTTTGCGGGAATAAGGTTGTATTACGATAGATATGCCGGAGTGAGATGACTGTTTTCCGGATTGGCGCCCGGTAGGGCGTAATGACACCGTTTTTATTTCTCCTGTTTTGATATCAATAGTGAAGGCATTAAAAAACCACGATTTCAATGATCTGGTTCGACTGGAACAGCTGCGGCATATTGAAACCAGACAGCCGCAAGCGCTTTCCTATACTGGCATTGCAAGCATGGAGGCGTATCCTGCTTCTGGTTTCAGTTATCCGGCTTTTCTGGAAAGATTGCTGGATCGTGCCCATCACCTGATTCACGATAATCATCTGGATGAAGTGTTCCAGCAACCGGAAAAGCTGTTTATACGCGCCGGCAGGATCATTCTGCTGCTGGCGGCAATCCTCGGTGGTCTGGCAGCCGCCCATGCGACAGGTGAATCTTCCACATTGAATATCTACTGGCTGCTGGTTGTTCTGCTCGGATTCAATTTTCTGTCAATACTGCTGTGGTGTGTCGGGATTTCGCTAAATGTTCAGGGTTTGAGTTCAGGTATTGCGGCGCAACTAGCCTGCTGGCTGCCTTTTCATTTCCGGAAAAAGGAGGCTGATTCCACCAGTACACTGGCTGCACGTGCCTGGTGGGAGACCTGTTTGTCCGGCAGCGTAGGCAGGTGGCGGATCAGCGTGCTGACCCATCAGTTCTGGCTGGTTTATCTGCTGACAGGAATGGGTGTGCTGATCCTGCTGATGCTGGCAAAGCAGTATGATTTTGTCTGGGGGACAACGCTGCTGCCGGAAAACAGCCTGCCGGAACTGACCCGTTTACTGGGTGTGCCAATGCAGCATATCGGCCTGATTGTCCCGGATGACGGGCAGGTTGCAGCCAGCCGGATCGGTGCCGGTGCACAGGATTCAGTCATCAGAAGTGCCTGGGCCGGGTTTCTGGTGGGGGCGCTGATTGTCTATGGATTACTACCCCGGCTGATCCTGATTCTGCTGTCTTTCTGCATGCTGAAGCTGTCGGAGTATCGTTACAAACTGGATTTGTATCTGCCTTACTATGTCACACTGCGTCAGAGCCTGATTGCTAAAGAATTCGTAACCAGTGTGATCGACCGGGATCCGGGCATGGGGAAGGAACAGCCGGTACTGGCTGTCCGTAGTGAGCCTGCTAATCGTCCTTTTCCTGCTAATGCGCTGGTGATTGGTATTGAGCTGGATAACCATGCCGTTTGGCCGGAAGGAACGATTTGCCAGGAAAATGTAGCGGATCAGAAAACGTTTATCCGGGTTTCGGAGATGCTTAAAAAATCCAGAAGTGCATTGCTCATTGGCGTGGCGGCACATCGGTTGCCTGATCGTGGCGTACAGCGAATGATAAATGAACTATCGGCGCTGACCTCCGGCCAGATCTGGCTGATGCTGCTGCAAAGCAGCCCTGCAATTCCGGTTGCAGAATCACGCAAACAGGCCTGGTACCGGTTGGCACAGGCTTGTTCGATTCCTGCCGAACACGTTCTTTCCTGATGACGATGCATTCTGAAATGAAATCTGCCGGTACGGCGCCAGTACAGGGAATGCCCCTGCTGGAGATCGCGGTTGTCGGCCATGCCAATACCGGAAAAACGTCGCTGATTCGCACCTTGTTACGCAGCACCCGTTTTGGAAAGGTTGAAGATGCAGCCGGGACAACACGCCATGTGGAACGGGCGACCATTTTTGCCGGTAGTGAAGCTGTGCTTAACCTGCATGACACCCCCGGAATCGAAGATGTTTATGCGCTGCAAGACAAACTGCATGTGATTGCTACCCGGAATAAACGTGCTGCGCCGGGTGAACTGCTGGAGAAATTTGTAGCTGCGACGCCACTTAACGATCCTCTGGAACAGGAAGCCAAGGTTATCCGGCAGGTATTGCGCAGCGATGTGCTGTTATATGTGATTGATGTGCGTGAACCGGTGTTGGAAAAATATCTCATCGAAATCGAGATACTCGGCAAGGCAACGAAGCCCATGATTCCGATATTCAACTTTACCGCATCACATCGGGCAGAGCTGGATCTGTGGAGAAAGAAGCTGGCAGCGTTCAACATTTACGCTTCGCTTGAGCTGGATACCGTAGCGTTTGCGTTTGAAGCGGAAAAACGTCTGTACCAGAAGATACAAAGCCTGCTGGAGGGACACTACACCCGTCTGCAACGTCTGATCGACCATCGTGCCAGAGTGTGGAATCAGCTTTGCATATCGGCTGCCCGGCGGATTGCGGGGCTGATCATAACGGCAGCGTGCTATCGCGAGCATACCGTGGATGAGCAGAGTTCATTTGATGCTCCCTCTGCTGCAGCCAGGTTACAGGATTTTATCCGGCAGGCTGAGCAACATTGTCTGGCTGATCTGCTGAAAATGTTTAATTTCACAGATAACGATATTGAACTGCAAAAAATACCGGTACAAAACGGCTACTGGCAGCTTGATCTGTTTGCGCCAGGTGTGCTGAAAGCTTATGGCCTGGATATTGGCAGTGCTGCTCTTAAAGGTGCTGCCGCCGGAGCGGGGATTGATCTGATGGTAGGGGGATTGAGTCTGGGGGCGGCCAGTATTCTGGGAGCGATTGCCGGAACCGGGTGGTCAACATTTAAGCGTTATGGCAAGGAAATCCAGGCAAAAATCAAAGGTACCCGCTGGCTATGCGCGGATGACACCACTTTACAGCTGTTGTATTTACGCCAGTACCAGCTGCTGGACAAACTGATGAACCGGGGGCATGCCGCCTGCCACACCGATCAGGTGGGGCAGCAGCCGGAACGGGGTGAGCTGCCAAATGACTGGCAACAGATCATCGATATGCTCAGACAGAATCCAGCGTGGGGTGGATCGTCAGAGCTTCATGGCAATGATGCCGGGTACAGTTCCATTGAGAAGCAATTGACGGAGGCGCTGTTAAGGAACCCGACATCGTAGATTCTGCTGCGAACCCTGTCAGGAATTCTGTTTGTACCCGACCGGATAAAACAGATTGACCGATTCGATCGGGTGTTTGACTCCTGGGGGAGCGTAAGTGCCGTAATCCGACAGTTCCGTTGGTGAGATGTAGCCTGTAATCACTTCGAGATCAGACAGACGCAAGCCCTGTTTTACCAGATAGAGAATGTAGGTGCTGCGCAGCATCTGCGCGGAAACAGGCTGGGTTGTCGTCAATCCGGCGTCTATCTGCATACAGTTCAGTAGCGCTTCCAGGTCTGCCTGATTCAGATGATTCCCGGCTGGATCAGTCAGGCAATAGCCGTGTTTGCGGTAAAGTGTGGCAAGAGCAGGATGCAGAGGAATTGTTCTGGCAGATTCGTTTTTAATGGTAAGCGAGTTATTTTTAAGATCAACGCTATCCTGCTGCAAGCTGGTGATTTCACTCAGTGTCAAACCACTCAACAGTAAAACGAGCAGCTGCTTTTCCTTGAGGCTGGCTGACTGGAAGAGAGCAGCAATCTGCTGGGAAGTGAGTTCCCTGATGCTGATGTTGTGTTCAAGCACCCGTACAGGTGTTTCGGGAAGATTTACTGGTGCCGATGACAGAACATCCAGGGGATTATGGGATAAATTCAGGTTATCCTGGTTGTGCAGGTGAATGCCAGACAGGTGGATAGCCAGTTTTTCCTGTTCCTTGTGCATCAGGAATTCAAAAATCCAGATGGCAGCCAGGCCCAGTAACAGGGAAGCAATTGCCGCTACCCCCGCATTCCACAGATAATCCGGTCTGACTGGGTTATGTGGCAGGAACGCGCGTTCGATGACATCAACGTAAGGGTATTTTCCGGAGTGTTGCGCTTCAACCTGGGCCAGTCTGGCCTGGGTATCACGGTAGAGTGACTCCAGCTCTTCCAGGTCGGATTTCAATGCATCATGCTCAGTAAAACGGGCTGTAAACTCTGCCGCTTTTTTTCTATGCTGATCGAGTTGTTCCTGTATTGAACGGGCGGCCTGCCGGGCTGCTGCATATTCCTGCTCAGCTTCGCTGACGACGATGGATTGTCCTTTGTGGCGAATATGCTGAATCTCACTTTCCAGTGAATGCAGTTTTTCTGGAATTACCTTGAGATCAGGGGATAAAGCCATGTATTCACGAGTATATTGCCGATCCAGTTCTTCCAGTTGCTCCCGTAGTTCCTGGGCACGTTTTTCGAGAGCTCCCAAGGTTCGTGTATCCTCACTTGGGACAACAGTCTGTCCTCTTTCGATCGATTTTCTGATGGCATCAAGACGTGCTTTAGCCTTGACTTCTTCTTCACTGGCCTTGTTCAACGAATCGGTCAATCCCTTGAGACGGGCCGGGGCTTCATTGTCTTGCCGTTCGGCAGAAATAATCGCGTTTTGCTGCCTGAACTGCCCAAGTTCAAACCTTTTCAGTTCAATCTTTTTTGTTAGCGTGGAGAGCTCGTCCTGCATCATTTCTATTGTTGATCCTTTGGATCGGGCAATTTCCGCTGACCGTGCATCCAGATAGACATCGATCCAGGTATTGATGATGCGTGGCAGCAACCCGGGTTTATTCCCTTCAGCAACCATTTCAATCAGGTTGGTGTCGATTATCGGCCGAACGTCCAGCATATCGCGAATTGCAGCAGGGCTTAGATCAACTCCTGTTTCAGCGCCATCGCCCTTGCGTAAACGATTCGCTGTTTCTGTCAGCAGCTCCGGGCCGAGAAGAATCTGTTTCTGAATGGCAACATGCTGAATATCGGCTTCTTTACTTTCCTGATCGATCGCGGTTTTCGCAACTGTCAGCAGGGTGGCATAGCTTTGGTAGATTGCCGGCTGTAAGAAAACAAAACCAAGCGATAACAGCAGGCTGGATAGAAAAGTAGTGGTAAAGATGACCAGCCGGGTGGGTTTGAGCCGAGCGAAGTAGCTGAAAAGGAGAGAAAATGGTTTCCCCGTACCAGCAGTCACATTTTCCAGTCGAGGAGGCGCTTTACTCATTTTCTGTCCCAGTCATAACGATCAGGTTAACGGAAGAGCCGGGTGGATAAGTAAAATCATAACCACGACCCTTTGCCCAGTGATTGCTTCAGCCCTTACTGCAGATTATTGTATCTTTTATCATTGCAGTAAACCCTGGCGGCTATTTCTGAAAAGGATTAACCGCTGTTCCTGAGTCCGGTAGCCACACCGTTAATGGTCAGATGAATTGCACGATGAACGGTATCGTCATCATCTCCGGAGCGGTAGCGGCGGAGCAGTTCAACCTGCAGGTGGTTCAGCGGGTCAATATAAGGCGTCCGGATACGGATGCTGCGGGCCAGCGTTGGGTTGTCCTGCAGTAATTCGGAATGCCCGGTGATGGCAAACAGCCACTTCACACAGCGTTCCCATTCATGACGGATGCTGGCAAAGACACTTTGGCGCAGTTCGGCATCAGTTACCAGTTCGGCATAGCGCGAGGCAATTCCCAGATCGCTCTTGGACAGCACCATGTCCATATTGGACAGCAGGGTCTGCAGGAACGGCCAGGTGCGATACATCTCCTGCAGCTGTTTCAGTGCATCCTGCTCATTTCTGGCTTGTTGTACAAAATTTTCCACGGCAGTACCAAACCCATACCAGCCAGGAATCATTGTGCGGTTGAGACTCCAGCTGAATACCCATGGAATGGCACGCAAATCTTCTATTTTGTTGGATGGTTTGCGCGAAGTTGGCCGGCTGCCGATATGCAGACCGGCAATCTCACGGATTGGAGTGGACTCCTGGAAAAACTGCCCGAATCCCGGTGTTTTATAGACCAGATTGCGATAAGCCTCAAATGCACTGGAAGAGAGGGCTTCCATGATCTGGTGAAACTGGGGAGCGTGATACTGGATGGAATCACGATCCAGCAATGTGGATTCAATGGTGGCTGCGACCAGTGTTTCGAGGTTGCGCCGCCCGATTTCAGGGTCTGTGTATTTGCTGGCGATGACTTCCCCCTGCTCTGTGAGCCGGATCTGGCCACTGACGCTACCCGGTGGCTGTGCCAGAATTCCCTGATAGCTGGGGCCGCCACCGCGCCCTACTGTGCCGCCGCGGCCATGGAACAGGCGCAGCCTGACGCCGTGACGGTTGAATACTTTGGTCAGCTCAATTTCAGCTTTATAGATCTCCCAGTTGGAGGTAACGAAGCCGCCATCCTTATTGCTATCCGAGTAACCCAGCATGACTTCCTGCAGATTCCCGCGTGAAAGCAGCAGCTTGCGGTAATCCGGAAGGGAAAACAGTTCATCCATGACACTGGCGCAACCGCGCAAGTCATTAATTGTTTCAAACAAAGGAATAATGTTTACGGTTGCTCGCGGATCATCTCCAAAATGCAGTAACCCGACTTCTTTCAGCAGTAAAGCCACCTCCAGGATATGTACGACCCCGGTTGCCATCGAAATGATGTAGTTAGGCAGTGCGGCATGACCAAAGCGGTGTTGAATTTCAGCTGCCATTTTCAGAATACGCAGTTCGCTCTGTGCAAGGTCGGAAAAATCTGAAAGGGAAGTAATCAGTGAACGGGAACGTTTGAGCTCAGCCAGCAGCCATTCGATGCGCTCAGAGTGGGACATTCCGGCGTAATTCCGGTTATCCCGGATGTTTTTCCCATATAGCTCGGAGATGACCTGTTCATGTATCTTGCTGTGCTGACGCATATCCAGTGGCGCCAGGTGGAAACCGAACACATCTGCAGCCCGGCGCAGATCCCGTAATGCACCCTGAGCCAGTTTGTCTGAGCGGTGCTGTTTCAGCGAACGGATAATGATGTCAAGATCATGTACAAACTCGGCGCTATCGGCATAAGGTTCAGCGTTACTTTCCTGGTAGCGGCCCCCAACACACGGGCCCAGATGTCTGCTGGTTGCAATCAGGCGGGCGTGAATGCCGAGAAATACGCGCCGATAGGGCTCATCGATTCTGCTGGCGGGCAGGCCGGGTGCAATGGAGGCCAATCCTTCCAGTTCACTGGTTACTTTGATCAGGCGTTCGGACAGACTCATGGTCTGGCCGATTTTTTCCACCTCACTGATATAAAAATCCAATATCAGGGCTGAGTGCCGTTCGGCTGCATGCAGCATGATCTGATGGGTAACAAAAGGGTTACCATCCCGATCTCCACCTATCCAGCTGCCGATCCGCAGAAATGAGGCGATACGCGGTGCCGATCTGTCCATGTGGCGTTCCAGGATGTCTTCAATCTTGGCGTAAATGTAGGGGATCTGTTTGAGGAAAGTGTAATGGTAGTAGATCAGGCCATTTTCGATTTCATCCTGCACTGTTAGCCTGACAGACCGTAATACCCGTGTTTGCCATAGTGTCTGGATGGCGGAGCGTAAACCTTCCTCGTTGTGGCGCATTTCATTGGGGGTGAGCTGGGTGCGATCCCGCTCTTTGAGGAGGCGCTGGATTTTGAGCTGATAGTCCAGAATACTGCGTCGTTGTACTTCAGTCGGATGGGCAGTCAGTACCGGAGAGATCAAAGCGCCAGCGAAAAAATTCTGCAGCTGTTCGGCATTGATTCCTTTTGCCACTACACGCTGTAACGCGAGTGTAACGCTACCATCCTGGGGAGGAGAGCCCGCACGCAGATGGGCGCGACGGCGGCGATTGTGGTGCAGATCTTCAGCGATGTTTGAAAGCAGCGAGAAATAGCTGAATGCGCGCACAACGGCGATAGTTTCCTTGTGGCTGAGATGGTTGAGGATGGCATCAAGTTCATATCTTGCTGCTTCATCCTGATCCCGACGAAAACGCACGGATGTCTGACGGACGGTTTCGACCAGATCAAACATGGCTTCACCTTCCAGCTCCCGTATGGTGTCTCCCAGCATACGTCCCAGCAAGCGAATATCTTCCCGCAACGGATAATCTTTTTCGTTGGGTGTACTTTTCTCGGGAGTAATACTTGCCTGGGTATCAAGACTCATTATTGCGTGTCTCCTGTGATCGTGAATAACGGGTGTAGCTGGGATGAAAGTGTGATTTTTGCCACCATCCGTACCAGAGTTGGCCATGCTAGAATGGCGGCGTTGTCACAAATTCAGAATTCTGTTATGTCCAGTCCTAAAAAAATTGTTATTGCATCGCGCGAAAGCCAGCTCGCTATGTGGCAGGCAAATTTTATTCGCAGTCGCCTGCTTGAATTATACCCGCAAACTGATATCACCATACTTGGCATGACGACCAAAGGAGATCAGATTCTGGATGTTTCCCTGTCAAAAATTGGCGGTAAGGGGCTTTTTATCAAGGAGCTTGAATTGGCCCTGGAAGATGGTCGGGCTGATATTGCCGTGCACTCCATGAAGGATGTGCCGATGGTTGTTCCACCCGGTTTTCAGCTGGCGGCTATTACGGAACGGGAAGATCCGCGCGATGCATTTGTTTCGAATGATTTTTCCAGCCTGGAGGAATTGCCTGCCGGGAGTGTGGTGGGGACTTCCAGCTTGCGGCGCGAATCCCAGTTGCATGCACGTTTCCCTCATCTGCAGGTTCATCCGTTGCGTGGCAATGTGCAGACCCGGTTAAGAAAACTGGATGAAGGTGAATACAGTGCAATCATTCTGGCTGCAGCCGGGTTGAAACGTCTGGAGCTGGGGTATCGCATACGTATGCTGTTGTCGCCTGAATTAAGTCTTCCCGCAGTGGGGCAGGGCGCGCTGGGTATCGAATGCCGCGACAATGATCCTGATATGGTGGAATGGATGAAGCCGTTGCATCACACTGCAACAGCCTGTTGTGTAGAGGCGGAACGCGCCATGAGCCGTATGCTGGGAGGCAGTTGCCAGGTACCTTTGGGCGGGTTTGCCGAGATTTTTGAAGGTGTGTTGACTTTGCGTGGCTTTGTGGCAACGCCTGACGGATCGAGAATGATTGCAGATGAGTTATATGGCAAACCTGAATCAGGGGAGCAGGTGGGGCGGCAGTTAGCTCAGAACCTGATGGCGCATGGTGCAGAGGAAATTCTTGCTTCCCTGGCTTGAGATGTGATTGAGGCTGAAACCGGGATGGGTTTAACATCCGATCGATTGGCCGGTAAAGGTATTTTGGTTACCCGCCCCTTGCACCAGGCGGGCAATCTGGCGGCGCAGATCAAATTACTCGGTGGGGAGCCCTGGTTGTTTCCTGTACTGGAAATTTCTGACAGTGAAAACAGACAATTGTTGTTTGATGCGATTGCCCGGCTCGATGAGTTTGATCTGGCCGTGTTTGTCAGCCCGAATGCGGTAGAAAAAGTAATACCACTAATTCAGGCCAATCGCAGCTGGCCTCGGCATGTATCAGTGGCAACTGTCGGTAAAGGCAGCGCCCGGGCACTCGGATGCCATGGTATTACCAGTGTGATAGTTCCCGAAGATGGCTCTGATAGTGAAGCGTTGTTGCGGATGCCTCAGTTGCAGGCAGTGCAAAGCAAACGTGTGGTGATTTTTCGCGGTAATGATGGGCGAGGGCTGCTTGGCGACACGTTATGCAGCCGCGGAGCGAGCGTTGAATATGTAGAGTGCTATCGGCGCCACAAACCGGATGTCGATCCGCTGCCCTTGCTGGAACATTGGCGTAATAACGGGATTCAGGCAGTAATCATAAGCAGCAGCGAAGGCCTGGATAATTTATTTGACATAATTGGTGAAACCGGCAAACAATTGCTTGAGGTAACTCCGGTGTTTACCGCACATGACCGGATTGCACGTAAAGCTGCAGCATCAGGTATCAGAAAAATATGCCGTACTTCTCTGGGAGATGAGGGGACGGTACAAGGGCTGCTGGAGTATTTTGAGGAAAAATAATCGCATGAATTTCCGTGACGGTTTTAAATCACTGAATTTTTGCTGAAATTGTGATTGTCCAGTGATTTCTCATTGCTCCATATCTGGATGTGTCCTTGACTGAAGAGCGGTATCGTTAGTGTTAGTTAGAGGTGCAGTCTATTGCGGATATTGCCGGGATTTCCCGGAATGAAAGCTGTTTGAGTGCCACCTTCAAATTTGTATCAGGAATCAGTATCAAATTTCGATTACCGGGTACTGGGGGATTTCTGGGAAGCGTATGCCGCGTGAATTCATTATGAAAGGGGAAAGGGGATGAAACTGGTGTTCTGGTTGTTTGCACTGTTTGCGGCGGCTACTGCCATTGTATTGACTGCGTATTACCATACAGGCTCGGTGTTGTTTACTGTGCCGCCTTACAAAATTGAATTTGCATTCAACACGTTTATCTTGATGACATTGTCTGTTTTTACCCTGTTTTATGCGTTGTTGAGGATAGTGGCCAATTTATCCGGATCTCGCGAAAGAAAAGTTGAACGATTAACAGGATCCGGTTTGAAGACATTTTTTGAAACGGAATATGATACTGCCGCAGGGATTGCAGAAAGAGCTTTCAAGCTTGCTGATAAACAGGTTGACAAGGCTCTGAATGCGGTAATAGCAGCCCGGTCAGCACATCAGTTGAAAAATTACACACAGCGTGACCGTTTGCTGGCTGCCGCAAGAGAGCAGGCACCTGATGATAGGGCGCTTACACTGATTACCCAGGCTGAACTGTTGCTGGATGAAGGGCGTTATGCTGATACGCTGGCAACATTACAGTCACTCTATTCCACAGGTGGTTTGCAAAGAACGGCAGTACTTTTGCTGGAATTAAAAGCGCATCAGCTGGTAGGCAACTGGGATTCCGTGTTGGAGTTGACTGAGGTTCTGGCGAACCGTTCTTCTGTTGACAGGGCGCTTGTGGATGAACTGCGACATAGTGCTCACCTGGAGAATATCCGTAAAAATGCGAAGGATATTGCCTTGCTGAGAAAGTACTGGAATGGTTTGTCGAATCACGAAAAGCTTGACGGAGAACTTGCAGCTGCGGCCGCTCGGGCCATGATTTCTTTGGGAGATAATGCTGCTGCCCAGAAGGTTATTGAAAACAGCCTGGATACCCGACCATATCCCGAGCTTGTGACATTGTATGCAGATTGTAAAAGTGGTGTAGTCAGCTGGCAGATACAACGTGCTGAAAGCTGGCTTGCGAAATATCCAAATAATGCCCGTCTGTTACTGACACTGGGAAGGCTTTGTACCTATGGAGAGTTGTGGGGTAAAGCGCAGAGTTATCTGGAAGCCAGTTTGTCAATTGAACCGGGATACCCGGTACATCTTGCGTTAGCGCAATTGTTCGAGAGATTGGGTAAGCAGGAAGCGGCCAATGAGCACTATCGCAAAGGGCTCGATTTTGCACTAAAACAAATTACGGCAACCTGATTCTTCAGGTTGTTGGCGGTTTGGAGGGAACAAACGCATCGGAAAAAAAGTTCTCACTTTGCAATTCGCGCTGGTGAGAGAAGTCATCAAAAGCAGCTTTTACCATGGCAGGAGCACCACATGCATAAACCTGGCAACTTGCCAGCGTATCCATATCATCCATGACTGCCTGGTGTACCAGCCCGACTTTTCCCTGCCAGTTATCGCCAGTGAGTGGTTCGGATAATACCGGGATGTAACTGAAATTTTTGTTCCGGGCTGCCCATTTCTCAGCCAGATCATTCAGGTAGAGACCATCTTTGGCTCGTGCTCCCCAGTACAATTTAATTTTGTTATGGGCAAAGCGGGCGTTTTCCGTATAAAAAATATGTTCGAGCATGCTTTTTGCGGGTGCAAAACCAGTTCCGCCAGCAATAAAAATAATAGGAGTATCTTTAGAGGGAGCATCGCGAAGGAAAAAAGACCCAAGAGGTCCTTCGAATCGGAGAATATCTTTTTCCTTCATGTGAGAAAAAACGTATTCAGAAAATACTCCGCCCGTGTAATTACGCGTATGCAGCTGCAAAAATTCATCGTTACCGGGAGAATTTGCCAGCGAAAAGCTACGGCGCTGACCGTCCTTCATCAGGATATCAATGTACTGGCCGGGTAGAAACTGTAATCGTTCATTTGTCGGCAACTTCAGATAAATAACCATGACATCAGATGCCACATGTTCAAGTTTATGTACCCGGCATGGCATAGTGCGAATTCTGATATTTTTGATCGCTTCAATTTCCTGACATTCAATTTCCAGGTCAGAGAGAGGTCGGGCGCAGCAGAAAAGTGCAAATTGCTGAGATTTTTCCTGCTCTGTCAGCGCTTCTTCGCTGTAGGCGCCGTAATCGACGATCCCTTGTATAATTTTTCCCTTGCACGTACCACAAGAACCGTTACGGCAGCCATAGGGCAGGGATAATCCGTGGCGTAATGCTGCTTCAAGAACAGTTTCGGCAGGCTCGGCAGTAATGATGCGGCCACTTGGTCTGAAGGTAATGCGGTAAGACTCCATCTGGCGGATATGGGTTACAAATAAAAATTATGAAAAACAGGTTGCTGGTCGTAGGGTGTGGCGATGTAGCTTCAAGGGTGGCAGGTTTGCTTGAAAAACGCTACCGATTGTTCGGTTTGTGTCGCAGAGTAGAAAATTTTAACAATCTGCGCCTGCTGGGGATCAGACCAATAGCGGGCGATCTCGATCAGCCCGCAAGCCTCAACAAGGTAGCCGGACTGGCTGCTCACACAGTGTTGCATCTTGCGCCCCCCCCCGGTCACGGTGAGCGGGATACACGTACTGCACATTTACTATCTGCACTCTCCCGTCAAGTACCCAAAACACAGGCGGGAATACTACCACAACAGCTGATCTATATCAGTACCAGCGGGGTTTATGGCGATTGTGGTGGAGATTGGGTGAGTGAAAGCTACCCGGTGAATCCGAAAAATGCGCGAGCACTCAGACGACTGGATGCGGAACAGCAGGTCAGAAACTGGGGGAGACGCAACGGTGTGCGGGTATCTATTTTGCGTGTGCCGGGGATTTATGCACATGACCGTCTGCCACTTGAGCGTTTGCAACAGGGTACTCCCGCATTATTGCCAGCTGAAGACAGTTATTCTAACCACATTCATGCGGATGATCTGGCGCGGATTATCGTGGCTATGCTGCGTTTTGGGAAGTCGGGCAGAATTTATCATGCAAGCGATGATTCCTGTTTGAAGATGGGGGAGTATTTTGATCTGGTGGCGGATCATTTTGTGTTGCCTCATCCGCAAAAAATTACCCGTCAGGAAGCATTGAAGGTGATTTCTCCCGGTCTTCTGTCCTTCATGTTCGAATCGAGACGCTTGACCAATAGTCGTATGAAACAGGAATTACACGTTCGACTGCGCTACCCGACTGTTGCTGATTGTCTGGCTGAAATGGAGCGCTCTCGTTAATGGATTATTAAATTTTCCCGGATTTTTTGCCGTAATGGCCATGATCCTGTTCAAAAAGATTAAAAGGAAATAGGCATGGCAACCATCACTGCTTCGGAAAAGAAAATCAAGGAATTCAACTTTTTATGGGAAGGGAAGGATAAGGCTGGCAAGGTAATCAAGGGTGAAATGCGGGCTGCCGGTACTGTTGTGGTGACTTCCACATTACGTCGCCAGGGTATCAGGGTGACAAAGATTACCAAGGCCAAAACGGGTGGGAAAATCACAGATAAGGATATTACGCTGTTCACCCGGCAGCTTGCGACGATGATGAAATCAGGAGTGCCCCTGCTACAGGCTTTTGATATTGTGGGTAAAGGGCACAGTAACCGCGCCGTAGCAAAATTGCTGATGGATATTAAGTCTGATGTGGAAACAGGCAGCAGCCTGGCCAGCGCATTCAGGAAACATCCACTATATTTTGATTCGCTGTTCTGTAATCTGGTGGCAGCCGGGGAGGCTGCCGGTATTCTGGACAGTTTGCTGGACAGACTGGCGACCTATAAGGAAAAAATTCAGGCAATCAAAGGGAAGATTAAATCGGCCCTGTTCTACCCCATTTCAATTATTGTGGTTGCGTTTATCATTACCGCCGTCATCATGATATTCGTCATCCCGGCATTCAAAGAACTGTTTCAGGGATTCGGGGCTGATTTGCCTGCTCCAACCCTGTTGGTGATGACAATTTCCGATTTCTTCGTAGATTACTGGTGGGCAATTTTTGGCAGCGTTGGCGGTGGGCTCTATGCGTTTTTCTATACATGGAAACGTTCTGCAGCAATGCAGCGTGTGATGGATCGGCTGGCATTGCGGTTACCAATATTTGGAGAAGTGATCCGTAAAGCGACGATTGCCCGCTGGTCTCGTACCCTGTCAACCATGTTTGCAGCCGGTGTTCCACTGGTTGATGCGCTGAATTCTGTGGCAGGTGCTGCCGGGAATCAGGTGTATTTTGAGGCAACCAGAAATATACAGAATGAAGTCAGTACCGGTAGCAGCCTGGTGGATGCAATGACGATGACTAATGTTTTTCCTTCCATGGTATTGCAGATGGTTTCTATCGGCGAAGAATCAGGCTCGCTTGATGCAATGCTCAGTAAAATTGCCGATTTTTTTGAGGCAGAGGTGGATGATGCGGTAGAAGCGCTTTCCAGCCTGATGGAGCCGATGATTATGGTGGTATTGGGGACGCTGATTGGCGGGATGGTTGTTGCCATGTATCTACCTATCTTTAAAATGGGCCAGGTGGTTGGTTAACAGGTGCCTGCTACCTTCCCGTAACTGAGCGAACAGACAGGTAACGTATGAATCTTTTTAATGTTCTGCAGGCTTCACCAATGTTGTCCATTTCGTTTGTAACAGTTGTTGGCCTGGTTCTGGGCAGCTTCCTGAATGTGGTAATTTACCGGTTACCTGAGATGCTGAAACGCGAATGGCAGCTGCAGTGTGCGGAGCTGCACGGTGAGCCGATAAAAGCACTGCCGGTATTTAACCTGGCTATTCCAGGATCTGGCTGTCCGCAGTGTGGCCATAAAATTTCTGTTCTCGAAAATATCCCGATCATCAGCTATCTTTTTTTGCGGGGGCAATGTTCTGGTTGCCGTGCCCGTATTCCATTCAGTTACCCTCTGGTGGAGGCGCTCACCGCCATGTTGAGCGGTTTGGCCGCCTGGCATTTTGGTTTTAGTGCAATCCTGTTTGCTGTTCTGATTTTTATCTGGGCCATGATTGTCCTGACCTTTATCGATCTGAACACACAGTTATTACCGGACAGCATCACTCAGCCACTGCTGTGGGCGGGGTTAATCGTCAATCTGAATAATGGCTTTACCGATATCCATTCAGCTGTAATCGGTGCAGTTGCTGGCTATCTCACACTCTGGAGCATTTTCTGGTTGTTTAAATTGCTGACGGGTAAGGAGGGGATGGGGTATGGTGATTTCAAATTACTGGCGGCGATTGGAGCCTGGTTGGGGTGGCAGTTATTGCCGCTGGTTATTTTGTTTTCTTCAGTAGTGGGGGCTGTCATTGGTTCGGTGCTGATTTTGACGGTTAAGCGTTTCAGGAATACGACGTTGCCTTTTGGTCCTTATCTGGCCGGAGGCGGGTTGATAGCCTTGTTCTGGGGCAGCCAGATAAATCAGGCTTATCTGGCAATGTTCTGATCATGGTCTTCATTATCGGACTGACGGGCGGAATCGGTAGCGGAAAGACCCGGGCAGCTGATTTTTTCAGAGAATCGGGTGTCGGGATCGTTGACGCGGATGAGGTTGCGCATAGTTTGACTCACCCGGACGGCAAGGCAATTGCCCTAATTCGGACTGTTTTCGGTGATCATGTTATTTCGGAAGATGGTTCGATGGATCGAACTGCCATGCGCAAACTGGTGTTTTCCGATAAAGCAGCCAGACTCAAGCTGGAATCCATACTTCACCCGCTGATTTACCAGGAAATCCTGCACCATCTTTCATTTATTCGATCTGAATATGGTGTTCTGGTTATTCCTCTGCTGCTGGAAACTGGTAACTACCTTAAGCTGGTGAATCGTGTGCTGGTGGTTGACAGTCCTGAATCCTTACAGGTTTCCCGTGTTATGCAGCGCAGCAAGTTGAGTGAGCAGGCTGTGCGTGACGTGATAGCAGTGCAGTGTATGCGGGAAGAGCGCCTCGCGCGGGCTGATGATGTGATTGTGAATGATTCCAGCGAACAACACTTGCAGCAGCAGGTGCGAGAACTCCATCAGAAATACCTTGTGCTTGCCCGCAGTCACAGCCCCTGAATGATTCTGGTAAGATGTGTGCATATTGGTTTAGCGGTTTCCGAAATCTCAACACTATCTTGCCTACTGTGATCTGTTACGAATTGCCTCTGAGTGAACGAATTCGCATGCTGTTAAGGCTGGAGGATTTGTTTGACAAAATTGATTTTTTCTCAGCCAGAGATACCTCTTTCGAACATCACGCTGTCCTGGTTGCCCTGTTTGAAATCCTGGATGTAACCAGTCGATCCGATCTTAAATCAGATCTGTTGCAGGAACTGGACAAGCAGCGGACCATGCTGGAAGGTTTGCGTGACAACCCGGGTGTATCTGAAAAAGCACTTAACCACATATTGCAGGATATTCGAGCGGCATTTCGCGGCTTGCTGGATATACCGGGCCGGATTGGCGGACATTTGCGTGATGATGAGTGGCTGATGGGTGTGAGGCAGCGCATGAGTATTCCAGGTGCTGCGTGTGAATTTGATTTGCCAGCCTATCATTACTGGCTGAACCTGGCGCCGGAACTGCGCCGGGCTGACCTGAAGGGCTGGATCACTCCTTTTACTCCGATTCGCAGTGGAATCAATATTGTGCTGAACATGCTGAGAAATAGTGGTAAAAGCTGTCATTTCGTGGCAGTTCAGGGTTTATTTCAGCAGGCAGGCTCAGAACATCAGGCACATTTACTGAGGCTGCACGTTGACAGTGAACTTCCCTGTATTCCTGAGATTAGCGCTAACAAATATGCTTTGAATATCCGGTTTGTTCCCTGGCGGCCAGACCACAAAACAGATGTTTATGAAGAAGATATTCCTTTTGAGCTGACTTACTGCAGTTTATGAGCGTCCATGCGGGTGAATGGGATTGAATAAGCCTCCTGCCGTAAGTTGTCCTCAATGTGGTGAGGTGGTCATTTGGGATAAATCCAGCAAATTCCGGCCATTCTGTTCCGAACGGTGCAAGTTGCTGGATCTGGGACAGTGGGCCACCGATTCCTACCGGGTTCCGGAAGAGAAAGTGCAACAGGAAGATAATCTGGATACCTGATGCAGTACCAGTCGCTTTAATCGATACCCATCAGAACTGGCGTTCCTGTGTGCCGATCAGGTGTAGTGAATCCTGTTTGCTCTGATTGTACAAATGCCATTTGCGAACCAGGATCATGGTAGTGGAGACGAACAATCCAAACAGGGCAATGACGGCGTAAATACCCACATTAAACCAGATCAACAGCGCATAGAGCGACAGCATGGTCAGTATGCCGAGATTTTCATTGAAATTCTGGACTGCAATAGAGTGGCCAGCCCCCATCAGAATATGTCCACGATGTTGCAGCAGGGCATTCATGGGTACCACGAAGAAGCCGGCTAGCCCGCCAATAATAATCAGCAGTGCAATCGCAACCCAGAGATTCTGCACGGTGATCATGAGGATGACCACGATTCCCATGGCGATGCCGAGTGGAATGACATCCAGCGATCGGCGCAACGAAACCAGTTTTGCGGCCAGTATGGCGCCTAGTGCAATTCCTACCGCAACAACGCCTTGCAGCATTGCTGCCTGATTTAGAGCATAACCAAGGGCAGCTTCCGCCCATTTCAATACGATGAACTGCAGTGTTGCACCAGCCCCCCAGAACAGAGTGGTGACAGCCAGTGAGATCTGCCCCAATTTGTCAAACCACAGTAGTCTCAGGCAACGAACAAAATCGCGAAATAGAAAAACCGGGTTTTTCTCAAGTATGCGGTGATCGATTCCAGTATTGGGGATATATAAATTAGTTACGGCTGCAATACCATAAAACAGCATGATGACAATGAAACCGGCATCAACAGCGGTTGTGACCAGAGGCAGATTCAGAGAGAGAAGAACCGATGCTACTGAGGGGGTAATGAGCAGGCCGCCAATAACGGTACCAAGAACGATTGATCCGACAGTCAGTCCTTCCATCCAGCCATTGGCGATTACCAGTTTTTCAGGGGGCAGCAATTCCGTAAGAATGCCGTATTTTGCCGGGGAGTAGGCGGCTGCTCCCAATCCGACAACTGCGTATGCCCCTAATGCCGAAACCTGATGGGCAGCGAAAAACAGTAACAGGCAGCCGGCAATTTTGATTGAATTGCTGATGAACATGACCCAGCCCTTGGCCATAGAATCGGCAAAGGCGCCGACAAGCGGTGCCAGCACGACATAAAACAGCACGAAAACAAATTTGAGCATAGGGGTAAGGTAGGCTGGTGCATTCAGATCGACCAATAAGGCGATGGCCACAACCAGCAGCGCATTATCCGCCAGTGACGAAAAAAACTGCGCTCCCATAATAGTATAAAACCCGCGTCCCAAATTCTTCTCCCAGTTTGTTTGTTAATAGTTTGAGGGTCTGCTAACTTTGCAGCGTTATATCATGAAAACTGGGGGTGACGAATCCCAGTTTTTAAAATTATTATCGCCGGGCCTGGAAGGAAATTTGGGGGAAAGATGTGTTGATGATCCGGGTTCGGGTGATTGCAGTACTACAGATGCCTGAAAATGACAGTAAATGAGAAAACAGCGATAGAAGCGTTACCGATTGTGCCACCATTGCCTTCTTTCTGGCAGGCTGTAACGTGTTTTGCGGGAATATTACTACTGATCGCGGTTGGTTTGTTCGCATTTCAGATCAGTCTGCATGTACTGATTTTTCTGGCGCTGACTTGGACCGGGCTGCATGCTCACAGCCTGGGTTATTCATTTGCCGCCATTCGCGGCATGATGGATGAAGGCATTGCCAGGGCACTACCGGCAATTTATATTTTCATGTTGATCGGCATGGTGATTGCCAGTTTCATGCAAAGTGGCACCATTGCGAGTTTGCTGTATTGGGGGCTGGGCTGGCTTGATCCGGGCCTGTTCCTGGCAACCGGGTTCGTATTGTGCAGCCTGATGTCGGTTGCGACCGGCACCTCCTGGGGTACCGCTGGCACGATTGGTGTTGTGCTGGTCGGGATCGGTGATGCCATGGGTATCCCGCTACCGCTGGTGGCCGGCATGATCGTATCTGGTGCAACTTTTAGCGATAAATTGTCGCCAGTATCTGACACTACCAATTTGGCTGCAATGAGTGCTGGCATAAATCTGTACCGGCATATCGGCTCGATGTTATACACCACGCTTCCCACTTTTGTGATTGTGCTGGGTATTTTTATCGTATGGGGGGTGCAGTATGGTGACCACCATCTTCCACAGGCGCGTCTGGCTGAAATACGCAACGCGCTGACTGGTGTTTTCCGGATGAATGGCATGGTGACATTGCTGCCTCTGTTAATGATGCTTGGCATGAGTGTTAAACGCTATGCTGCCGAAGTCAGTATGGTGTGCAGCATATTGCTGGCGTTAGTAATTGCTGTGGTGTATCAGGACAGAAATAGTATTGATGTGCTCAATGCCTTGTGGCAGAACTCACCGGGTAACACCGGTATCGTCAGTGTTGATGAATTACTTGGGCGTGGCGGTTTGTTCAGCATGGCCTGGACTTTGCTGCTATCCATCATGGCGCTGGCACTTGGCAGTGTATTGCACCGTACCGGATTTTTGAACGTGCTGCTGATGAAACTGATTGCGCCGATCAGACGAGCCAGTACCCTGATTGCAGCTACTATCATGTCTGGTCTGGCAGGCAACCTGGTCATGGGAGAGGCGTATATCTCGATTATTCTGAGCTGCCAGCTGTTCAAGCGGGTTTATCAGGATAAGCATCTGGATCCAGCTGTTCTGTCACGTTCTGTTGAAGAAGGTTCAACACTGACCACGGGACTTATCCCATGGACAACTGCCGGAGTTTTCTATGCAGCAACTCTTGGAGTGCCAACGCTGGATTATGCTCCGTATACGTTACTCAACCTGCTCAATCCTCTGGTTTCAGTCACTATGGCGGTATTGGGGGTAGGTTTGCTGCATTCCGGGCACTATCAAAAAACAACCTGAGAATATGGAAAAAGAACTGGAAGACTGGAAATTGGCAGAATTGATGAATAGTATCAGGCATTACAGCACACTGCGCTTTGCCATGCTGACCGTCTATTTCGCGGTGACTGGCGGGCTGCTGGTGAGATTCTTCGATTGTGATTTTTCAGTGCGTTATCCCGAATTGCATGGATTGTTTCAGATTGCCGGGAGTATGGTTACCGTTGCATTCTTCATTTTTGAAGTTGCCTTGGATGATAATTTAAGGAAATTGTGGGGGTCAGTAAAAAAGCTGGCAAGCGAGGGGGATGTTCTTCTCAGCCATCGGCAACTCTGGAAAGGTTGCCTGGTTCCCATGGCAACATACGGGATTTTCGTAGGAGTACTGATATTCTGGTTATTCACTTCCCGGAATTACTACCCTTGTCAGGCGGCAGCGCATAAGGTTGTGCAGAGTGAAACGGTGATATCGAAAGAATGTAGGAAATGAATCAGTGATTCACAAACTGCCAAAATGGGTCGAAATCGGGGGATTCCTACTGTCATTCAATGCCGGTTATGTGAATGCCATTGGCCTTCTGGGATTTGAGCATCAGGCAGTTTCACATCTTACCGGCATCTCGACCTTTCTTTCACTGGAGTTGGCCAACCATAATATGCAAGCAGTACTGCATTTGCTGCTGGTAATGGCTGGTTTTATCGTCGGGGCTGCTTATAGCGGTTTTATCATTGGTAATGTCGCATTGAAGCTTGGAAGAAACTATAGTCTGGCGTTGATAACCGAGTCATTCCTGCTTGGAATTTCCATGCTTCTGCTGAATTACGGTTCCCCGGTTGGCCACTATTTTGCATCTGCAGCATGTGGACTGCAAAATGCCATGACCAGTACTTATAGTGGCGCAGTTGTCAGAACTACTCATGTGTCGGGACTGTTTACTGATTTAGGTGTTGCTCTAGGGTTGAGGGTTCGTGGTCAGCCTGCTGATGCCAGAAGAATAGTGCTGTATCTGATACTGATTATCGGATTTATATCGGGTGGAGTAGCGGGTGCGGTTTGTTTTGGTCAATACCGGTTCTCGGCAATACTGGTTCCCTGCATTGTTACAACCTTCATTGGTGCCGGCTATTGGCTGTTTACACATCAAACGTATTGGCGACTTAAATAATCGATGGAAATCATAAAATCAGACTTGTCCATTGTGACAATCGATCAATCCGATATCCTATTTTCCGATTGAGTTTCACAAGTATAGAGTGATTCAGGTAATACCCGTTTAGCAACGGGAAAGCCACAAGCTACCGGGCTTGAATATTAATCATTTCATTACAGGAGATTCGTTTATGGCAGGGTATGTGGGTGATGTTGCTGTTGCCTATGATCGTGATCTGGGGCATGTGCTTTTCGAGCAATATGCTTCCGATATTGCCGGGCGTGCAACAGGAAGACCGGTTCGTGATGTGCTGGAGATTGCATCGGGTACAGGGATCGTGACAAGGCAACTGCGGAATGTGCTGCCAGAGGATGCGCAGCTGACTGCTATTGATATCAGTGATGCCATGATGGATGTCGCACGTACGTCTCGAAAAACCTCTTCCTTGCCCGTCTTTGGTAGAATTACGACGTTCTGACTCCTTTTTCAGCTTGCCATGATGAAACCACGTAGCGCTATCAAGACTGACCTGTTCGCTGACGAGCATCACCGCAAGAAGCTCGACTCGCTGGGCGACCCGCTGGCCGACATCGAATCGCACATCGACTTTGCGTCGTTGGCGGCCGAGGTGGATGAGCTTGCGCCGCGCCTGGTGAGTGCGCAGGGCGGGCGTCCGCCGTACCCGACCGAGACGATGGTACGGATCTTGGTGCTCAAGCGTCTGTACAACCTGTCCGATGAGCAGATGGAGTATCAACTGCTAGACCGCATGAGCTACAAGCGCTTCTGCGGACTGACGAACGCGACCAGGGTCCCGGACCGCACCACGGTGTGGACCTTCGGAACCGGATTGGTGAAGCGGGCGCCAAGGCGCTCTTTGACGGTATCTCGGCGCAGCTGCTCAGGAAGGGTTTCATCGCGCGCGGCGGTCAAATCATC
>CAZYWE010000019.1:1849-40454 GCA_964651625.1 uncultured Nitrosomonas sp. | reverse complement strand
ACAAACCGTTTTACTTTGACCAAACAGCCTCCTCAAAACCCGGGGCAATTCAGATGCAATAATTTATGCGTAATGTGATACCAATTACCTCGGGTGGTTTACCTGCGAACTGCAACCACCTTCTCCGCCTTCGCGAGCAGCGAAGCTGCGTGGCGACCCAGTTCTTCTGTTGCGATCGTTGCTGGATTGCTTCGGCGCTGCGCTTCTCGCAATGACCGGGTAGAGTGGCTTCTCGCAATGATTGGGTAGAGTGGCTTCTCGCAATGATTGGGTAGAGTAGCTTCTCGCAAAGGCGGGGCAGGGGTGTCGTTGTAAAATACAGGGGGTTGAAGCAACCCGGCTGGCGTACCTTTTCAGCTTTCAGCCCATTGCCGCAGCAGATTGTGGTAGGTGCCTGTCAGGCTGACAACAGCTTCGGTTTCACCAATGTTCTGGCGCAGTTGTAGCAAGGCCATATCCATTTCGTACAGCAGGCGGCGCTGATTGGGGTCACGCACCATGCTTTGAATGAACATGAAGCAGGCGATCCGTTCACCGTGCGTGACCGGCGTGACCTGATGAACAGAAGAAGAAGGGTAGATCACCATGCTGCCGGCCTGCAGCTTCACGCCATGCTGACCGAAGGTGTCGTTGACTACCAGTTCACCGCCTTCGTATGTGTCGGGATCGGACAGGAACAGGGTGGCGGAGATGTCTGAGCGAATATAGCCGCCATCCTCCGGCAGGATGCGCATGGCGTTATCCACATGAAAGCCGTAATGGTTGGTTGCGCCGCTGTAGCGGTTGAAGAAGGGCGGCATGATTTTGTTTGGCAGAGTTGCCGTGAAGAACAGGGCGTTACGGTTCAATGCCCCTAACACCAGTCTGCGCAGCGCTGCCATTTGCGGGGAATCTTCCGGCAGTTGCTGGTTGTTTTTGACTTGTGCCGCCTGGGTGCCGGCGGTTATCAGACCACTCACCCAGGCAGATTCAGTCAGCAGTTTCTGTGCTGCTGCCAGTTCTTCTGCAGTTAATACATTGTCGATCGTCAGCAGCACTTGATGAATATTTCCGTTTGGAACCGGATCAGAACTTGTACTCAGCTGTCATGATGACTCTGCGCTTCTGGCCGGGGATAGTGAATGGGCCGTTGTCATAGATGGCATCATAATAGGTTGTGTTGAATATGTTATGTACATTTAACCGCATAGCCCATTTTGGCTGTTCATAGGCCACCATTGCATCCCAGCGCATGTAGGCTGGGGCAGTGTTTGGATGGAACTCGGTTTCACCCGGCAAGGTAGGAATGGGACCAGTACCAGTTGGACTGTAGCCGTAACGTTTACCTTTGACCTCGACACCACCACCCACTTTCCAGCCATAGGGCAGTTTGTAAGTAGTCCACAGGTTGAATGTATAGGCTGGTGTGTTCCGTGGGCGCTTGCCTTTGTAATCCGGATTGGCTGAGGTCAGAACACCTGTTGTAGCGTTAATGTTTTCAGCAACTTTCAGGATTTCTGCATCCATTAGCGCCAGGCCGGAAAATACTTCCCAGTTGGGTGTAATGCGACCTGCCAGTTCCAGCTCAATACCATTGGTGCGGCGTTTTTTGGAGAGGATGGCTGCAGTGGATTCCAGATCAGCATTACGCTCCCATTTCTTTTCTGCATGATAGAGCGCAGTACGTACCGCCAGATCACCATCAAACAACAGCCATTTGGTACCGATTTCCTGAACATCGCTGCGTTCTGGTGGCAAGGGTTGCACAGTGAGTTGGTACAGATCAGCGGTTGGGCTGAATGAGCTGCTGGATGCCACATAAAAATGCGATTGCTCGGAGAAATGGTAGGACAGTGCTGCGCGTGTGCTCCATTCACCATAATTCAGTTTGGGAGAGGTAGTGCTGTTATATTTTGCCCGCATTTCATCACGCCGTCCGCCCAGTGTGAGTTTCCACTTGGGGATAAATTCAATCGTATCCTGTGCATAGACTGCAAAAGTATCGGAATTAAATTCGACTGGTGTACCTGCTGAATTGGTTTTGTAAGGTAGAAATCTGGGTGGATTGGCTGAGGTTGTTCCACCAAAATTCTGCAGGGAATGACGGAAACTGTCTTCATTGAGATACTCTCCGCCCAGCAGGAATTCATGGTTCATCCCAAATAAGTGAAATCGGTGGTTATAGTCTGTTTGTACGGTAATTGTTTTGTAATTCGACGTACGGGTTGGGCCACCATTACATTGTGTGGGTGTATTACATGACATAGCTAGCGCATTAGGCGCAATCGTCAGGCTGGGAGTGCGCGCCCAGTAACTACGGTCGTAATCTGCGTAACGTACCTGTGTACGCCATTCGTTGGCAGGTGAAAAACGGTGGGTAAAGCTGGCAGTTGAGATATTGACGGTACCTTTATCAAAGGTACTGTTGGTACCCCAGTAATATTTCACCGGAAATTTTTCCTGTGGCTTGCGTGTTGTACTGTCAAAACTTACACCGTAATCAGGCTTGTCATCTACCGTGGTGTAGATGTGGCTCAAAATAAGTTCATTGGCGGTGTTTAGCCCCATTCCCAAACTGACGGCAACGCCGTCTCGTTCTACGGTTGGCCTGTCGTCGGCTGCCGGATTTTTACGCCAGCCACCATCGAACCGTTTCATTCCGTTGAAGCGGAAAGCAATGGTGTCTGTGATCTGCTTATTGAAATCACCGGTCATCTCGTAATAACCGTACATACCAATACTGCCGGTAATCTTGCCCTTGTCGCGCAGATAGGGGGCCTTGCTGACCAGGTTGATAACGCCACCAGCTTGACCACGCCCAAACAACATTGCCCCTGCGCCTCGCAGTACATCGACTTGCTCCAGGTAGAAGGTCTCACGGTTGTATTGCGCGGTATCGCGGATACCGTCCAGATAGATATCGCCAAACGTATAGAAACCACGCAGCATCATGTTGTCACCAGAGCGGCCACCCTCGGCAGCGTTGAAAGTCAAGCCGGCAACGTTGCGCAGCGCATCCTTGAGCGAGCTGACTTGCTGATCCTCCATCATCTGATTGGTGATAGTGGTCACTGCCTGTGGAATATCATGTGGATCCTGCAATGTTTTGCCGACCCGGGTAGTGGTGGCGCGGTAGCCATCTTGGGGTGCTTCAGCGCCCGCTTCTACTTTGATGGTAGGAAGAACAGGCGTTTTTTTTGGGTAATCATCTCCTTCTGCGGCAAAAGCGCTGATTGACAACCCGCCGGCCATGAGCGCAGCGCCGAGGGGGAGTAGTGTTCTGGGTGGGTGTGGCATTTGATTTCCTTCTAACGTAATTTTTTGCTGACTTATGGCTGGCGATTAAATCCGGGCTGAATCTGCTTTGCAGAAACGCTTTAACCGGAATGCATACATAAAAAAAGTGATTCTGTTAACAGAATCACCGGATTACCTTCACTGGATAACTGATACAAACCTAACTTTAATGAGAATCATTATAGTTAATGTTAGTGTTAATATCAATTATTCTGTTGAAGATTAGTCAGGGTAATCTGACTAATCTGAAAACCGGGTGTGAATGAATCAGAGGAGCAGTATCGTTACCGGAATGGCGGGTTGAAGCAGTCCGGTCGTAGGCAGCCGGCCGTGGCGGGCTGTGGGCTGTACGTTGCGGGTTATGCGTTGCGGATTACGGTTTCATCCGGCCAGTGATTGTCTGACCGGATGATCAGGTGTGGATGTATCCCTATTTCTTTCCGTCAGCTGCTCCTTTGGATTCTGCCTGCGATGCACGGAGTGCTTCGAGATTCCTGATGGCATCCTCATTTCCCTGTGCGGCCGCTTTTTCGAGCCATTCGGTTGCTTTGGCAAAGTTTTGCGCGACACCTTCGCCAATCAGATACATGACACCCAGATTGTTCTGCGCATCGATATTGCCCTTTTCAGCGGATTTTGTGAATAAATCCAGTGCCTTGGCAGTATCCTTGGTAACGCCCTCACCAGTAAAATACAGCAATCCGAGATTGAACTGCGCGCCGGCATGGCCCTGTTCAGCTGCCCGGAAAAACCATCCTGCTGCTGTTTCCGGATCACGATCCTTGACCTTTCCCTGTGCATCACGCGAAATGGCGTCTCCCGAAAAATACATGGAACCCAGGCTGTTTTGTGCTTCTGCATTCCCGGCTTCCGCATCCCTGCGCATGTTCAGAAAGCGTTGCTCGGGAGTGAGATCATCATCCAGCGATGGCATGATCTTTTTCTTCAGTTCATCCTGTTCTTTATCTGATAACCCCTCTTTCAGTGCAGAGGGGAGTTCACCGATGGCGGTGGATTCATCCATCAGTGCCATTTCCGGTTTGTCTTTCCCGGTGGATTCTTTGTTGCCACAACCGGCGATTAACAGGAGCGTTGCCAAAAGAGCGGCGATTATTTTCATGCAGTTTTCCTTTTTTGTCTGATTAACGGGTGATAGCCTGGGATTGCAGTGTTATATCCGGATACTTTTACGCGGTGTTTTGGTAAATCCTGCTCAATTTTCAGTGATGGCAAACAGGCGCTGGTACTCCTTGATAGCGTAGCGATCAGTCATGCCGGCGATGTAATCGGCGATTGCCTGATACCCGTATTCCTGAAATTTATGCTGATACTCAGAGGGCAGTAATGCGGGATCAGTTTCAAACGCAGCATATAATTTTTCAATGGTATGCCGCGCCTTGTTGCTCATGCGTTTGACCTGATAATGCCGGTAGAGATTGAGGTGCAGAAAACGTTTCAATTCCTGCTGCTGCTGTTTGACTGCATCGCTGAAACCGATCAGTACCGGTTTTTCACGCACACTGTCCGGACTGTCCGGGGCAGTACTCCGTATGCGGGTGATGCTCTGTTCGGTCAGATCGGTTGCCAGCGTGTTGATCATGCCGCGCACTGTTTCATGAATCAGGCGCCGTCCGGCAACCTCCGGATAATGCTGTTTGACGCGGTGCAGGTGCCGGGCAAAAATATCGATTTCTTCAAGCTGTGCCAGGGTAATCAGACCGGAGCGCAAGCCGTCATCCACGTCGTGATTGTTATAGGCGATTTCATCTGCCAGATTGGCGAGCTGTGCTTCCAGTGAAGGATTGTGGCCGTGCAGAAAGCGCTCACCGAGCTCGCCCAGTTCCGGTGCCCTGGATTTGGGGATTCTTTTCAGGATGCCTTCGCGTGTTTCGAAACACAGATTCAGTCCGTTGAATGCGGCATAGTGTTCTTCCAGCACATCGACGACGCGCAGTGATTGCAGATTGTGCTCAAAGCCGCCGTGCGCTTTCATGCAGTCATTCAATGCATCCTGGCCGGCATGACCGAAAGGCGTGTGACCCAGATCATGCGAAAGGGCGATCGCCTCCACCAGCTCTTCATTGAGGCCCAGATTCCGTGCAATGGAACGGCCGATCTGGGCAACTTCCAGACTGTGGGTCAGGCGGGTGCGAAACAGATCCCCTTCATGGTTGACGAATACCTGGGTTTTGTATTCCAGACGGCGGAAGGCAGTGGAATGGATGACACGGTCCCGGTCGCGCTGAAACTGGCTGCGCCCGGTTGGCAAATCTTCATGGATGCGGCGGCCGCGCGAGTTGGTATCGGATACCGCATAGGGTGCCAGCTTGTTATGCATCGGCTACGCAGGCTGACAATGTTTCAGGCAGCAGCGGGGCGGGAACAGCATCGTCCAGCGAAGCCTTGCCGATACGATCGAGCAGGATGAAACGGATTGCGCCATCTTTCACTTTTTTGTCAAGCTGCATGGATTCCAGATAGCGATCTGGAGAAAGCCGCGGACCTTTCACCGGCAGGCCGGTTTTTTCAAACAAGTGCCGGATACGATCGACATCCTGAACCGTTATGCGCTGCAGGCGCCGGGAGAGATCAGCTGCCATGATCGTGCCGGCGGCGACAGCTTCGCCATGCAGCCATGAGCCGTAGCCCATGGCATTCTCGATGGCGTGGCCAAACGTATGGCCAAGATTGAGCAGTGCGCGCAGTCCATTTTCGCGCTCATCCAGCGAAACGATTTCTGCCTTGATTTCACAGCTGCGGCGGATGGCGTAATTCATTGCTGCAGAATCACGTACCAGCAACTGTTCAATATGGCGCTCCAGCCAGTCAAAGAATACTGCGTCATAAATCAGGCCGTATTTGATGACTTCTGCCATGCCGGCACGCAGTTCTCTGTCCGGCAGGGTGGCGAGAGTAGTGGTATCGGTTAACACCAGGCGCGGCTGATAAAAGGCACCGATCATGTTCTTGCCAAGCGGATGGTTGATCCCGGTCTTTCCGCCTACGGATGAATCCACCTGCGAAAGCAGAGTGGTGGGAATCTGGATGAATGGCACGCCACGTAAATAAGTGGCGGCAGCAAACCCGGCCAGATCGCCAATGACTCCGCCACCGAGCGCAATCAGAGGTGTTTTACGCTCGCAGCGGTGCTCCAGCAGCGCGTCAAAAATCAGATTGAGCGTTTCCCAGTTTTTGTATTGTTCACCATCGGGCAGGACGATCGCAAAGGTTTCCACCTGATGTGCGGCAAGGGCGGTACGCAGCTTTTCCAGATAAAGCGGGGCGATGGTGGTGTTGGTGACGATTGCAGCTTTTTTGCCCGGCAGATGGGGAAGCAGCAAATCCACCCGGGAGAGCAGTCCCTGCCCGATATGAATGGTATAGCTGCGGTTCTCCGGGGCAGCATCAAGCGCAACGTTGACGGATTCAATGGCGTTCATAAACATTTTTTCAGGTTATCAGTGGGCGGAGTAAATCCTGTCAAATTGTGTCAGATTTTGCATGCAGTCAGAGCGCCAGACATGAAAAGGCTTGCTGTTATTTGGATGATTGGCCGGAAAGCGAGGGCTCCGGCTGGGCGGTAACCAGCCCCGGGTTGAGCTGGCGCAATTTCTGGATCAGTTGCTGCACAAAGGCGCGGGCACTTTTCCGGCCGCTATCCATGATGATATGTGCAGTTTCACGATAGAGTGGATCGCGCTGGGTGAACAGTTCAAGCAGCCTGGCGTGCACATTGCCGGTTTGCAGCAGTGGCCGGTTTTTATCCTGATGCGTGCGGCGGCGTAATTCAGTGACAGGTGCGCACAGATAAACCACAGTACCATGCTGACGTAACAAGGCGCGGTTTTCCGGGAGCAGTATCGCGCCTCCTCCGGTAGCCAGCACGATGTTCTGCTGACTGACAATGTCGCGCAATACTTCACTTTCACGTTTGCGGAAACCGGCCTCTCCCTCTATTTCGAAGATGACGGGTATCCCCACGCCGGTACGCTGCTGGATTTCGTGGTCAACATCGATGAAAGTTTTTCCGATGAGGTTTGCCAGTAGCCTGCCCACCGTGGTTTTACCGGCTCCCATCATCCCGATCAGGATAATGTTGCCCGGTACCGGCCCGGTATCGGAATATTTTGTGGTTGGCGTTTTACTGCGTTGCATGCAGCAATTGTAATGGGATTCCGGCCAGATTACAGATATTCCTGTACGCTTGATATCTATTGCACAGGATTTTTTGTTGGCGACAATCTTCTCAGAACCAGGGACTCTGCTGTTAACGCCGCCATTACAATCATGATTGGCATAACAGGTTCGCGGTAGCGGAATATGACATAAAACAGCATATGTACGGCTGTATAGCTGCAAATCGCCAGCCATAGAATCAAAAGCTGTTTATTTCTAAGCGCTTTAATCAGTAAAGTGGCCAGTGCTGCGGCAACTATGACAATAAACTGGATAAGCCAAAAAATACGGATAATTTTTTCAATTGGCGACTGTTCACCTTTTCCTTCATGAACAGGTGGAGTCCAGAAGTAAACGGCCTTCTTTACGGCTAAAGTCAAGAAATCAACCGGGTGATCCTTTATCCAGGTGATAGCCTCCTGTTTCAGGGTTTCAGAAGCCTGAACCTCGCCGGTTTTTCGTAAATCTTCCCATGTGGGGCCGCGAGGTGTATCAGCTATGGAAACAAAATACCCCGTAGCCGCGGGATTATTGCCAAGGTAGAGGTTAAAGCCGCCATTTGTGTTCATAACTGGTGAGCCGATAACAGATGCATTTCTTATCATCCATGGCGCAGAAACTGTTGCTGCTATGGCAAAAATGAGTGCCATAAAGGCAGCTTTCTTTAACGTTGTCACGGGAGCTAAAACCAGCGCCAACATGACGACGGCAACCAGAGATAATGCTGCGTTTCCCGTTAGGGCCAGCAGACCGAATAATACCCCGCATCCTGCTGCTGTTTTTTTTGAAGGCTGATGCACTAACCGCAGAGCGCACCAGATAACACCCAACATGAGCGGGGTCATCAGGTTTTCTTTCAAGATGTAGACTGCGTATACCCCTGTCGGCAGGTACAGCGCCAGGATCCCTGCCGCTGTGAGCCGCCCAATTTTTCCGGCACCTGCTTCTTTGGCAGTCAGATAGCAGAGGATGATTGCTATACCTCCCAGAAGCATATTGCAGATACGCGCGGCAAAAATGTTTTCGCCAAAAAAGAAAAATACAGGAGCCAGGATAAATAAAGGGTAACCGACGTTATACATCGCGTAATTACCCATATTGTCTTTAATCTCATTTCCGCTTATCAGGTTAAGCGCCATGCTTATGTAGGCGGATTCGTCACCTTCACTGGATTCATGATTAAGGCCGAGTATGGCGGCCATCCTCAGAAGAAAGCCGGCACACAGGATCAGAACCAGCCAGAACCCATCTCCTTTGAATAGTGTTGCTATTTTCTGAGCCATCAGCTTTTCCCTACCAGAAATACTCCTGCACAAATCAATATAACGCCCGCCACCCGGAGGGGTGAGATCTGTTCACCCAGCAGATAACCCGCAAAAATAGTAAAGACAAACCCCAATCCCACTAACGGGTAGGCTTTGCTCACATCCCACCTGGAAAGTACGCCGAGCCAGATAATTGCCCCCAGGCCGTAAAGCAGAAATCCTGTGAAAACATATTTGTCCAGGAGGATATAGAAGGTTCGAAATGAATATGGCTGGGCGAGAAGAGCTTTTACACTATCACCCGACATTCCTGCTTTCAGGGAGAACTGCGCTGCCACGGAAAGCAGGATGCTCAGGATGGCAATAAAAAATGTTTTCATAGCAGAGCACTCACTGTCAGGAAGTGCGCGGCCAGTATGACGGCTACGATGCACATTACTGTTATGCGGCTGCCTCTATCTTTGGCGGCATAGATTACGGGATCATCATGCATCTCACCACGAGAGGTTTTTACCCAGAGCCGTGCCAGCCAGTAAATCAGCCCGATGGCGGCCAGCCAAAGCAGATGGGGCGTTTTGTAGAGATGCTGGGTTTCCGGTGCGTTAATGAACAACCCGAACACGACTACAGAAGAAAGGGCTGCGCCTACACCTAATGGCCATAGTACGGTTAAATCAGTTACCCGATAGTCCCGGCCCCGGGTGGCGATAACTCCGCTCTGCTCAAGTGAAACCAGTTCCGCACAACGTTTTACAAGCGCCAGACTCAGAAATATGAAAACTGAAAAGGAGAGAAGCCAGGAACTGGTCGAGACATCTATTGCAACTGATCCAGCCAGAATCCTGAGGGTATAAAGCAGCGAGAGCATCAATACATCAATCAGCATGTATTTTTTGAGCACCAGGCTATAGATGCTGGTCAGTGCCAGATAGAGCAGCAGCATCAGGGCGAATCCGCTGGATACCATAAGTGCCAGAGTGAATGCCGCAAGCAGCAGGAAAGCTGATGCGGCAAGACCTTTTGGTATTGATAAACGGCCGCTGGCAAATGGCCTGTGCCGTTTTCTGGGGTGTGCACGATCATTCTCCAGATCCCATATATCGTTTCCGATATAGGTGGCCGAAGCTGCCAGAGAGAAGGACAGAAAAGCCAGCATCATCGATGTAAGTTTGCTGATGTCAAGGAAAGAGAACGCTGTCAGCAGCGGTACAAACATCAGCAGATTTTTTAGCCACTGGTGAACACGCAAGGCGCGCAGCCACAGGGCAAAACTGGCATCGTTTTCCTGAAGCCGGTACTCAACGGGTGTATGTTGCCTGACTGTTTTTTCCGTGCTTGGTGAAACGTTTACCAGAATGGCAGCATCAGCCGCTTTCCAGACAGGGATGTCGGCCCGGCTGTCACCCGCATAAATGAAGCTGCTTCCCACATTCTCCCGGATGGCCTGCAGCTTTGTTGCCCCCTTCAGATTATGATTTCTTTCGGTGGCAAGCACCTGGTCAAACAGGCCAATATGGCCAGCAACCGCTTGGGCAATTGATTGATGCGCTGCGGTTGCCAGGATAATTTGACGTCCCTTGGCTTTTTCTTTGCGCAGGTAATCCAGCAACGGTTCATGGTAGGGGAGTAATTCAACATCGATACCGGATTGCGCTGCAATTTTTTCCTTAAAACCGGCACGGCCATGAATAAGCCAGAAGGGGATCCGTAACAGATTGACAGGGGATTGCCTGATTACCCTGATAACGGATTCAACCAGAGTATCCGTGGGCGTAAGCGTTCCATCCAGATCAACTACCAAAGGTGTATTTGAAATTTTGTCCATAGTGGCCCTCTATTGTTATGAACAATTGTGCATTTTTTAGCTGAATAAATAAGGGCGTGATAGACATCATTTTGGGGTCTTTATCAGCATTTGCTCCTGAATGCGGAACAGGATAATCACGCAGGTCTTGTAGCATCTGAAGTTGCGCTCAGGGAAATATGATGGACAGTCGCCTGGGGGGTGCCAGCAGGCGAATGAAGGGTTGCGGATCGTTTGACAGCATAACAGGCTCCATATCTGCAGAAGGTTCAGTGATCAGACCATCCGCATAATGATATTTGAGTATTATGGCAGCGCCACTGAGCTCATCAAGGTCGATCCGGTTTGTTTTGCGTTGAACTACTTTGCCGCTGCCTTCCAGAAAGTAATTATGTTCTCGCTTCACTTTGTATATGGCCACAGGTCCATGACGTGCCTGTTCCTGAATATCGGGATGAGATTCCAGATATGCTTGGGATGCAGGTGAGTGGGCTACTACCCAGCCTATGTTGTATAAATCAAGCTGTTCCGAGAATGTTTCAACAGAAAACTCATTTATGGGCTGACCAAACAGATGCCCATCCCAGAAGCCGGCATGATGCATGTATACGTATGGCCCACCGATGAATTCACGATCAGAAACTCTGGCTAAATATCCGGCAGCGTGAGCCCCGTCGGTAATGCGATCCGATGATGTTTCAAACAGGATGCGGGCATCGGCAGTTGTATTCTGCTTCAGCCAGTCGGCGATCCAGGAAGTTAACTCTCCCGGGCCACGTACCTCCGGAGAAGGTCGGCCGTAGTGAGGCGTGCTGGCGGCAGACAGTTCATTTTTCAGCTCCAGTCCAAGAAAAATAAATGCAGACAATACCAGTACCAGGGAAATCTTGGCTCCCGCAGAAGCCAAACCGGATTTTGCTGCAGCACGGAGGATGGATGCAATGCCTATACCGGCAGGAACTATAAGCAGCAGATAAGCTGCTGCAGATTGGCGGTTGGGTTGCAATGTTCCCAGTGTCGGTGAGATCGCACTGATTGCTGCAAAGATAATCAGTGCCAATGCTGCAAAAACGAAGCCAAACACGATTCGCCGATAAAGCGGGCTGGGAGGATAAATCATGGCCCAAATGACGCAGAACCATATAAACAGATTGATTCTTGCTCCGCGCGCAGCTCCTTCAATCCGGCCGAGTGCTTCTGAAAATATGATGTTGATATCTACGGTTTTCTGAAACGGGGAGAGACTGCCATCGGACCAGCCGGAGTAATGGATCGATGGCAGTATCCAGAACAGATTGGGAAGAACGCTTAGTAGCGGCACTATTGCCAGCACACAGACCAGACTTTTTAGCTGAATTTTATTCCATGTGCTTAATGCCAGAAACAGGCTTGCAAAAATGACCGGAACCGGAAAAAGCGGGTGGAGCAGCAGTCCGGCAGCACCAGACAAGCCAAGAATCACGATTGTGAAAGGCTTCACGGCCGTAGTGACCGTACGCCATGTCAGCATGATATAAGGCAGTGCAGCGTAGCTGGCCGCGACAAAGGACACCATTCCAACTGTGTGATACCACCGTAAAGATGAGATCCACCACATCAGGTAGCCAAGCACCATTACTGCTACCGTAGTAACGGTGTCTGCCTTCAGCGAGAGCATGGCCAGCAGTACAAAACCAGGTGCCAGCAGGCCACACAGAAAAACGTACAGCTTGTAGGCAATTACGGGTTCTAGCAATGATGGAAAGAGCGCTGCAAGCAAAGCCGGAATTTTTGCGCTGGCATTATAGTTGACTCCTCCAATATGACCCGCAGCAAACCATGGATCATACCCAACCAGATCGCGACTTTCCCACAGCTCCTTTGCCAGATTTACCTGATATTGATGAAAAGGCGAGTCAACATAGGCCAGAGGCTGTGCAGAAAATAATTCTGATAAAGGAAAGGTGAAGGCCAGCAGCATACAGTGCAATCCCCATATGAGAAAACATATAACCAGCGCATTCGTGTGTGGATTCGTGTGATAAGGAGCACTGTTGAATTTTTCGAAAACTGTATAGGTCATTTATCCGTCTGGTATGTTTCGTATGTATTTACTTCGTTCTGCGTGACTCCGGTTTTTAGAGGTGCCTAAATTACTGATGCGGTGCTCCGGATGCTTTGGTAACCAGATATTTTCATCCGGCAAATCTGCCGTGGCATGTTTTTACATCCAAGGGATGGAGAAAGTGGTATTGATTCATAAAAATCTGGCCACAAATGCTTTTTCGATATTTCCAGTGAGTGGGATTCGGACACGGTGGCCGCTGCCGGGAGCAATGCTGACAGTGTTGCCTTCAAGATCCTGCATGTGTTCAAGCTGGATGGTGCGATTGCCGGAGGGATGGATGATTTCCAGGCGATCGCCGATTTGAAAACGGTTTTTGACCAGGATTTCGGCCATGCCGGCGGTGGCATCTACATGTTCGATGTCGCCCACATACTGGCTGCGGGAGGATTCAGAATGGCCGCGCAGATAGTTTTGTGTTTCCTGGCTGTGGTGGCGCTGATAAAAGCCATCGGTATAACCGCGATTGGCCAGGCCTTCCAGCTGGCCTAACAGTGCTGGATTGAAAGGGCGCTGATGAACGGCATCGTCAATTGCCTGACGATAAACCTGTGCCGCGCGTGCGACATAGTAGGCTGACTTTGTTCGCCCTTCGACCTTGAGTGAATCAATCCCGATTTCGGCCAGTTGCGCCACATGCTCGACTGCACGTAAATCCTTGGAATTCATGATGTAGGTACCATGCTCATCCTCCATGACAGGCATCAGTTGCCCCGGTCGCTGGCTTTCTTCAATCAGATAGACCTGATCGGCGGCAGGGTGACGCTGTATGGCGGTATTGCTGAAAGAAACGGATTCAGTTGACTGGAGCGCTTCGCTGAAATCGAAGTCGATTTTTTGTGGCAGTTCAATGTCGCCGCTGGCATTTTCTTCAGCGGCTTTAACCTTGTAATCCCAGCGGCAGGAGTTGGTGCATGTGCCCTGATTGGGGTCGCGATGATTGAAATAGCCGGACAGCAGGCACCTGCCTGAATAGGCAATACATAAGGCGCCATGTACGAATACTTCCAGTTCCATATCCGGACAGAGTTCGCGGATTTCGGTAATTTCCTCCAGCGACAGCTCGCGCGAGAGAATCACGCGGGTCAAACCGAGTGACTGCCAGAATTTAACAGCAGCATAGTTGACCGTGTTGGCCTGGACAGACAGATGAATTGCCACATCCGGCCATGTTTCCCGCACCAGCATGATCAGACCGGGATCAGCCATGATCAGCGCATCAGGTTGCAGCGCAATGACCGGTTCCATATCACGCAGATAGGTTTTGACCTTGGTGTTATGGGGCATCAGATTACTGGCCACAAAAAACTTTTTGCCAAGCTGACGGGCTTCAGTAATGCCTGTCTGCAGTTGTGGCAAGGTAAATTCATTGTTACGGGCACGCAGTGAGTAGCGTGGCTGGCCGGCGTAAACGGCATCTGCTCCAAAAGCGTAGGCAGCACGCATTTTTTCCAGTGAGCCGGCGGGCAGGAGTAATTCAGGGGCTTTCAGCATGATGTAAAATGAGGGAAGTGGGCTGGGGAAGTAAAGCAGCGTTAGCTCCTTCCCCTTGCTATCCGGTTGTTTTTCAAAGTTTCAGTGAGTACTGCCATTGTATCACCATGCCGATTGACCCTGTTTTTGTCCATTTGCGCCTGCATAGCGAATACTCTGTTGTAGATGGTATCGTACGGATTGAAGAAGCGGTTGCCAGGGCGCATGATAACGGCATGCCGGCGCTGGCGTTGACCGATCTTTCCAACCTCTTTGGCCTGGTCAAATTCTATCAGTGTGCGATCAAAGCCGGGATCAAGCCGGTTGCCGGTTGCGATGTCTGGATCACGAATGAAAACGATACAGACAGGCCATATCGTTTGCTGCTGCTGTGCCAGTCTTTTTCCGGTTATCTGCTTTTAAGCCGTCTGCTGTCCCGCGCCTATCGCGAGAATATGCATCGTGGTCGTGCTGAGCTGAAAAAAAACTGGTTGCAGGAAGATGAAACGGGTACAGAAGGATTGATCGCCTTGTCCGGAGGAGAGCAGGGGGAGGTGGGGCGATTATTGCTGGCTGATCCACCTGCAGCGGTCATGGCTGCGCAGCAGTGGGCAGCGCTGTTCCCTGACAGATTTTATCTGGAGATCCAGCGTTGTGGCCGGCCTGACGAACAAGCGTCAGGACATGCTCTGCTGGATCTGGCTTCCAGCCTGAAACTGCCGGTGGTGGCAACACATCCGGTGCAATTCATGCAACGGGAAGATTTCAGGGCGCATGAGGCGCGCGTATGCATCGCACAGGGTTACGTACTGGGGGATCGCAAGCGCCCGCGGGAATTTACCGAACAGCAGTATTTCAAATCCCCGGCAGAAATGAGTGAGCTGTTCCATGATGTGCCGGAAGCGCTGGCCAATAGCGTGGAAATTGCCCGGCGCTGCTCGCTGATGCTGGAGTTGGGCATCAATCGGTTGCCGGATTTCCCGACACCGGATGGGATCAGTGTCGAGCAGCATTTGCGCGATCGGGCGCAAGCGGGGCTGTCCATGAGAATGGAGCAGTTATTTCCGGAGACGGTGCAGCGCGATGAGAAATGGCCGGTTTACCAGACACGCCTGGATTTTGAAGTGGAAACCATCATCCAGATGGGATTTGCCGGTTACTTCCTGATTGTGTCTGACTTTATCAGCTGGGCAAAGCAGCATGATGTACCGGTCGGACCGGGGCGCGGCTCCGGAGCGGGTTCGCTGGTGGCCTATTCGCTGGATATTACAGATCTGGATCCGCTGCGTTACGACCTGCTGTTTGAGCGCTTTCTCAACCCGGAACGGGTTTCCATGCCGGACTTCGATATTGATTTTTGTCAGGATCGGCGTGAACAGGTGATTGAATATGTGCGTGACCGCTACGGGGCAGAGAGTGTGGCGCAGATTGCAACTTTTGGCACCATGGCAGCCAAGGCGGTGGTGCGCGATGTCGGCCGTGTGCTCGATCTGCCGTATAACTTTGTTGATCAGCTGGCCAGGCTGGTGCCGTTTGAACTGGGCATGACCCTGCGCAAGGCACGTGAAATCGAGCCGTTGCTTAATCAGCGTGCAGAAGCGGAAGAGGATGTGCGCAATCTGCTGGAACTGGCCGAACGTCTGGAAGGATTGACGCGCAACGTGGGCATGCACGCCGGGGGAGTGCTGATTGCACCGGGGAAGATTACTGATTTCTGCCCGATTTACAGTGCGGATTCAGGAGATTCAGTTGTCAGTCAGTACGACAAGGATGATGTTGAGAAAATCGGCCTGGTAAAGTTTGACTTTCTCGGTTTGCGGACACTTACCATTCTGGATCGGGCGGTAGCCGACATCCGGCAGTACCGGTCGGCTCCATCGGGTGAGAAAGACACCGGCGAATCTGTGAAAGAAAACCATTTTTCACTGGCAAGTATTGCTCTTGATGATGCGGCGACCTTTTCACTGATGGGCAAGGGTAATACTGTCGGCATTTTTCAGTTTGAATCACGCGGGATGAAAGATCTGCTGCAGCGGGCAAAGCCTGATCGGTTTGAAGATCTGATTGCGCTGGTGGCACTTTACCGGCCGGGACCGATGGATCTGATTCCTGATTTTATTGAGCGCAAGCATGGCAAACGGGTGGATTACCTTGATCCTCGTTTACAGCCAATCCTGGAGCCAACCTACGGCATCATGATCTATCAGGAACAGGTGATGCAGATTGCCCAGGTGATTGGCGGTTACAGCCTGGGGGGAGCTGATCTGCTGCGGCGTGCCATGGGTAAGAAAAAAGTGGAGGAGATGGCGCAGCAGCGCGCTGTTTTCGTTGAAGGTGCAATCAAAAACAGCATGGCGGAAGCAGATGCCGTGACACTGTTTGGCCTGATGGAAAAATTTGCCGGCTACGGCTTCAATAAATCTCATGCGGCAGCGTACGCGCTGATTGCCTACCAGACGGCGTATCTCAAGGCGCATTACCCTGCGGAGTTCATGGCAGCCTGTATGTCATCGGACATGGATGACACCGACAAGGTGAACATGTTTTATGAGGACTGCAAGCTGAATGGTATTACCATCCTGCCGCCGGATATTAACCAGTCCGGGTATTACTTCGTTCCAGTTGATCATAAAACGGTTCGCTATGGTTTGGGGGCGGTTAAAGGATCGGGCGAGGCGGCGATCTCGGCGGTTGTGCGAGCCAGGGATCAGGGAGGGACATTCGCTGATCTGTTCGATTTTTGCCGGCGTATCGATCGGCGAATCGTTAATCGTCGTACCATTGAAGCACTCATTCGTGCTGGAGCATTTGATACGGTTGAAACCAGCCGGGCAGCGTTGCTTGCTTCCGTTGGAAATGCCGTGGAATTTGCCGAACAGTGCAGCCTGACAGCCAGCCAGGTGAGCTTGTTTGATGAAGATACCGGAATGATCCAGCCACCTGCAATGATAGTTGTAGCGCCTTGGACAGAAAAAGAAAAACTGCTGCATGAAAAAGCGGCATTGGGTTTTTATCTGAGCGGTCACCCTTATGACAGCTATGCCAGGGAACTGAGCCGTTTTATCCCGGTGCGTCTCGGCCGTGTTGCAACCGGGCGTGAGCCACAGCTGATTGCCGGCGTGATCTATGCGATACGTACACAGATGTCTCGGCGTGGAAAAATGGCAATTGTTACGCTGGACGATGGTCTGGCGAGAGCGGAGGTCGTGGTTTACAGCGATTTGCTGAGTATAAATTCACGCTTCATGAAAGCAGATCAGTTACTGATTGTCAGGGCACTGGTCAGCAATGGTAATGGAGAAAACGCAGAAAGGCGCATTGTGGCAAAGGAGGTGTACGACTATGCTGCGGCTCGTTCGATGCATGCCAGAAAACTGAAAATCGTGGTCGATGATCCGGGTCGCCTTCCACCTGCGCGGCTGAAGGAGTTATTGGCAGCGCACCGGCCGGAAATCAGTTTGAATAATGATGTTCTTTCTGCGGGTTGTGCAGTATCGATTGATTTTTGCAACCAGGTGGGCGGCTGCGAAATTGATCTGGGCAACCGCTGGCGTGTTCACCTGCATGAAACACTGATTGAATCACTAACCACCAGTCTTGGTCGCGGCAAGGTGGAAGTAATTTACTGAAACGGGATTTCCGGCCGGGTTACCAGGGGCCCTGACTTGCTGGATTTCCATGAATATGTTCGATGTAGACCCACAGCATCAGAATAAGGAACAGAACCAGCGAGAGTATCACGCGTATGGTGAGTGATTTGACCATGCGCGTGCTGTCGCCCTTGTCTTTGAGCATGTAATAAAATGCAGAGCCCAAGCTGTACAGGATAAATAGCAAAAGTAAAATGGCAAGTACTTTCAAGTGTTTCCCCAAGTGGTTGGCAGTTGTGACACTGTTTTGTGACTTTTTATTGTAACTGATAACGGTTGGCTGTGAATCCTCCCGATGTTGAATCTCCGCCGGCTGTTTTCCTGATGGGGCCAACTGCCAGTGGCAAATCTGCTATGGCTTTGGAGATTGCGCGGCATTTCCCGGTAGAAATTGTCAGTGTCGATTCGGCCCAGGTTTTCCGGTTTATGGATATAGGGAGTGCCAAACCCGATAAATCGACTCAGGCAGAAATTCCTCACCACCTGATTGATCTGATTGGCCCTGATGAAAATTATTCCGCTGCACGCTTCAGGGAAGATGCTCTGGCGGTGATGCATGAGATTGCTGCGCGTGGCAGAATCCCGCTGCTGGCTGGCGGGACGATGCTTTATTTCAGAGTGTTGCAACAAGGGCTTGCTGCACTGCCACCGGCCGATAATGAGATGCGCAGGGAACTGGAGCGACAGGCGCTTGAGAAAGGGTGGCCTGCCATGCATGCGGTCTTGGGCCGGCTTGATCCTGTAACAGCAGGCCGTATCCAGCTGAATGACAGCCAGCGGATACAGCGCGCACTGGAGGTGTGTTATCTGACCGGCAAGCCGATGTCGGAAATACTGGTGCAGCAGCAGAGCGCAGATTTTCCCTTCCGGATTTTCAATATTGCTTTGGTACCGAGTGAACGTGCAGCTCTGCATGATCGCATCAGTCAGCGGTTTGCCACCATGCTGGAGGCAGGCCTGGTTGATGAAGTGCGTATGATTCGCGAGCGATTTCATGTGGATAGTGATATGCCTTCCATGCGGTGTGTGGGTTACCGCCAGGTTTGCATGTATCTGGATAATGAAATCAGCTTTGCAAAAATGCAGGAAACGGGTGTTTTTGCGACCAGGCAACTGGCGAAACGTCAATTGACCTGGCTGCGGTCAATGCATGATCTGCAGGTGTTTGACTGTCTGGATAACCGGCTGACTGAACAGATCATCCGCTATGTTCAGTCACAACCCATTTTTACGGATAATCAGGCTGGTGCCAGGTGCCAGCGGCAGGTGTGAAAATCAAGGCGCAAAAACAAATGAAACGGGAATAAAGCCTGGCGACAGACTGCCCGTTCTGAGCAGGTTGCACGAATGTTGCAAATACGCCGATTGTGATGGCGTCCCCAAGGGGATTCGAACCCCTGTACTCACCGTGAAAGGGTGATGTCCTAGGCCTCTAGACGATGGGGACCAAGGTTTGCAGAAAGGAAAACAGCTGGTGGAGATAAGCGGGATCGAACCGCTGACCTCTTGCATGCCATGCAAGCGCTCTCCCAGCTGAGCTATACCCCCGATCGAAACAAGACGGCGATTATACTGACCACTTATCCTGTTGTAAAGCCATACGCTGGGGATGGGGCCATTAACACCACCGCTGTTCATGTGACTCTTTTTATAGGCCAGTCATTTTTTGTGGATCAACCCACATATCGAATTGTTCTGCTGTAACGTAACCCAGTCTGGCTGCTGCTTCTTTCAGTGTTAATGCTTCGTGGTATGCTTTTTTGGCTATTTCTGCCGCTTTGTCGTAACCGATGTAAGGATTGAGCGCAGTAACCAGCATCAGCGATTCCTGTAAGTGCTGGTTGATTCGGGCTGTATTGGCGGTAATGCCTGCTGCACAATGTGTATTGAAGCTTTCCATGCCATCCGCAAGCAAGCGCGCGCTCTGCAGAAAATTATGGATGATCAGCGGTTTCATAACGTTGAGTTCAAAATTTCCCATGGCACCTCCCAGATTGATTGCCACATCATTGCCCATGACCTGACAGGCGAGCATGACAACCGCTTCTGACTGAGTGGGATTGACCTTCCCGGGCATGATTGAGCTGCCAGGTTCATTTTCCGGGATAAGAATTTCACCGATACCACAACGCGGGCCGGATGCCAGCCAGCGAATATCATTGGCAATCTTGATCAGCGCAGCCGCCAGTGTTTTCAGTACGCCATGCGCGTGAACCAGCGCATCATGTGCGGCCAGTGCTTCAAATTTATTGGGGGCCGTCACGAAAGGATAGCCGCTGAGCTGTGCTATTTCAGCCGCAACACGTTGAGCAAACTCAGGATGGGTGTTGAGCCCGGTACCCACAGCAGTTCCTCCCAGCGCCAGTTCAAGCAGGTGTGGCAGAGCCGATTCGAGGTGAGCAAGGCAGTGATCGATCTGCGATACATAGCCTGAAAACTCCTGTCCCAGTGTCAGCGGGGTGGCATCCTGCAAATGGGTGCGGCCAATTTTGACGATGCCCGAAAATTCTGCTGATCTGGAAGCCAATGTGTTACGCAATGCTGTCAGCGCGGGAATCAGCCGGCTGCGGACAGCTTCTACGGCAGCAACATGCATGGCAGTGGGAAAAACATCATTGGAAGATTGCCCCTTGTTGACATGATCATTAGGGTGAACCTTGCGATCTTTCCCGCGTGTGCCGCCCAGAATTTCCGAGGCCCGGTTGGCCAGTACCTCATTCATGTTCATGTTGGTCTGTGTGCCGGAGCCGGTTTGCCAGACTACCAGTGGAAATTCGCCCGCATGTTTCCCTGCCAGCACTTCATCTGCAGCGGTGATGATTGCCCGGGCGATATGTTCATCCAGCAATCCCAGCTCACGATTGATACTGGCGGCGGCGCGTTTGACCAGTGCCAGCGCATGGATCAGTGCTTGTGGCATACGTTCACCCGAAATCTTGAAATGGCTGAGTGATCGTTGCGTCTGGGCGCCCCACAGGGCGTTGGCGGGCACCTGTACAGTGCCCATTGCGTCATGTTCTTCGCGATACTGGTCCATGGCTGCTTTTCATAAAAAGTTGATGGGGTTTATGCGGGACAATGATCAGCCGCGTGTGTTGAACTGTTCCTCAAAAGCTTCCAGGAATACCGGGAGTTGAGGTTGCCAGCCTTTTTTGCGGTGTTCTGCAACGACATTGGTAAAGATGCCGCCGCGCACATAGAATTTTGAAGTCAGCCGGATGAAACGGGGTTTCATTGCGGCCACCAGATCATCCAGAATCTGGTTGGTCACCGCTTCATGGAAAGTACCCTGGTCGCGATATGACCAGATATAGAGCTTGAGACTCTTGAGTTCGATGCATTTTTTGTCGGGAATATAATCCAGTATCAGTCGTGCAAAATCCGGTTGCCCGGTTTTGGGGCACAGGCAGGTGAATTCCGGTATCTCCATGTGAATCCGGTAGTCACGTGTCTGTACAGGGTTTTCGAAGGTTTCCAGTTGCTTCGAAGGTTGGGTGGTCATGGTTTCCTCAATGTGTATGACAGGCAGATCAATTGCTAGCCTGTTAAAATAGCGCGTTTAGGGAACCTCTGCACAACTTCGTCATTACGAGAAGTGTAGCGACGCGTCAATCCATAAGATGTTGATTTAATTGATTAAGTTTATTTCTTCCTGCCACGTTGCACTCGCAGTCGCAATGACGAGATTCGAGGTTAATCAGAGATTTCTTAGCCGAAATTATAACCTTTACCTTTCCAATTGCGCCTGACTGAAATCAAACTGGCCGGTTTCAAAACATTCGTCGATCCTGCGGTAGTGCCTGTGCCAGGCAATCTGGTCGGGGTTGTTGGACCGAATGGCTGCGGTAAATCCAATGTCATTGATGCCGTGCGCTGGGTGCTGGGGGAATCGCGTGCCTCGGCGTTACGGGGAGAATCGTTGCAGGATGTGATCTTCAACGGATCGGCCACCCGTAAACCGGTCGGCCGCGCCAGTGTCGAGCTGATATTTGATAACAGCGCGGGCAAGGCGGCCGGCCAGTGGAAAGCCTACAGTGAAATTGCCATCAGGCGCGTGATTCAGCGCGATGGTGAATCGTCTTACTACATCAATAACATTCATGTGCGCCGGCGGGATGTTACCGATATGTTTCTGGGGACGGGTGTCAGCGGGCGTGGTTACGCCATCATTGAACAGGGAATGATCTCCCGCATCATCGAGGCCAGGCCACAGGAGCTGCGCACATTCCTTGAAGAAGCAGCCGGCATTACGCGCTATCACGAAAAACGCCATGAAACCGGGTTGCGTCTGACCGATGCACGCGACAACCTGCAGCGCGTAGACGATATTCTCGAAGAGCTGGAGAAACAGCAGCAGCATCTGGAAGCACAGGCAGCGCAGGCAACCCGCTATCAGGATCTGCAGCAGCAGCTGACGGCAACGCAGTACGCGCTATGGACATTACGCAGGCAGCAGGCTGCTCAGTCACGATTTGAAGCGCAGGCAGAAATTGAGCGTTTAGCGCAGGAAACAGAAGTGATTCGATCCGGTACACAAGCAGCAGTTGAAAAGCTGGATGAACTGCGCGTGCATCATCGCACGGTGAATGATCGCCAGCATCAGATTCAGGGAGGGTTGTATGCTGCTGATGGAGAAATTGCCCGTATCGAACAAAGCATCCGGCATATTCGCTTAAACAGGGAGCAGCTCGATCGCCAGATTGCTGAAGCCGCGCTGCAATTACAAAATCACGGGCAGCAACTGAACGAGGTTAATGAAAATCTTCTCTCCTGGCAGAACGAGCTGGAACAAACAGTAGATTGTCATGTTTCCTGTGCTGAAGAACATGCGCTGGAAGCGGGGAAGCTGCCGCACATGGAATTGGCTGCGCACTCGGATCAGGGGCAGTTAACCGGGCTGCGGGAAAAGCTGGCATTGGCCAGACAGAACGAGAAGTTGCAGCAGAATCAGCAGGCGTATGCTGAAAAAACACTGCAGCAGTTGGTGGTGCGCCGTGAACGTCTGCTGGAAGAACAGGCAAATCAGCCGGAAATTGATCCGGTGCAACTGGACGGGTTGCAGCAGGAATCAGCAGAGTTTGCTGCGTTACTGGCACAGAAGCGGGATTCACTCAGCGAACTGGAAGCGCAGCTGCATGTTGTACAGCAGGAGCGTGATGCTGTTCAGCAAACTGTCCAGTCGCTGCAGCGTGATCTGGCCCAGGCCAATGCCCGGTGTGATGTTCTGCAACGCCTGCAGGATCAGATCGAAGACAATCAGGACTTGAATATATGGATGACTGCACTTCAGTTGGATTTGCTGCCGAGGCTGTGGCAGCAGATTTCAGTTGAGCCGGGCTGGGAAACCGCATTGGAGGCAGTGCTGCGCGAGCGTATCCAGGCAGTGATTGTGGATCAGCTGGAACAGGTGCTGGACTGGGAAAACGGCAAGGAAAGGCAGCGCCCACCTGCAAAATGGTCCGTATGTGAATGTGTGCCGGCGGATCAGCCTGCAGGCAGTCATGATGGGGGTAAGCCGGATCTGCGGGCATGGAAACCACTCAATACATTACTGGATTGTCAAAACCCGGCCGTACAGGGTGTGCTGGAAAACTGGCTGCATGGTGTATTTATCGCGGACAGTCTGGAACTGGCACTGACTGAACGGCCACAGCTCGTTCCCGGTGAGATGCTGGTAACAGCAGAAGGGCATGGCGTAACCAGCTGTGGCGTAAGCTACTTTGCGCCTGATTCTGCAGTGCATGGCATTCTGCAGCGCCAGCGCGAGATCGCGCAGATCAGGGAGGAATGCGGGCAGACCGAACAGTCAATTGTATCCCGGCAGCAGACCCTGGTCGAAGCAGAGCAGTGTTATCAGCATATTGCAGCTGAAATTGTGCAAATTAGGCGCGAGATTGAAGAAGTCAGGACGCAGCAGCATGATCGGCAGATACAGGTTGTGCAACTGACACAGCAAATCGAGCGCGTGGCACAGCAGCAGGCCCGGTTTGAAACCGGACTGGCTGACCTGGCAGTGCAGATTGAGGAAGAACTTTCACAAAAATACCAGACTGAAACAGAGCTGGCTGCCTGTGAAGCAGAAAGGGTGGAACTGGAAGTGCAGGTAAATCAGGCACAATCCGTCAGCCAGTCATCCGGACAGGTATTGGCGGCACAGTATGCGCTGGTGCAGCGTTTGTCGGATAAATTGCGTGAAGCGGCTTTCAGTGAGCAGAACTGCCAGAGCAGGATCGCAGATTGTGAGCAGCGTATCGGGATGATCACCCGGAACAGAGTGGTTCTGGATGAAAGTATCCAGAAATTGCGGGATACCCGCGCCAATCTGGATGAATCGTCACTGACAGCAGAGGCAGAACACTGGCAAGTTCAGCGCAATCAGCATGAACAGGTGTTAATGGCAACCCGGCACGAACTGGAAAATATCAGCGACACTTTGCGCGAAACGGAACAGGCCCGGATGCTGGCAGAGCAGCGGTTGCGTGAATTGAGTGAAATGGTTGGCCAGGCGCGGCTGCGTGAACAGGAAGCGGGGATGACTGAAGCCCAGTTTGCAGACAAGCTGGCGGAACTGGGTGAAGTCTCATCTGAAATAATGCAGCAATCTGTGAATGAATCATCAGCAAAACTGCAAACACGCATCAACCGGTTAACCGGGGAGATTGCCGCTCTCGGTGCGGTTAACCTGGCAGCATTGCAGGAGCTGGAGGAATTGAAATCACGTCGTATTCATCTTGATGAACAGTCCCATGATTTGCGCGAAGCCATTGCCACGCTGGAACGGGCCATTCATCAGATCGACCGCGAAACCCGGGAGCGCTTGCAGGAAACATTCAGTCAGGTCAATCAGAACCTGTCAGAGTTGTTTGCTTCCATTTTTGGGGGAGGGTTTGCCGAACTGGTGTTGAGTGGTGAGGATATTCTGGATGCGGGTGTACAGTTGAATGCCCATCCGCCAGGTAAACGGAACAGCTCTATCCATCTGCTTTCCGGTGGGGAAAAAGCACTGACGGCGCTGGCACTGGTATTTTCCCTGTTCCGGCTGAATCCTGCGCCATTCTGTTTGCTGGATGAAGTTGATGCGCCGCTGGATGACAGTAACGCAGCACGTTTTTGCGAGCTGGTTAAACGCATGTCTGAAGAGACCCAGTTTCTTTTTATCAGCCACAACAAAATCGCCATGCAGATGGCACAGCAGCTGATTGGGGTAACCATGCGCGAACAGGGCGTTTCCCGGGTGGTGACAGTGGATATTGGTAAAGTGATGGCTGCCAGTGACTTGTCCGGCAGCATCTGATGTTTACTGATGGATTACCCAGTGCATTCAGAACGATTATAATCGCGCCAAAGGGGGTAACAGTTTATGAGTGACTTGCAGATCAGTCTGGTTATTATCGGTATCGTAATCATTGTGGGCGTGGTTGTGTTCAACAGAATTCAGCTGTCGCGCTACCATCGCAAGGTTCATGACGGCTTCAGGTATGAGCATGATGATGTACTGCTGAATGATGATCACCTATCCGTGCCAGATACCCGGCGGATCGAACCGCAGTTTGGAGATGAAACACAGTCAGTGCCGGATATTGTGGCGGATTCTGCTGATATTCCGGTCGATCGGCCAATCGTGAATGACCAGCCGGTACCAAAAGAATCCGGCATACACAGGAAAGCTGCCAACATTGACAGCACGATCAGTTACATTGCAGATATTCGCGCAAATTCACCTATGCCGCATGAAAAGCTGATTGATCTGCTGCAGCAGAAATTTGATTACGGCAAACCGGTGCGCTGGTTTGGATTGCAGCCGGAAGGTCAGCCGTGGGAAGAAATTACGCTTGATACGCTTAGCCCCAGGAATACTTATATTGAACTGAAAGGGTGCTTGCAGCTTGCGGACCGTTCCGGGCCGGTGACTGAAATCAACCTGTCAAGATTCCGCGATATGGCAGAAGACTTTGCCGCACAAATCCTGGCGGAGGCCGATTGTCCCGATATTTCCGAAGCCCATACCAAAGCTACAGATCTGGATAAATTCTGTGCGGATGTCGATGTAATCATGGGCATCAATATCATCAGCAAGGATGGAGGCGCCTTTGTCGGAACCAAGATCCGTGCACTGGCAGAGGCTTCCGGCTTCCGGCTGGAATCCGAGGGGGTATTCAAATATCGTGATAATGAAACCGGTGAGGTACTGTTTTCACTGGGTAATTTTGAATCTGCCCCGTTTCTGCCTGCCAACATGCGAACACTGACCACCCGTGGTATCACTTTTCTGCTGGATGTCCCCAGAGTGGCAAATGGCGAAAAGGTGTTTGATCAGATGGCACACATCGCCCGGCTTTTCTCATCGACACTGAACGGTATTCTGGTTGATGACAACAGAGTGCCGTTGAGCGAGAGTGGTGTAAAAAGAACCCGGCAGCGTTTGGCTGACATCCAGGCTACGATGGTGGCACACAATATCGTAGCAGGTAGTGGGGCGGCATTGAGCCTGTTTGATTGACAGTGTTTTTATTGCTCCCGGATGGGCGATGATGAGCCGGGGGCATCTGCCAGCCTTCCGCTGCTAGTCCGACTGGAGGCGGGCAAACGGTACTACTGGTGTCGTTGTGGCCTCAGCCGGTCACAGCCATTTTGTGATGGCGCTCACCGTGGGACCGGCCTGAATCCGCTGACATTTGTTGCTGAAGAAACGGGTCCGGTTTTACTCTGTATCTGCAAAAAAACAGACCACCCTCCTTTTTGTGATGGTTCCCATGCTGTCTGAACCGGAAGGAGTGAATTTTCACGAATTGTCATGATCAGCGGGTGGTTTGATCTGCTCTTTCTGGTGGTAATCCTGTTTTGACATTGAGGCGCGATCAAACATTGCCTCGAATACCAGCAGTTTCTGGTTGGGTCTGCGCCGATCTTCCATGCGCCGGTTTCCTGAAGAATTACCCTGATTTTGCACCCTTCTGTCATTTCGCGGATTACGTTCCACGAAAGGGCGCAGCTGAACACCGCAGTGTTCAATTATATGTTTCTGGGCTGAAGCCACGAAGTTGTCGATTTCATTTTTCATTGTGCCGATTTCCGCATCCAGCAGCCGTATATTCACAACCACGGCATACTGGTTCTCTTCATCGCCAGCAGGTGCCCTGTTTTTGACCACATGTATCAGTGAATCCAGGCTCGGCCTTAACTCTTTTGAAAGCATGCGAACCAGATTTTCCGCTTCTTCCGGGGTATGGCTGCCCAGAAAAAAGCCGTGACTCTGCGTCGGGACAAGTCCCCAGAGTGTATGCAGATGACGTAGTGCCGTAATCAGATGCCAGGGATGGAGAGACAGGTAAAAATATCCGGAAAAGAGCAGCAAAAATCCCGCGAGCATCACAAGCTCATGTGCTCCCAGATACAGGCCGGCGAGTCCTGTCATGCCAAACAGTAAGTGTATGGAAATAACCGTAAATATCACATCACCAACACGGTAACCGGCATCGAGCAGGATGTGGTGCAAATGGTTATGATCTGGCTCAAATGGTGATTTGTGCTGCCAGACCCGGCGCAACATAATGCTGATGGTGTCCATCAGGGGGATGGAAAACAGCCAGAGGGCAGTAACCGGTGCCATGGCACGATTGCTGCCTTGAGAAAGATCTATCAGAAGCCACGCAATCAGGAACCCCAGCAGCATACTGCCGTTATCCCCGAGAAATACTCTGGCCCGGGGTTGCAGCTTGCGGCGGAGATTGAAGAACAGAAATCCAACGGTACCACCGGCAAGTGCGATGATGATAATGTAGTCGGGCCGGTTGCCGGCAACCAGTGCTACCGCGCCCAGTAATACCAGGCTCGTTAGTGATATGGAGCCGGACAATCCGTCGATTCCATCTATCATGTTGAGCGCATTGATGCCTCCGATAGTGGCAAAGAGTGTGAAAGGGATGGCAAAAAACCCCAGTACCAGTACCTCGCCTGGCAAAATACTGCCGAGGTCAGTTAAAACAACTCCGCTTACCAGAGCCATGATCAGGACGACTATGGTTTGTACGATCAGTCGTATCCTGTAATGAAGCTGAAGGATGTCATCAGCAAAGCCCATGACAAAAATGATAATCGAGCTGATCCCCAACCCGAGCCATTTCACGGATTGTTCCGGGTAATGGCTGGCCAGAAAGCAGAGGGCGACAAGCAATGCAGCGAAGATACCAGCTCCTCCAACGAATGGGGTGAGATGCCTGTGCTGTTTGTGTTGCCCGGGACGATCAAGGATACCGTAGGCGTATGCCAGGAAAATTGCCAGCCGGATGGTAAGCCCGGCCAGTACTGTACTGGTAGCAAATAGAATGAGTTGTTCCGGAAGATCAGGTTGCACTGGTTTGCCTCACGGTTGCAGGAATTTACGGAAGATACAGAGGGTTTTATTCATCACTTTTTCTTTCGGTAGTCGTATTGATATACGTATTGGCCATAACCGTGACGTGACGAATTCTCAGGAATACCATTGAATATCACGCCTTTCAGATTCACGCCTGCCTGTACGAGTTTTTTCACACTCTGTTCGAGCTCCCGTACCGGATGGGCGCCGGCTTTGGTGACCATCAGGGTTGCGCCTGCCAGACGGCCAATGATGGCAGCATCAGTGGCGGCCAGAATCGGCGGTGAATCGATGATGACCAAATCGTATTGTTTGCCGACAGTTTCCAGGAATTGCCCGAATCGTTCATGCAGCAGCAATTCGGATGGGTTGGGTGGAATCTCACCCGTTGGAATAAAATCGATATTTGCTTGTGGAATCGGTTTGATTGCATCGTTAAGATCAACTGACCGGCTAATCAGCTCAGAGAGGCCGTTTTTTCTATCCAGCCGCAATGATTTGTTGATTGCACCTCTGCGCAGATCCCCGTCGATCAGCAGGATTTTCTTGCCGGCGTCTGCCATTACGACGGCAAGATTCGTTGAAATGAACGTTTTTCCGACTCCAGGGCTTGGGCCGGTGATCATGATGATATTGTTGCGCGCCTCCAGAAATGCGAAGTGCAACGTGGTACGCAAACTGCGCAGACTTTCTATTGCGAGATCTTCCCTGTTTTCCAGTGCCAAAAGGAATGGAAGGCGAGATTTTGGTGCAGATTCACTTCTCAGTTTTTTCTCGATCAGCTTCTGGTGCCTGCTGTGCTGGACCGTTGCGTAAACCGGCACATTCAGCAATTTCTCGATTATGTTCGGATCTTTTATGCCACGATTGAGTGATCTGCGGGCAAAGGCCGTTACGGTTCCCAGCATCAGCCCTGCTATCAGCGCAATGCCCATAATCAGGATTTTTTTGGGTTTGACCGGCAGATCAGGGGAGATCGCGTAATCGATGATTCTTACGTTACCGACTGCCCCGGCTTTTGCCACCCGGATAGTCTGGGCGTGGTTCAGCAGCGTGGTATAAAGCTCGGCATTGACGTCGACATCCCTGGACAAGCGCAGAATGATCTGCTGGGTTTCAGGTAATCCTCCGATCTTTCTGTCGAATGCATTGATCTGTGCCTGCAATCGGCTGATCTGTTTGTCGATTGCAATAACATTGGGGTGAGATTCCGTGAATTTCTGCCGTAATTCATCCCGTTTTTGCTGTAGGAGCGTAATCTGGGTATTCAGCTCAACCGTGCCCGTCAGGATATTCTGGGTTTCGAGATCAAGATTGATTGATCCCTTGCGGATTCTGTAATCGTTCAAGGCACTGGTGGCAACTTCCAGCTGTTCCTTAAGGGCTGGCAGCTGTTTCTCAAGGAATTCAAGTGTTTTCTGGGATTCTGCTGATTTTTGCTCAACATTCTGCTGAAGATAGATATTGGCAATTTCATTGACGATCCGGACGGCCTGTTTCCGGTCATCCGATTCGACCGTCAGTTCAAGAATGCCGGTGCCTTTGCCAATTTCTGAAATGGAAAGAGATTCCTTTAACAGCCGGAGCGCCTCACCCCTGGAGCGGCGAACCAGGCTAAAGAAAGTATCCGGGCGTGATCGCAGATAGGTGACAAAAATTCTGACAGGCTGCTGATAGCCTTCCGGTTGCTTGACAGCCAGTTTGCCGACTTCCCCTTCAAGAAAGACTTCATCCTGGTAGATGAGCCTGAACCGGTTCTCATCTGTTGCCTGCAAAATGATTTCTTCATTTTTCCAGCTGTCAGGCACTTCAAGCGTATCTACCTGAATAGCCTCACCTCCCCAGGCGTAATGTGAAAACCCGGGTGGTGGACTGGATAGTGTGCCATTTCCGTTAATCCGTTGAAGCCATCTGGCTGCGGCCCTACCGATAAGAGGGAAGAATTTTGGGGCGGCAATGATATCGAGATGAAGATTCCTGATCGTTTTTCCCAGGATCATTCTGGATTTGATCAGCTCGATTTCAGCCTGAACCGGCGTTTTGGTTTCAAAGAAATTCGTCAGTGAATCCAGCTGGTTTGCCATGGACTGAGTGCTTTCTTTAATCTGTAACAGGCTGTCCGCCCTGTAGATTGGCCGGCTCAGGAACGATATGGCGGCACCAATGGTACAAATGATAAATGTGATGGCAATAATCAGTTTTCTGTTGTCGATGAGGACATCCAGCAGCTCACCCAGATCAATTTCTTCGCTGGCCTGGTCAGACAGGTTATCCATACAGTTTTTCGATAAGTCAGATGGCATATCAGGTAATGAACAGGTTATAGAATCCGGAAAACTGGTTTCCCGTTAAGGTGGTGGCAGGATTGCGACCATCCCGTGCTTTACATATTGCTGTTTCATCTGGCGGGCAAAACAGTGCTGTGATGCCCGGAATAGCAGGGGTTAATGTTTCAGAAATGGCTGAACAGCCAGTGCGCCATCTAATGAATTCAACAGATTGATTGTCGGCTGAATTTGTCCGATGATCTGGTTCCAGCGTATTCCTTCAGCCCGGTCAACATAAATGACATCACGCGGCTGCAGCGGGAAACGATCGGCCAGAAGCAGGGCATCAGGTGATTTTGCATCCAGATGGTAGATCTCCGGTTTGCCCAGTCCGCCACGAAATACAAAGATCCTGGCCGGGTCGGAAGTTTCCTGGTTGAATCCGCCTGCTTCGCTCAATGCTTCGGTCAATGTCATACGCGCTTTGTTCATCACTAGACTGCGTGATCGGCCGGTTGCACCACCCGCAACGAAATGATTGGTCTCCCCCAGCACGAAAACCTTGTTCAGCAAGCTGTCCGGCACATTCAGCACATCACCGTGCCGGAGCAGCACGTTCTGCGTGACATCACCACCTTCGTAGAGATTGAGCAGATTGATGCTGTAAGTTTTGTTATCCCGTGTCAGGATGATGTTGCGCAAATCTGCCTCCTGATTTACCCCTCCGGCATTGTTGATCGCTTCCAGTACCGTCAGCGGTATGTCTTTTACCAGCTGGACCCCGGGGGTGGCCACTTCGCCTACTACATAAACCCGCTGGCTGCGGTAGGCTGCCACACGTACATCGAGCTGTACAAATTCAATGTATTTTGAAAGCTTTCTGGTCAGTTCTTCACGAATTTCCTCGACAGTCCGTCCGGCAGCCTGCATGGTGCCTACATAAGGATAGAAAAATGTGCCATCTTCACCAACGACATTTCCTGCCGCTTCGGCAGAGCGGAATTCACCAGCAGGGATAGTCAGCTCAGGATGATCCCAGACAGTGATATTGAGAACATCTCGTGGCCCTACCCGGTACTGGGTGTAAGGCTCGTTTTTCATGGGAACACCTTTGATGGTGCTGGCGCCAATACGATAGTCAAAATAATGGTTGGCGACGTTATCGGGAGAAAGGCTGAAATTTTTGTAATTTTTCTCAAGCGCAATGATCAGCTCGGCATTGATCGTCTGGATATTGAGCTTCTTCAAGGCGGCTTCCTCATTTTCCCGTGAGGGCATTTCCACACTGGATTGCCGGGAAAACGGGCTCATGTGCTGGCCTGGAATAATCGAGCAGGCTGAGAGCTGACCCAGTGTCAGAAGACCAAGGCATAATTTTGCAAACTGTCTGTTCATGCTTGAATGAGCCTGTTGAGCTTTGATAGGATTTGTCCGGGCCCAGAGATCATGTGCTGGATTCAGGGCTCGGGCAGATCTCACAGCTTTGTTACCCATCTGGTTGCGCCCTGTTCGATCAGTGCCATCGATCGAATGAATTCAGCTATGTCTTTCTGGTAGGGGTCGCTGATATCAACCCCCTCCCATTCTCCAAAGCGAAATACTTTCCCTTTCGCGCTGGGTGTGCGTGTTTCAATTGCAGCCTTCTGCCATGTTTCCATTACCAGTATGAGATCTGCTTTGTGAATCATGTCGTCTGTCAGTTGCCGCGCCCGATGGCCGGAAATATCCAGCCCCTTGTCCGCCATCAACTGACGGGCTGCAGGATCAGCTGCATGGCCTGCTAGCGCACCCAGACCGGCAGAGCTGACAGAATGTCCCATCTTTCCTGCTTTGATCAGTGCATCCTGCAGGATTCCTTCCGCCATGGGACTCCTGCATATATTGCCTACACAAACAATTAATATATTGCTGAACAATCCTGTTTTCCTGTGTTAAATCGGGGTTATCAATTCTTGCCAGATCTTTATTTTCACTGCGCCAGTACAAAAACGTAATGCCATGTTTTACCACTGCCCGCCGGGTATTCATAAGCCTGAAAAAAACCGGATTTACTGCTTTGACTTCCGGCTTAACCGGACGGATCTGATAGTAGTCTTGGTTTTGTCCTGGATTTTGGACTGAGAGACACTGGGTAGAGCAAGTGCCTGGTGAGATGGCCCGGCTTGCTCTGATCTATTTTTAAAACCGGCGATGATGGGATGCTGCCACTTTTTACTGCCACTGTTTCTGATGGAGAACCCGGGTTTATATGCCTGTAAAAATTTATCCACGCGATCTGTCTGGGAGTGACTGATTGAAAGCGCTGATCGCCGATACAGCCGGTTTTATTCGATTCACGCTACTCATGCGGTTACCTGAACGTAGTGATACCGTCATTGGCTCATGTTAATCAGGCATGTTGCTGTCTATCTGTTTGCACGCGGGTTGCCCGGTGTTGTCAATTTTCTGGCGCTGGCTGTTTATACCCGTCTGCTTACACATGAAGAATTTGGGCGCTACTCCCTGGTAATTGCAGGAGTCGGACTGGTGCATGTCGTGGTTTTTCAGTGGCTGTTACTGGTGTGTGGCCGTTTTTTACCCGCGCACATCGATCAGCCACAGGTTGTGTTACGCCCTGTTCTGGCTGTCTTTCTGTTTTTGTCCGCTATTTTTGCACTTGCAGCTTATGCAGCCGCATCTGTTTGGGCTGCACCGGAGTGGCGCTCTATTATCCCTGTCGCCATTGTCCTGGCAATTACCCAGGCATGGCACGAACTCAATTTGCGACTGGCTACCGCCCGGCTTGATCCCGCGCGCTATGGTGTGCTGAGCGCCATAAAGGCCGTGCTGGCTTTGTTGCTGGGGGCTGTGCTGGCGTGGGTATATCAGAGTGCAAATGCGCCCCTCATTGGATTGATTTTCGGTGCTGTCGTGGCCTGGCTGTTTTCGGGACGCAATGCCTGGACAGGTATACGTCCGCAATTACCCGCCAGTGAACAACTTAGGGAATTTGGAAGTTATGGATTCCCCCTGGCGATTACTTTTTCGCTGGTCTGGATAACCTCCAGCTCCGATCGCCTGATGATTGCTTGGTTTCTGGGTGAGGCTCAAACCGGTATTTATGCTGTGGGCTATGACATGGCGCAGCAAAGCCTTGGTTTGCTGTTGACCATAGTCAACACGGCAGCCACACCTTTGGCTATCAAAACACTGGAAAAAGATGGGGTTGAAGCTGCCGGCCGGCAAATGCGCCAGAATGGCGAGCTGATGTTTGCGCTGGCATTTTCCGGTGCGGCCGGGTTGATAGCAATTGAACCGGCGATGATTGGTTTGTTTGTTGGGGAGGAATTCAGAGAAGGTGCATCCTCGATTTTTTGGTGGATTGCGCTGACTGCAGCCGTCATCGGTATCAAATCATTTCATTTTGACATTGCCTTCCATTTGACTAGGAAATCCAAATGGCTGCTGATCACCAGTGGCTTGGCTGCTGCCGCAAATCTGGGGCTGAATCTGGTGTTTGTGCCGCATTTTGGTATTGCTGGTGCTGCCTGGTCCGCATTGCTGGCCTATTCAATAGCCGCAGTCAGCAGCGCAGTCATCGGATTTAAAGTGTTTCCCATGCCCACGGTACTACCGTTACTGGGCTGCGGGTTTTTGCCCGCCGCAGGTGTGTACGGGTCGGCATGGCTATGTATGCAGGCAGATATTTCCCCGGTATTCAAAATGATGCTGTCCATAACAGTTGCCGGAGCAGTGGCTGCAGTTATTTTTCTGATACTGGATATTGCCGGGGTGCGCCAGCTTGCAGGCCGGCATGGCTATCGTTTGTTTGAAAATATTTTTAAAAGGTGACAAATATGGTTGATGTGGCATTGTTTGTTCCTTCCCTGCGTGGCGGAGGGGCCGAACGGGCCATGGTCACACTGGCCAATGGCTTTGCTGACCGGGGTTTGAGGGTGGATCTGGTGCTGGCTCGCGCAGAGGGAGTGTATCTTTCTGAAGTTTCGCCAGGAGTGAATGTCGTGGATCTGCAATCTCCCCGTGTGTTAGCCAGTCTGCCTGCTCTGGTGCGTTATTTGCGCCAGAGGCGCCCCCAAGCCATGCTGTCTGCACTCAGTCACGCCAATGTGATCGCCATAATGGCCTGTATGTTGTCCAGAGTCGCTGTTCGTCTGGTGGTCAGTGAGCGTAGTAACTTATCGATGTCCAGCAGTAAACCGCAAAACTGGCGCGCCCGGATCATGCTGCCTTTGATGCGTATGGGTTATCCCAAAACGGACGGGGTAGTAGCAGTATCGGGAGGGGTGGCGGATGACCTGGCCAGAACCATTGATCTGTCACGTGACCGGATATCCGTTATTTATAACCCGGTGGTGACACCAGAGCTGCTTGAAAAATCCAGAGAGCCGTTGCTACACCCATGGCTGGGGGAGGGTAAACCACCAGTAATCCTGGGGGTGGGCAGACTCACTCAGGCAAAAGATTTTGCCACCTTGATCCGTGCCTTTGCTCGTGTGCATGCCAAACGTGACTGCCGCCTTGTGATCTTGGGGGAAGGCGAACTACGTGGAGAGTTGGAGCGGCTGGTAGCGTCCTTGGGGATAGTGGACAGCGTGCAACTGCCGGGTTTTTCCGGAAATCCTTTCGCATGGATGAGCCGTGTGAGGCTGGTTGTGTTGTCTTCGAGATGGGAAGGGTTGCCAAATGTGCTAATCCAGGCGATGGCCTGTGGTACTGCCGTGGTGAGCACGGATTGCCGCAGTGGCCCGGATGAAATTCTGGAAGAAGGCAAATGGGGGGCGCTGGTACCGGTGGGAGATGTGGGGGCATTGGCGGGGGCAATAGCCACTACGCTGGATACCCCGCGTGAACAGTTACCGGATGTACGCCGGCGTGCAGGGGATTTCGCACAGGGACTGGCTGTGGATGGTTATCTGCAAGTGTTGGGATTGCTGCCGCCGGGCTGATGCCCGGTTGCCGGAGTGCTGCGGATGATTTTCCAGGGATATTGAGCGGGTTGGCAAAGTGAAAATTGCTATTGGCAGAACATTCTTCAATACGATTGCAGTCTTCGGATTTACCACGCTGGTTGTCGCAGTACCATGGGAAGAGATTTTCCGGGCAATAAATGGCCACGGGTTTATGGATAAAGAGGTTTATGCGGACTATTTTCTCAATCAGACTAGTGTCCTTGATTACAAAGAGTTTAACGGTGTCTTGAGTTATGTTTCGAATGAATTTTTGTGGCATTACGCAATCGGCTGGCTGGTCAGTAATACCGGCGTCCTGATCGATCATGTGTTTCTGGCAATCTCTTTTAGCGCGCTGCTGATTTTCGGGCTGTTATTGACAAAATGGCAGGGTGTTTATGCACTTCCCTTGCTTGTAAACCCACTGATCATTGATTTTGCCTTTTCACAGTACCGGCTTGCGCTGGCGATCTCAATTTTGGGTGTGGCCTATCTGTTGCATGGCCGATACAGAGCAATTTCTGTTGCCCTGGTGCTGACCTCTTTATTTATCCATTCAGGAACAACGCTGTTTATTCTGATCTATGCAGCGGTCTGGCTGGTTCAATGGCTTTCTGTGCGTTTCCGGATCGGCCGTTCGGCAGTATTCGTCATACTTTTTGCTACAGGGGGGTTTATCTCGCTTTTGATTGGTCCGTTACGAGGGATCATTCTGTCAGCAATAGGGGATCGCCGTGCTGAATACCACGATATGTCCAGCTCTCTGCTGTACTCATTGTTCTGGATAGCTTTGCTGATCCCTTTTTATTTAAGCCGGCGGCATTTGGTGACGTTGGATTATGCACGTTACGCATTAGTGATCGTTTCTATTGTTTTCGTGAATATATTTCACGGTGGATATTCAACAAGGTTTCTGGCTGCCACATTTCCATGCCTTATTTCTGCAGTTTTGAGCCTGCGTGGTGTAATGAAAACAATGATTACAGTACTGTTTATTGCTTATGTCATGTTTCAGTGGTTGTACTGGCTTCGTATATTGGGTGGTTAATGAAAACTGTTCATATTATTTCCGGCCTCAACGATGGTGGTGCCGAAGCTGTTTTATACCGTTTGTGCAGCAGCGATCAGGCAGTAAAACACCACGTCATTTCATTGATGGGTGAAGGTAAGTACGGCCCTTTGTTGTGTGCGGCCGGAGTAGAGGTGTCTTGCCTGAATATGCCGCGGGGCCGGGTTACGGCTGGCGGGTTGTGGCGACTGTGGCGATTGCTGCGCCAGATTCGCCCGCAAGCAGTGCAGACTTGGATGTATCACGCCGATCTGGTTGGTGGGGCGATTGCCCGTTTATCCGGTATCAAACGGGTGTCATGGGGTATACATCACTCTGTAATGAATAAGAAGCAATCCAGACGCTCTACTATCTGGGTGGCCAGATTGTGTGCCTATGTCAGTTCTCGGATACCCTCAACGATCATTTGTTGTGCACAGAAGGCGCTGGAAGTGCATCGTGATCTGGGTTATGCAGCAGACAGGTTGCGAGTAATTCCCAATGGTTATGATCTGGTGCGTTTTCGTGCCGATGAAGATGCGTGTGCACAGTTGCGTGCGGAGTGGGGCATGGGTAATCGCTGGCTGATTGGTATGGTAGGGCGGTTTGATCCACCCAAGGATCACGTGAATCTGCTGAATGCATTGGTAGTTATTAAAAACCATGGTGTGGATTTCTGCTGTGTGCTGGCAGGCCGTGATCTCGATCGAAACAATGCGCAGTTAATGGCCTGGCTGGCGGAACGCAATCTGGCCAGTGAGGTGAGATTGCTGGGGCAGCGCACGGACATACCTGATGTGATGAACGCGCTGGATGTGCATGTGCTATCCAGCTCCAGTGAAGCGTTTCCCAACGTGGTGGCAGAAGCTATGGCCTGCGGCACGCCGGCAGTGGTGACGGATGTGGGGGACGCTGCTGTAATTGTTGGCGAAACCGGCTGGGTCGTACCGCCTAAAGATCCGGGGGCACTGGCCGATGCCTTGCTGCAGGCGCATGCGGCCATGCAGGATGAGGCCGCCTGGCGGGTGCGCTGTGCTGCGGCTCGGCAGCGAGTGGCAGATTGTTTTAGTCTGGAGCGTATGGTCGAGAGCTACCATCTTGCGTGGAAAAATTCAGCCATAGAGTAAAAATAAAATTTTACCGATGTCGGGCATACCGTAAGAGAGGCAATTGTATTGAACAGGAAAATCATCATCACACTTAATACCGCATGGAATCTGGTGAATTTCCGTGCGGGCCTGATTCGTGCCATGGTTGCTGCGGGCTATGAGGTGGTAGCAGTTGCACCACCGGATCATTATGCGCCGCGGCTGGCAGAATTAGGTTGTCGTTACGTGCCGCTGCCGATGGATAACAAAGGAACCCATCCGGGGCGGGATTTCCTGCTTTTCTGGCGTTTTATGCAACTGATGCGTAAGGAAAGGCCAGCTGTATATCTGGGTTATACGGTCAAACCGAATATTTATGGTTCTTTGGCCGCACATCTGTTAAGGATTCCGGTGATTAACAATATTGCCGGCCTGGGGACAGTATTTATCCGGGAAAGCTGGCTGACCCGGCTGGTGCGGAGATTGTATCGACTGGCCTTGTCACGCTCGGTAAAGGTATTTTTCCAGAATGATGAAGACAGAGCACTGTTTGTTTCAGGGAAACTGATACCCGGTGCGGTCACTGATCGTCTGCCTGGCTCGGGTATCGATCTCAACCGTTTTATATCCGTTCCTTTGCCCGGTAGAGAATCTTTACGTTTTCTGCTGATTGCACGCATGCTGTGGGATAAGGGGGTGGGTGAATTTGTCGAGGCGGCACGCATTCTGAAAAAACAGGGAGTGAATGTGGATTTCTGTCTGCTGGGCTTTCTGGATGTGCAGAATCCGGTTGCCATTTCCCGCCAGCAGATGGATGAATGGGTTGAGGAAGGTGCCATCCGCTATCTGGGGGTGAGTGATAATGTAGCAGAGGAAATTGCACTGGCTGACTGCGTTGTCCTGCCTTCCTACCGGGAAGGTATTTCGCGTACTTTGCTGGAAGCTGCAGCAATGGCACGTCCGATTGTAACAACGGATTCAGTAGGTTGTCGTGATGTTGTCGATGAAGGTGTCAACGGCTATCTGTGCAAGCCGCAAGATGCGGCTGATCTTGCCGACAAAATCTCAAAAATGGCGGCATTGTCACACACAGAACGCACAATCATGGGATTGCGCGGCAGGGAAAAGGTGGTGCGGGAATTTGATGA
>CAZYWE010000019.1:0-1749 GCA_964651625.1 uncultured Nitrosomonas sp. | reverse complement strand
GTTTCCTTGGTGTATATGATTGTTTGTAAAATAAAAATGCCATTAACTTTCTTCTCATGAAATATGAGAATAGCATCAGAATATGACGGAATATTTATCTGAAAGCTGGCTGGCACGTTATACCATGGAGTGGATCAGGTTAATACTCTGCGGATTGTGGGAAGATGTGGTGCGCTGTGGGGTTTACCATGCATCTGGTGGAGAGAGCGAGTGTATTTCGGGCTTTCTGCGGGATTTCAGCTATCCGGGAGGCGGTTATTGCCGCATCAGCAGTGAATAAATGGAGAGGTAATCCATAGCGCTTGCCTGCCAGCTGAAATTCCTGTTCATTCCGTTGCGCTGGAGGGTTTTCCATAATCTGGTGTCATAATAGGCGCCAACAGTCCGCCTGACTGCATTCATGAGTGATTCGGGAGTCATTTCATGAAAATGAAATCCGCTTGCAGATTTATCGGCCAGGGTTTCGTCGTTTAGATCGACTACGGTATCAATCAGCCCGCCAGTTGCATGGACGATGGGCGGGGTGCCGTAGTACTGGCTGTACATCTGGTTCAGGCCACAGGGCTCAAAACGGGAAGGCATCAGAAAACAGTCTGCACCGGCATTGATCCGGTGCGAAAGCGCCTCATCGTAGCCGATATGGACAGCAATTCTGGCAGGGTGGGTTTGGGCAAGTGCAGCAAGCTGTTTCTCCAGTGCTTTATCGCCACTTCCCAGCAGTACCAGCTGGGCAGGGAGTGCTGCCAGCATGGGTGCGATTTCCAGTAGAAGGTCGTAACCTTTCTGGTAGCTCAAACGGCTGATCCCGGCAAATAATGGGATGGCCGCATTTTCTTCCAGCCCCATTTCCCGCTGTAAAGCGAGCTTGTTAATCTTTTTTGCTGTCAGGTTGCGGCTTGAATACCGCCTGGCAATGTATGGATCGGTTGCCGGATTCCAGACGGCAGTATCAATACCATTGACGATTCCGCTGACATGATTGCTGCGTTCAGCCAGCAATCCCTGTAAACCGAATCCCAGTGGTTCACTCTGGATTTCCCGGGCGTAAGTGGGGCTGACCGTGGTAATTTGGTCTGCATAATAGATTCCCGCTTTGAGGAATGACAGCTTGCCGTAGTATTCAACGCCGTGCATGCTGAAGCTCTCGGGCGGCAATCCCAGTTTTGCCACTTCATCAGGTGGAAAGTTGCCCTGGAAAGCCAGGTTATGCAGCGCCATCAGGCTGGTGGCTTTCTTCCCCGGCTGGTAGTGGAGGTAAGCTGGCGTGAGTCCGCTCTGCCAGTCATTGCAATGGACGATGTCCGGTTTCCAGGCAAGCGGGCTGGCATCACTGGCGAGAAGTGCACCTGCTTTTGACAGCAGGCCGAAGCGCTGCGCGTTATCCGGCCAGTCCTGCCCGCTATCATCCAGATAAATGCCGCCTTCCCGCTGGTAAAGTTCCGGACAATGAATGACATACAGAGGCACACTCACGGATTCATTCACCTGTAACCGGGAAGACAACAGTGTAGCCGGAGGAAAGCAAGGCAGGAGATCGAGTCTGGCGACGGTACGTTTGGACTTTAGCCCGGCCAGTACTGCCGGATAGCCGGGCAGGAGCAAACGGACATCCGCCTTCAGTTCGCGCAGCGCAGCGGGCAGGGCTGCACTGACATCTCCCAGTCCGCCGGTTTTGCAAAGCGGGAATACTTCGGAAGTGACAAATAACACCTTCGGGTGTTTGCGGAAAGAAGATGAAGGCATGGTTTT
>CAZYWE010000018.1:0-40666 GCA_964651625.1 uncultured Nitrosomonas sp. | reverse complement strand
CTGGGTTTAAAACGTCGTGAGACAGTTTGGTCCCTATCTGCCGTGGGCGTTGGAAATTTGAGTGGGGCTGCTCCTAGTACGAGAGGACCGGAGTGGACGCACCTCTGGTGTACCGGTTATGACGCCAGTCGTATCGCCGGGTAGCTAAGTGCGGAAGAGATAACCGCTGAAAGCATCTAAGCGGGAAACTTGCCATAAGATTAGATTTCCCGGGAATTAAATTCCCCTAAAGGTTCGTTGAAGACTACAACGTTGATAGGTCGAGTGTGTAAGCATAGTAATGTGTTAAGCTAATCGATACTAATTGACCGTGAGGCTTGATCCTATAATCTTGAAAATTAACCTTTAATTGTGGCGTTTTTTTTGCCGCAGGATTGCCTGATATTACAGTTTTTGCTTGGCGGCCATAGCGCTTTGGACCCACCTTTTCCCATCCCGAACAGAGAAGTGAAACGAAGCAGCGCCGATGATAGTGTGTTTTCACATGTGAAAGTAGGACACCGCCAAGCGCCCAATTTTTTAAGTATATTATTTACTTTGGCGTAGTTTTAATTTTTTTATAAACAACTTCTATTTATTTAAAATAAAAATATACTTCAGCTTTTTTTTATCTGCCTTAATATCGTGACTTTTGTTGCGTTGATTTCCTAGTTTTTCTCATTTTTCAATGCCAGTTAAACAACCGGCTGATGGCTTAGAGAAGTTAATTCTTTTCTTGTCAGTAGGTAAATTTCATTGGAGCGCACTTGTGCCAGCATTGATTGCTGGTTTTTTGTTTGCTCTTTCGATGACATTAATGCCACTGACCATTGATCAAATAATTGATCAAATGATGCCTGATGGTAATCAGCATGTACTGAAATATCTCCTCGTATTATTTTCTACTCTTCTGCTAGCAGTCATCTTTACGAATAGTGTTACTATTTACGTTTATGAGCGATTATTGAGCAGAATCGCGCTTAGTTTACGTGTGGAGATGTCTCGTAAATTACTGGCACTGCCCCCGGCCTTTTATAATTTTACAATTGAGATAATTTTTTTATATTTTTTTGAATCTATTGGAAAGCTATGCCATAACATTATGCTGTTAGGGCTTAATTTTTCACGAGATTTTCTGGTTGTGGTTGGGTTGTTGGGTGTAATGGTTTGGTTGAGCTTAGAAACATCCTTATTTGTTATCGTAATCCTCATTGCTTTTTTCCTAATTCGACAGATAGTTTATCTTGATCTTGATCAGCAAAATAAATCAGATCAGAGGCAATATGAAATTTCTGAAAATATAGCCAAGGTATTGCGGCTTCGTAGATCTACTAATTTAGATAATAGTTACGCACAGCAGATCAGGCATATCCAAAACACCTTCGATCAATTTCAATTGTCTTTACATGTGCAATCCAGACAAAAAAAAATGCTGGAGCTATTCTCTTGCAGTCTTTTGATAGGGATACTTACGATCTCTCTTTACTATTTATTGCAGCAACATGCCTTGAGCAGGTTGACCATTGGAGATACCGTTGCTTTCATTACCGCGGGAGTAATGCTGGTTTTTCCATTACAGAAGCTTGTTAATAGTAATTTTTTATTAAAACAATGTAATGAGGCGCTACAAATAATTTTTTCTCTATTGGATCAGGCTTCTGGAGATGTAGAGAACGATTGCCATGTTATTTGCTTAGATCGTTGCAAAGGGAAGTTAAAGTTTGAAGAAATCAGCTCTCAAGACGAGCAGTCCAGACTTTTGCTCCCTTGCTTTAACCTTGAAATTGCATCCGGACAAAAAATTGTACTGGTAAATCAAGATCCAAATATCAACCGACTGTTTGCAGACCTCGTTTGCGGTTTTGTACAACCCTCAACAGGTAAAATTTTACTTGATAGTAATGATACCAGACAGATGGTTTTGCCCGAATTACATAAGCATATTGCCTGGATTTCGCCTGATCAGGATTTGTTGAGTGATACGATTGCTGCAAATATTGCCTGCGGCAGTTTTAGCTGTAGTAAGGAAATAGCAATAACAGCTGCGGCTCACGCCAGTTTGGCAATGGAATTCATCCAAAAATTGCCACAAGGACTACAGACGAAAAACGATAGTACTTCGCAAATTTTTTCAAATGATCAACGCCAACGTATCCTCATTGCTCGCGCATTGTTAAAAAACCCAAGCGTTATCATCCTTGATGAAACTGCTGCTTATTTCGAAACTGATAATGCTGCTTTGCTACAAGCGCTGCAGGTGTTACTCAACAATCGTACATCTCTAATACTTTCATCAAGATCAGTGATGCGTAACCTTGCTGATTGGCAGTTTGATCCAGGTAACCCCGAATCCTTACGCGCCGCCTGATTGTATTTGCCCCAAATACCTGTTAACTGTCTGGGATATGACAGATAATCACCGCTGTCAGTAATTTTTCTGATAACCCTAAGGGTTTTTTCATGAAGTTTCTTTTTGATCTTTTTCCGGTAATCCTGTTTTTCATTACCTACAAAATCTATGGTATTTACAACGCAACTGCAGTTGCGATCGCTGCAACATTTGCTCAAATTGGCTGGGTGTGGCTGCGCCATCACAAGGTTGATAACATGCTGTGGGTAAGCCTTGCAATCATCGTTCTTTTTGGTGGGGCCACCCTGATTTTTCAGGATGAAACTTTTATAAAATGGAAGCCGACCGTCCTTTACTGGCTGTTTTCCACTGTTCTATTGCTGGCAAATCAGGTTTTTGGTAAAAACCTGATACGCGTTATGATGAAAGACCAAGTTAAATTACCTGAACCGGTATGGGTTCGACTCAACACAAGTTGGGCGGTATTTTTTGCATCGATGGGAGTAATCAACCTTTACGTGGCCTATAACTATTCGACTGATACCTGGGTAAATTTCAAGTTGTTTGGGTTTATGGGGCTGATATTCGTTTTTGTTATTCTGCAGGCAGTATTGTTGGGGAAGTATATTGAAAATAAGGATGATCATCAGGTCTGATCAATACTTGAGTTAAGTTGCCGCTCTGTCAACTGAATGACCCTGCAGACAGCCAGCATAGTTTGTTTTCCAGTTAATGCACCAGTTTTTTTTGCCAGCCGATTGATTAAATGGCAGTTTGAAAACGGGCGACATTCCCTGCCTTGGCAGGGTACCCGGGATCCTTACGCGATATGGGTATCGGAAGTTATGCTGCAGCAAACGCAGGTTACGACAGTTATCTCCTATTACGAGCGTTTTATGGTAGCTTTTCCAGATGTCGCATCGCTGGCTGTCGTACCGGTAGAGGACGTGCTCACGTTATGGAGCGGTTTGGGTTATTATTCACGTGGCCGTAATCTGCATCACGCAGCACGCATCATCATGGAGCAGCACGATGGTATCTTCCCACAGGATGCAGCTACGCTTCAGCAGCTGCCGGGTGTTGGCCGTTCCACTGCGGCAGCCATCGCTGTTTTTGCATTTGGTGAGCGCTGTACAATTCTTGATGGGAATGTAAAGCGTATTCTGGCGCGTTATTTCGGTGTTAAAGGATATCCGGGCGAAAAAGCGATAGAGGAAAGGTTATGGCAACTGGCAGAAAGCCTGTTGCCTGCTGAAGATAACGATCACCAAACCATTGCATCTTATATACAGGCATTAATGGATTTAGGTGCACTGGTCTGTGTACGTAGCAGGCCACGTTGTCAGTGTTGTCCGTTACAAACAGGTTGTATTGCCTATCAGTATAATCTGACAGCTGATTTGCCAGTACCAAAGCCCAGGAAGGCGCTTCCTGTCAGAGAAACGATACATTTGATCCTTATTGATGATCAGGAACGTGTCCTGTTGGAGAAACGACCCGTCCCCGGTATTTGGGGTGGGCTGTGGTGTTTCCCGGAAGCGCCCGTCGATCAGGATAGTGCTGATTATTGTGAAAGGAATTTACATATGCAGGCGATAAAAATTACCGAGCTTCCCCGCCTGCAGCATACCTTCACTCATTTCAAGCTGAATATTCAGCCGCAATTGCTGCAGCCAGCAATACATCAGGCGGTATGTGTAGGGATGCATGAAGAAAATAATTGTATCTGGTTGACGATTGATGAGGCATTGCAGCGGGCAATTCCTGTCCCCGTTAGAAAACTGCTGTTAATGACACGATCCTGTTTCATACTTAACGATGAGTAATCTGGCCTCTCAACAATGGAAACAACAGCAGCGTGTCTATTTACGTGAATTACGAAAGCAAATACCGGCAGAACAACGTGCGCTTTGGAGTGATGTCATTACTGTTGCGCTGACACAAGGATTTCCTTTTCTGGAAAATCATCGGATTGGGTTTTACTGGCCACATCAGGGAGAATATGACCCTCTCCCAGTCATGACACTCCTTAAAACACGCGGTGCCACACTTGCTTTGCCGGAAGTGGTCAACAAGGATGAACCACTGAGGTTTATCGAATGGTGGCCTGAAGCGCCGATGAAAAAAGATATTTACGGAATTCCATTTCCTGATAACACATGTGAAATTGCTGTCGACAGCATCATCATCCCACTGCTTGGCTTTGATGAACAGGGTTACCGACTCGGCTACGGCAGTGGCTATTTCGACCGAACACTGGCGGCACTGAATCCACGCCCACTGACAATTGGTGTGGCATTTGAAATGTTTCGGCTGCCAACGATTCATCCACAGCAACACGATATTCCGATGGATTATATCGTGACAGAGCAGTCTATTTTGCGCCGGCTGGATTCTGGCGCTGGCCTTGTACCGCTGACTATGGCTGATTGTGCAGCGATAAACGGAGATCGGTCAGGAACTAACCGTTTTTTGCTGGAAAGTTAACCAGCACCTGACTTATTCGTCATCCCCCAGCGTGGCATCAGGGCATGTTCCACACCCAGCTGATCGAGTATGCGCGCAACAATGAAATCGACAATATCCTGAATACTCTCGGGCAGATGGTAAAAACCGGGGTTGGCAGGCAATATTACCGCGCCGCTTCGTGCGAGTTTCAGCATGTTTTCCAGATGGATGGCAGAAAAAGGAGTTTCCCGGGCAACAATGATGAGCTTACGTTGCTCCTTCAGCATCACATCAGCTGCGCGTTCGATCAATTTCTGTCCAAGGCCGGCTGCCACGGCCGATAAAGTACCCATAGTACAGGGACAGATCACCATCGCATCGGCCGGGTTGGAGCCGGATGCGACGGGTGCAAACCATTCTTCCCGACCGAAAATCTTAAGCAGTCCAGGTTCGATATTAAAATAGCCATTCAGAAAAGCTTCTGTTTCTTTTGGCCGTGGAGACAGGGTTAACGTCATTTCCTGTTGCGCCACGATTTGCGCGGCTTGCGAATAGAGCAAATAAACCTGGTGGCCTTGCTTTAGCAGTATTTCCAGTAAACGAATACCGTATGGCATGCCGGATGCTCCAGTCAGGGCGAGGGTAATGGTTTTTTTTGCGCTCATATTTCCCTGGAAAATTGACCAAATAATTCTTGGTGTTATTCGTTACGCGGATCGTCAAAGCGTTCTGCAGTATTGCCAGCCATTTCCAATTCATGTCTGCGAACAAACTCCTGAGTACTGTCAATCCCCCGCAGTTGTAAAATGTAATTTCGAACGGCAGCCTCTACCAGCACCGCCAGGTTACGGCCAGCGGCAACCGGGATAATAACTTTACGTATGCTGACGTTCAGAATGACTTCGTTAAGATTGCTCAGCGGTAGCCGTTCATAAGCATTGATGCTGCTGCCAACTGTTTTTTCAAGATGTACGATTAACTTCATGTTCTTGTGCCGGCGAACTGCGGTTTCTCCAAAGATAGTGCGGATGTTCAGCATTCCCAGCCCGCGTACTTCAAGAAAATCACGCAGTAGTGGCGGGCACTGGCCTTCGAGAGTTTCCGGTCCAATACGGCGTAATTCGACAACATCATCTGCAACCAGTCCATGTCCCCGGCTGATGAGCTCCAGCGCCAGTTCGCTTTTACCGGCACCGCTTTCACCTGTGATCATGACGCCCATACCAAGTACATCCAGCAGTACGCCATGACGAGTGACTGCAGGTGCCAGCATTCTTACAAGATACGACTGTAATCCCCAGATGATTTCGAGACTTGCCGTAACAGACCGGATCAGCGGAATGGATTGTTCACTGGCAAATTGTCTGAGAGCATTCGTGACTGGCGCATTATCTGCCACAATCAGGCAGGCAAGCTGGCTTCTGGCAAGCTGATTCAGCCGTTTTTGCAGGGAGGCACCATCAAGCTGTTCAAGATAGTCAACGGATGTCTGGTTCAGCACCTGTATCCAGTTCGGGTGGACAAAATTGAGATGGCCAATCAATTCCTGTGTCGAATTGTTTATCTCGATGCTATCAAGCTGCCTGTCAAAGGCAGCAGGTGATTCAACCCACTGCAGGCTTAATTTTTCCTGATTTTCTGTAAATAGTTGTGTGGTGCTAACCTGGGACATGTTCAGGCACCCAATCCGAGATGAGCTGGTGAATCTCTTTAGTATCCCTGCCATGGAGCAATTTTTCGCGGAAATTTTTGTTGCCGAACATTTGTGCCAGCTCGCTCAATATCAGCAAATGCTGGTCAGTTGCCTTTTCCGGTACCAGCAGAATGCAGGCAATACTCACCGGCAGGCCATCCGGAGCATCAAAAGGTATCGGTTCCTTCATCCTGACGAGTGCTGCGGCAGCTTCATGCAACCCCTTAATACGGCCGTGAGGAATGGCTACACCTTGACCAAGGCCGGTTGATCCGAGTTTTTCACGCGCAAACAAACTGTCAAATACCTGGCTGCGTGCAATGTGTAGGGAATTTTCAAACAACAGGCCAACCTGCTCAAATACACGTTTTTTGCTGGTTACATCCAGATCAATGATGATGTTGGATTCCGGCAATAATTGAGCAATGAGATTCATGGAGACGCAAACCCTTTCAGGAAATCAGGCGGTATAAAACATTGAACTGGAAACAGGGCTGGTTATTTGGCTTGCATTGCTGCCTTCATATACTCGCCAGCACGACCCGAGTCGCTATTGTGCTGGCGTTATCCCGTTGTGTTGTCCCGGCACCATGGCCGCTGGGTTGGCAGATAAGCGAGGAGTGGCAATTTTACTCGGATTGTTCAAACTCCTGATCTTTCAGGCCGCCGTGGTTATCACGCCGGTCAATATTTTTTTCCTTGTGCTTAAGAATCTGGCGATCCAGTTTATCCACCAGGCTATCAATTGAGGCATACATATCGAGACCATCCGCTTCCACAAAAATTTCTTTTCCTCGAAGATTAACTGTGACTTCAGCTTTTTGTTTGAGTTTATCTACAGAAAGCGTCACATTGATATCAATGATATGGTCAAAGTGGCGTGTAATCCTCTCAATCTTGGATAAAACATAGTCGCGCATAGCAGGTGTAATTTCTACATGATTGCCGGTGAGGTTCAGATTCATTCTTTCTCCTTATTCCTTATATGAGGGGATCGTGTCCAAAGATATTCCAGGGAAGTTCTGGCAGACTGTTGGAAACCCGGCCGTTCCACCGCATTTTTCAACAGTCTGCTAGAGTGTTTTGCGTAAATTAGTCGGGGGAATATGCATGAACTCCCGATATTTTGCAACCGTACGGCGAGCAACTACGATACCTTGTTGTGCCAGTATTTGTGAAATCTGATTGTCATTGAGTGGTTTTTTGCGATCTTCGTCCTGAATCAACCGCTTAATCAGTCCACGGATAGCAATGGCCGAATGAGCTTCACCCGTTTCTGCCAGGACGTGACTGCCAAAAAAATACTTGAGCTCAAAAATGCCATGCGGTGTCCACATATATTTCTGAGTCGTGACACGGGAAATGGTCGATTCATGCAGCTCAAGCGTTTCAGCGATTTCGCGCATGACCAGAGGACGTATGGCTGTTTCTCCCTGCTCCAGAAAAGCCTGCTGACGATCCGCTATCACCTGACTGACCCGCAGTATCGTATCCATTCGCTGATCGAGATTTCTGACCAGCCAGCGGGCTTCTTTCAGTTGACCCATCAGCATCGGGGTGGCTTCACTGCGATGACGTTTCAAAAGACCCGCATACAAGTCATTGATGCGGATGCGCGGAGCTGAATCGGTGTTGAGCTGTACCACCCAGCCATTATCTGATCTGGCTACGAGTACATCCGGGATAACATGGCGTGCCGTAGTTGCATTGAAGTCGTCGCCAGGCTTGGGGTTAAGTTGGGTAACCAACTGATAAATCGATTGCAGACAGGCTTCATTGCAGCCAAGCACCCTTCGGAGTAACGGGAAATTTTTAGCGGCAAAACTTTCCAGATGTTCATTGATCAGTTTGAGTGCTTCATCCCGCAGCGGTACGTTATCCGGCAATGCCGAGAGCTGCAGAGACAGACATTCGCGCAGATTGCGGGCACCCACACCAGGCGGGTCCAATTGCTGAACGTAACTCAGGGCAGATTCCAGATCATTAACACTGATTTCCAGTTCAGCCGGGAGCAACTCCGCAAGCTCATCCAGGTCTTGGGATAAATAGCCATCATCATTGAGGCTGTCCACCAGGAATTCCGCAATTTTCTTTTTGCGCTCACAGCACTGTCTCAAACTGATTTGTGCGAGCAAATGTTCACGCAAACTGACAGGCTGGCTGATTAACCGGGAAAAATCCTGGTCCTCGTCTCCTCGTCCGCGAGCATCGAAAAAAAGTTCCTGATCAGTGTGCATCGATTCATCTGGCCAATCATTCTGGAAATCTGTTTCTTTTCCGGCTTCTGCATTTTTATCAGTTCCTGTTGCGGATAACTCCGGAGCAGACAGGGAGGTATCCTGTCCGTCAGTTTCATAGCCTTCCCGATCTGTGCTCTCATCCAGTTCAAGCAGAGGATTTTCCTGTATGAGGCGTGCGATCTCCTGATTGAGCTCAAGCGTGGATAACTGAAGCAGCCGGATAGATTGCTGCAACTGCGGTGTCAGCGTTAATCCGGCGTGAAGTTTAAGTTGCAGAGTTGGTTTCATGGTTGTCAGAGTCTGAAATTCTCACCGAGATATACTTCCCTGACACGTTCATCCGTGACGATTTCAGCAGGTGCTCCACTTGCCAGTACGGTCCCCGCACTGATGATATAAGCATGATCACAGATTCCCAGTGTTTCCCGAACGTTGTGATCCGTAATCAGCACGCCAATTCCGCGTGATCTGAGAAAACTGATGATGCGCTGGATATCTATGACAGCAATTGGGTCTACCCCGGCAAAAGGTTCATCCAGCAGAATGAAGCGTGGTCGGGATGCCAGTGCCCGGGCGATCTCAACCCGCCGCCGTTCACCACCGGATAAACTCATCCCCAGACTGTCACGCAGGTGGCTGATATGCAAATCGTGCAGCAATTCATCGAGATACCGCTGAATCTCATCTTTCTGGAGGTTTTGCAATTCCAGTACGGCCAGGACATTTTCCTCCACTGAAAGCCGGCGGAAAACAGAGGCTTCCTGGGGAAGATAGCTTAATCCCAAGCGGGCACGCTGATGGATGGGCAGCTGACTCAAACTGTGCTCATCCAGAAATATTTCTCCGCCGTTCAATGGAACCAGTCCAACTACCATATAAAAGCAGGTTGTTTTTCCGGCGCCATTAGGACCAAGCAATCCGACAACTTCACCGCTGCGGACAGAAAAAGAGACATCCGTCACCACCTGACGAGTCTGATAATTTTTTTTCAGATTTTCAGCGCGTAATTCACTCATGTGTTCCGGGCCGGCCGTAATCTCTCTGGTAAGTTTATTTTTCCGCTTCGGCGGGAGGTTGCTTCGCCTTGGGCTGAATCACAGCACGTACGCGGTGATCAGAATGTTTGCCATTTTCCGGTTGCGGCTGACCAAATACCTGGAAAAAGTCACTCGCAATATCGTAGGAAATGTAATCACCTTCCACTTCATCAGCACCCCGTTTCAAGCGCGCGCTTCCGAACAGTTCGATTTTATCGGTTTTGTCGTCGTATTCTGCGCGTCTGCTCCATGCTTCTACATATTCATCGACACCATCACGCTTCTGGCGATAGCTAACCAGATCGCCATAAGCCGTGGCGTGCCGATAACCGGCTGTATCTTCTTTCATGATGACTTTATCCGCCCGCACGATCAGTGTTCCCTGGGTCATGACAACATTCCCAATGAAAATACTGGTACGAAACTCTCCTTTGCGGTTGTAATCCTCCACGGTGGCACGATCCGCTTCCAGGTGAATTGGTTTATCGCGATCGGCGCGCTCAGCTGAAACAATGGCTGATAAAAGCAGGAGGAGCAGACTTAACAGCGTGCCTGAAACCTGCATAAGCCGGTATTTATGAAAAATCAAACAGGAAAAACCTGTCTCTGCACAAAAGCGGCGCACTTGGCCTACCTTCTATCTGGTTCAGAAAAATAAAAAACTATGTGAGTGAAGTCGGCAATCAATGGTTTGCACGTGGTTTGCGGTCATCATGTGCGGTAACTCTGGACTGAAGCAGAATTTCTCCAGTCTGATTGTTTACGAACAGTCCGACAGCATTAGCGATACTGTTCATTCTGATTACGGTAACGGGCTGATCAGTTTTAGCGATATCTGCATCCGGGATCAAATGCAGGAAATCGGTCAGCATCGTTATCTTATCTTTGTCCTGATCTTCACCTCTGATAATGATCACATTTTTGCTCAGAAAAACATCATTACTGCCCTCAGTCAGCTCAGCCTGATCGGAAGTGACTCTGAGCAAGGGCTTACCCGGTTCAACGCTGATAAGACTAACATGTTCCAGCTGTGAGACGTTTCCTGCCGGAAAGTGAATCAGCTTATCCGCCGAAAAAAAATGGTTGGCTTTCAGCTCGTGGTTAACCTGTATTCCATTAAGATTTTCGATGATGTAATCAACTTCCTGCTGTTCGTTACTGCTCTGTTGCAGGTTCGGACGTTGCAGATTTTTGTCTAACCAGAGCGTGAGCAAGAGTAAAACGACCAGCCATACGGATGGCCTCAGGAATAGTGAGCGTCGCATGTCAAAACACCTTGCGTCTGGAGTTTATTGCGAACATAGGCTGTTTTTTCGGCTACTTCCAATTGGGTAATATGGCTGGAAGAGACAACACACTGTTAATGCGATACTTTCTTGGATTATAACAGAACCCTGATTGCACAATGGTTATGGAGCCAGCGATCTGCTGTTCCCGTTTTGCGGTAAATTGTAAAAAGGCTGGCACAATTTCATTTTTGCAGTTTGCACTTTATGCTTGAATAAGTATCCCAATGTGATTATGGTCATCATTTACGATAAATAAAGTAAAGCTGAGTTAACAATGCAAGCAAATGCAATTGATTTTGAAAGCTACGAACTGCTGCAGGATGATGTGTGTGCGCGGCGGATTACCGCAGCCAAAGAGAAGCTGGGAAAACGTGCCATCATACTGGCACATCATTATCAGCGCGCAGACGTTTACCGCCACGCTGATTTGACCGGAGATTCACTCAAACTTTCTTATCTTGCCGCGCAGACTGACGCTGAGTTTCTGGTTTTTTGCGGGGTGCACTTCATGGCCGAGGTAGCGGATATTCTTTCCGGCCCGGAACAGATTGCCATACTGCCAGACCTCTCGGCCGGTTGTTCCATGGCGGATATGGCTAACCTTACCAAGGTGGAACGTGCCTGGCGCGAGCTGGCAGAAGTGCTGGATCCGGATGAGCTGGTCACTCCTGTTACTTACATCAATTCCAGTGCTGATCTGAAGGCTTTTTGCGGCCAGCATGGCGGTATTGTCTGTACATCCAGCAACGCTGTAAAAATTTTGCAGTGGGCGTTTTCCCGACGCGAAAAAGTCCTGTTCTTTCCTGATCAGCACTTGGGGCGCTGGAGTGGATATAAGCTGGGCCTGACACCGGAGGAAATGCCTGTGTGGGATTTTGATGAGCCGATGGGCGGGCTGACACCTGAACAGATTGAAAAAGCCAAAATTCTGTTGTGGAAAGGACATTGCTCGGTTCATCAGATGTTCCAGCCTCAGCATATTCTCCGTTTCCGTAATCAGCACCCGGATGGATTGGTTATTTCCCATCCTGAATGCAGCTTCGAGGTATGCAGGGCATCCGATTATGTCGGCTCGACTGAATACATCATCAACACTATCCGGGAAGCAGAAACCGGCACCCGCTGGCTGGTCGGTACCGAGCTGAATCTGGTTGGACGGATCGCAGAGGAATTCAAGGCGGAGGGAAAAACCGTTCAGTTCATGTCACCGATGGTGTGCATGTGCTCAACCATGGCGCGGATCGATCCACAGCATCTGGCCTGGTCACTTGAAAACCTGGTTGAAGGGCGTGTTGTTAATCAGATCAAAGTATCAGAACCACAAGCCGGTCTGGCTAAGCTGGCACTGGAAAGAATGCTTGAAACTTCAAGATAATACCTGTTATGTCCAGTGCATTTCATGATCCCGATAAACAGGTTTTTCTGTCCGAAAACAGGGTAGGGCATGAAGCCGGTCGGGTGCTGCATATCGCGACTTACAACATCCATAAGGGGTTGTCGTTTTTCAATCAGCGCGTGATTTTGCACGAGTTGCGTGACCAGCTGCGAAACCTGAATGTGGATGTTGTTTTTTTGCAGGAGGTGGTAGGAGAACACGCACTGCACGCCACCCGTTTCCAGGACTGGCCGAAAAATGCCCAGTACGAATTTCTGGCAGATTCGGTATGGTCAGATTTTGCTTACGGGAAGAATGCGGTCTATGACCACGGCCACCATGGTAACGCCATTCTCAGCCGTTTTCCCATTGCGAGCTGGGAAAATGAAGATATTTCGGCGCACCGTTTTGAAAGCCGCGGATTGCTGCATTGCGAGCTGAGCATCCCTGGCTGGAAAGACACACTGCATTGCATTTGTGTGCATCTGGGGCTGTTTAAGCGTGGTCGTAACCGGCAGCTGGAGGCGATTGTGAAGCGTATCCGGCAACTGGTACCGGCAGATGCGCCCCTGGTTGTCGCCGGGGATTTCAATGACTGGCGCGGTACTGCAAATCCGCTGCTTGCCAGTCGTTTGAATCTGGTCGAAGTGTTTCAGTATGCGCATGGAAAAGCAGCGCGCAGTTTCCCCTCCGTTTTGCCGCTGCTGCGCCTGGATCGGATTTATATCCGGGGATTTCAGGTGAGAAATGCTCAAATTTTTCATAATCGTCCCTGGTCACGCATTTCCGACCATGCCGTATTGTCAGCCAATATTGTGCGTACATGAGTTGGCCCGATTTTGTTGAAGGCAACCAGGTAACTTTATTACATTCCGGAGTGGAGTATTTTCCTGTACTGGAATCTGCCATTGATTCCGCCAGGCAGGAAATCCATCTCGAAACCTATATTTTTCAGGTTGATGAAACCGGCGACCGTATTGCCGCTGCACTGAAGCGGGCGGCGCGGCGCGGCGTAGCTGTCCACCTGTTGATTGATGGGTTCGGTTCTCTCCATTTGTCTGGGCAGGCAATCCGGGAGATGCTTCAGGCAGGTGTGCGGGTGCTGGTTTATCGGCCTGAATTTTTTTCATTCGGGCTCAGGCGTCACCGCTTGCGCCGCATGCATCGCAAGCTGGCGGTAATGGACGCAAAAGTGGCATTTGTGGGCGGTATCAATATTGTCGATGATTGTTATGAGCCGGATGCGTTATTTCCCCGTTTTGATTACGCTGTCCAGGTTGTTGGCCCGCTGCTGGAAAAAATTCATGCTGCAGCAAGGCATTTGTGGATGCTGGTGGCGTGGGTTTATTTCAAAAAACGCTGGACCAGGGATTCGCCGGTTACAGCTGATCATCGGCCGATAGGACATCAGCGCGCAGCATTCATCATCAGGGATAATTTGTATAACCGGCGCAGTATAGAGCGCTGCTATCTTGAATCAATTACGGCTGCGCGCAGAGAAGTCATTTTGGCCAATGCCTATTTTTTACCTGGCAAGCGTTTCCGGGAAGCGCTTGTTCAGGCGGCGCAGCGAGGCGTCTCGGTTGTGCTGTTGTTGCAGGGGAAATCAGAATATCGCATGCAGCATTACGCCATGCACGCCCTCTATGGCCACCTGCTGAATGCGGGTATCCATATTTACGAATATCGCCGTGGTTATCTCCATGCCAAAGTGGCGGTCATTGATGGTGCCTGGTCTACTGTTGGCTCTTCCAATATCGATCCATTCAGTCTGCTGCTGGCCCGCGAGGCCAATGTCATTGTCAGCGATCCGGCGTTCGCTGCAGGGTTGCGGGACAGTTTACAGCGAGCGATAGCAGAATCTCACCTCATTTCGCGATATTCCTGGAAAAACCGGTCACAAATCAGGCGTGCACTGAACTGGGTATCCTATTATTTCCTGCGCATTCTGCAGGGGTTGCTGGGGTATCGGCGGGAATAACGGGCAGATATTGTTCTGATGCCCTTTTGTCATATTGTCCGCATGAAGCGTAAGTCAGCATCAACCGGTTATTTTTCGATCTTTCACCAAAGCCAGAATCATCTCCAAGTGTATAATTTGTCGCATATAAGAATGACATCTAGGCATGATCCGTAAATTTCTGCATCGTATTTTTTCCTCAAATTCCAGTGAGCCTGTAACTGCTGGCCCGGTGTTCCGTACCATCGGATCTGAGCAGCACGGCATTGCACGCAATTGCATCAGCCCAGGTTCTTTGAAAGTTGCGACAACCTTGCAACAGGCGGGCTACTCCGCTTATGTGGTGGGGGGGGCTGTCCGTGATTTGCTGCTGGGGCTGAAGCCCAAGGATTACGATGTTGCCACCAACGCCACGCCTGAAGAGGTGCGTGCTGTCTTTCGCCACTCTCGCATTATCGGTCGCCGTTTTCGCCTGGTGCATGTCATCAGCAGAGGTGAAACTGTCGAAGTATCCACTTTTCGCGGCAGGGCGTCGGATGATCTATCTATTACGAAAAATGCGCGTGCCAATACTGATGAAACCGGGCGATTGCTGCATGACAATGTTTTTGGCAGCCAGGAAGAAGATGTCAGACGTCGTGATTTCACAATCAACGCCCTGTTTTACGATCCGGGGACGGAGGAAATCATTGATTACCTCAATGGCTTTGAGGATGTTAAGGCAAAACGGCTGTGCATCATCGGGGAGCCGGAACAGCGCTACCGGGAAGATCCGGTGCGTATGCTGCGTGCGGTACGTCTGGCCGCCAAGCTCAGCATCCAGATTGATGACAGGACGGCTGCACCCATTGGTGATCTGGCACCGCTGCTGCTGAACGTGCCACCGGCACGTCTGTTTGATGAAATGCTGAAACTGCTGTTTTCCGGCCATGCACTGGCAGCCGTGATCGACCTGCGCGCCCGCGGCCTGCACCATGGGTTGCTGCCAATGCTGGATGTGATTCTGGAGCAGCCTTTGGGTGAGCGGTTTATCTCGCTGGTGTTGAAAAATACGGATGAGCGGGTGCAGCAGGATAAACCGGTCTCGCCAGGCTTCCTGTTCGCCGCATTGCTGTGGCATGAAGTATTGGCAATGTGGAACACTCATCTGAAAGCAGGTGAAAAAACGATTCCTGCGCTCCATAGGGCGATGGGAGAGGTGCTTTCTGCCCAGCGCAACCGGCTGGCCATACCACACCGGCACGATGGCATTATTTACGATATCTGGTCGATGCAGCCCAGGTTTCAGGTAAGAGCAGGGCGCAAGCCGTTCCGCCTGCTGGAGCATCCACACTTTTCGGCAGCCTATGATTTTATGCTGCTGCGCTGTAAAAGCGGGGAGGTTGACGAAGAGCTGGGACAATGGTGGCAAACATTCAAAGATGCTGACAATGCCAGCCGTGAAACGATGCTGTTACAGGAAGCGCCAGCCAGGCGCCGCCGGAAACGCCGCAGCCGCAGCAAGCCAGCTGGCGAAAAGGTAGAGAAAACAGAACCGGTTGATCAGGAAAATTCGTGACGGTCTTCCCGCATTCCCAATCTGCCAGCCAGGTTTTCATCGCACTGGGCAGCAACCTGGAAAACCCGCTTTCCCAGGTCAGGCGTGGAATTATGCTGTTAGCCAGTCTGGAGAGCTCGCGGCTGGTAAAGCGCTCTTCGCTGTATCGCACGGCTCCGATGGGGCATACGGATCAGCCGGATTTCATCAATGCTGTGGTACAGCTGGAAACGCACCTGGCACCACATGATCTGCTCGAGGCGTTGCTGGAAATCGAGCACACTTGCGGCCGTGTGCGTACTTTTTCCAATGCCCCCCGTATCCTTGATCTGGATATTCTGCTGTTCGAAAACCTGCAGCACAGCGATACCAGTCTTATTCTGCCGCATCCGCGCATGCATGAACGGGCTTTTGTGCTGCAACCCCTGCTGGAAATTGCAGAGGATTGTGTGATTCCAGGGCGAGGCCCGGCGGCAGGGTATCTGGCAGCATGTGCGAATCAATCACTGGAGTGTATTGCATCATCATGAATCTTGAGCGTTGTCGCTATATCGTCATTGAAGGCCCAATCGGTGCAGGGAAAACCAGCCTTGCCCGCAATATGGCAACCCGGCTTAACTGTTCGCTCATGCTGGAGCAACCGGAGACCAACCCGTTCCTGGAAAAATTTTACCGGGATATGCCGCACCATAATTTATCCACACAGTTGTTTTTCCTGATGCAGCGTATGCAGCAATTACGATTGATGGAGCAGGAAAATGGTTTTTCGCGCTCAGTGGTGAGTGACTTCCTGTTTGAAAAAGACCGGCTGTTTGCGGATGTTACCCTCAATGAATCTGAGCATGGCCTTTACCGGCAGATACGCGGGCACATGCCAGTTAATGCTCCTAAACCTGATCTGGTGATTTATCTGCAGGCCGCCCCTGAAATTTTGATCAGGCGCATCAAACAGCGTGGTAATACACTGGAATATCGCATATCAGAAGATTATCTGCGGCGCCTGGCTGAGCGATACATGTATTTCTTTCATGAGTACGACGAGGCACCGGTCATGATCGTAAACAGCGAACATATTGATCTGGCGCACAGCCTGGCTGATCTTGACATGCTGCTGGCACGTATTGATCAGATGCGCAGTTCGCGTGAATATTTCAATGTTGGAGCCGCCTAGCAATGGGGCCGCCAGACATCAGGCGAACGACGATCTCAGCCTTGCAGCATGCCTGTCAGCAAGGAGAAAGGATTGCTGCGCTGACCTGCTATGACGCAACGTTTGCTTCCATACTGGAAGCGGCAGAGGTGGATGTGCTGCTGGTGGGTGATTCGCTTGGAAACGTGATACAGGGGCAATCCAGCACCTTGCCGGTAACGCTGGATGAAATGATTTATCACGTCCGGTGTGTGGAGCGCGGTACGCGCAGGGTGTTCATCATGGCTGATATGCCTTTTGGTACCTTCCAGATCTCGCCACAGGAGGCTTTCAGGAACGCAACCCGGTTGATGGCTGCCGGTGCGCAGATGGTCAAGATCGAGGGTGGGCAGAATATGGCGGAAACGGCCGGATTTCTTGTCAGTCGCGGGATTCCGGTCTGTGCACATATCGGATTGACACCGCAGTCTGTCCATCAGCTGGGAGGGTATAAAGTTCAGGGAAAAACGGCGAATGATGCCAGGCAGCTGCGTGAAGATGCATTCCTGCTGCAGGAAGCTGGCGTATCCATGCTGTTGATGGAAATGGTTCCTGCGGCATTGGGTGAAGAAATTACCCGGTCACTTTCCATTCCCACGATCGGTATCGGAGCGGGTGCAATGTGCTCCGGGCAGGTGCTGGTACTGCACGACATGCTGGGCATCAGTCCTGGCTCCTTGCCACGCTTTGTCAGAAATTTCATGATCGGTGCCGACAGTATTCAGGCTGCTGTCAGAAATTATGTGGAGGCGGTCAGGCTTGGAGAATTTCCTGCACATGAGCATACGTTCTGACAGGTTCAAAGCAGATCATCCACATGGAAATCATTACTGATATTGAGCCGTTGCGTGCACGGCTGAAGCATGAAACTTCAGTTGCTTTTGTGCCCACCATGGGCAATCTGCATGCCGGCCATTTGTCACTGGTCAGGGTTGCACAGCAGCACGCCCGCTGTACGGTTGTCAGTATTTTTGTCAACCGTCTGCAATTTGCACCCCATGAAGACTTTGACCGTTATCCCCGCACTCAATCGGATGATTGCCGGTTGCTGGAAGAAAGTGGTGTGAATGTTGTCTTTATGCCAGATGAACAGACACTCTACCCTGTTTCGCAGGAGTTTCAGCTATTGCTCCCGGCGATGGCTGAAACGCTGGAGGGGATATACCGGCCCGGTTTCTTCCGTGGAGTGGCAACGGTGGTGCTGAAGCTGTTGAATATCGTGCAGCCTCATGTGGCTGTATTTGGTGAAAAAGATTATCAGCAGCTGCAGATTATCCGCAGAATGGCTGATCAGCTGAATCTGCCCGTGCAGATCATCGCAGCTGAAACAATACGGGCAGGAGACGGGTTGGCGCTTAGTTCACGCAATCATTATCTTGATGAAAATCAGCGGCGGGAGGCCGTGGAACTGGCCAGACACCTGCAGCAGATCAGGGATCGCATTGCTTCTGGTGAACGGGATTTTCCGCTGCTGGAGCAGCTGGCAATCGAAAAATTGGGTCGGCGTGGCTGGGCGGTTGATTATATTGCCGTGCGGCAGCAAGACACGTTACTGCCGGCTTCCGCAGATGATTCCAGACTGGCCATACTGGGCGCAGCACGGCTGGATCACATTCGACTGATTGACAACTTTTTGCTCACGCTGCATTAACCATTCAAATTTACAACCATACCATTTTGCCCATTTCCAGAGGATGGGTGAGTAACGGATGGCAGGGGTATACGCGCAGGTAATATTGCTGTCTGCCGCATAGCTCTGGCACGTGGTTCAGTTCGAACTGATGTTCGTTTGAGCCGAGAATGCCGGTACATTCGAATCGAAAATGCTTGAATTGACTGAGCCGGGTTTTGTTGTACTGCCGGGAAAGCAGCAGCTCCACTACAACATCCTCAGGTTGCAGGCCGTTTAGTTTCACTGCGAGCCTGAAACCCAGTGTGCTGCCAAATTCGAGCCGTTTCTCGGGTGTGTCGAGCCGTCGCAGGCTTACGCCACCCCATGCTGCATTGATTCTTGCTTTCCAGGTGGCAACATTTTTAGCAGCTGCAAAATCATCCTGGCTGTAACCGGCACCTTGCTGGCTCGCGAGGGTATAAAATTTTTGTACATACTCGCCCACCATACGCCCGGTTCCATAGCGCGGCAGTAGGGATGCCATCGAGTTTTTGGCCATTTTGACCCATTCAACCGAGTAGCCAAATTTGCTGTGGTTGTAATAAAGCGGAATGACCTGATCCTGCAAAATTTCGTAGAAAGACCGGCTTTCTTCGGCATCTCGCTGGGCATTTTCCATGGTTTCGGAGACGGGTTTGATTCCCCAGCCGTTCTTGCCGTCAAAACCTTCGCCCCACCAGCCATCCAGTATGCTCAGATTGAGCGTGCCATTGATCCCGGCTTTCATGCCTGATGTCCCGCTGGCTTCCAGTGGATAGATCGGATTGTTCAGCCAGACATCCACACCCGATACCAGTCGCCGGGCAAGGCGCAGATCATAACCTTCCACCAGCAGAATGCGCCCCCTGAATTCCGGCATATCAGAGATCTGGTAAATTTGCCGGATCAGGGCCTGGCCGGGTATATCGGCCGGATGTGCTTTGCCGGCAAAGATCAGCATTACCGGCCTGGCCGGGTCAAGCAACAGTTTGCGTAACCAGTCGAGATCCTGAAACAGCAATGTAGCCCGTTTGTAGGTGGCAAAGCGGCGCGCAAAGCCCAGTGTCAGGATATTCGGATTGATCGGATCGGCAAATTTGAGCAGGCGTTCCAGATGCGCTTCGGAGCCGTGGTTACGTAAATTTTGTTCGGTCAGGCGTGCACGGATACCGTAAAACATTTGTGACTTCAGGCTTTGCCGCACGCTCCAGAAGATATGATCGGGAATCTCATGAATGCGTGACCAGAATTCTGGGTCATCTTCCTTAATGCGCCATTGTGATCCCAGGCGACGATCAAACAGATCCACCCATTCCTGTGCCAGAAATGTCGGTATATGGACACCATTGGTAACGTAGCCGATCGGGTTTTCTTCCGGCTCGATCTGTGGCCACATATCGCGGCAAATACGGGCTGAAACATCCCCGTGGATTTTGCTGACACCATTGTGTATGCGTGACATGCGAATCGCCAGTGCAGTCATGTTGAAATCATGGTTACCTGAAGTATGACCAAGCGCCATGAACGTTTCCCGGGAAATTTTCAGCTCACGGTAAAATTCCTCGAAATAAAGCTGCATCATGTCTTCCGGAAAGTAATCATGTCCTGCCGGGACAGCCGTATGCGTGGTGAAAATAGTATTGACTGCGACTGCTTCCGTGGCACTGGCGAAATCCAGCCCCTGCTGTACCAGCTCACGGGCACGTGCCAGCATCATGAATGCGGCATGGCCTTCGTTACTGTGCCAGATCGTGGGCCGGATACCCATTGCCCGCAATGCAGCCACCCCTCCCACGCCGAGAATGATTTCCTGCTCAATGCGCATGGTTTTGTTTCCACCGTAAAGCTGGTGGGTGATCAGGCGATCGTATTCAGCGTTATCCGGTAAATCAGTGTCAAGCAGATATAAACTGACATGGCCGATCTGGGCCCGCCATACTTTGGCAATCACAACACGGCCGGGGAAACGGATTGGCACATGAACTTCAGAGCCATCATCATGCAGCGCCGGTTTTACCGGCAGATCCTCGAAATCCGAATCGCAGTAAACAGGCTGTTGGTTACCCTGGCCATCAATAGTCTGAAAGAAATAGCCCTGCCGGTAAAGCAACCCTACCGCGATAAATGGCAGGCACAGATCACTTGCAGCTTTGCAGTGATCCCCCGCCAGAATACCCAGGCCACCGGAATAAACCGGCAGGCTCTCATGAAAACCAAATTCGAAACAGAAATACGCCACCTGATCGCGCGCATCGATTTGCCTGAAAATCTGATAGCGGGAAGGTTCTGAATGATAGGAGTCATAAGCGGAAAGCACACTGTTGTAATGGCTGAGAAAGCTCAGATCCTCCGCCGCCTGCTGCAGTAAGGATTCATCTACCCGTCGGAGAAATGCTTTGGGGCTGTGGCCAACCGCTTCCCACAGCTGCGGGTCCAGCCGGGAAAACAGGGCACGGGTGGCGCGATCCCAGCTGTACCAGAGATTATTCGCCAGCTCTTCCAGTCGAACAAGACGAGTAGGGATTTTGGGGCTGACGGTCAGGGTGAATGTAGTGCGTTGGGTCATTCGTTGGACTCCAGCAGTAAGTGGAATACGGAAATTTAGAGATTGAGCAAATGCTGCCGGTAGTATTTAAGCTCTTCTATCGAATCATAAATGTCTGCCAGTGCTTCATGTTTGCTCTGTTTGCTGAATCCTTGCACGATTTCCGGTTTCCAGCGTTTCGCCAGTTCCTTGAGTGTGCTGACATCCAGGTTGCGATAATGAAAATAGGCTTCCAGCCTGGGCATGATTCTCGCCAGGAAGCGTCTGTCCTGGCAAATGGAATTGCCGCACATTGGCGAAGTGCCGGCCGGAATATAAGGCTCCAGGAAGGCCAGCATGCGCGACTCCACTTCAGATTCGTTCAGCGCTGAGGCTTTGACTTTGTCGATCAGGCCGGATTTGCCATGTGTGGATTGGTTCCATTTATCCATGCCGTCGAGGATGCTGTCTGACTGGTGAACAACCAGTACTGGTGATTCTGCCACCGTGTTGAGCTGTGCGTCTGTAATAACCAGCGCAACTTCGATAATCCGGTCTGTGCTTGAATCCAGGCCGGTCATTTCCATGTCTATCCAGATGAGGTTGTTACTGTCTTGTGCCATAATTCAAAGTGCCAGTTGCGTGAATTTTCAGAATTGGATTGTGTCACACGCAAGTATACCCGTCGTGTTCGGTCTGTTTTCCCTGTTTTCCGGTGATTAGCTGTGAAGAATGAAATTCCGGCCGGGTGATATTTCAGCAACATAACTTTTCAGGTTATTTTATGTACACGTTTACCCTTGTTTTCCTTCTCGCGCTGATAGTAACCACGTTGGCACAATTGTGGCTGTCTGCCCGGCATATACGCCATATCACAGCGCATCGCAATCAGGTTCCAGAGGCTTTTGCTGCACAGATTGATTTATCCGCCCACCAGAAAGCGGCAGATTATACCTGTGCCAAGGCACGTCTGAATTTACCCAGTGTTCTGCTCCATGCCGGCCTGTTGCTGGCGCTTACGCTGGGGGGCGGATTGGAACTGCTTTCCGGCTTCTGGCAAAACTGGTTCAGTGACTCGCTATGGCACGGGATGGTGCTGATTTTCAGCGTAATGGCGCTGCTAAGCGTGGTTGAAATTCCCTTCGGTTATTATCGTACCTTCGTGATCGAGCAGCAGTACGGATTTAACAAAATGACACGAGGCATGTTTTTTGCTGACCTTGCCAAGCAGTATGTATTGGGTGTGTTGTTAGGTGCACCGCTGTTGCTGGCCGTGTTATGGCTGATGGAAAAAGCAGGGGATAACTGGTGGTTCTACACCTGGCTGATCTGGATGGGTTTTAATCTGGTTCTGCTGGCGGTTTATCCCAACTGGATCGCACCACTGTTCAACAAATTTTCACCACTGGAAAATGATTCACTCAAAACCCGCATTGAAAATCTGCTGCAGAAATGCGGTTTTGAATCCAGCGGACTGTTTGTCATGGATGGTTCCCGCCGCAGCAGCCACGGTAACGCCTATTTCACCGGGTTTGGCAAAACCAAGCGAATAGTGTTCTTTGATACGCTGCTGAACCGTCTGGAAGCAGAAGAAATCGAAGCGGTGCTGGCACACGAACTGGGACATTTCAAACGCCGCCATGTCATCAAGCGGATTGTGTTGTCGTTTGCAACCAGTCTGCTGTTCCTGTGGGTATTGGGTTATCTGATGCAGCAGCCGTGGTTTTATGAGGGATTAGGGGTGCATGTGGCTGCTGTACCTGCAACCGCCATGGCGCTGCTGCTGTTTTTCCTAGTGATGCCGGTATTTACCTTTCTGCTGCAACCACTGTCCAGCATCCTGTCACGCAAACATGAGTTTGAGGCAGATGAATATGCGGCCAGACAGGCTTCTGCTGCGGACATGATCCGGGCACTCGTCAAACTGTATCAGGATAATGCAGCCACATTGACTCCTGATCCGCTGCATTCGGCTTTTTATGATTCGCACCCGCCAGCGGCAATTCGCGTTGCGCATCTCAGGAAAATAATGGCAACAGGAGCTACAGCATGACTCAAGTTTGTGATTTAACGGATCGGAAATGCAAGCCGTGCGAGGGTGGAATTCCTCCATTGGGGAAGGAAGAAGCTGAAAATCTGCTGAAACAGCTGGAGCAGGACTGGCAACTGACGGATAACAAAATCAGCCGGATTTTTTCCTTCAAAAACTATTACCAGACCATGGCTTTCGTTAACGCGGCGGCCTGGGTTTCCCATCGGGAGGATCACCATCCTGACATGATGGTGGGCTATAACCAGTGCCGGGTCGAATACACGACACATGCCATTGGCGGGTTATCAGAAAATGACTTTATCTGTGCTGCAAAAATCGATGCGCTGTTCAAACTTTGAGTGTTGAATCCACTGGAAGGAGAAAGGCCGGTACAGCTTTAACCGGTCGGGTGGTGGCGGCTTATGGCCGCCATTTTGAGGTGGAAGTCGCGCCTGACACTGTCTATTCCTGTGTTGTGCGCGGCAAAAAAAAGGGGGTTGTGTGCGGCGATGGTGTCGAGATACTCCCGATTGCCAATAACCAGGGCATCATTGAAGCCACTTTGCCGCGATCCACTCTTTTTTATCGTAGCGAAATCTTCCGTGAAAAGCTGATTGCAGCCAATGTTACGCAGTTGATCTTTGTGCTGGCAGTTGTTCCGACCTGTAACCCTGAGCTGCTGGACCGTTGCCTGATCGCAGCTGAAAACCAGGGGATCAGACCGCTTATCCTGCTGAACAAGGTTGATCTGATTGGTCAGGATAAACAAAAACAGACCATTGCCGGCAATTTGTCGTTCTATCGTGAACTGGGTTATCCGGTGCTGGAAATCAGCGCGAAAACTTCTGTTCAATCACTCATTCCATTATTGAACGGGCAAACCAGTTTGCTGACGGGGCAATCTGGCGTGGGTAAATCAACACTGCTCAATACACTTGTTCCGCTGGCGCAACAGGCAACCGCGGAAATCTCTGACGCACTCGATAGCGGGCGGCATACCACGACCCAGGCTCGTCTTTTTCATTTCGATACGGACAGCAGCATTATTGATTCTCCGGGTTTTCAGGAATTTGGCCTGCAGCAGCTGGATGAAACAGCGCTGGCATGGGGATTTATCGAATTTCGCCCTTTTCTGGGGCAATGCAGGTTCCGGGATTGTCTGCATACGGCAGAGCCGGGCTGTAGATTACTACAGGCAGCTCAGGAAGGAGAGTTTGACCCGCGACGGGTGGCCTGTTACCACAAACTGATCAAAAGCCGGCAGAAACCTCCACCTGGATGGAGATAAGTGAAGGGACCCTGCCGGATTTTTGTTTCTGTTATTGCAGGCCGATCAATTCCACGTCAAATACCAGTGCGGCATTGGGCGGAATGACGCGCCCGGCACCTTGTGAGCCATACGCCATGGAAGAAGGAATAATCAGCGTGCGTTTGCCACCTACCTTCATTCCCAGTACACCCTGATCCCATCCTTTGATGACTCTTCCCGCGCCAAGCAGGAACACAAAAGTATCGCCGCGATCGTGGGAGCTGTCGAATTTTCTGCCTTTGTGGCCTTCAGCTGCCGCATCGTACAACCAGCCCGTATAGTGCACCTTGGCTGTTTTGCCAATATCTGCTTCCTCACCTGTGCCAACCTGAGTATCTGTTTTTTCCAGCGTAGTGACATCTGCTGCTCCTGCATGGTGTGATGCTGCCGGCTCTTCGGCAGCCTGGGCGCCCATGGATAAAGCCAACCACCCGGAGAGTGCAAAACTCAATAATTTTTTTGTGTCGATCATTATTACCCCTGAAAAATATCGTTGACGGCTTGGTAGTCCGGCAGTTTTGGCAATCGGGTGAAATTTACTCACCCGGCATCCTGTTGCCGGACAGCGGGAATAATAAAGCAATTTTCCCTGTTTAAGGGTCGGGTTAATAATGTCCCGGGTCAGGCAAAAGTTCCGGTTTTGCGTTGTTCGATAAGTGGCAGCAAATTTTCTGCGGGCACAGGAGGGCTGAACAAAAATCCCTGAACGTGATGGCAATTTGCCTTGTGCAGGAAATCCAGTTGTATTTGTGACTGAACGCCCTCTGCACGTATCTGTATACCCAGATTCCGGGCCAGTGTGATGATTGCCGTAATGATGGTGGATGTATCAGATTTACCGGCAATTTCCTGAACAAGCGGCTGACCAATCTTGATGGTGTCAATGGGCAGGCGCCGCAGGTGATTGAGGGAAGAATAACCTGTGCCAAAATTATCCATCACAATGCGAATGCCCATTTTTTTCAGTTTGTTCACTGTGCTGATGCTGCCTTCAATATCCTGCATCAGTACAGATTCACTGATTTCCAGTTCCAGCCTGGCAGGATCAAGCCCGGTTGCCTGCAATGCTTCAGCCACATGGCTGATTAACTGCAACTGATCCAGCTCTATTGCGGAGATATTGACTGCAACAAAAGCCGGACCGTGACCGCTCTCCTGCCAGAATCTGGCTTGTCTGCATGCCTCGTGTAATACCCATTTGCCAATTTTGACGATGGAGCCGGATTCCGGCGCGAGCGATATGAATTTATCCGGTGACAGCAGCCCCAATTCGGGGTGCTGCCATTGAACCAGTGCTTCAGCCCCAATGATGCTGCCGGTTTGGAGATTGACCACCGGCTGGTAGTACAGCATAAACTCCTTGCCGTCGATGATGCGCTGTAACGATTGCTCGATTTTTACTTTCTGCGATGAAGCTTCACCAATTTCTCTGGCATAGAACCTGCACGTGTTGCGCCAGATTTTTTTTGTAAAAGATAAAGCGCTTTCGGCATTGGCAAGCAGCACCTCAATTGTCTGGCCATCACGCGGGCCGAGGCTGATACCAATATTCGAAGTGAGATAAAACTCCAGCTGGTTAACTGTAAACGGTGTCGTAATCAGTTCCAGCAACTGGCTGGCAAAAACCTGCGCCTGATCAATATTGGCAAGATCAGTTTTGAGAATGGCGAAATTCCCCCCTTCAATGCGCGCCAGGATGCAGGTCTTGTCAGAATAAACGGATAGCCGGCTCGCCAGCTGCTGTATCAGGCTGTTGCTGAGACTGTAACCATACTTGCTGTTGATATGCGACAAACGGTTGATATTGATGAAATAAACAGCTGCAATCAGGCCGTTATCTGCATTGTCCGGCAGCATGGAGGCTGCCTTTTCACAAAAGAGACTGTGTTTGGGCAATCCGGTCAGCTCATCGTAATAGGTCATGCGGTAAATATGGCTGTCGGCCTGGCGTTTTCTGCGCTTCAGATCAAGGTATTCCAGTTCACGCTGAATCGCCAGCAGAAGCTGTATTGAATGCCCTTTTGCCACGCAATCGTTTGCTCCGTTACGCAATACTGAAAGTACTGCCTGTTCATTTGTTTCGGATGTGTACAGGATGAAAGGAATGATTTGATGGCTGATTTTCAGCAAATCCAGTGCCTGTATGGCATCGAATCCGGTCATTGCATATTCGGAGACGATCACATCCCAGTTGGAGGCATTCAGTGCTTTTCGGGCATCAGACAGACTGTTTACGGATTGGCAGGTGAGTTGCACCCCATTGTGGGCAAAATCAGCAGATAACTGTGCCGTGTCGGCTGCAGAATGACCAATCATTAAAATTTTTAATTTTGCATACATCATGTTAGGTTTTCCCGGCGAGTTTCTTCCGGTATCGACCTGTCGGTAAAAAACTTTATCTGGCAGCGATACCCACTGTCTTTTTACTGGCCTTTACGCCCTTATCTGCAATGTCCATCAGCAAGCAGTGCCATAAAGGTCTCATACCGCTAACGCAGGTATTTGGAAAATCAATCTGAAAATCAGTGGCGCTGCCGTTGTCATGGTAAAAACAGATAATTTTGTCGGAAAAATTTACACTGTCGCCCTCGCCCTCGCCCGGTAAAAGTTTAATAAAATCAATGTAATATTATTTTGGCATGTTTCGTGCGATCTATGTTTGTATGTAACCAGATATGGAACATCGTCATCAATAAAATTAACTTGGAGAGAAAAATGAAATCAGTGCAGTGGGTAACAGGTATTGCCGGCGCAATGCTCGTGTTTGCAGCCATTACAGCGCATGCGGGCTTGGCCAATTCCGATGTGACATTTAATGGTGCTAATGCTAATAGCTTTTTTGCAGATGCTCCCTCCAGCCAAAGCGGAGCTGATACCCAAAGTTATGCAAACACAAACAATCTTTTTGGCTATAACGACTGGACTTTTTCGGTAAAAGCTGATGCGGGGAAAAGCTCTTCTGCTGGTAGTGCCGTAAATGGTTTTACATTCTCACTTACAGCGGGAACAGGTAACGGGCAGAAGGGTACCTTGGGTACTTGGGGCTTGAATGTTCAGGATGTAAATAATAGTGATTCATTCACCATCCCGTTCGAGATGGATTTTGCAGTTTATCTTTTTGGTGGAAAGAATGGAGCTTTCTACTTTTTTGATAACAGAACGATTAACGCTACTAATGCAGGTACTTTCCAGATCAACTTTGTAAATAAGGGTGGTAATCCCCCCGATCTTTCTCACATAACTTTGCTGGTTCGTGATTTTAAGAGTATCTCAACACAGCCGCCGGCTGAAACTGATGTTCCTGAACCTACCAGCATGCTGCTGTTTGGTGCCGGGTTATTGGGCTTGGGCCTGAGCCGCCGCCGTAAGCTGACCTGATCGCACGCAGGTAGCTGTTGATAAAAAACGCCGGATACAACCGGCGTTTTTTATTGGGTACACCCGCTTTTCCTGCCTCCTGTTTCTCCCGCATCATTGCGACTGCCGCAGGCAGGAGGCAATCCAGCACAACACTGTCGAAAAATTTTACAGAATTTGCAGCATCCTGGTCGTACAGCTCATTGACTGGATCACCACGTCGTGCTGCTCCTCGTGATGACAGGAAACGGTGTTATTGCGATGCCGCAGGCGTGAAGTAATCCAGCTGAGCTATGACTTGAAGATCAGGCAGCCGTGTGACGTAATTTTTCCAATCGGCCCAGTTCAAAATGTACGAATGCGAGTGCGGTGAAAGTGGGGGCGAAAAAATTCAGGAAAGGTACAAATTGCAACAGGCCGGTTAAGAGTCCGAGGCTCCAGCGCGCAGGCTGACTGGTAGATGACAGCTTGTTCAGCTCGGTGCTGTCAGCGTGTTCTGAAAGGGCATCGTAGAAAAACAGCCGCTGGTTCAGATAGGCGGCTGCCAGTAGAGGGGCCAGCAGACCAATTCCGGTAAACCACAAAGGAATGGTGATTATCCAGAGAATGAGGAAAATGGTGATTGCTGAAATGACGTTGCGCAAACTGCCGGCTACTGTACCTCCCTGCATTCTGGCCAGATCAGGGTAGTAGCGTTTTGCAACAAAATTGACCAGTACCGGCATGGTGACCAGTGCGGTAATGACCAGGCTGGTAGTGATCGCCAGTGTGACAAAGATGATGATATTGATGAGACTTTCCATGCTGTCAGCGACTGCTTGCAGGCGCGAAGATTCCAGCCAGTTTTGTAATGTATCGGCCGGGATGATGGTTAATATCCAACCGGATAACGGCGTCCAGAAGTACATGCCGATCAGCCACCAGAAAGCGGCGGATACCAGCATTGGCCAGCTCCACAGCCATAACATGCGAAGGTTGAACAGATTAACCATGGCGCGTGAGAGCGCACTAAACAATCCTGACATCGACTATCTCCCGGATCAGTTAATTAAGTAACATGTGATTCAAAATAAAAATGCAGACTGTTTGCCCCCGACTATCTACTTTCAGGGGACGTATATTTGCCGGTTTGTGAAACCTTTGCCAGAAGACGCAGCCTAAATGGCAAAACAGCGTGCAGGTTTGACAGAAATTTATCACGGATGAGGAGTAATGAGTGAAAAGGCTGAGCTGGTTTGGTTTGCCTCTGATGCTGGCCGGAATGATGGCGAATGGTATTTCCTGGGGACATAGCCACGGGTACTCGCATGGATATCACAATTATTCCCGCGATCATTATTCAGGAGGCAGGCGGAATTTTTCACTTGGTATTGGCCTGACAAATACGTTTGGAACTTACGGCCATTACAGTTACCCGGGCAGTAATATCGGAATTTATGGAGGTTTTAACTACGGGCGGCCCTATTCTTATTACCGCCAGCCATATTACCGGCCATACAACTATGGCTATCCGGACAGCCGCTTTTACTGGCCGGCTTATCCTCCTGTTGTTTATCCCCCGGTTGTAGTGGTCCCGGCTGACCCGCCGGTTTACATCCAGCAGCCTGCCAGACCGGTACCCCCCCCGGAATCTGCCGTTACCAATTACTGGTATTATTGTGAAAATCCCGCTGGTTATTACCCCAATGTAGAGCGCTGCTCCGGTGGCTGGATAAAAGTCCCCCCGCGTCCCGCCCAATAGTGAAGGAGTGCGTAATGCGTTATTTTTCCAGATTGATTGTGCTTTCAACTGCAGTTTCGCTGGCGGCGTGTGTGCACGTACCGCTTGGGCCGAGCGTGATGGTGCTCCCGGGTACTGGCAAGAGTTTCGATCAGTTTCGTAATGATGATTATTTGTGCCGCCAGTTTGCCGGTCAGCAAACCAGTTATGAAACGCCGAGGAATTCAGCGACTTCCAGCGGTATGGAAAGTGCTGCCATTGGTGCTGCCTTGGGTGCTGCTGCCGGTGCGGCGCTGGGTGGAGGGCGTGGAGCAGCTGTTGGCGCAGGGTTGGGGTTGCTTGGAGGAGGGCTGGCAGGCAGTGGTGCGGCGCAATCCTCGGGCTCCGTCAGCCAGGAGCGCTTTGATATTGCCTATATCCAGTGCATGTATGCCAATGGCCATCGTGTGCCGGTTCCCGGTGGGCTGGCAGAGGGAATGGGCGGTAATGCCAATCAGGGGGGGATGCCCTATCCGTCTTCTTCCTCGGGCAGATACATCCCGCCGCCCCCTCCAGGTTATCCGCCAGCTCCCCCGCCTTACTGAGGTGTGATTTTGCAATTCGGGTGGGGGTAATTACATTGATTTAATGTGCTAAAATCCGGGCGCGAGTCTTCTGGGTAAGTGGGCTGCTTTTTCTAGGAACCTCTGCACAACTTCGTCATTGCGAGGAGCGCGGCGACGCGGCAATCCATAAGATGTTGATTTCATTGATGCAGTGGATTGCTTCTCTTCGTTCGCAATGATGAGACTCGAGGTTAATCAGAGATTCCCTAGCCAGTTACCGGAAGTTTTCGCTTCAGGGAATGTCGTTTTAATGAATTTTAGTCAAGGAGAAACACGTGGCATCAAAAGCTATTTTCTATCATGCGGGTTGTCCAGTTTGTATATCAGCTGAGCACACGGTTGCTGACGCGATTGACACTTCAAAATATACCGTCGAGAAAGTGCACCTGGGAACAGATAAAGCACGTATCGCAGAAGCTGAGAAGGCCGGTGTGAAGTCGGTTCCGGCGCTCGTTATTGATGGCGCGGCATTCCATATCAATTTTGGTGCTGGTATCGCTGATCTGAAGTAACAATAATGCAATTGGCAAAACGTTAACGTCACGTTACTGCTTGTATCTTGAAGGGGTCTTGGAAGAAAAAGACCCCTTTTTGCATTTTAGGCGTTGTTATTTTGAGCGTTCCAGCACAGCGGCAAAAAAGCCATCGGTATTGTGGTGAAGCGGAGAAAGCTGCAGATACTCGCCGGTATCTGGCAGGTTGATTTTTTGCTGTGTGAGTAATTCGCCACAATGGTGTGTGGAAAATTGCGGATGATCTGCCAGAAATTGCTCAACGATCTGCTGATTTTCTTCCGGCAACGGGCTGCAGGTAGCATAAACCAGACGCCCTCCAGGTTTGAGCAAACTGGCAGCTGCTGTCAGAATAGCCAGCTGCTTCTTTTGTAATTCTTCAATGCTTTCCGGGTTTTGCCGCCATTTCAGATCGGGGTTGCGGCGTAATGTACCGAGCCCGCTGCAGGGCGCATCTACCAGTACCCGGTCAATCTTGCCAGCCAACCGTTTCAGCTTGATGTCCCGTTCACTGTCGATACGTTGTGGATGTACATTTGATAGTCCGGATCGCTTGAGGCGTGGCTTGAGATTATTGAGCCGTTTTTCGGAGACATCAAAAGCGTACAAACGGCCATGTGAATGCATGAGTGCACCCAGCAGCAATGTTTTTCCGCCTGCACCTGCACAAAAATCCACCACCATTTCACCGCGTTTGGGCGCAAGCAGAAACCCCAGAATCTGGCTGCCTTCGTCCTGTACTTCGATTTTTCCGGACAGAAACAGCGTATCCCGGTTGATGGCAGGTTTCCCGGTAACGCGAATGCCAACAGGAGAAAAAGGAGTGGGCTGCGCCTCAATTCCCTGCTGTTTCAGCTCATCCAGCACTTCTTCGCGCTTAGCCAGCAGGCTGTTGACACGCAGATCCAGTGGTGCCGGCTGTTGCAGCGCCTGGCCCATGCGCAAAATTTCTTCATCCGACCAGAATTTTTGTAGTTTTTCCACCAGCCATTCCGGAAATTCCGCACGGATGAAAAGTGGCTGATCTTCCAGCCTGATAGCTTTGATTTGCTGGATCCATTTAACCTCAACTTCCCGAATGAGTGGGGTCAGTTCCCGCAGATTCATCCCCTGAAATCTTGCCAGATAAGCCAGTGTCAGCTCACGGGCAGTCGCTTTTCCCACCAGCTTTTCCAGGAAGTAACGGCGCCGTAGTACACCAAACACGGCTTCCGCGATCATGCTCCGGTCATTCTGCCCTATCAGGTGATGATCCTGAAAAAACTGCCGCAGCAGTACATCGGCCGGGGCAGGAAGGGGTAATACCTTGCGTACGGCAGCAATCAGTAATTTCAGTTGTTCGGGATTCAGTCGCATAAATGGTTAAGTTTGAATTACTGGGTGGTGTTTGCGGGTGCGTAGTTAATTTTCGTGACGATACGATCGATTTCAAGTCCATTTTTCTCGGTGGAAATGATGCGTACCGGTAACAGGTGGTGATCTGTGGCCAACCAGATTTTTTTTCTGGAAGAATCATTTTCACCCTGCTGTTTAGTCAGTACGATCGTGGCAAGCTTGCCCATGGGGGTGTCCAGCAGCTCGCGGGTAACGGTGTAATGGTTTTTCTGCAGGGCGCGGTAATCAGTCTCATGCATGATCAGTGCCTTGCCGGGCGATGGAGTGAACATGAAGTGGTAGCCAAGGCTTAATTCATCGAGTGTTCCCTCTGGCAGGTTTTCTACTGTTTCCTGACCTTTGCGGTGATAAATAATGCGTTTCCCATTCCAGTCAAATTCAACTTCGCGCACTGGTTTTTCACCGCGCTGGTCGGTGAAGCGCAATGGTTTCATTCCATCGTGCGGAATAATCGTACCTTCGCTGTGGCGATGAATGCTGCCGCGCTTGATTAACCTGAGAAATCCGCTGGCCGAAGCCTCGCTGTTGATGGTGTAGTGCCGGGTACCGTTTTCCTGCCACAAGAGCAGTGTTTCATGTGCTTTTCCCTGCCCGATACTGCCATTGAGAACGTATTCGATATCAATACGTTCAGGCAGATTTTCCGCCCGGGCGGCAATGCCTGCCCATAAACACAGAGCAAGGGCTAACAGCAGTTTCATGAATTGATTCCGGGTGAACATAAGACCTCCTGCACCTCGCTGACAGACAGGATTTCAACACGATTTCCTGTCAGGGTGAGCTGCTTTTGCAGAAACCAGCGTACTGCCTGCGGGTAAATGCGATGTTCCTGTGCGAGTACTCTGGTGGAAAGTGTTGCCGGCGTGTCACCAGTCAATACTGGTACAGCAGCCTGAATGATGATCGGGCCGTGATCCAGTTGTGATGTAACAAAATGGACGGTGCAGCCGTGGATTTTGACACCGGCATCCAGCGCGCGTTCGTGGGTATCCAGTCCGGGAAATGCCGGAAGCAGAGAAGGGTGAATGTTGATCAGCCGGCCATGATAATGATCCACAAAAAATTCCGACAGGATGCGCATGAATCCCGCCAGCACGACCAGATCTGGCTGGTAGGCATCGATGATTGCGGCCAGCGCGGTATCAAAAGCTTTCCGGTCAGGAAAGGTGCGGTGATTGAGGGCTTGAGTCGGAACGCCGCGTGATTGGGCGAACAGCAACCCTTCTGCTGCCGGATTGTTGCTGATGACTGCTGCGACCGGCAGGCCGGCTTCCAGTAGCGCTTGCATGTTGCTGCCGCGCCCGGAAATCAGGATAACCACTGACGCCATGACACTTCCTTCAGGTAATGATGATCGGCGTGGCTCCCGGTTGCCGGGGCTGGATAATGCCAATCTGCCATACGGTTTCACCGGCGTTACGCAGGATTTCAGTGGCAGCCTGGGCATGTTCAGGTGCAACAATGATGACCATGCCGATGCCGCAGTTGAAAACACGCTGCATTTCTTCTTCAGCGACGTTCCCGTGCTGTTGCAGCCAGTCGAACAGAGGTGGGCGTGCCCAGGTGCTGCGATCAATGTGTGCTGCGACGTTGTCAGGCAGAACGCGCGGGATGTTTTCCAGCAGCCCGCCGCCGGTAATATGCGCCAACCCTTTGACGGGCAGCCCAGCCATCAGTGCCAGCAGGGATTTCACATAAATACGGGTAGGCATCAGCAGCGCATCAATCAGGCTGGTTTCGCCCAGCCGGGCATCGGGCTGTACTGCATTCAGCTCAAGAATTTTGCGAATCAGTGAAAAACCGTTGGAGTGCGGGCCGCTTGAAGCCATGCCCAGGACGATATCATTTGCCCTGATGCTGGAGCCGTTGATGATCTGATCTTTTTCCACAACACCGACAGCGAAGCCGGCCAGATCATATTCCCCTTCAGGATACATGCCGGGCATTTCTGCGGTTTCCCCTCCAATCAGCGCACAACCGGCATCTTCACAGCCGTGGGCAATTCCCTGGATCACCTGTGCGGCGGTGTCCACATCCAGCTTGCCACAGGCGAAATAATCCAGAAAGAACAGTGGTTCCGCGCCTTGCACCAGAATATCGTTCACACTCATTGCTACCAGATCGATCCCTACGGTTGCATGTCGTGCGTACTGAAAAGCCAGCTTGAGTTTTGTGCCGACTCCATCTGTACCAGATACCAGCACCGGTTGGCGATATTTTTTTGGCATTTCGAATAACGCGCCAAATCCGCCGATCCCTCCCAGTGCTTCCGGGCGGAGTGTCTGTTTTGCCAGCGGCTTGATGATTTCCACCAGACGGTTGCCGGCATCAATATCAACACCGGATGAACGGTAGGAAATCGGGTTTGTATCTGGTGGAGTGGAGTTGGAGGCAGTCAAGTTGAGTTCTCGCAGGGTTAAGGCTAGAGTGCAGCTTTTGAAGCGTGATTTTACCGTAAATGAACGATAAATATTCCCAGGATTCCCGTTTTTTCTGGTATCTGGCAGTCATCAGTATGGTCAGCGCGCTGATCTATCTGCTTAGCCCAATCCTCACGCCTTTTTTGCTGGCTGCGGTTATTGCCTACATCTGCAATCCACTGGTTACCTGGCTTGAAGCCAGAAAAATTCCCAGAACGCTGAGTACAATTTTCGTCATGCTCATGACGATGGGGATATTCATTAGCATGGTGCTGATTCTGTTTCCCCTGTTTGAAAAGGAAGTGGCGCGACTGATTGAGCAGATTCCGTTTTTTCTGGATCTGGTGAAAAACCAGTTTATTCCCTGGCTGGAAAACAATTTCAATATCGAGCTTCAGATTGATATTGCCTCTCTCAAAGAGATGCTGGCAGAGCACTGGAAAAGTGCTGGTGGCGTGGCTGCACAGGTGTTGCCATCGCTGAAAAGTGGCGGCCTGATCCTGCTGGCGTTTCTGATGAATCTGGTACTGGTGCCGGTTGTGCTGTTTTATCTGTTAAGAGACTGGAACAACCTTGTTAAACAGGTGGGTGAGCTGATTCCCCCTGTCTGGCAAAAGCAGGTTTTTACTCTGGCGCGGGATACGGATAGCGTCCTGGCGGAATTCATGCGTGGAGAAACGGCGGTCATCACCATCATGAGCATTTATTACGTAACGGGGCTTTGGCTGGTCAAACTGGAATTTGCTCTGCCGATCGGACTGATATCCGGAATTCTGGTGTTCGTTCCCTATCTGGGAACCATTACCGGACTGGCGCTGGCAACCTTTGCGGCCATCACGCAATTTCAGGACTGGAGCGGTGTACTGACTGTCTGGGCAGTTGTTGTAACAGGGCAGCTGCTGGAAAGTATGCTGATTACACCCCGGCTGGTAGGGGAGCGTATCGGTCTGCATCCGGTAGCAGTGATTTTTTCATTGCTGGCGTTTGGTCAGCTGTTCGGTTTTATCGGAATCCTGCTGGCGCTGCCAGTCAGTGCAGTTTTGCTTGTCCTGCTCCGGCATTTGCATGCGCAATATATGGAAACGATGAAAGAATGAAAATACGTACCGTTCTTGCTGTTTTCACTGTTGCAGCGCTTTCAGGCTGTCTGTCTCCGGTTGCGCTGAATCGGGCAGTGGAGCTTTACGATCAGGCTGCCATTCAATCGGAATCAAGGCAGCTTTTGACTAACATAGCGCGTGCGCAGTACCACGAACCGATCCATTTCACACGAATTTCAAGCATTGCAGCGACATTTAATTTCAGTGCGAATGCAGGCGCCACACCGGCGCTGACCGGGGAGAGCGGTGGCCTGCTGGTACCTTTTTTTGGAGGGAGTGTTTCAGAAAACCCTACATTCAGTATTGATCCGATTGCGGGCGATGAATTTACCAGGCGCCTGTTAACGCCCTTCAGCCAGCATAAGCTGATGCTCCTGTTGCGCCAGGATTACGATATTGACCTGATGCTGCGGGTGATGGCTCAGGAAGTCCATTTGCACGATCCTGAACCGCACCCTGTGGCTCGGGGCACATCTGCGACAGACAGGGGAAAGCATCATCAGCACCAATTGCATCGTGGTGCAAAAAAAGGAGAGTGGGAGGGTGGGAACAAGCAGGAAACTGAAGTGGATCAGGCGGAAGTCAAACTGCTTTCCCCGGATTTTCCACTTACCCGGGAGCAGGAGCGCCGCGTGCGTTACCGGCAGCACATCCACCAGAATCTGGCTGCTTATCGCAACAATCCATCGGATCGTGTCGGGTATGAAACATTCCGGCGCATCGTCCTGCATCTTTCAGCAATCCAGGATCAGAAGAAACTGTATGCCGAACCTCTGATATATGAACGCAGCTGGGAAATTGCGGATAGTGGTGTTTCGGCCGAAGGGCTTTTTCATGCGATCGAAAATGATTTTGCCGTAAATCATGACCGGGCAAAGCATACCTATACACTGAGCAAACAGCTACCTGGCCCCATTCTGATTACAAATTACGATCCTAATATTCTCTGCTGCGAGGAACGGGCTGATCTGGATGACCTGATCAATCCGTGGATCGAAAATGATGTTGCTTTTGATATCCGGCCAGGCTACCCGGGTGGAGAATGGCCGATTCGAGGCACATTCCGGCTCAGGAGTTTTCATACCATCCTCAATTTTCTTGGTCATGCATTAGGAGAGGAGAAGGAATACTACGTGGAAAAAGATCCGCGTACTCCACCCATTGCCGGAAATGAGAATCCTGTGCAGACCCTGGGAATGGTTGTTGCTGACAAGCTGCCGGACGACGTGGATATGTTTGTCCGTTCACACGGCAGATATTACGCAGTAGATACAACTGGCGCAGATACGCACTGGAACCGGAATGCCTTTCAGCTGCTTTATGTTTTATTCCGCCTGACAGTGACTGACACCAAACCGCAGAGTGTTCCGATCACGATTGCAAAATGAGTAAATGCCCTGTCAGAAGCTGACCTGTTCAAGAACTGCTTTTGCCTCAGCCAGATCGAGGTTGTCGGTGTGTTCATTGAATCTGGAATACACGGTATTTAAGATGCGTTTGGCATCATTCGCTTTATCGAGTTTTCTCCAGAGCTTTGCCAAGCTCGTGGCAGCCCGAAGTTCAAGCATCATTGCATGCTGATCCTGCGCGATCTTTAAGGCTTCACACAAACACGCTTCTGCTTCCCGGATTGATTCACCGGCCCGCCCCAGCAACAGTTCGCCTTTCAGTCGAAGCAGCTCCGCATGCCAAAACAGTTCTCCTCCAGTGACGGCCAGTGTCAGAGCATCCTCAATGGCAGCCAGGCCTTCATCCACTCTGCTTCTACGCAAATAGATTTCTGCCAGCAACGCCAGTGTAAATGTATTGTTGGTATTTGCACCGGTTGCCCGGATAGCAGAAATACCGTTGACCAGCTCAGCAAGACCCTCTTCCTGTCCGCTTTCAGTCAGCGCCCAGCCACGAAAGGCTGTCGCCCACGCCAGTCCCAATTCAAATGAATATTGTGTTGACACTGCAATTGCTTCTTCGGCCAGCTCCAGTGTTTTTTTCGCATTGCGAGCACCAGAATAGATCCAGATAAGAAAAACGAGCGTAAAAACACGAGTAAACGGATGTTCCAGTTTCCTCGCCATACCGATTGTTTCCGATGCCAGCACTCCAGCCTGATCAATCTCGCCTGATATCCATAGCGTCCTGGCCAGCATAATCCGCACGGTTATCTCAAGATCCTGACCGTAAAAAAAGACATTTGAACGGTATCGCTCCAAATTATCAGAAAACTTTGCAGCAGACAGATGAGTTCTGGCTTCATCAAACCGGCCAAGAAAGAAACAGGTCGAACCTGCAGTATGGCGGGCATCAATCAGCAGATCCGGATTCTTCTCACGCTGAGCCAGTGCAAGCAATTCTTCAGTCAGGCTGTGCGCATAAAAGAGATTTCCCCTGATCAGATGAAAGACCCATAGCCCCCGAATAGCCAGAAACTGACGTATGGAACCGCTGTGCTCCTGTAACAGATCTTTCGCCCTTTGATAATTGTGTTCCATTTCGTCGGATGCATATCCTTTGACGGATAACAATGGAGCTCCACGTGCAAGCAGGAGATCCAACTCCAGAGTATTTCGCTCTGGGTCTTGCGGCAGTTCCTTTAGCAACTCCAGCGCCCGATCAAAATGGTTGAGCGCTTCGATATTGGCCGATCGTTCTGCATCGCGACGAGCCGCACGATGGTAATACTCAACGGCCGGACCGGCCAATCCGGCCTGTTCGTAGTGATAAGCCAGGAGCTCCGGTTCCATGCTTACCCGTCCGGAGAACCGGCTCTCCAGCGCTTTGGCAATACGGGCATGAAGTGCTTGCCGCAGTTTCCTGGGCAGCATGCTGTAGGCAGCCTCCTGGACCAGCGCATGCTTGAAGTAATATGTCGCGAGAGGAATCTCGCCTTCTTGAAGAACGAGCCCGGAAGCAACAAACAGATCGAGCGCATTCTTCAATTCGCTGTCCGGTACTTCGGCGGCGGCCTGCAGCAGTTCGTAGGTGAATTCACGTCCTATTGCCGCACCGGTTTGGACAATCTCCCTGGCCGGCCCCAGCCGATCCACCCGCTCCATGAGCAGGGCTTGCAGACTGTCCGGAATGGGCAACTCCTTGAGCGGGCCTTTTAAGGTAAATGAATCGTTTCCCTCAGTCAGTAACCCGGATCCAAGTACATTTTCTGTCAGCGTTTCGATATAGAGAGGTATGCCATCGGCCTTGGCCAGAATCGCTTGCTGCACCCCGGGTGGAAGCGCTTTCCCCCCGGTCATTGTTGCAACGAGTTCAGCGCTGTATCGGCGTGGAAGTCGACAAAGTGTCAGAGATGTCACATAACTGTATTCTGCCCATGCCGGTTTGAAGCCGGGTCGGGATGTGATCAGCAGCAACACATGCATCTGCCGGATGCGGCCAATGATTCGTGTTATGAGTTCCAGTGTTGTTGGATCAAGCCAATGGGCATCTTCCACAATGAACAGCAGCGGGCAGCGATCAGCCAGTTTTTGCAGATAGTGCACGAGCGCTTCCAGCGTCATATCCTTGCGTTTTTCGGATGACACATCGGACGGCGAATGGCGATGATCTCCCCGGATCGAGAGCAAATCTGCCAGCAGTGAAACTGTTTCCGGGTTATCGATTCCGTTTTCAGCGACCATGACATTGAGCTTGTCCAGTTGTGTTTTGATGTTGTCCTGATTTGCGAATCCCGCCGCCTGCCGCAGAAAACTGATCGCAGGATAGAACGCCGTATTGGTATGGTAAGGCGAACATTGAAATTGAATTGCCCGGTGCTGCTCATCTGTGAGGTGGTCACACAAACTGCGGACGATTCTCGATTTTCCGATGCCGGCTTCACCGCTCAGGAGCACGACCTGCCCTTCGTCATCAACAGCTTCGCGCCAGCGGCCTAACAAGAGTGAAATCTCCTGTTCCCTGCCGACAAGTCTGGCTAATTGGCTGGATCGATAGGATTCAAACCGGCTGGCCGATGGTTTGACGCTCAGAACCTGCCAGGCCTGAACAGGCGTATCGAACCCTTTCAGCGAGGAAACGCCAAGATCCAGGAATTCGAATTCATTGCCGACAAGCCGTTTTGTTGCCAGATCAATGATCAATTGGCCGGGTTTGGCCAGTGTCTGAAGACGGGAAGCGAGATTCGGAGTTTCGCCGAATACTGACCGTTCCCTGGCGGTGTCTTGCCCAATTAGCTCGCCGACTACGACTTTACCGGTGGCAATCCCGATTCGGACGGCAATACCGGGCTGTGGATGGGAATTGTCCAGGTTAAACACCTTCACTGTGTCCAGAATAGCGAGGCCGGCATGTACCGCCCGTTCTGCATCATTTTCGTGAGCATGCGGATACCCAAAATAAGCCAGCATCCCATCCCCCATGTATTTTGCGATATAGCCATCAAGTCGGCCAATCACCTGGCTGCAGGCATCTAAAAATCGCCGGATCACCTCCTGGAGATCTTCAGGATCCAACTGGCAGGATAGTGCCGTCGAGCCCACAAGATCGCAAAACATTACGGTCAATTGGCGACGTTCTGCCTGATTTCGTTCGGGAGAAGAGGACGGCTGTTCTTCTGGAATGGCGCTGGCGGACATAGGCATCGGCCCTGTTGCAGCGTTCTGTGACAATTGAGCAATCGCGCGTAAAAGTATTTTCCGGTGTCCCAGTAAGACACCCAGCGCTTTCAGATCGTCTTCATTCAGCTCAGGCAGAACATCCCAAGTGATCGCGTTGTGCTCAAATGGCTCGCAATATATACTGAGACCGAGACTGTCCAGCCATGCTGATACACGGTCATTCATCATGGATAACGCTGATGGCAGGTGTCTGGGCTGTCATGAATGATGTCAGGCACAGCAAGTTACTCATTGCAAATCGTGTTTTTCAATCGATATAAACTTGAATTGCCCCGGGTTTTGAGGAGGCTGTTTGGTCAAAGTAAAACGGTTTGTT
>CAZYWE010000017.1:0-41238 GCA_964651625.1 uncultured Nitrosomonas sp. | reverse complement strand
AACGTGCGACCCCTGCCTTCGGAGGGCAGTACTCTATCCACTGAGCTATGGGCGCCTGGGAGAAACGGTTTACTGATATGCTGTTTCCCCTGTTTTCGAGCGGGGCTGATAAACAGCAGGTAACAGCAAGCGGGAGTTTGAAGAGCTGCTTGCTGGTTAGGTTACTGTCGTAGCAAAGGCGGCCATTATACTACCCCCACTCAACGTTTTAATGCGCAGAGATAAGGAAAAGCAAAAACAGGAAGCTATTTTTCTGTTTTTTGTTCGTTATCCGGCCAGGAAAAATACACATAACCTTTTTGTTGTACTTCGGCCTCATTAAAGCGCTTTAGAGCTTCACGATCCACTTCTTTATCCCACCAGATAGCACGAGCCTCCTTCTGCTTTTCGATAAGCTCAGGTCGTTTTGCAAACAACTCCCGCATAAATTTGGTGTGCTCCGATTCGTAGAAGTAATCCATACCTGTTTGTCCTTAAAATTATCAGCTTATACAGTCCACGGTATCAATGCCTGGTAACTGTTTTTAACATCGTATATCCCGGAAGACAGCTTGTATTATAGATCAGTAACAAAATTCCCAAGAGATAAAATGCCAGGCGAGGCATAAGCATAGCGCAGACTAAAATCAGCCTGCAGTCTGGTCAGATACCAGAAATCTACTCAATATATCAAAACAGAAAAGGGTTTTTTGTCAGCGCGACGGATACGATATAGGCAAACACTACCTGCGCCAGCATCCAGGCTATTATTTTTGCCCGGCGTGTCTTGCCCAGCCTGAATGCAATGAAACCGAGCATGATATAAACCAGCAAACCGATAATTTTTGCGGCCAGCCAGGTTTCAACGAGTGGATTTCTGTGAGTAATAACCGCTAGCGTAATGGCACTCAGCAGCAAAATCGTATCATTAACGTGCGGAGCTATTTTTACCCAGCGCTGATGCAACCAGGGAGAAACGTTCAGCATCCATATCCCGCGCAGTAGAAATAACGTGTAACTGATAATGACGCAGCTTACATGTACATATTTCAGTATCAGGTAGTCACTCATCATTAGAGAAACGACCAGCCGTGACTTCCTGCGACAGCACCTGCAACCGTAATCAAACTAAGGCTCAGCAGCACCCAGTGCATTCGCTGCATTCTGGCCAGCGTGGCTTCGGGGTCCTGCTGCGCACTCTCGCTGACTTTTTTATGCAGTACTCGCGGCTCCAGTACGAACAAAAACAGGGTAAAGATACCCCACACCAGCACCATGGCGTGCATCCACCAGAAACGTATCTCAGTAAAACGATACCAGGCATCGAGAACGTGAATCATGTAAAAGCCACTCAACCCGACCAACAGCGTGGTAAATCGTGCCTGACGTGCAAAGCGTTTTTCGATGCGCTGAAAAATGGCTGTCCGGTCAAAATCCGCCGGTGACATACGGGCAATTACCGGCAGCAAGGTAGTTGTCACCATTGCCACCCCACCTATCCATAGCACAACCCCCAGTACATGCAACACCCTTGCCAGTATGAAATCGCCCATATCAACTACCCTTCAGTTTTTCAACCAGATGCAACACACCAGCCCGGTCAGATTTCAGACCAGCCAAGCGCTTCATCGTAATCAGAGAATACGACCACATCTGCCTCCGTAAATAAATTGGACACCCACGCGCTCCATGCCTGCCACTGGCTATCCGTTACCACTGCTACCCGGCTGATTTTACTGCCATGCTCACGCATAAACCGGATCTCTTCCCAGGCAACATCCATTGAATAGGACACCATATCGCGCAAATCCAGCAGCAAATTGGCTTCCCCGTTGAAGTGATACTGGTAGAGCACCTGGTCTTCAAACAGCCTGAAATCATCCAGAGTGAACTCCCCGATAATTGCAACGATGATAAGACTGCCTGTTTTTTCAATATTGATCATGGATCATACACTCCGAGTGATAAATGTTAATCATAGATAGGGCCTTACCCCTGCTATCCGATATTTCTACACAGCTTTATCCGAAGTCAATCATCCAGGGTGATGATACTTGTGCGCGGTGCTGGCACACCACGAAAGCTCAATAATCCCCCCAGTATGATCAGCCCCATGCCAGCCCAGGCAGAAGCCGGCAGGCGCGCATCCCAAAAGAACAGATCCATCAACCCCGCAAACAGTACGGAGCTATAGGAAAGCACCCCGACAGTGATGATATTGCTCCCCCGGTGTGCCCGTGAAATGGCTAATTGTGCCAGTGTTGCGGTTACCCCTATCCCCAGCACCAGTACCAGGCTTTGCAAATTAATGGGACTGAAAGAGGTGAATAACAGCCATAAGCCGGTGGCGGCCGTGCAAACCAGCGTGAAATAAAACACGGTAATCCATTCTGATTCACCCAATTCACTTAACTGTCTGACATGGATATGGGCAACTCCCGCAAACAAACCGGAGCCGACTCCAATCAGAGCCATATACCACTGTCCCTCTGCCAGAGTAGGCCTGAGCAGAAGCACAACGCCTGCAAAACCTGTTACAAGTGACCCGGCCAGCAGCCAGTTAAATTCTTCTTTCAGCAACACCACAGCCAGAAAAGCAAGAAACAGGGGCCAAGTGTTGTTCAATGAAATTGCTGATGCCAGCGGTAATTGCAGAATACAGTAAAAAAACAGCAGCACCCCGCCTAACCCGAACAACCCGCGCCAGCAATGCGTTTTCCAGTGCATTGTTGCAAGGGGCATACCATAGGCACGCATGACCAGGAAAGTAGCAATCACCCCCACCAGCGAACGGTAAAAAACCAGCTCTGCATTGGAAAAGAACGCTGCAGCCAGTTTAACCAGCACCCCCATACAGGCAAACATCAAGCCTGCCACCAACATCCATAATGAGGCCATCCCGGCTGCAAAATCCCGTTCTAATACAGATGCGGCTCAATTTCATGCCGGAGGAAACGGTGAAAATGCTCCATTCCTGCTTCCATCGGCTGCTGATATGGGCCTGTTTCATTTATTCCCTGATCATACAAAGCACGCCGCCCTGCTGTAATTCGCCTGCAGATTTCATCATCTTCCCGTGCTGTCTCCTGGTATGCAGCCTGTTCTCTTTCCACGAATTCACGCTCGAATAATGCAATTTCTTCCGGGTAATAGAATTCAACGATATTCATACACTGTTCTATCCCGGTTGGCAGCAGCGTACTAACAACGAGTGTATTCGGATACCATTCCAGCATAACATTCGGGTAATAAAGCAACCAGATCGCGCCATGGCGCGGAACCTGCTGGTTATTCTGCTGCAACACCTGTGTATGCCATTTCTGGTAAATCTCTGAACCCGCCCGGTTGAAATCAGGGTTGACTCCGACAGTCTGAACACTGAACCAGTCACCGAACTCCCATTCAAGCTGGCTGGTGTCCACAAAATGCCCCAGTCCAGGGTGAAAAGGATCAACGTGATAGTCTTCCAGATAGACCTCAACAAACGTTTTCCAGTTGCACTGATAATGATCAGTCTGGACACGATCCAGCACATACCCTGAGAAATCCAGCTCGTTACGGGCCTTCATACCAGCAAGATCGCGATTAACGTCACGTTTTCCGGAAAAAATCAGCCCGTTCCAGTGCTGCAAAACCGTTTTACCCAGATTCAGGCAGGGATTCCTGCTGAAATGCGGCGCTCCAAGCAATTTGCCATCCGTTGCATAAGTCCAGCGATGAATCGGACAGACAATATTTCTGGCACTGCCGCGCCCCTCCAGAATGGTTGCCTGGCGATGCCGGCAAATATTCGACAGCAGTTCAATGCCATTTTCGTTACGAACCAGCACTCTGGCATTGTTTTGAGTAGCAGGTACATAATAATCCCCCGCTTCCGGTACCATCAGCTCATGCCCGACGTAACCGGGCCCCTGGTCAAACAGCAACTGTTTTTCCAGTGTAAATATCTGCGGGTCCAAATACCAGTCAACAGAAAGTTGCGGTTGTGCAACAGCAGTTTCGGGAGTTTGTACAAAGCTGGACATTATTTTCAGTGCCACCTCTCAGTCAGGAAATAAACATCAAAACCAACCGGGAAAAAATCAAATTTGATGCGACGAAATACCTTAGCAGTGAATATGATTTTTTTCCACAAAATCAACCAAGACAGCAGGCAGTGCCAAGATTTAACCACACTGCTTTAGTCATCGACTATAATCAGCCGCTTAATCGGGTTAACAATCTGCAAATAGCATTAAAATCGCGCATTATCCTCTTCTGTTATGGGATTACAAATGTAAAGTGCCTAAGGTACTGTTAGGCACGCAGATTGTCATGTCGCAAACAATTCACTCGTACCTGCCCAATACAATGAAAACAAACAACAAGCTCACAACTATTCAACTGCTCATTACAAGCCTGTTCGCATTAAGTCTGACAGCCTGTGACAGTGAGCAGGAGGTTAAAAAAGACAACAGCAAACCAGCCATACGGGCCCAGGGACCCGCTACCGGGATATTGGCCGACTCAGCAGTGGAAGGAGTGTCCTATTCTGCGTCATCTGGTGCATCAGGCATCACAGATGCAACCGGGCTTTATAAATTCAGCCATGGTGACAGCATTGATTTCCGTATCGGCAAACTGAATCTTGCCAAGATTACCGGAACAGGTCTCACTACACCTATTGAGCTGGCAGCTGACAATCAGAACAAACTGCTCAACCTGCTGATTCTGTTTCAATCCCTTGATGCTGACAACGATCCGGCAAATGGCATTTCCATACCGCAAGCAGCAGCAGATGCGCTGGATGCTTCACTTGACCTGACAGTCGATCCCGCTTCCTTTCCTTCCTCCCCGGCGCTTACTGCTGCAAGAGAAGCTGCTGGCATACCTGGCAATGCAAAAACAGCAGAAGAAGCCAATGCACATTTTCTATCACAAGCCATCAACCTGCTGGGCAGTCATCTGTGGGTAAACCAGGACGATACCAGCCTGAACTTCTTTCGCTTTTCAACGGATGGCAGCGGGCAATACCTGCATGGTATCGCTACACCAGATGATTCTTGTGATGCGAACCGCGCCTGTGGCAGCAAGCTGGTATTTACTGCAGGCGTGGAGTATGGAACAGCCAAAGCAACCGAATATGACAAGCGTGGCTTCAAGATCGCCAGCACTCCTGAAGTGGATACCGATCTTCAGTCAGGGCTTTCTCACCCTCGTCCTAACTGGCGTATTTATACCAATGGAGATGAGCTGATCATCTCCGATATCGTCATCGTGCAGCGTGAAAAAGAACAGGCGAGCCTGTTTGGTGAGTTGTTCCATATCACCGAGCCCATTAAACTCAGCTCTGATGACGAAGTAGCTGAAACTACCGTACAGGAGACTCATTACCGAAAAATGGATAACTCCCAGGGAATCGTCGGTGCCTGGACTGCAAACAGGGATTCCGTCAAATCACCTGTTTTTCTGTTCTTCCCGGATAACCGCTACATGCTGGTTGATCCGGTCGGCAGTGCCACACAAGCCTCACCAGCTGCATGCGCGAAACCCGGAGTTGAGCTCGCCAGCTATACGTTTGATGCAGCCAGCGGCTCACTCAAACTGTCCAGCTTTACTTATAATACGGCCGGCTGCGCCGGTTTATCGAAACTGGATGGCAAACAGATTTCTTTCAAGATCGATGCAAACGCACAAAGCGCGACGCTTTCCAGCGATGGGTTAGCACCCGTCACACTGCAGCGCATCTCCAACTGACAATACTCCAGTCAAACACTGACTTACCGGAAGAATACGCCAGTCACGGCATTCTTCCGGCAAGTTGAATCCGGATCACTCCGGCATGGCGATTATCCGTGTCGCACTTGACGTTCCGGTTAACCGGCTATTTGACTACCTTGCTCCGGATGCAGATACAGGTGATATAGGCCGCTGTGTACGTGTTCCTTTTGGCAACCGTAATCATTCAAGCAGCCGGAAAATCTCCGGTGTTATTTTTGATGTCTGCGAAACATCACTCATCCCGGAAGAAAAACTGAAATACGCCGGTCAGATTGACCGCGAAACTTATCCGCTACCCCAATCCCTGCTCCAGTTATTCGAATTTTGCAGCCGTTATTATCACTACCCGATCGGCCAGGTCGTGATGAACGGCTTGCCGGCATTATTACGGCAAGCCAAACATACCACTCGCCGGAAACCGGCAACCTCTCCTGACTGGAAACTGACCGAAGCTGGAAAAGCCATCCCCTTCTCGGCCATTTCCTCCCGGGCAAAGGCAAAGCACCAGCTGCTTTCCTTGTTACACGAACACGAAACCATAACAGCTGAAGTTTGCAAAACCCTGCCACCTCATTCCCGCAAGCTGTTACAGGAATTCAGGGATACAGGCTGGGTAGAACAGTGCCCGGCCCAGCCTGATAAATCAGTATTCAGTACTGCTCCCGCTCCTGCTCCAACAGAAGAGCAGGCACACGCCATCTCAGCAATTCTTGGCGGCACGGATACGTTTTCCCCGTGGCTGCTCAATGGCGTCACCGGAAGCGGTAAAACAGAAATCTACCTGCAGGTAGCCACCGTACTACTCGCACAGCAAAAGCAGGTTTTGATCCTCGTACCGGAAATCAACCTTACCCCGCAACTGGAAGCTGTTTTCAGAAAACGCTTCCCGGAGACAACACTGGTCAGTCTGCACAGCCGGCTGAATGACAGCGAACGCTGGCATGGCTGGCAACAGGCACAACAGGGGAAAGCAGGTATTGTTCTGGGTACGCGCCTTGCCATTTTCACTCCCATGCCAGAGCTGAGCCTGATTATCATCGATGAAGAACACGATTATTCTTTCAAACAGCAGGATGGTTTGCGTTACTCCGCGCGTGATCTGGCCATTTATCGTGCAAGACAGGCCGGTATCCCCATCATTCTGGGTTCTGCCACACCCTCCCTGGAAAGTTATCACCAGGCACTTACTGGCCGCTACCGATTACTGCAGCTCCATTCACGTGCGATCAGCCTGGCAACACTGCCCGCCATCCACTACATCGATTTACGCGTCACCCCAGCTCAGGAAGGATTGTCAGAACCGGTACTTGATGCGCTACGTCGCAATCTGTCCAGAAAACAGCAAAGCCTGGTATTTATCAACCGGCGTGGCTATGCTCCAGTGTTGCTCTGCAAATCCTGCCGCTGGATAGCAACCTGCAAACGCTGTTCCAGCCGTCTGGTTGTCCATCTGCGAGAACAACAGCTGCGCTGCCACTACTGCGGTGATCAGCAACCTATCTCACCGGCATGCCCACAATGCGGAGATCCTGATATCCTGCCGTTTGGCCATGGAACACAGCGAGTCGAAGCAGCACTAGCCAGGCATTTCCCGGAAGCACGTATTTTGCGGGTCGATCGTGACAGTATTCGCCATAAAGATGCCTGGCTGAAAATACTGGAATGCATTCACCGAGGAGAGGTGGATATACTGGTTGGTACCCAGTTATTGGCAAAAGGTCATGATTTTCAGAATCTTACACTGGCATGCGTGTTAAATGCCGATGCCTCACTTTACAGCACCGATTTTCGTGCTGAAGAACATTTGTTTGCCCAATTGATGCAAGTGGCCGGACGTGCCGGCCGGGCAAATATTCCCGGTACTGTTCTGATTCAGACTGAGTTTCCGCAACATGCGCTTTATCAGGCATTACAACGCCAGGATTACGCAATGTATGCGCAAGCCCAGCTGAAAGAACGCAAATCAGCCGGATTTCCTCCTTTTGTTTATCTGACAGTATTGCGTGCAGAAGCACCCGTGCTGACGGATGCGCTGGAATTTTTGCAGCAGCTGGCAGCGGTAGCTGCTCTTTCGGAAGATTATGCCCACATCCAGCTTTTTGACCCCGTTCCCGCTCAGATGAAGCGCCTGAAAGGGCTGGAACGTGCCCAATTGCTGATTCAGGCACATTCTCGCCGGCATTTGCAGATATTTCTCAGTGACTGGCACCAGCGCATTGCTGCATTACCTGCTCACAGAAAAATACGCTGGCATTTGGATATTGATCCGCTGATGGTTTAAAAAAGAGTCTCAAAGAAGTCATTCAATCCTGGGTACCGCGAATCAGCAATACGGGAACAGATGCTGATCGCGCCACACCCTCAGCGACACTGCCAAGCAGCAACCGGCTAAAACCAGAATGGCCATGTGTGCCGATTACTATCAGCTCCGCCTGCCAGCGTTTTGCTTCTTCCACCAGAATACTGGCGATCCGTTCATTATTCGACTGAATCAGCCTGGTTTCGACCGGAACATCTGCAGCACTCACTATTTCAGCGGTGCTGACAAGTATTTTCTCACCACAACTATGAATCGTTTTCTGCAATTCTTCGTAGTTGAAATAGTTTTCATCCACCAGATAAACGGCATCCTCGTAAACATGCACAAGCTCAAGACAGGCACCCAGCTGCTTTGCCAGTCTGATTGCCTCCTGCAAAGCAAGACTGGAAGTAAAGCTGCCATCCACCGGAACCAGTATTTTTTGATACATACACCCTCCTGCAAAAATTGACTGGATCTCAAGCGCTGCGTAAATGAGTATATCTGACCAGTAATACTGCCAGCATGGGCAGCACAAAACCCAGAATCGTCACGGTTATCAGTAAAGCACCCAATTCACTGTAATCAGCAGCAACCAGTACCTTGCCGGTCCCCATATCTTTCACCTCCCGGGTTACCGTAAACACCTGATTGATATATTTGGTTGCCAGCTGTGAGGCAGATAAGGCCAGGTTAGTAAACGAAGCCATGACTGCAAAAAAAGTTGCTTTGAGTTTCTCAGGTGCAGAATTGGCAATCCAGGCCAGCATCGGGATCATGGATATTTGCCCCAGTGGAGATTCCAGCGCGGTATCAATCACAGCGATAAAACGCGCATCTACAACACCGCCAGTGTGCGCTGCCGTCCATTCATGCAAACCGAAGTACATTGAGATAACCGGCAGCGACAAAACCGTGCCAGCCACGGTAAGCGCACCGATGACATAAGCCATTGAACGCTCAGCCATGAAACGGCGAAAAATGAACATGCCGGCCAATGTCAATACAGAACCGATCAATGAGAGTGTTGCCATAAACTGCTGATCAAAACCCAGTTCATCGATCATCCACCAGGTTGAGCCTGCTCCTGGTGAGGGAATCGCGCGGAACACAAACACCAGCACGGCTGTTCCCACCAGTACATTGCGTGCATCGCTATCCAGCTCGGCTGTCAGCTGCCTGATCAGAAACAGCACAATCGCCATCGACAAACAGAATATGCTTTCTTCAGCGTAGGGAATCTGTACCAGTCCAACACTCAGAGAGACAATGGTAAATACCAGGCCACCTCCGAGTATCCACCAGTTAACAGGGGGGGCATCAACATGCGCCCCCAGCAGGGTACTGATTTCACTCCGGCTCAGTCCCTGCATAGCAAACCGCCTGGTCTCACGCCGCTTCAGCCAGCCTGCCAGCCAGATTCCACACACGGATACAAATGGTATTACCAGCGCAAGCTGATACACGAACAGATAGGCGGCTGCTTTACCTGCTTCCGAAAGCGTAGCGACATCCTTCATCAGTACAACATTCGCCAGCGCAACCAGAGTACTGCCGCCAATAATGGCAACACGCCCCAGTGTCTGCATCGTAATATGCATCTGCTTGCGTGCTTCGAGATCAATCAGCCGCCCATCCGCTTCAGCACGGGGCACGGCTTCTACCGTCATGGCATCAGCCACCACATCCTGTAGCACATAGCCGATCGGCGACAGCAGAGATGCCAGTACATACCACTGCGATAATGGCGCAATCTCACGCATGGCTTCATCATGCCCAAGCAGTCCGATCATGATGAACAGGCTGGCCGCAATTAACCCCGCCCCCAGATAGACCAATACACTTTTCCAGCGCCACATCAAATCCACCAGATGACCCAGCGGCATTTTCAGCGCCCACGGCAGCGCCATCCAGAAACCAAGGGCGGCCAGGAATTCTGCTGACAGCCCCAGCCTTTCCTTGACATAAAAAGTGCCAACGATTCCGGTCAGACTGGAAATGCCTGCCGCCAGATAAACCATCAATGGCGGCAGATAGGAAAACCGCATTTCTCTGCCCAGAGACAGCAGATTGACATCAACCCACCGTACCAGCACGGCAGGCAGCCGTGTCACGGCAAGCCAGATACTCACTTAACCGCGCTCAGGTAGGGCGCTTACCAATACGTACCGGAATATCCTGCTGTCCGCCATTACGCAGAACAGTGAGCGTTGCCGATTTACCTGGTGCAAGAGAAGCCACCAGGTTCAACATCTCGGAGGAATCAGCAACATGTTTACCATTCACGGCCACCAGCACATCTCCAGGCTTGATTCCGGCGTCATCAGCCGGCCCATTCTTGAGCACACCGGCAATCAGTGCGCCGCCTGCTTTCTTGAGACCGAACGATTCCGCCAGTTCCGGAGTAATGTTCTGCATGCTCACCCCCAGCCAACCACGTGTAACACTGCCCGTCTCAATGATCTGCTGCATGATCTGTTTGGCTGCATCCACCGGTATTGCAAACCCGATTCCAAGCGAACCACCGGAACGTGAAAAAATTGCGGTATTGATCCCGATCAGGTTGCCGGAAGTATCTGTCAGCGCTCCGCCGGAATTACCGGGATTGATTGCGGCATCGGTCTGGATAAAGTTTTCGAATGTGTTGATCCCCACCTGGGAACGCCCCAGTGCTCCGATGATCCCCATTGTCATCGTTTGCCCTACTCCAAACGGATTACCGATCGCCAGCACAATATCCCCCACTCTGGCCTTGTCCGATTCCCCGAAAGTAATACTGTGCAGCTTATCCAGATCAATTTTCAGTACGGCTAAGTCGCTTTCCGGGTCTGAGCCGATTACACGCGCCTCTGCATTTCTCCCGTCCATCAATGCCACCTGGATTTCATTGGCAGCTTCCACCACATGATGGTTCGTGAGAATATAGCCTTCCGGACTGACGATCACCCCTGACCCAAGACTGCGCTCGGTTCTCGGACCGAAACGGTCACCAAAGAATCGCTGAAAGGAGGGATCATCCATGAACGGGTGAGAAGGTGCTCTTACTTCCTTGCTGGTAAAAATGTTAACTACCGCAGGCATAGCCACTTCCGCTGCTGTATGAAATCCACCCGTATTCAGTGTCTGGTTTACATTCTCCTTGGCTGCTTCACGAATGGTCGCAAGCTTTCCGCGTGGTGTCCACGGAAGCAGTTCCGGGCGTAACGTCGAAACCACAAAAAAAATGGCAAGGATAACGGTGACAGTTTGTGTAAAAACCAGCCAGAGTCTTTGCATGGAAAGTCCCTTATTTGAATAAACAGAAAAACTATTATGCATCAAAATATCCTGGAAAATTACCTGAATGAATTGCTCGCCATTCAGCAATTCCGTGATTATTGCCCCAATGGTTTACAGGTGGAAGGCCGTGACTCGATACAAATACTGGTCAGCGGTGTCACTGCCTCCCAGGCTCTGATAGAAGCTGCACTGGATTTGCATGCAGACGCCATCATCGTACACCACGGCTATTTCTGGCGCGGAGAAGACGCCTGCTTGCGTGGCATCAAGCGTCACCGTATTGCCACACTAATCAAACATAACGTCAATCTTTATGCCTATCACCTGCCGCTGGATGCGCATGTTGAACTGGGCAACAACACCCTGCTTGGAAAAAAACTGAGGATAATCGAGGAAGGCCGTTTTGGAGAGCAGAATATCGCTGTTTACGGCCATTTTCCGGAATCAGTCAGCCTCGATGGGCTGGAAGAACTGCTTAGCTCAAATCTCAGTCGCAAACCACTGATTATTGGTGATCCACACAAACCGGTCCGGCGAATCGCCTGGTGTACCGGGGCAGCCCAGAATTACTTCGAAGAAGCAATCAGGCTGGGTGCAGATGCGTTCATTACCGGCGAAATCTCTGAACAGAATGTGCACATTGCCAGAGAATCCGGCATCGCGTTCATTTCAGCAGGACACCACACCACCGAGCGCTATGGTATCCAGGCGCTCGGCGAGCATGTTTCGCAGAAATTTGGTATTGCACACCACTTCGTTGATGTGGAAAATCCGGTATGAATGATGCCGGAAGGACAGAATGAACAAAATTACGCTACAGCCACTGAATAATGAAAAAAGACCATTTACCGGTTTTCGCCGTTATCATCCTGATGTTTGTTTTTTTTACGGGGAAGTGTCCACCAGATGAGAAAAATAAATAATCCCAGCGCCAATGCTGCTTCAAGTGCCAAAACCCACATACTCTCTCCAGACAAAATGTTTTTATCAAACAGTTACTTTAACCGATATCAGCTGAAAACCCAATTTACCGCCCTGTTGATCTCTGTTCCATTCGTTTTGGCAGGGTGCAAAACTGAAACCATTACAGCCCAATCTCCTGCACATCCGATCTCGGCGAAAACAGCTGTCACCTCTCCGGATTCAAACATAGCAAAACCCGTTCAGGGCACGGAGATCAGACCGGATAAAAAATTGCTCAAGGCAGCCAGCTGGTCAAAGCTGCCCGGCTGGCAGCACGAAAACCTGGTTCCGGCATGGAACACCTTCATGCAAAGCTGTAAATCACTTGAAAAACGTCCATCGTGGCAGGCAGTATGTTCACAGGCTGCATCCATTCGGCAAACCAGCGAACAGACTATCCGAAAATTTCTCGAAAACCATTTTGAACCTTATCAGGTAACCAATCCGGATGGCAGCACCACCGGATTGGCAACAGGGTATTACGAACCACTGCTCAAAGGCAGCCGTAAGTACTCCAGCCGGTTTCGTTATCCAATCTACACCGCCCCAGACAATCTGCTGGCAATTGAGCTGAAGGATGCACAACCGGGTGCAGCAGGTCAGACATCGTTACGCGGCCGCCTGCAGGGACGCAAGATCGTGCCTTACTACACTCGCGCCGAAATTGAGAATAACCGCAACCTGCTGAAAGGAAAAGAACTGTTGTGGGTGGAAGATGAAGTAGAACTGTTCTTTCTTCAGATACAGGGGTCCGGACGTATCGTGCTGGAAGATGGGGAAACCGTAAAAATCGGCTTTGCCGATCATAACGGACACCCGTACCGCTCCATCGGAAAAGTGCTGATCGATCGCGGCGATCTGCCCGCCTGGCAAGCTTCCATGCAGGGGATCAGGCAATGGGGCCGGCAAAATCCCACTAAACTGAAATCCCTGCTGCAACAGAATGCCCGTTATATTTTCTTCCGCGAATTGTCGCCTGAGCTTACCGGGCCGATCGGCGCGCTGGGGGTCCCTTTAACTGCCGGCAGAAGTCTGGCTATCGACCCGAGTAGCGTCCCATTGGGCGCGCCGGTTTATCTGGCTACTACCTGGCCCAATACCGCCCAGCCACTCAACCGGCTGATGATTGCCCAGGATACCGGCAGTGCCATCAAAGGCGGGGTACGCGCTGATTTCTTCTGGGGATACAGCCCGGACGCCCAGATCCAGGCTGGAAAAATGAAGCAGCAGGCCCAGATGTGGGTTTTACTTCCCAAACAGTACCGGGAATAAGAACGCAAGTAGCAGTTAACAGGCGGGCTATGCTGAATTACTTGCTTCCCGCCCGGTTCAGGCGTTTTTCGATTTCAGCCTGAGGGATGAATCCCGGCACTACCGAGCCATCTGCAAAAATCAGAGTAGGCGTACCGGTTACCTGGTTCTGGCGACCTGATTCCAGCAATATCTGTAACGGGGCGTCACAGCTCTTGCTGGCAGGGGCAACCGATCTCAGCATGAAATCATCCCACGCCTTAACCCGATCTTCAGAACACCAGATAGCTTCAGCTGTTTTCATGGAGCCATTAAGAATGGGATAAAGCAGGGTCTGGATGGTGACATCTGTCACATTGGCCAGTTCTTTTTCCAGTTTTTTACAGTAAGGGCAATTGGGATCGGAGTATACGATCAGCGTACGTTTTCCATTTCCTTTGACGGTTTTAATCGCGCGATCCAGTGGCAGGGTATCAAGTGCAATCCGCCGTGAATCGCGAATCTGCTGCATACGCTCACTGGTCAGACTGACTCGCTCTTTGGCATCGACGATATGCCCCATGAAGAAATATTTGGCCTTCTCATCCGTATAAAAAATTTCTCCATCAACTACAACTTCATACAGCCCCAGATACGGTGTCTGCGTTACGCTTTCAATTTTTCTTTCCGGAAAATGCGCCTGAATGGCGCTTTTCAAATCAGCATCACTTGCAAAAATAGTTCCAGCAAAAAACAAACCCAGCAAACCTAGCGAACGCAAAAACAGATACATACCACCTCCCCGGTATAAATATTCCAATCCATAAAAAACCTGTTAGCTCAACACGATCAACCCAGCGCATGGCGCATCAGCCGGGTCTTCAGCAACGGCAGCCGGTTGGTAATACCCAGCCCCAGATTCCTGATACGCATAATGGCTGCATCCTCGCTGCCAAATAATTTCTGCAACCCGTCCGTCACCCAACCCATGGCGAGAATATCCTCCCTGCGATTACGTTCGTAACAACGCAACAGGGAAAACTCACCGCAATCACCAATTCCACCAAATTCCAGCAGCAGGCTGGACAGTTCACGGACATCACGCAATCCGAGGTTCACTCCCTGGCCAGCCAGTGGATGAATACCATGCGCAGCATCACCGATCAGGGCCATCCTTGGTTTAACGAGTGATTTGACTTGTACAAAATTCAGCGGAAACCCAAGCGGTGGTGTAACAAGCCGCATGTTTCCCAGCTCGTATCCCGCAGCCCGCACCACCCGATCACATAAAGCATCATCGGGCAGGCCGAGTAACTCATCAGCCAGCACCGTATTCGCTGACCAGACCATGGAAACCCGCTTCCCCGGCAGCGGCAAAAGAGCAAGGATGCCATCACGGCGAAACCACTGGTATGCAATATGATGATGTGCCCGCTCCACTTCGAAATTGGCCACCACTCCTGTCTGGTGATAGCTATGGCGATCCACCCCAATTCCCGCCTGCTCTCGTACCCGGGAATTGACACCATCCGCACCAACCAGCAAAGCTGTCTGCAAAACAGTGCCATCCGACAATGTCAGTTCCACATGGGATTCATGCCAGGCAAGTGAATCACACTGCGCCGGACAAAACAGCTCCACATTGTCCGCTTCTGTCAGCGCATCCCAGACCGCATGTTGCAGCTGGCGATTTTCGATGATGCAGGCCAATTCCGGCACACCGCTTTCATACGCACTGAAATCAATTCTGGATGCATTATCATCGCCATGCACCCACATCTCATGAACAGGCGAAATCCGCGCAATATCCATCCGCTGCCAGACCCCGGAAAATCGCAGGAAATCCACGCTACCCGGACTAATCGCATATACCCGCGCATCCCAGCTATCATCGTCAGGCAATGGCGCGGGCGGCCGTGATTCGATCAGCGCCAGCCTGAGCCCGCTATCCTTCAAAGCAGCCAGCAGACTGGCTCCTACCAGCCCACCCCCAATCACTACAATATCGAATTTCATTACTGAATCATCCTGAAGAAAGCAAGCAAAGTAATGATTTATTTTCAGCAGGTTACGGCACCCACCAAACAGAAAACCGAAATGCTCCCGGATTATACTAGATAGCGCAATGCTAATACTCGGGAAGCAGAGACACGTTAGTTATATTGGGAGCTTCGGTGCGCCATCCATGCACGACGTGCTTTCTGTTCTGGCAACTTCCTGAAGCAGCTCAATCTAAACGAGTAATTATCTCCCGCCAGACAAATCTTCTCGCCATTTCCATCGCAGCCAGACACGCAGTTGTCTGAAGTTGTCCGGTTCAATACTGTCCGGCAGGATGACCACGGTACGATAACGATAGGCCTGTTCCATTTTCAGGCAGAGCACGGTCATGTATGAAGCAACAAAAGTGCTGGCATCGATGGTGGTATTGAAATATTCACTGGTACCCATTCTTATTCTGCAGGCATTTCTGCCTGTCAGATGCAATGAGACGATTGATTGTGGCGAAACGAGCCATGCATAGCGTCGCAGGTAATAATAAAGGCTGCCTGCCAGCAGCAAGGTGATCAGAATCTTTACCGCCACAGGGAGCGCCAATGGCCAGAACACACCGGCTGCCGTACAATGCGCGAGACTTAGCAGAGCCGCCAGTTGCCTGGAGGGTCGCAGCTGAATTGAGAGTTCATTCATCGATTGATATTGATTTAACCCAACATAGCGTTTTTTCTCATGCACCCCGACTGGCACACATTTTTGACAACGCAAGGCGCTTTTATCGAACAAAACCGGGTATTGCATTTTGGACAGCCTGCAGCTGAACTGGCACAGACAGAATCAGGCACAGTTCTGGTTGATCTCTCTCATCTTGGCCTGATCCGCTTTTCCGGTGAGGATACTCAACATTTTTTGCAGGGGCAGTTAAGTTGTGATGTTCGCACGGCCAGCCCGGAGAAAGCGAGTTATGGCGGTTATTGCACACCTAAAGGACGTCTGCTAAGCAGCTTCCTGCTGTGGCAGGCTATTTCCGGCAACAGCTACCTGATGCAGTTTCCTGCTGAATTAGTGGAATCAACTGCCAAACGGCTGAGAATGTTTGTAATGCGGGCAAAGGTGTCAATTCAGGATAGTAGCGATGATTTCATCCGCATGGCCATTGCCGGCAAAAACGCCCGGCAGCTGCTGCAAAACATGTTGTCTGACGTGATCATTTCCACTGAGCCACTGACTGTTACAGCCATTCCTGACGGGCAGATCATTTGCCACAGCGAGAGCCGTTTTGAAATTCTGGTAAACCCTTCTCACGCACCTTCATTATGGAAGCAACTGGGCAGTCAGGCACAGTGTGCGGGTGCTGCTGTCTGGGACTGGCTGGAAATTCGCGAGGGCATCCCCGCCATTTTTAAAACAACTCAGGAGCAGTTTGTTCCGCAAATGATCAATCTGGATGTGATCGGTGGTATCAGCTTCAAAAAAGGATGCTACCCGGGACAGGAGATTGTCGCCCGCACACAATATCTCGGCAAAATAAAACGCCACATGTACCGTGCCCATCTGGAGATTGATTCAAGTATAAATGTTGCTGCAGGTGACAATCTGTTCGGCACGGATACCGGCGATCAGTCATGCGGAATGATCGTAAACACAGCCCCCTCACCCACTGGGGGAATTGATGCTCTGGCTGTAATTCAGTCCAGCAGCACAGAAGCCGGCCCTATCCGCTGGAAAACACCGAGTGGTCCGCAATTGAAGATGCTGCCTCTACCCTACTCAGTCACCTGATTTTCTCAATCGGCAGCATCCTAATCTGTTATACCGTTGTGCGACAACAACTGCACGATGTCGGTATGGCCCTGTTTTTTAGCCCAGCCCAGTGCTGTCCCGTCTGCTTCATTCCGGATCCGGGCGTCAGCACCGTGTTTTAACAGCAGATCAACGGTTTCGTAGTGATTGCCACGCGCCGCCATCATCAGGGCGGTTGTGCCGTTATCAGTCGTAGCATTGATCCTTACTCCGGCATTCAGCAGAAATTCAACAATCTCCTTATATCCCTTGCTGGCGGCGTAAATTAACGGATTCCATCCGTCATGATCGATCCTGGCGCCTTTTGCATATAACTGTCTGACTAGATCCAGCTGGCCATAATAACTCGACAGCATGGCTGCTGTTTCACCATATTTGTTTTGCAGATCGGGGTGTGCGCCCGCTTCCAGCAATAGCCTTCCCATTTCCGGATTCTTGTTGCGAGCCGCCAGCATCAGCGCTGTTTCGCCGTGCAGGTCCCTCATATCCGGGTTTGCACCTTCTTCCAACAATCCTCTGATGCGATGGGTCTTATTATTTTCCACTGCCGAGATTAAATCCTCATCTGCACCGGCATAAGCAGGCAAACACAGAAAAGCGGCACAAAACAGAGTAATAACTGATACAATGCCCCACTGATTCCATAAAGATCTGTTCATCTCAGGCCACCTTGAACAAGTTGAAGAAATTATTGGTTGTTACCTCAGCAATTTCAGCCACATCCGCCTCACGCAACCGGGCGATTTCCTCGGCAACATAGCGGACAAATGCAGGCTGGTTAGTCTCACCCCGATGGGGGACAGGCGCAAGATAGGGAGAATCTGTCTCAATCAGCATCCTGTCTGCCGGTACTTTCTTTGCCACATCTTTAATAATTACCGCATTTTTAAACGTTACGATTCCGGAAAATGAAATATAAAAATTCAGATCGAGTGCACGCTGTGCAATCTCCCAGGATTCGGTAAAGCAGTGCATCACCCCGCCAATTTTATCTGCTCCCTCTTCTTCCATGATATGCAGCGTATCTTCTGCTGCTGCACGGGTATGGATAATCAGCGGCTTGCCACATTGCCTGGCGGCTCGAATATGTCGCCGAAATCGCTCACGCTGCCACTCAAGATCACCCTGCAGCCGGAAATAATCCAGACCGGTCTCCCCCAGCGCAATTACCTTTGCATGGCTTGCCAGCTCCACCAGCCGATCAACATCAGGCTCTGCTGTCTCTTCATAATCGGGATGTACGCCCACTGAAGCAAACAGATTCGGATGGGATTCAGCCAGTGCGCGTACGCGCGGAAAATGCTCCAGATTGACACCAACGCATAAGGCATGAGTCACCTGGCTGGTTCGCATATTCGCCAGTAATTCATCCAGGCGACTGGCGAGATCAGGAAAATCGAGATGGCAATGAGAATCAACAAACATAGGATTTTTGAAGACTATTTTGGTTTGGTTTAAGTGGTTTCCACCTGTTTTTCCGCTGCCCTGCCAGAAGATAAGGATTTGAAAGCTGCTTTATCTACATCTGCCCAGCAATTGGGTGTTTCAAACAGACGTACATGCTCAAGCTCCAGTCTACCTGCATATTCATGCAAAAATATGTGGTGCAATCTGTCAAAAACGATCAGAGCAAGATTTTCAGCCGTAGGCTGCACTTCCAGCACAACGGTTTTATGCTCCTCCAGGGATTGCAGAAACTCCAGCACACGCGTATCACCGGCGTAAACCAGAAAGGCGTGATCCCACTGATCTACCAATGCCTCTCTGATAACATGCTTGACCCGCGAGAAATCCATGACCATACCTTGCTCCGGTGCCCCGAGATCGGTGATAATACCCCCCGAAATCGTGACTTCCAGCACATAACGGTGCCCATGCAGATTGCGGCATTGGCTCTGGTGTGTAGAGATACGATGGCCCGCATCGAACTCGAATTTTCGTGTAATCAACATCCCGGGAATTATAGCATTGCCACTTTCCACCGGACGATTAAGCCAGGATGATCACAGCCGTGACAGTGCCGGGCTAACCTACGTTTACCCGGTCATCTCCCGTCGTGCCGGCGGGGTTTCCATTGGTATCAATCTCAACCCCAACAATGCATGTAACTGGCGCTGTATTTACTGCCAGGTACCTGATCTCAAACGCGGCACTGCACCTGTTATTGATCTGACCAAACTAGAACAGGAGCTGCGAGATTTTCTGCATGAACTGGTATATGGAAACTTCATGCTGGAAAGAACTCCGCCTGAAGCCCGGGCAATCAGGGATATTGCCTTATCCGGCAATGGCGAGCCGACCAGCGCCCGTGAATTTGAACAGGTTATTGAAACTATCAGTAAAGTAAAAGCTGATTTTCCTTTGCCGAAAGAACTCAAATTGGTGCTGATCACCAACGGGAGCCTGATTAACCGGCTATCTGTACAAAAAGGGTTACGCCTGATGGCCAGGCACAACGGAGAAATCTGGTTCAAGCTCGATAGCGTGACACTCACCGGGCGACTGCGTATCAATAATACCCGGGCAAGTTTGCAGCGTATGCGTGAGAACTTGCAAATAGCCGCATCACTTTGCCCGACCTGGCTTCAAACCTGTGTATTCAAATTGAATGATAAACATCCTGATGCCAGCGAAACTGATGCTTATATCGACTTTATCAGCACTCTTTTACAAGAGGGAACCCGTATTCAGGGAGTGCTGCTTTACACCCTGGCACGCCCCGCACTGCAACCTGAAGCCTCCAATCTTTCAAAGGCAGATTCAAACTGGATGGAGGCTTTTGCCGACAGAATCAGGGCACTTGGAATATCTGTAAAAATTACCACTTAAACACAATAACACTTGAAAATACCAAACTTACTTCAGCTGTTTGGCTGATTTTTTGAGATTTTTATACAGGTCAGGGTACTGAGCCTTCAGCATTGCTGCAACGATAAGATCATCCCGTTTTATCTTGGCCAGATCGACATGTTCAATATGAACCAGTCTTAATAATTCTCTTACTGACTTTGGCATTTCCCGCCCGCTTTCATAGCGTGAACCACCACTTTGAGTAACACCAACCTTGCTCCAGAACTCCTGTTGATTCAATCCCAGTTTCTGACGAATTTCCCGTGGATTAGGTATATCCTTAAAAACTCTCATATCCATTTTTTATTTAAAATCAAAAATTTAAAATAACATCAGTACAACATCATGTTTTTGTTATCGTCATAAAATGATTTAACTTAAGCTTGGGAATTCATTCATTAAGGACACTTCCTGCCCGCTTTTTTATCTTTCAGGCATAAACACCGGACAGGGCATTTATTACACAAAGATAAAACAGCCAGTGTTGAACGAACATCCTGAAAAAAGAACCAGCCTGAAAGCAGCCCAACACCAAGCCAGCAAACATAACCCAGTTATGAGAGTGGAATAAACCCGAAGAAGTTCGACGAAACTGAATTCATTATTATGAAGAACAAATTTCCCGGACAGCATCAGCGATGCTCACGATCCAGCTGCCCGGGTGGATCAATCTGCACGGTAACGTGATCTATCGCATAGCGTTCCTTTAGCCAGGATGATACCAGCGGAGGCAGAGATAACGGATCAACATCATGAGCAGGGCTGACATGAATAGTTGCCACAATCGATTCATCTGACAGAACCCAGGCATGAAAATGTCCAGCTTCCTCAATTTCCGGCAATTGTGCCAGGCCCCACTCGACCGCTCGCGTATCCACTCCTTTGGGAACAGCCTGCAGCAACACATATATTGAATCTTTAACCAGCTCCCAGGCAGAACGGACAATCAGTAAGGCAACAAACACGGACAGGATCGGATCAAGAGCCATCCAGCCCGTAAACAGGATGCCGATAGCAGCAGCAATAGTACCCACTGAACCAAGCAAATCTCCGATCACATGCAGCAATGCACCGCGCAGATTGCCATCTCTCCAGTTACCGGACCATAAAATCCAGGCTCCTGCGAGATTCACAACAAGACCAACCACTGCCACGATCAGCATGGGTCCGGCCAGGATTTCCGCTGGTGCATGGATTCGCCCGATTGCTTCCCGGATGATCCAGATCACCAGCAACAACAGCATCACACCATTTGCCAGTGCAGCCAGCACACGAATACGGTGAAAACCGTAGGTTCTCGTACCATCGGCCGGCCGTTTGCCAATCCGGTAAGCAACCAGCGCCAGCAAGAGTGCGGCTGCATCAGAAGCCATGTGGCCCGAATCAGCGATCAGCGCCAATGATCCGGATAACCAGCCGCCAACTACTTGCACCAGCGCATAACCGGCAGTAAGAAAAAAAACGAGACGAATACGGCGCTCATTACCTTCCGTGAGAACCAGTCTGTGATCATGGGAGCCATGACCGGGCTCCGTATGATTATGATTCTGGTGAAATTGCGGGATAGTCATGGACTGCCTTTAATTTCCGCTCTTTTTAACGGGCAGCATCGGTAACTGCGGCCGGCAAAGGCGACTGAAACCGGCGCAAGCGCAGGGCATTGCCAAGCACAAATACACTTGACATCGCCATGGCGCCCGCTGCAAAAACCGGTGACAGGAGCAAACCCCAGGCCGGATACAGTGCACCGGCCGCCAATGGAATCAGTGCAGCGTTATAGGCAAATGCCCAGAACAGGTTCTGGCGGATATTGGTAATGGTTGCCTTTGATAACGCAATGGCACCCGGCACCCCCTGCAGGTTGCCGGACATCAGCACCACATCGGCAGATTCCACTGCCACATCGGTACCAGTCCCGATCGCCAGTCCCACATCCGCCTCAGCCAAAGCCGGCGCATCGTTGATACCATCGCCAACAAATGCAATCTGCCCGTAAGCTGCTTTCAGGCGCTGTACGGCCTCAATCTTGCCTTCCGGCAGCACCTCGGCCACCACTTCATCAATATCCAGCCGCCTGGCAATCGCCTGTGCAGTACGCGTGTTGTCACCGGTAACCATCACCACCTTGAGACCCAGCTGATGCAATGCCGCAATCGCTGCCGGCGTGCTGGATCTGATCGGATCAGCCACCGCCACAATAGCTGCCAGACAGCCACCAATAGCAGCATATAACGGTGATTTACCTTCGTTACTCAACCGTTCCGCTGTACCAGAAAATGCTTCGATACTCATTCCCAGTTCGCGCATGTAGCGATCAGCACCAATCTCCACACTGACACCCTCTACCGTAGCGTGTACACCCATACCGGTAACAGATTCGAATTCGCCCAGTGCTGGTAACGCAATACCCTCCTGCACAGCCGCATCGACGATAGCACGGGCAATCGGATGTTCCGAGCGTGATTCCACCGCTGCAATTTGCGCCAGTACCCGATCACGATCAAACCCGGCAGCCACTTCAAAATCAGTGAGTACCGGGCGTCCTTCGGTCAGGGTTCCGGTTTTATCCACTGCCACCACCCGGGCATCCTTAAGCAGCTGCAATGCCTCACCTTTACGAAACAGAATTCCCATCTCGGCACCACGCCCGATGCCCACCATGATGGAAGTCGGTGTAGCCAGGCCCATTGCGCAAGGGCAAGCAATAATGAGCACCGCCACCGCATTGACCAGTGCAAAAGTCAGCGCGGGTGAAGGACCAAAAATCAGCCAGACAGCAAAGGTAATTACTGCTGCCAGCATGACAGCCGGCACAAACCACAGCGTTACCTTGTCTACCATTGCCTGGATTGGCAGCTTGGAACCCTGCGCCTGTTCTACCAGGCGGATAATCTGCGCCAGCATGGTTTGCCCACCTACAGCAGTAGCGCGCAATGTAAAAGCACCCGTTTGATTGACCGTGCCCCCCACCACCTCGCTACCGGCAGTTTTCTCGACAGGGACAGGTTCGCCGGTAATCATCGACTCATCCACGAAGCTGCGGCCTTCCAGCACCTTACCATCCACCGGTACACGCTCACCCGGACGGACTTCAACAACGTTACCCAGTGCAACCTCGCTGATCGGAATATCTTCAACACGGCCATCGCGCAGCACGTGCGCCACTTTGGCCTGCAAACGAACCAGCCGTTTGATCGCCTCTGAAGTTCGTCCCTTGGCGCGTGCTTCAAGAAAGCGTCCCAGCAAAATCAGTGCAACGATAACAGCCGCCGCCTCGTAGTAAACATTGACCGTACCGGCTGGCAGCAGATCAGGAGCAAAGGTGGCAACCACCGAATAGCCGAACGCGGCAAGCGTACCTACCGCCACCAGCGAATTCATATCCGGTGCCAGATGCAGTAATGCCGGGAGTCCTTTTGTATAAAAACGCCGGCCCGGAAAAATCAGTATCAGTGCAGTCAATACAAATTGCAGATACCAGCTCTGCTGTATGCCGATAGTGGCCATCACCCATTCATGCATGCCGGGAATCAGATGTGAGCCCATTTCAATCACAAAAACAGGTAGCACCAGCACACAGGCAATGATCAGATCACGTTTGAGCTCGGCGCGCTCAGCGTCCTTTTTCCGGGAAAAACCATCTTCCATCTGTGCCGCTGTATCAATTACCCGAGCTGCAAAACCTGCACCTTCAACAGCACTGATCAATGCATCGGTGCCGGCCACACCCTGCACCGTGGCACGTTCTGTAGCCAGATTCACTGTTGCATCCGTGACACCGGGTATCACCTTAAGAGCACGCTCAAGCCGTGCCACACACGAAGCGCAAGTCATACCATCAACCGCCAGTTCAATTGTGGCCACAGGCACACCAAACCCCACTTTCTCAACCGCCTGAACCAAAGCCTGGCGATCCACCGGGCCACTCACGCGAATATCCGCGCGCTCAGTCGCCAGATTAACCGACACGCTGCTCACGCCTTCGACTTTAGCCAGCGCCGCTTCCACCCGGCCCACACAGCTTGCACACGTCATACCCTCAACAGGCAGGCTGACCGTTTCAGTACCGGCCCGCATCCCGCCGCTGTCTGATTTACTCATGCTTTACTCCCGGCTTTGGTTTTCGAGATACTGATAGCATAAACCTTATTATCAAATATAAAGTCAGTCGCAGCCGGCAACACTCCGGAACAGGATAAAAAGGAATGCACACCATACCCGTTGGGCATAGCATGCCAACGATCCCGGCTCGACTCAGCATATTCTGAACGCAGGGATATATGGCCGGTTCCCGGATTTACAACAGGATAATCTGACGTAATCTGATGGAACTTATCCAATTCCGGTCGCATCTATCACGTACCCGGCAACCCCCGGGGGCTGGTTTGTCGGATCATGTTGTGTCCACCCCCCTGACATATGAAAAGGAGATATTCATGTTTACTCAGCCAAAACTTTCCGCAATCGCCCTGTCGGTTTTGCTGGGCGTCACGGCATTGAGTTACACAGTTTCATCCTCTGCAGAAAACACGGCCAAATCGACTGAAAAAGCCGAGGATAAGGCCATGATCAAAACCATAGACGAGGCTTTCAAAATGATGCGTGAAGTCCGCGCAGCGCGCCTGGCGATTTTCAATGGCGCAACCGGTGATGCCATCAGGCTTGTCAAGGAGGCACAGGCCGATATGCGTGCGGTACAGTCAGGCGCTCAAACCCATTCATTGTCAACACATAAAACCAGTTCGTCAGGTGATTCCTATGTACCCTTTGACAGCTCGATTGGTCTTGTGGAAGGCTTCAAGGCAACCCCGGAAAAGCAGGCTGCCCTGAGCAAGGCAAATTCACACCTGGCGAAGGGTGAGCAGAAAAAAGCCATAACAGTTCTGAAAGAAACCAACGTTGACGTGACTTTCTCTGCAGCCCTGATTCCGGTCAAAGCAAGCGCCTCACACCTGAATGATGCTGCAGATCTGCTGGGCCAGAATAAATTCTACGAAGCCAACCTCGCTCTCAAAGCACTGGAAGATTCTGTCATCATTGATTCATACGGTGTAGATGAAATTCCTGAGCAGGGCCATCACAAATAAGCCCGCTGGGAACCTCAGGAAAACCCGGGTACGATGCACCCCGGGTTTCTTCCTGGATGTATCCGGCAAAAGGAGCCGGAGGGTACGGGGATGAGTAGCGAAGCTCCTCTCTCCCTGTGTTCCACCCCATCCCACCTTTTCCGCTGCCCGGGGAAGAAAAGATTCTTCCCATTTGCCACATCCTTCAAAGTTGTATTACCCGCCTCTACACAGCCTGTGCGATGAAAGCACCTTCAGACAAATCCGGGAGATTGGCACGACCCAGGCAGCGTGAAGCACGCGAGCCTGCCCGGCTCGCAAGGCTTTCACCAGCGTATTTCAGCATAGTCATGGCGACTGGTATCGTTTCACTCTCTGCGCACCTGATGGATATGCCATCCGTAGCGCAAACACTGTTCCTGCTCAATTGTGTCATGTATGCCGTGCTGTGGTTCCTGACCATATTGCGCATTGCACGGTACCCGCACTATGTTCTGGATGATCTGACCGATCACCTTCGTGGTGCCGGTTTCTTCACGATGGTGGCGGGCACGTGCGTACTCGGCAGCCAGATCGTACTGCTGGCCGCCGGGTATCACATTGCTTTACTCTTGTGGGGAGTGGCAGTTGTGCTGTGGATTGGGCTCACCTATAGCATCTTCACAGGCTTCACGATCAAGAAACACAAACCCTCCCTTCAGCAGGGCATTAGTGGCGCATGGCTGTTAGCAGTCGTCGCAACACAGTCTATCGCGGTGCTTGGTGTACTGCTCGAACCACATCTTGAGCAACCTGTTTATCTTGAAATGAATTTCATCGCCCTTTCAATGTGGCTATGGAGCGGGATGCTCTATATCTGGATGATGTCCCTGATTTTCTACCGTTACACATTTTTTCCACTTTCCCCGGGCGATTTATCACCGCCCTACTGGATCAACATGGGTGCCATGGCCATTTCGACTCTGGCAGGGTCGCTGCTCATTATGAATTCACACCGTGCACCATTCCTGCTATCACTGCTGCCTTTCATCAAGGGATTTACCGTTTTCTACTGGGCAACCGGTACATGGTGGATACCCATGCTGCTGCTCCTGAGTGTGTGGCGCCACGGTTACCGGCATTTTCCCCTGAAATACGATCCGTTATACTGGGGCGCGGTGTTTCCCCTGGGAATGTACGCAGCCTGCACCCATCAAATGATCGAAGCAATGGATCTGGACTTTCTCGGTTTCCTGCCCGAACTGTTTCTATATATCGCGATTGCTGCATGGGCAGTGGTCTTTACGGGGTTTGTGCGCCACCTTTTACGGCAGGTATAACCTCCCTTCGGTACGACCCCGGATCAGTGATCCGGTTTTGACTACACCAGAATGATTCCCGCCAGTGGTGGCAAAGTAACAATGATGGAATCATTCAATCCCGACCACGGCTGTCCGGTCGGGTGGACAGTATCGGGATTGCCGGTATTACTGCCGCCGTAATAAGTTGAATCGCTGTTGAAGACTTCCCGATAGGTTTTTGATTCCGGCACGCCGACACGATAACCGGCACGCGGCACCGGGGTAAAGTTGAGCACTACCAGCATGGATGATCCATCTCGCGCCCGGCGCTGATAGCTGATAACTGACTGCTCTACATCATGGCAGTCCAGCCAGGAAAACCCTTCTGCAAAAAAATCCAGCTCATGCAGCGCTGGAGTGTTCAGATAAAGATGATTCAAATCCCGCACCAGTGCCTGTATGCCACGATGCGGATCACGTTCCAGCAGGTACCAGTCAAGCTCGTGGCCAACCTGCCATTCGCGCCCCTGACCCAACTCGTTGCCCATGAAGTTGATCTTCTTGCCCGGACAGGTCATCTGGTAAGTAAATAACAGACGCAGATTGGCAAATTTCTGCCAGCCGTCACCTGGCATCTTGTCCAGCAGGGATTTTTTGCCATGAACCACCTCATCATGCGAAAGTGGCAGTACAAAATTTTCCGTATAGGCATAGAGCTGATTGAAGGTCAGTTCATCCTGGTGATAGCGCCGGTGAATTGAATCGTGCTGCATATACCGTAACGTATCGTTCATCCATCCCATGTTCCATTTCATGGAAAAACCCAGGCCACCCAGATAAGCCGGGCGAGATACCGCCGGCCAGGAGGTGGATTCCTCAGCAAACGTCACTGCTCCGGGAAATTCTCCATGCACCATGGTATTCAGTGCCCGCAGAAAATCGATTGCTTCCAGATTTTCACGCCCGCCATGACGATTCGGCAACCATTCTCCTTCCTTGCGTGAATAATCCAGATACAACATGGAAGCCACTGCATCCACACGCAACCCGTCAATATGGAAAACGGACAGCCAGTAATGAGCGCTGGAAAGCAGAAAGGATTTCACCTCGTTGCGCCCGTAATTGAAAATATACGTTCCCCAGTCATGGTGATAGCCCAGACGTGGATCTTCATGTTCATACAGCGCCGTACCGTCAAACCGTGCCAGCGAAAAACTGTCGCGTGGAAAATGGGCGGGTACCCAGTCGAGAATCACGCCAATTCCGGCCTGATGACACCTGTCTACAAAACTCATAAATGCTTCAGGATCGCCATAACGGCTGGTTACTGCAAAATAACCGGTTGCCTGGTATCCCCAGGATTCATCCAGCGGATGTTCTGATACTGGCAGCAGCTCAACATGGGAATAACTCATTTCCTGCAGATAAGGAATCAGATGATCAGCAAGTTCCTGATAGGTATAAAACCTGCCATCCGGATGACGCTTCCACGAACCCGCATGCAGCTCATAGATATTCAGAGGGGCATGCAGCCAGTCCCAATGCTTGCGCCGGGTGATCCAGTCAGCATCATTCCAGCAGTATTTCTGTTCAGAAGGGATCAGCGATGCATTATTGGGACGCAGCTCGTACCGGGTTGCATAGGGATCGGTCTTTAGCAGGATCTCGCCACTCACCCGATTCCTGATTTCATATTTATACACCGCCCCCTCGGGCAGATCAGGAATAAACAGCTCCCATACCCCACTCTGGCCATGCGTTGCCATGGGATACACCCGGCCATCCCAGTGGTTGAAATCCCCGACAACACTAACACGCTCGGCATTGGGTGCCCACACAGCAAAGCGTATGCCGGTTATACCGTGATTTTTGACCCGATGAGCCCCCAGCATGTGGTAAGCCTGAAGCAGGTGGCCTTCATTAAACAGATATAAATCATGTCCGGAAATCTGCCGGGGGAAGGCATAGGGATCATGGCGCTCTTCGATTTTCCCGGTTTCCGCATTTTCCATACGCAGCACATAAGGATGCGCGACACCTTCGCCCTCCCACTCAAAGATTCCATCCTCATGCACACGCCGCATTGGCTGAAAACCTGTCACGGTATGCAGCCACACGTGCGCCATATAGGGCTGAAATACCCTGACCAGCCTGCCACTCGGGGTCGTGTGCATTCCCAGAAAAGAACAGGGCTGATGCAGCCGCGCTGCCAGCAGCAATGACTGCGCAGAATCGCCTGTCAAACCGGTTGGTGTGGATAGTTGGAGTTTCGTTGGCATGGGCTCATTATCACCTGTGGTTACCGCTTGCGTGGCGGCTGGCAATGGTTATTCGGATCAAGTAAGATGACTAAAGAGTATGCGGTTTTTTACAACACTGCAAATCAGCGAGGCGACCATGGCAATTCAGCAATCCGCCCAGGCGGGCGACAATCCGCGTTTCGTCAGTACACTCACACGCAATACACTTGCCCTGATTCTGGCGGGCGGACGGGGGACGCGCCTCAAGAACCTGACAGACTGGCGTGCAAAACCGGCCGTTCCATTCGGCGGCAAATTCCGCATCATTGATTTCGCACTGTCCAACTGTGTTAATTCAGGCGTTCGCCGCATTGGTGTCGTCACACAGTACAAGGCACAGAGTCTGATACGCCATATCCAGCGCGGCTGGAGTTTTCTCGATGGCCGGTTCAAGGAGTTCATCGAACTACTGCCAGCACAGCAACGCACGGAAGATGAAACCTGGTATCAGGGCACAGCAGATGCAGTCTTTCAGAACCTCGATATTATCCATACCCACAACCCCGGCTATGTGCTGATACTTGGAGGTGACCACATTTATAAAATGGACTATGGCCGGATACTGGCCGAGCATGTTGAAAAACAGGCAGATTTGACGATCGCCTGCCTGGAGGTTCCGGTTGAAGACGCCAGTGCATTCGGTGTCATGGCGGTAGATGATGACTGGCGCATTACCAGTTTTGCCGAAAAACCCGATCATCCCGCTGCGATTCCCGGAAAGCCTGCTCATTCGCTGGTCAGCATGGGTATTTATGTATTCAATGCAAAATTCCTGTATGAACAGCTGATTCTGGATCACGACATGGAACAGTCCTCGCATGATTTCGGTAAAGACGTGATCCCCCGTCTGGTAGAAAGTAATGCCCGTGTGTATGCACACCGCTTTCAGAACAGTTGTGTCAATATGGCCTCCGGCGTGCCTTACTGGCGCGATGTCGGTACAGTGGATGCCTACTGGGAAGCCAACATTGATCTCACCACCATCACACCGGATCTGAACTTATATGATGAAGACTGGCCGATCTGGACTTATCAGGAACAGCTCCCTCCTGCCAAATTTGTCTTTGATGACGACAACCGGCGTGGCCAGGCGCTGGATTCAATGGTGTCCGGCGGGTGCATCATCAGCGGCGCAACAATACGCTGCTCCCTGTTATTCTCTGATGTACAGGTGAACAGCTACAGCACGATCGAAGGTTCGGTTATCCTGCCCAATGTCAGCATCGGCCAGCATGTCCACCTCAAACGGGTAGTGGTGGAAAAAGACTGTGAGATCCCTGAAGGTCTTCAGGCTGGCCTTGATCCTGAAGAAGACAAAAAACATTTTTATGTCACACCCGGTGGTATTACGCTGATCACTCCGGAAATGCTGAAACAGCGTATCCACTATACCCGCTGAAATGGCCAGTCCGGCCAGCGTGCCGGGTTAGCCTGTATTAACTGCCTGTACCTGAACTGATTACAATGACCAGCTATTCCTCCAGACTCGACCTCGTAGTGCTGTGGCATATGCACCAGCCAGATTATCGCGACTATAAAACCGGCGAGTTCATGCTGCCATGGGTTTACCTGCACGCCATCAAGGACTATACCGACATGGCGCATCATCTTGAACAGCACCCGGCCATCCGGCTGGTGGTGAATTTTGTTCCTGTTCTGCTCGATCAGTTGGAAGATTACGTCGATCAGTTTGCTTCCGGCACGATGCGCGATCCCTTGCTGCGCCTGCTTGCAGCGCCGGATCTGGACCAGATTTCTCCCAATGAGCGCCTGCAGATCCTGAACAACTGTTTTCTGAACAACCACGACACCATGCTCAGGCCTTATCCGCCTTACCAGCAGCTGCGCGAGCTGTACGATCACCAGCAGAAAACGGGCGACCGGGAATTGATGTATGTTTCCGGCCAGTACCTGGCTGATCTGCTGGTGTGGTATCACCTCGTCTGGATGGGTGAAAGCGTGCGACGGGAACATGAATGTATCGTCCACCTCATGTCACAAGGCAAACTGTTCAGTCATGGCGACCGGATCCTGCTGTTCAACCTCATCGGCGAACTCATTCGCGACATCATCCCGCGCTACCGCAAGCTGGCTGAATCCGGCCAGATCGAGCTTTCCACCACGCCACACTACCACCCACTTGCCCCCCTGCTGATCGACTTCACCTCGGCCCGGGACAGCCTGCCCGAAATTACCCTACCCGCCCATTCTGCCTACCCGGGCGGGCGCAATCGGGTAACAGCTCACCTGCAATCTGCCATTGATAGCCATAAAAACCGTTTCGGCAGCGATCCTGCCGGTATCTGGCCTGCCGAGGGAGCTGTATCAGGACCGTTACTTGATATCCTGATCGAGCATGGCCGCCAGTGGTGTGCGAGCGGGGAAGCTGTCCTGGTCAACAGTCTGCACAAATCCCACTCCGATCAGCCGTTACCTGCCCGTAACGAATACCTTTACCGCCCGTACCGGTTTGAATCCGGGGATAACAGCATCCTGTGCTTTTACCGGGATGAACAGCTGTCTGATCTGATCGGGTTCGAATACGCCAAATGGTATGGGCACGACGCTGCCGCCAACCTTATCCAGCGGATTGAACAAATCCATAATGAAACAACTGGCAACCCCGCACCGATCGTCAGTATCATTCTGGATGGTGAAAATGCCTGGGAATCGTATCCCTACAACGGCTATTACTTTCTCAATGATCTGTATGCCATGCTGGAAGCCAATCCCAATATCCGCACGACAACATACAGCGACTATATGACCGGGCTGCACGACAGCAAAATTGAGGTGACACGCCTTCCCGCGCTGGCAGCAGGAAGCTGGGTGTATGGCAATTTTTCCACCTGGATTGGCGACCATGACAAAAACCTTGCCTGGGAATTATTGTGCACGGCCAAACAAAGCTACGACCTTGTCATGCAGAGCACGCGCCTGACAGATGCAGAGAGAGCAGCAGCAGAACGGCAGCTCGCTTCCTGTGAGAGTTCAGACTGGTTCTGGTGGTTTGGCGACTACAACGCACCCCATTCCGTGGAGAGCTTTGATCTCGCTTTCCGCAGGAATCTGGCAAATCTCTATCGCCTGCTGGAAATCCCCGATCCGATCACCCTGCTTGAACCTATCAGCCGGGGGGGTGTCTCTGCAGGGGAAGGTGGCGCAATGCGGCACGCTTCCTCCTGATCCGGGCACATAAAATCCGGCACGGGGACATAAACACCCGACAAACATCTAACCCCCAGGATTATTCTGATGACCTCATCCGTATCACTCCTTTTTGGCGTACATGCCCACCAGCCGATCGGCAATTTCCCGGAGGTCATTATTGATGCACACGAGCGCTGTTATAAACCATTTCTGCACACCCTGTACCGCTATCCGGAATTCCGTTTTGCCGTCCACTTCTCCGGCTGGCTGCTGGATTTCCTGTTTGAACATTACCCGCATGATATGGCGCTGTTGCGCGAAATGGTCAAACGCGGCCAGATCGAACTGTTCGGCGCAGGAGATACCGAGCCGGTACTGGCGGTGATTCCCGAACGGGACCGTATCGGCCAGCTCAAGACCTTCTCCGACAAACTCAGAAAAAAGCTGGGGCAACAGCCGAAGGGCGCGTGGCTGACTGAGCGCGTCTGGGAATCAACCGTCACACCGGCACTGGCCAATTGCGGCATCCGCTATGTCATCGTGGACGACTACCATTTCATTTGTGCCGGCAAGCGTAAAACAGAGCTCAACGGTTTTTTCACCACGGAAGAAGATCACCACACACTGGATCTTTTTCCGATCTCGGAAGCACTGCGCTATCGGCTCCCGTTTTCTCCCGCACAGGAAGCAGTTGCCTATATTGAATCACTGGTTGATCAGGCTGCGCCCGGACACCAGCCCGCCGCAGTTTATTTCGACGACATCGAGAAATTCGGTATCTGGCCGGAGACCTACCAGTGGGTTTACGAACAGGGCTGGCTGGAGCAGTTCATACAGGGTGTGCTGGCATCTCCCTACATCCAGCTGCAGCATTACCGGGATTACCACACCAGCGAGAAAACCCGTGGCATCATCTACCTCCCCACCACCTCTTATGTCGAGATGAACGAGTGGACACTGCCTGCCGAACCTGCCCATACTTACGCCGATCTCGTCCAGCAGGCCAGGTCAGCAGGCGTATATGAACAAAACAAATCTTTCCTGCGCGGCGGCATCTGGAAAAATTTTTTCTCGCGTTATCCCGAATCCAACTGGATGCACAAGCGCATGCTCAGCCTTTCCGCACGCTACGCGCAACTGCCGGCAAAACAGCGCACGGATACCATGCGGCGATGCCTGTACGCCTCCCAGGCCAATGATGCCTACTGGCACGGGCTGTTTGGTGGCCTGTATCTTCCTCATCTGAGACGCACCATCTATAACAATCTGGTTGAACTGGAAACCCTGCTCGATCAGCACGCTCCCCGTACTGCCCAGTATCAGGAAGATACCAATCTGGATGGTGTCGATGAAATCTATCTGCAAAATGGAAGCGTACAGGCTGTTTTGAGACTGGATGGCAGCGCCAGTATCTGCGAACTGGACAGCTATCCGCTCAAACACAACTTTGCTGATACCCTTGCACGCCAGACGGAACATTACTACCGCAAGATCCAGCTGAATTCGCAGGAAAATTCAGCACATCAACAGTCTGGAATCGCTTCCGCGCACGACAGGGTCAGCTTCAAACATGAAATCAGTCCGGCCGATCTCGAATCAGACCTGCATCCGCAGCACCTGTTTATCGATCGTTTGAACGATGAAACACTGAACTACCAGCTGCAACCCGCAACCCATGAAAATGAAATCATTTTTCAGGCTGAAACGGCTACCGGGCCGATCAGCAAATGCTTCCGGATCTCCGGCAATCAGCTGCAGGTAACCTACGAATGTGCAGGCAATCCAGACGGACACCTGCAGACTGAAATCAACCTGGCCATGCCCAGCTGCGACGGACCGGGAGGGCGTTACCTCCAGAATGATGCTGTTCTGTCCGGCTTTGGGCAGGCCATCGATCTGGCTGATCTGACTGCGATCACGCTGGAAGACGATACTCTGGGTGGCAGCCTGGTATTTGAAACTGCATCGCCGGCAAAACTCCATGCCTGTCCGCATTTCACCGTTTCACAATCGGAAGGAGGATTTGAAAAAATCATGCAGGCAGTCAAACTGACACTTGCCTGGCCGGCCACCTGCGGGCAGCAGATCACTCTGCAATTTGCCAGAAAAAAATAAGAACCAGCAACAAGGCCATCTCGTATATAAAACAGACAAACGTGGCAGTAACGCCATGGTTCTCTCAAAAAACCGGTTTTAGAAATATCATGAAAGAAGAGTCCAGTCGTCTAAAGCTATGTGATGAAGATCAGGTTCCATGGAAAAAATGGGGGCCTTACCTGAGCGAACGGCAATGGGGTACGGTGCGGGAGGATTACAGCGATAATGGCGATGCTTGGAATTATTTTTCCCATTACCAGTCAGGTGCGCGTGCCTATCGCTGGGGGGAAGATGGGCTGGCGGGTATCAGCGATGACCGACAGCTGCTCTGTTTTGCGCTGACATTGTGGAACGGGCGCGACCCCATCCTGAAAGAACGTCTGTTCGGTCTGACCAACCTGCAGGGCAATCACAGTGAAGACGTCAAGGAATATTATTTCTATCTGGATGCCACTCCCACTCACAGCTACCTGAAATATCTCTACAAGTATCCACAGGCCGCTTACCCCTACGAAGACCTGGTTAACACCAACCGGCAACGCTCCCGGCATGAGCCGGAATATGAGCTGATTGATACCGGAATCTTTAATGAAGACCGCTATTTCGATATTTTTGTGGAATATGCCAAGGCTGGTGCGGAAGACATCCTGATCCGCATCAGTGCTGTCAATCGAGGTCCCGAAACAGCAGATTTGCGGATATTGCCCACCTTATGGTTCCGCAACACCTGGTCGTGGGAATCCGGCACAACCAAACCGCAACTGTTTCAAGAGGAAAATCCGAAAAACTGCCGGGTAATCCGTGCCGAACACAAAGAACTGGGCGAGTACCAGCTATTTTGTGCTGATAGCCCGCCTTTGCTGTTTTGCGAGAATGAAACCAACGCCTGGCGATTGTTCCACAACAATAATACCGGCCCCTACACCAAGGATGGCATCAACAACTACGTTGTATCCGGCCAGATAGATGCCATCAATCCTGCCTGTCATGGCACCAAAGCAGCGGCAGATTACACACTGAGCATTCCTTCCGGGAAAACCGGTGAAATCCGCTTGCGTCTGTGTCGTGCAAAATCTATCAGTGCAGATAAAATTTTTACCGGTTTCGATCAGCTTATCGACCAGAGAAAAAAGGAAGCGGACGACTTTTACACCACCCTGTCCGGCGACAGGCTAAACAGGGAACAGCAGCGCATTCTGCGGCAGGCACTGGCCGGTATGATATGGTCCAAACAATATTACGAATTCGATGTAAAGCGCTGGCTGGATGAACACCCCCGGCAAAGTACGCGCAATAATGACTGGGGACATATGCAGTGCCGGGACATCATTTCCATGCCGGATAAATGGGAATACCCGTGGTTTGCCGTCTGGGATACAGCTTTCCATACCCTGCCACTGGCCATGATTGATCCTGCCTTTGCCAAACAGCAGCTCAGCCTGTTTCTGGGAGACCGCTACCAGCATCCCAACGGACAGATTCCGGCGTATGAATGGAATTTCTGTGACGTTAATCCGCCAGTACACGCCTGGGCGGTTTATATGGTTTATCAGGTCTGTCAGGACTATCACGACCAGAACGATCTGGCATTTCTGAAGTCTGCCTTTGCCAGCCTCGAAAAGAATTTCAGCTGGTGGGAAACCCACCGGGAACCGGATAAAAATGTGTATGAAGGCGGATTCCTCGGGCTGGACAATATCGGTGTATTTGACCGCAGCGCCCCGCTGCCAACCGGTGGCCACATTGAACAATCGGATGCCACTGCCTGGATGACCCTGTTCTCGCAGAATATGTTACAAATTGCGTTGGAGCTGAGCCTGCATGAACCGGATTATGAACAGCGGGTGCTGTCCTATCTGAACCGCTTCATGTCAACTGCTGCCGCGATGCAGGATGTCAGCGATGAACACCGTGACATGTGGGATGACGAAGATGGTTTTTTCTACAACGTACTGCGCTTTCCTGATGGCCGCTCAACCCGCATCAAGGTACGTTCCCTCGTCGGCCTCCTGCCACTGTGTGCCGTAACCGTCATCGAAAAGACCGCGCTGGATAAATTGCCGCAAGTGGCAAAACTGTTTGAGGATCTGGTCCGGCGCCGGGATTACCTGACCCGCCATCTGTTCTGCCCGATCAAACCCGGTGTGGAAGGCCGCCGCCTGCTGGCTGTCGTGGATGAAGATAAATTGCGCCGGATACTGACAAAAATGCTCGATGAGCAGGAATTCCTGAGCCCCTACGGCATCCGCTCACTCTCCAAATATCACCAGGAACACCCCTACGAATTTCACTGGAACGGACAAACGTTCACTGCGGATTACCAGCCGGGTGAATCCACCACCAATATATTTGGTGGCAACTCCAACTGGCGCGGCCCCGTCTGGGTGCCAGTCAACATCCTGATTATCCGTGCGCTGCTCACGCTGTATGCTTATTACGGCGACAATTTCCGGATTGAATGTCCAACCGGATCGGGGAGGCAGTGCAACCTGTTCCAGGTTGCACGAATGATTGCCGTAAGGCTGTTCCATATTTTTATGCCAGATGAATATGGCAGACGGCCGGTTTTCGGTGGTGCCGAGAAATTTCAAACTGACCCCCACTGGCGGGATTATCTGCTGTTCTATGAATACTTCCATGGAGAAGATGGCTCCGGACTGGGTGCCAGCCACCAGACCGGCTGGACAGGTGTGCTGGCTACCCTGCTGACCATCTTCGGTTCGCTGGATCAGGAAGAGCTGACCGAGCTGGGGATGCAGGAACTTTCAGCTATTCTGGCGGGAAGCAATGGTCCACCAGCCAGCCCAGGCTGACCCTGTTCACTCCGGCTTGCCGTCCCCTCCAGAAAACATTGAGTAATCACTGAATTCAATGTTCCCATCCAACTGAATATCAGCACAAAAACAATTTTTCATACGACGAGTTGCCGATAAAATAGGTAATTTTTCACCCCGATTCGAGATTTGCAACCACGCAACTGGAGTTCTAAAAATGTCTTTCCATGAGTTCCGCACCCAATATCTGGTGCGTTTCTGGTCCCCCATTCCGGCTTTGCTGGCACTGGGAGTTGCTTCATCCTATTACTTTGCGATTACCGGCACTTTCTGGGCTGTCACTGGCGAATTCACCCGCTGGGGCGGGCATGCCGCTGCGTGGCTCGGTTTTGCTCCGCAACAGTGGAGCTATTTCCAGCTGATTGGCCTAAAAGGATCACCACTTGAACGCATTGATGGTGTCATGATCATTGGTATGTTTGCTGGCGCATTGTGCGCTGCGCTGTGGGCAAACAATGTGCAGCTGCGCTGGCCGGCCAGCAGGCGGCGAATGGTTCAGGGGCTGATCGGCGGCATCATTGCCGGTTTTGGTGCCCGACTGGCGATGGGGTGTAATCTGGCGGCCTTCTTTACCGGCATCCCGATGTTTTCATTACATGCCTGGGCTTTCATGTTTGCCACAGTGGCCGGCGCCTGGGTCGGCGTAAAACTCTGTCTGCTGCCCTTCCTGCGTACTCCGCTGCGACTGGATACTGCACCCAGTGTGCTGTTTACCGATACAGCCGCTCTGGCCCGGCGAGCTCGCCTGCAGAATCGCATCGGTTTACTGGTTGCCATACTGATACTTGGTTTTGCTGCCTCACGCTTTGAGGTTTCACTGGTATTGGGTCTGGCTGTATTGTTTGGCACATTTTTTGGTGCTGTAATCGAACGTGGACAGGTCTGCTTTACCAGTGCAGCCCGCGATTTGTGGACTACCGGGCGCACACGCATTGCCTACGGCATTCTGCTGGGTATGGCAGTAGCCTGCTTGGGTAACTTCGGTGCGATCGCCCTGGGTGCTGCACCCAAAATCTTCTGGATGGGTCCCAATGCTGTAATTGGCGGGCTGCTGTTCGGTATTGGCATCGTGCTGGCTGGTGGCTGCGAAACCGGCTGGATGTATCGTGCGATGGAAGGTCAGATCCATTTCTGGATAGTTGGTATCGGCAATGTCATTGGCGGTACGCTGGTCGCCATCTTCTGGGACGATCTGGGTACTGCCCTGGCCCTGCCCTACCCGAAAATCAACCTGCTGGAACAGCTGGGAACAGGTGCCGGTCTGCTGATCAGCCTGATCGGGCTGGCGCTGGCCATGGGACTGGTTTATCTCAATGCACGACACCACAATCAGCGTCAGGCAGCCAAGGCCAACCTTCAGGAAAATTTCGCCCAATGAGCCAGCAGCCTGATCTGTCGCTGGACCTGCGCGGAGAACATTGCCCCTACAATGCCATTGCCACACTGGAAGCACTGGCTGACATGGCACCCGGACAGGTGCTGGAAGTCATCACCGACTGCGCACAATCTGTCAATGGCATCCCCGAAGACACCCGCGCCAAAGGCTACGACTGCCTGGCAGTCGAGCAGCACGGCCCGCTGTTCCGTTTTGTAATTCGCGTACCCGGCTGATTGCAACAGCAAACAAGCGGTCAACCGGGGTTTCAGGATCATAGTGGACAACACCAAAGAAAACGAGCGGGCGGAACTGCACAAAACCATCTGGCGCATCGCCAACGACCTGCGCGGCAGCGTCGATGGCTGGGACTTCAAGACCTATGTGCTCGGCATGCTCTTCTACCGCTTCATCTCGGAGAACCTGAGCAGCTACCTGAACGCGCAGGAGCGCCGCGCGGGTAACCCGGACTTCGACTACGCCCAATTGAGCGACACCGTGGCCCAGTTTGGCCGCGCCGAGACGGTGAAGGAAAAAGGCTTTTACATCCTGCCGTCCGAACTGTTCGCCAACGTGCGCGAGTACGCCCGGCATGACGCCAACCTCAACGAGACCTTGAGCAACATTTTTGCCGACATCGAAGGGTCCGCTACAGGCAGCGATTCCGAGGATGACATCAAGGGGCTGTTCGACGATCTCGACGTCAACAGCAGCAAGCTCGGCCCCACCGTGGCCAAGCGCAACGAAAAGCTGGTCAAGCTGCTCGACGCCATCGGCGACCTGCCGCTGTCCAATGCCGACGGTTTCGCGGGCAACACCATCGACCTGTTTGGCGACGCCTACGAATACCTGATGCAAATGTACGCCTCCACGGCGGGCAAGTCCGGCGGCGAGTTCTACACCCCGCAGGAAGTCTCCGAGCTGCTGGCGCGCATCACCGTGGTCGGCAAGACCGAGGTCAACAAGGTCTATGACCCGGCCTGCGGCTCGGGCTCGCTGCTGCTCAACTTCGTCAAGGTGTTGGGCCATGACGCGGTGCGCCAGGGCTTCTACGGGCAGGAGATCAACCTCACCACCTACAACCTGTGCCGCATCAACATGTTCCTGCACGATGTGAACTACGAAAAGTTCCACATCGCCCACGGCGACACGCTGACCGATCCGGCGCACTGGGATGACGAACCCTTCGAGGCCATCGTCTCCAATCCGCCGTACTCCATCAAATGGGATGGCGACGCCAACCCGCTGCTGATCAACGACCCACGCTTTGCCCCGGCGGGCGTGCTCGCCCCCAAGAGCAAGGCCGATCTGGCCTTCACCCTGCACATCCTCGCCTGGCTGGCGGTCAACGGCACGGCCGCGATTGTCGAGTTTCCCGGCGTGCTCTATCGCGGCGGGGCGGAAGCCAAGATTCGCCAGTACCTGATCGACAACAACTACGTCGATACCGTCATCCAGTTGCCGCCCGACCTGTTCTTCGGCACCACCATTGCCACCTGCATCATCGTGCTGAAGAAATCCAAGCGCGACAACGCCACGCTGTTTATCGACGCCAGCGCCGAGTTTGTGCGCAGCGGCAACAAGAACAAGCTGGCCGCCATACACCAGCAAAAAGTTCTCGATGCATTCATCGGCCGTCAGAGCATTGAGCATTTCGCTCGGTTGGTCGAAAACGGCGATATTGCTGCCAACGGCTACAACATCGCGGTATCCAGCTACGTCGAACAGAAGGACGAACGCGAAGCGGTGGATATACGGACGCTCAACTTGAATATTGCCCGCATCGTGGCGCGGCAAGCGGAACTGCGCACCGCCATCGATGCCATCGTGGCCGATCTGGAAGGAGAACAGGCATGAACGAGCAGCCCTCGGGCAAGCTGTCGGAAATCCCGACAGGTTCGATAGGGATGGAGCAGCCATGACGGATGAAAGCCGCAAGATCAAACTCTTTGATGCGCAACAGGTGCGTGCCGAATGGGATGCCGAGGCCGAAAAATGGTGGTTTTCGGTGGTGGATATCGTGGCCATCCTCACTGAAAGCGTGGATGCCATGGCCTACTGGCGCAAGCTCAAGCAACGCCTGAAAGCCGAGGGCAATGAAACCGTGACAAGCTGTCACGGTTTGAAGATGCGCGCTGCTGACGGGAAATTGCGCCTGACCGACGTGGCCGACACCGAGCAGCTCCTGCGCCTGATCCAGTCCATCCCCAGCAAGCGCGCCGAGCCTTTCAAGCTGTGGCTGGCGCAGGTAGGCAGCGAGCGGCTGGATGAAACCGTTGACCCGGAACTGTCCATCGAGCGCGCCATCCAGAACTACCGCCGCCTGGGCTACAGCGAAAACTGGATCAACCAGCGCATCAAGTCGATCGAGGTGCGCAAGGCACTGACCGACGAATGGGACAAGGCCGGTGTGCAGCAGGGCCAGGAATACGCCGCACTCACCGATCTGATGAGCCGGGTCTGGAGTGGCATGAGCACCCGCGAATACAAGCAGCACAAGGGGCTGAAAAAAGAAAACCTGCGCGACAACATGACCAACACCGAGCTGGTGCTGAATATGCTGGCCGAAGTGGCCGCCACCGACATTTCGCTGGTGCGCAACCCGCAGGGGCTGGCGCAAAGCGCCGAGGTGGCCGCCGAAGGCGCACAAACCGCCAAGGCCGCCCGCCTGCAACTGGAGAAAAGCACCGGCCAGCCGGTGGTCAGCCGCTTGAATGCCAAGAAGCTGGGCACGCGCAAGATCGAGGGGAAGAAGCAATGAGCCGGATTGATGAGCTGATTGCGGAGCATTGCCCGGATGGCGTCGAGCACAAGACGCTTGGCGATGTCGGCAACTTTATCCGAGGTAATGGCCTTCAAAAGAAGGACCTTGTAGAAATCGGTGTTGGAGCTATCCACTACGGACAGGTCTATACGCATTATGAACCGCCCCGAGTTTTGAGGAGGCTCTAACCTTTGAGAGAATAGAGTCATGA
>CAZYWE010000016.1:0-44978 GCA_964651625.1 uncultured Nitrosomonas sp. | reverse complement strand
TCATGACTCTATTCTCTCAAAGGTTAGAGCCTCCTCAAAACTCGGGGCGGTTCAATACGCCATCATCGACGCCCTTGCGGCCGGGTTTCCACGCTTCTGCTACCCGTATCGAATACTGCTCGATAGTTTCCGGTCGAGTAGTTGGAACAATCAGCACCACAATCTGACTGCCTTTTTTCGCTTCAAAACCGGCCAGTTGCTGCTCAAGTTGCGCCGTTTCTGTTTGAGTGAGGGTTCCAGTCAGATCTGTCACATGTGATTTAAGTGGCGGGATGGCAACATCAGCCAGCGTTCCAGTGCTGGCGATACACAATAACGCTATAACCAGCAGGCAGACGTACTGCCTGATCACTGTAAAAAAAGCCGACATGTCACTTGTCCTGTCATTGCAGTAAACCACCTCATCCAGTCATTACCCTATCCTGTCATTGCTGGAAGCGCAGCGCCGAAGCAATCCAATGTTTTCACGCTGATTTATTGCGCGGTTGCCGGCGCACCAAATTCCACCGTGGGTGGAACAGCAATCGCCTGCTCATTTTCTACCGTAAAACCGGGTTTCACCTGAAAGCCGAACATCATTGCAAAGAGATTGGTTGGAAAGGAACGTACCGTTACGTTGTACTCCTGCACTGCCTGGATGTAACGATTACGGGCGACTGCAATACGGTTTTCTGTCCCTTCCAGTTGTGCCTGCAGATCGCGAAAATTGGTATTTGATTTCAGTTGCGGGTAATTTTCCGCTACTGCCAGCAATCGTGTCAGCGCACCAGTCAATTCTCCCTGCGCATTCTGAAAACGGGCAAAGGCTTGCGGGTCGTTGATCAGTTCCGGAGTTGCCTGAATACTGCCTGCTCTGGAACGCGCCTCCGTCACACCCAGCAGCACCTCTTTTTCCTGCGTGGCAAAACCTTTTACCGTACTGACCAGATTCGGAATCAGATCTGCCCGGCGCTGGTACTGGTTGAGCACTTCCGCCCAGCTGGATTTGATCTGCTCATCAGTTGATTGCAATGTGTTATACCCGCAACCACTCAGCATCGATACCAGTACGAACAGGCAAACTAAAGCCGGAAACTTGGCCAAAAAATTCAATAATTGTTGCATAGCGGGCTCTCCAGAATTTTCCTGAAAATATCAGAGGTTCTTTTTCGCTCCGGCACGCACCTCATCTGGCTCTCCACCCAGGCAGGGTGGAGAGGTGTGCGCTGCTTCATTACGTTCCTGCCATTCCGCAGGCGTAAACGTGTGCAGCGCCAGCGCATGGATGGAACGAATGATCTCATCTGCCAGCGTGGTATTAACCAGCCGGTGACGCGCCACCAGCGGCTTTCCACTAAATATATTCGAGACAATCGTTACCTTGAAATGCGATTCTGATCCCGCCGGTACATTGTGGCGATAACTTTCGTTGATCACTTCCAGAAATTGTGGCTGTAATGACTGCAGCCTGTTTTCGATCCGGTTTTTCATATCCGTCATGGCAATGCGATCTCCTGTGTGATACCTGTCGCTCAGATTACAGCCTCTAAAGATCGAGTTCAAGCCGCCATAAGTCTGTCGATTTTTCTTACATCCCACCAGTTGAATGGCTCTGCAATTTTTATATCCTGTTGTTTGGTAGAGACATTTTTTTAATGGCACGATTCCTGCTTTATAGAATGTGTAGGTGTCTGGAAGCGCCAGATGCCACGCAAACAAATAACCAGGGAAAATACGATGAAATCTTTTTTGAACAAACCATTCGGCCACGGTATCCGCAAAGCGGCTATTTTAACTGCAGCGATCGCCTCACTAACTGCTGCTTCGGCAAGCTGGGCAGCACCTATCTCATTTGATAACAATAAAACCTTTGTTCATGGATCTGAATCAGGTTTGATTACTAAAACCAGCGCACCTTCTTTTATGAATAAAAGTGTCAAAGCCGGTGAATTCGAATTTAAAGTAACCACTGCTGCCACTGTTGGAGGTGCTACGTGGGCTCAGGGTAGCTTGCTGCAAGCTTTTTGTATTGATGTTAACAATAACTTGCATACTCCCTTTAGCTACAACATTAGCGCAGCAACACAGGCTTCAGACTTAGGGTCATTTACTCAATTACAGTTTGCTCAGGTGAACTGGTTGTTTGATACGCAGCTTAGCGGCCTGGCGACCTCTCCTTCCTCATTAAAGGACGCGGCCTTCCAGCTCGCATTGTGGGAAATTCTCTTCGAACCAGGCAGCTCAAAAAATCTAAATAACGGTTCTTTTTTTGCTCCCAGCGGAAGTGGTAGCTTCAGTTCAGCTGTCAAAGCTCAGGCTAATAGCCTTCTGAGTGGAATTACTACTAACGCCAACTACAAAAGTACAGCATATGATTTCTATGTACTGGACCCGGCCGGTACTAATAATCCTGACAATCAGAAACTGATCACCTGGAAACCAAAAGATCCCGGTAACCCTAATGAAGTTAGCGAACCAGGTACCTTGCTGCTGTTATCAATCGGTTTGGGTGGGGTTCTTTTCAGCATCCGCCGCCGCAACGGTTTGCAGTTTGCTTCACTTGCCTGAGCTCGGGTGAAGTAACTGACCAGGATATTTCAGGCTGAAGCAGCCTGAAATATCTGCAGCGGTGGAACCATGGCAGCGTAACTCAGTTTGCAACCTCTCCTTCCACCATCATCACAAAACCCAACGGATCTCCCATTGTCGTTGCGAAACCCAATGGGTTGAAGCAACCCAGCAACGATCATAACAGGGGTTCTGGATCGCCATGCAGCTTCGCTGCTCGCGAAGACGGGGAGAATGGTTGCAGCTCGCGCAAGATGGAGAGAATAGTTACAACTCGTGAAGATTTGAAGGTGGTTTCTGTTCGTGTCAGATTTTTTCCGCCCACAAATCATGGATGTCAGTATCGGTAACACATACATCTGCCCAGTCACCTGGTTTTAAAGCTGAGGCGTTGTTGATATAAACAACACCATCAATTTCCGGTGCATCGGCATAACTTCTGGCAATGGCGCCTTCTTCATCCACAGTATCCACCAGCACTCTGAGTTGCCGGCCTTTTTTTGCTGCCAAACGTTTCTCACTGATGTCTTCCTGCAGTTGCATCAGTCTTTCCAGTCGTTCCTGCTGGATTTCAGGAGGGACATGATCAGGCAGCGCATTTGCAGCCGCGCCTTTAACGGGTGAATAGGCGAATGCGCCAACGCGGTCAAGCTGGGCTTCTTCCAGGAAAGTGAGCAACTCTTCAAATTCAGCTTCGGTTTCTCCGGGAAAACCAACAATAAAAGTGCTGCGCAGGGCAATATCCGGGCAAATACTGCGCCACTGCTGAATGCGCGCCAATACATTCTCACTGTTGGCCGGGCGTTTCATCAGTTTCAGGATACGTTCGCTGGCGTGCTGGAAAGGAATATCCAGATAAGGCAGGAGTTTGCCGTCTGCCATCAGCGGGATCAGTTCATCCACATGAGGGTAGGGGTAGACGTAATGCAATCGTACCCAGACACCGAATTCTCCCAGCGCCTTTGCCAGTTCGGTGATGCGGGTGCGAACCGGGCGGCCCTGCCAGAAGCCGGTGCGGTATTTGATGTCCACGCCGTAAGCACTGGTGTCTTGCGAAATAATGAGGAGCTCCTTGACACCGGCCTCAACCAGACTTTGTGCTTCCTGCAATACACCCCCCACCGGCCGGCTGACCAGATCACCGCGCATGCTGGGAATGATGCAGAACGTGCAGCGATGATTGCAGCCTTCGGAAATCTTGAGATAAGCGTAGTGTTTGGGTGTGAGTTTGATTCCCTGCGGTGGTATCAGATCAAGATAAGGATCGTGCGGCTTGGGCAAATGCTGATGGATCGCTGCCATGACTTCTTCAGTAGCTTGCGGGCCGGTTACTGCCAGCACGCTGGGATGTGCCTGCCGGATAACATCTTCTTTTGCACCAAGACAGCCGGTTACGATTACTTTGCCGTTTTCAGTCAGCGCTTCCCCGATTGTTTCCAACGACTCCGCCACGGCGCTGTCAATAAAACCGCAGGTATTGACGACCACCAGATCGGCATCAGCATAACTGGGTGAAATCAGATAACCCTCTGCCCGCAGGCAGGTGAGGATACGTTCGGAATCTACCGTTGCTTTGGGACAACCGAGTGATACAAAACCGACACGTGGGATTTTGGAAGATTGTGTTGCTGAAGCAGGAGCAGAAGTCATGCAGGTTTCCGTATAGACAATACCCATCACCGGTTTTTCCAGCCATGGATAAAAAGCGGTATGGTGCCACCGGGCAATCCATTACACAAGATTCAACAGAAGAGTGGCAGCTGGGGAGGTAATGATCCGATTTTCTGTTGCCAGCTCTGCCGGATTGCTTCCTGTCGGAGATGTCCTCAACAAACTGTGCTTTGTGTCAAGCGAATTCTGGTGAAAATATCCCATTCTTTGTAGCAACTGCAAAAGCCTGACGCAATAATTTATGCGCAATTGCAATACCAATTACCTCGGGTGGTTTACCTGCAAACTGCAACCACCTTCTCCACCTTCGCAAGCAGCGAAGCTGCGTGGCGACCCAGTTCCTCCGTTACGATCGTTGCTGGATTGCTTCGGCGCTACGCTTCTCGCAATGACGCGGTAACATATTGATGGGATCACCTTTGGGACACCATTGTGAGAAGAAGGCATCCCATAGAAACAACTCAACCGGTCCCTCTGTCACACTGGCGAGCGCCAACGGTGCGAGGCAACCCGGAAAGCTGGCTTACCGGGTTGAAGCTATCAAAAATTACTTACCGGATGACTGTATTTTTTTCCGGATCAACCTTGACTTTAACTTTCTGACCTTTGGCATCAATGATCTTGACTTCAACAATCATTTTGCCGAGCTTCTGCTCGATCTCGACTTCATGGATAAGTCCGGGAGTGGCTGCAACAGCAGTGTTAATGGCAGTAATTACCTGGCTGGCAGGCAACCCTTCATCACCGGCAAATGCGCTGTTAATAGAAAAAAGCAGTGTGGTTGCCGTAAAAATGGCGGCCAGGGTAGTTCCTTTCATCACTATCTCCTTCTGTTATTGATGGATACGCCAGCTCACCAGTGGAACTGACTGTTAGGGATAGTAGTCCCAATCTCAGGTTCTGCACAAGCAATTTACCAAGCTGAGGCTCGTTTCCATCTGAAACAGAAGGGCGATTGAGATACATAAAGCAGCAAAACCGGGCTTTTACCGGGTTGAAATGGCGATTTGCAAAACAGCCGGGTGCCTTATGTAATTTTCAGTAGAAACAGGCAAGCTTTTGTTGCATTAATTTATTGATTTAAAACAATAATTTTTGATAAAAAAAATGCTTGATTCTCAAAAAATCAAGTCTATAATGCGTCCCTTTAGAAAAAGCCGTAGCCCATAAGGAGGTCATCATGAGAAGCAAGATAAACCTGTTTGTTCTGACTGATTGGGTACACGTTCATATTCCCGAAACGTAGTTAGTATTTGCCAGGAGGCGCTCTCATGAAAAAACAGTCCGCTGCCGTACATCAGCCAGCAGAAACCAGTGTAATTTTTGATACCCACCCCGAGGTCAGCATTGATCTCTCCTTGGTGGAAGCCCGATTGAAACAGGGCTATCAGCAGCCTTTCCTGTTGATTGACACCAGCATCATTCGCAACAAGGCCCGACGATTCAAGGCTACCATGCCGCGCGTACATCCCCATTACGCGGCCAAAGCCAACCCTGATCCACGCGTACTGAAAACGCTGATTGAGGAAGGTGTGGGGTTTGAAATTGCCTCAATCGCCGAACTTGATCTGCTGATGGGCCTGGGTGTCCCGGCTGCTGAAATCTTCTACAGCAATCCGATGAAGTCGCGCGCTTATATCCGGTACGCTGCAGAAAAAGGGGTTGAATGGTATGTACTGGACAGCGTTGAAGAGTTGCGCAAGATTGTCAGTATCAAACCGGATGCAAAACTGTATCTGCGTATCGATACTCCCAATATCGGCAGTGACTGGCCGCTGGCAGGAAAGTTCGGCACGCATCTGGTAGATGTCAGCGAGATCATTGATGAGGCTGTTAGACTGAAAGCTGATCTGGCTGGTGTGACTTTTCATGTGGGCTCTCAATGCCGCAACCCGCAAAATTGGCGAGTGGGTGTTGAACGTGCCAAAACGGTGTTTGCCAGTATGCGTGAAGCTGGTCTCAGGCCACGCCTGCTGAATCTGGGGGGTGGTTATCCGGTGCGTTACGTCAAGCCGATTCCTTCCATTGAGATCATCGCCGAGGTTATTAACGAAGCAATCGCTGACTTGCCTGAGGACATACGTGTCATGGCTGAACCCGGACGTTATCTGGTGTCCGATTCAGCATGTTTTGTCTGCCGTGTGGTGGGCACCGCTACCCGTAACGGCAAACGCTGGATGTACTGGGATGCCGGGATATTCGGCGGTATTATCGAAGTCAGTGAGGGACTGCGCTATGAAATTCTGACGCAGCGCCACGGATCTTTGGTTCCCTGGTCAGTGGCCGGGCCGACATGTGATTCTGTAGATGTGCTGATGCACGATGAGATGCTGCCTGAGAATGTTCAGGAAGATGATTTTATCTTTATTCCCAACGCTGGTGCCTATACAACGTCTTACGCCAGTAATTTCAACGGCTTTCCACTGCCGGATGTCGTTGTAGTCTGATCTTTCAAAAAAACAGCTTTGTAATGGGAATGGCGGCAATTCTTGCAATGAATTACCGCCATTCCTGATTTTTACTCCTTAAAACCGTTCCTATCCGCCTCCCCGGTAGTTCCCGGTTCAGGACAGCTATCTCATATCGCTGACCGCGTGTTGTGCAGCTGGCTGTGATGATGTCGCAGATGATCTTCAATAAACGTACTGACAAAGAAATAGCTGTGGTCGTATCCGGCATGGCGCCGCAGGGTAACGGGCTGTCCTGCTTGCTGACAGGCGGCTTCAAGATAATCGGGGTGTAACTGATCATTCAGGAAAGAGTCATTCAGCCCCTGATCAATAAGTGGTATTGGCAACAACCGGTGGCCTGATTCGATCAGTGCAGTAGCATCGTGCTTACGCCAGATTTCCGGTGATTCTCCCAGATAGCGGCTGAATGCTTTTTGCCCCCAGGGGCATTGGGTTGGTGCTGCAATCGGCGCAAATGCCGAAACGGACCGATAAAGCCCGGGGTGGCGCAATGCCAGCGTCAATGCACCATGCCCGCCCATGGAGTGCCCGAAAATTCCAACTCGTTCAGGATTTGCCGGGAATTTGTCCAGAATAATGTCGCGCAGCTCCCGGGTCACATAACTTTCCATACGGAAGTATCCTGACCAGGGTTGTTCAGTCGCATCGAGATAGAATCCTGCGCCTGTTCCAAAATCCCAGTCATCCGCTTCACCCGGAATGCCGGTGTTGCGCGGACTGGTATCCATGCTGACCAGTATCAGCCCCAGTTCAGCAGCGAAGCGCTGGGCACCTGCCTTGACCATGAAGGTTTCTTCCGTGCAGGTCAGCCCGGCAAGGAAGAAAAGTACCGGGAGACGCTGCGCTCCGGCTTCTCTTGCCTGGGGGGGCTCATACACCGAAAAGCGCATCGGCAAGCCAATAACCTCTGAACGGTGTTCATAATAACCCTGAACACCGTCAAAACAGCGGTGCTGATTTCTGATTTCCAGTTTCGTCATGATCGATCAGAAGACAACAACAGATCGAATTGACTTACCTGCTTCCATCAGCCTGAAACCCTCGTTAATGTCTTCCAGCTTCAATACGTGGGTGATAAGCGGGTCAATGCTGATTTTGCCATCCATATACCAGTCAACAATTTTGGGAACATCGGTACGCCCGCGTGCGCCACCAAAAGCGGAACCTTCCCACTTTCTGCCGGTAACCAGCTGAAACGGACGCGTACTGATCTCGGCGCCAGCCTTAGCAACACCAATGATGATGCTGCGTCCCCAGCCTTTATGCGTGCATTCCAGCGCCTGCCGCATGACGGCAGTGTCGCCGATACATTCGAAACTGTAATCAGCACCACCATCGGTCAGCTGTATGACCGCATCAACTACATTTTCAGCCTTATTCGGGTTAATGAAGTGGGTCATGCCAAATTGTCGGCCTAATGCTTCCCGCTCCGGGTTGATGTCGATACCGATAATTTTGTCCGCACCAATCATGCGTGCGCCCTGAATGACATTCAGGCCGATTCCTCCCAGCCCGAATACAGCAACATTCGCTCCAGCTTCCACCTTGGCAGTAAACAACACCGCACCAACGCCTGTAGTTACCCCACAGCCGATGTAACAGGCTTTGTCAAAAGGTGCATCTTCACGGATTTTCGCCAGAGCAATTTCAGGAACAACAATAAAGTTGGAAAAAGTTGAAGTACCCATGTAATGCATAATGGGTTTGCCGTTGAGTGAGAAGCGTGAAGTTCCGTCCGGCATCAGGCCGCGCCCCTGTGTGGCACGGATTGCCTGGCACAGATTGGTTTTACGTGACAGACAGAATTTGCATTCCCGGCATTCCGGCGTATACAGAGGAATAACATGGTTCCCCGGGCGCAACGATTTAACATCAGCCCCCACCTCCACCACAACCCCCGCGCCTTCATGACCAAGAATGGCGGGAAACAACCCTTCCGGATCAGCGCCGGAGAGCGTGTAGTAGTCGGTATGGCAGATACCTGTGGCCTTGATCTCAACCAGTACCTCGCCTGCACGAGGGCCTGCCAGATCGACTTCTTCGATGGTAAGCGGCTGACCCGCCTGCCAGGCGACTGCTGCACGTGTTTTCATCAGGATTGATCCCCTTTATTTAAGCATGTTGAAAAAAATGGCCATTGTATGTGACTGGTGCCATCATGCAACCCGGGCTGGCAGGAAAGGCGATGCTGGGAAAGTCTGTGCAAGTATTACTGCAATACGGTTACCCTGCACAGAGATCTGCTTTATGTTCTCCTTTCTCTCTGCATGATCCGGTAACATACGGGAAATAAATTCAGACGAACAGAGAGGAATCATGAATAACCAGTCACCCACAGACAAAAGAGCTCAGATCAACTTCTGGTACGTACTGATCGCGGTACTCAGCATTCTCTTTATCCAGAGCTTGTACAGCCAGTACACAAAAATCGAGCCAATTCCCTATAGCCGCTTCCAGACACTGCTGGAGCAGGATAAGGTGGCTGAAGTGGCCATTACCGACAAGCAGATTTTTGGCAAGCTCAAAGATAGTGCTGGAGAAAAATACACCGAATTTGTCACGACCCGGGTTGAATCTGATCTGGCAGAAATGCTGGATAAACACAGTGTCACTTACACCGGCGTTGTTCAGAGCACCTGGTTACGGGACCTGCTTTCCTGGATCGTGCCAATGGCGGTTTTCGTCGGTATCTGGCTGTTCATCATCCGGCGGATGAATAAAGGAATGATGGGTGGTGGTCTGATGTCGATTGGCAAAAGCCGCGCCAAGGTTTATGTGGAAAAAGAAACCAAAGTGACTTTTGCCAATGTGGCCGGCGTGGATGAAGCCAAAGAAGAGCTGGTCGAGGTGGTCAACTTCCTCAAAAACCCAAAGGAATACAGTCGGCTGGGAGGACGCGCGCCTAAAGGCATCCTGCTGGTTGGCCCGCCGGGAACCGGTAAAACCCTGCTGGCCCGTGCTGTGGCAGGAGAAGCGGGTGTACCGTTTTTCTCGATTTCCGGATCAGAATTCGTCGAGATGTTTGTCGGGGTAGGCGCAGCCAGGGTACGCGATCTGTTTGAACAGGCACGCCAGATGGCACCGGCAATCATTTTCATCGATGAACTGGATTCACTCGGACGGGCTCGTGGTGCAGGCGGATTTGGCGGACACGATGAGAAGGAACAAACATTGAATCAATTGCTGGCCGAGCTGGACGGTTTCGATTCCTCCAGCGGAATTGTCCTGCTTGCCGCCACCAACCGCCCTGAGATTCTCGATGCAGCCTTGCTGCGCGCCGGACGTTTCGATCGTCAGGTACTGGTTGATCGGCCTGATAAAAAGGGGCGCCAGCAGATCCTTGCCGTTCATATCGGTAAGATCACACTGGGTTCTGATGTGGATACCGAGCAGATTGCTGCGCTGACTCCCGGTTTTACCGGTGCGGATCTGGCCAATCTGATCAATGAAGCAGCACTGCTGGCAACCCGGCGCGGTGGACAGGCCGTTACCATGGACGACTTCAACAATGCAGTCGAGCGTATCGTGGCTGGTCTGGAAAAACGCAATCGTCTGCTCAACCCTGATGAAAGGCGCACGGTTGCTTATCATGAACTGGGGCATACCATGGTAGCACTCGCCTTGCCAGGATCAGATGAAGTGCATAAGGTCTCGATCATTCCGCGCGGAATCGGTGCATTGGGTTACACCATCCAACGTCCCACCGAGGATCGTTTCCTCATGACGCGCAAAGAACTGGAAAACAAGATGGCGGTATTGTTGGGCGGGCGCGCATCGGAACAATTGGTGTTCAGCGAGATCTCCACCGGCGCTTCCGATGATCTCGCGCGTGCCACCGATATTGCTCGTGGCATGGTGTTGCGTTATGGAATGAGTGATGCAATTGGCAATGTGGTATATGACCGCGAGCAGATGAATTATCTGCAATCCGGTATCCCGATGCCACAAAGCCGTGATTACAGTGAAGAAACGGCTAATAAAATTGATCAGGCTGTGCGTGCCTTACTTGATCGTGCGCTTGACCGCGCCATTAGAATCCTGGACAGGAATCGTGTATTGCTTGACCATACAGCACAGAAATTACTGGAAACTGAAACGTTGAATCAGCCTGAACTTCTAGAGCTGAAGCACAACATTCTTATAGAGGAAGTGAATCCCTCAGCGCAGCAGAACTAACCAAGGGATTGCGGCTGAATCCATCCAGACGATGGCATTCTGCCCGAACTCTCTTCCGATTGATTTGGCAACAGGAAGGTCAATACCCAGGGCAAGCAGACTTTCTTCAGCTGGCCATTTTTTAGCAGGATCAATCGCTGCTCCCCGATAGATGTGGTTTGAACAGCAGGCCAATTTTTCATACAATCGGGCCATGGCAGACTGATTCTCACCGGGCGATACGATCTGTCCCCCTGGGTTGCAGGCGGTGATGTATACCGCACTGCGGGTGTCAGTCGCTTGCAGCAATGCTGCCAGCGGGGCAGATGGATAACCAGCCTTCAGCGTGACCAGAGCCGTATCAATCCAGATCTGGTACCGGGTAACAAGGTAGCTGTTAATCAGGATTTCCGGCAGAGTGGAAGGGGTTGAATCTATATCCCGCAAAACGGCGGGACTCCAGCGCGGGTATTCAGGCAGAAGTCCGGCAGGGTACTGATCAGTTTGATTATTTTTCACAGGTCGAGTGTAAATGAAATTTATCGTATTTATTTTGTCAGCGATGCTATCGGGGTTTGCTATTGCGCAGGGACAGATATCTTCCCGTGTGCCCGATACACTGGAGCAGCGTGTAAAGCCTTGTACCATCTGCCATGGGGATGAAGACCGGGCGGGACGTGATGCATATTACCCGCGAATTGCCGGCAAACCTGCCGGTTATTTGTTCAACCAGCTGCGCAATTTTCGGGATGGACAGCGTTATTACCAGGCTATGGCAATTCTGCTGGAAAATTTATCGGACGAATATCTGCTCGAAATCGCACAGTATTTTTCTTCCCTGAAATATCCTTACCCGGAACCGGCCGCAAACACACTCTTGCCGGCTGAAATAGAATCCGTGGAGACACTGATCCATTCCGGCGCTCCCGAGCGGGATATTCCTGCCTGTAGCGCCTGTCATGGCAAAGCTTTAACAGGTACCAAACCATTTATTCCAAGTTTGCTTGGCCTGCCTCAAGCTTATGTGGCAGCTCAGTTTGGTGGCTGGCGTAATGGCGGGGTTATGCGCGGGCAAACACCGGATTGCATGTCAGAAATTGCCAGAAAACTGTCCCAGGAGGAAGTGAATGCACTGGCGATGTGGTTACCTGCCCAACCGGTAACAAGTGAATCTGTTGAAGCGGAAGCGCTATCTCCGGAACTTGTACAACGTTGTCAGACCATTTTTTCCCGTGAGGGCTTTCCCCAATGAGATCATTAAATAAATCCGGATTTATTATCGGAAAACAGCAGGTTGCAGCTTTTCTGCTGAGCCTGGCACTGCCATTGCTATCCATGGCAGCCACATCGTCAGTGAACGGCACTGATACAGAGCAGATTCAGCGAGGTGAATACCTTGCCCGCGCCGGTAACTGCATGGGTTGTCATACTACGCGAGGCGGGAAACCTTATGCAGGTGGGCGCCAGCTGAACACTCCTTTCGGCCTGTTCACCGCACCCAACATCACACCGGACAACGAAACGGGCATTGGCAGCTGGAATAAGGAAGATTTCTGGCAGGCACTTCACTATGGCAAAGGCAAAGATGGCAGCTATCTCTATCCTGTTTTTCCTTATACCGAATATACAAAAGTCACACGCCAGGACGCTGACGCAATTTTTGCCTATCTGCGCTCATTACCTCCGGTAGCACAGACCAATCCGCCACATAAAATTATTTCACCTTACGATAATCAGTTTCTCCTGTTTCTCTGGCGTACTTGGTACTTCAGGGAAGGCGTATATGAGCCGGATCATTCCAAAAGTGATGAATGGAATCGTGGCAATTATCTGGTGCAGGGACTGGGACACTGTAATGCCTGCCATACTCCCCGCAATGTATGGGGAGCCAGTAAAGAAGACAAACTGGCGGGGGGTGAGATCATGGGTATTTACTGGTATGCACCTTCCCTGATTTCTTCAAAAGAAGCAGGAGTAGGGGAGTGGCCAACCGATGAAATCGTCAGACTGCTGTCTACCGGAATATCTGCTCATGCGGTAACTTCCGGCCCTATGGCAACAATTGTCCGGCAAAGCCTGCAATATCTGTCAGATGATGATTTACGTGCAATGGCAGTTTATCTTCAGTCCCTGGGTGAGAAACACCGTAATACATCACCGAAAGAAATCCCACCCATGCCGGACCGTGTACGCAAATATCTGGCGATGGGAGAAACCGTATATGAAAAACGTTGCCAAGATTGCCATGGCAAATCAGGGGAGGGGGTACCAGGTATTTACCCGTCACTGGCGGGGAATCGCAACGTTACCATGACTTCGCCGCTAAATACTATCCGCAGCGTGCTGTACGGTGGATACCCGCCTGCGACGGCCGGCAACCCCCGCCCTTACGGCATGCCACCGTTTCAGCACATCATTCGCGATAATGAAATTGCCTGGGTGGTTTCTTATATCAGAAATGCCTGGGGTAACTTTGGCAGCCTCGTCAGCCCGGAAGATGTCGATAACAGTCGGGGAAATGAGTTTTGAAATAAATAGAATTTTAGAGATGCTATTAATACAGGCGGCGCAGTGCCTGTTCAACATAGCGTCTTGTGGTTGCAAATTTGCCGGCAGCGGGGAGGGCTACGTTGCGTGGTTCAGGGAAAAGGGATAAATCGGAAAAATAAACAGTTGGCATAACAGAACGATTGGCGTCCAGGAAACGGCAAATATTCTCGAAACGCTGCTTAACGAAAAAATCAGGGACATTCCGACCGGAAACCATAAGCTCAAAGCCATGTGAGAGCAATACAAAGGTATGCCACTGTTTATATACAGCATTTTTCAGTGCCTGAATAATTTCCTGTGCGCTGCAGGCGCCAATCTGGGCGTGCCGGTTGCGGCCAAACCCATCACAAAAACTACTCATTGGAATCAGAGTTAACCCGTTCCGTGTAAAAATTTCGCAGGGGTTAGCATATGCCGGCGCAGTATCGCCCGGCTGAGATTCTTTCAAATGGGGATTGATGCTACTGTCAAACTTCAGACCATTCGCTGCAACCGCGGAAAAGGTATCTTCATTACAGGAAAAACTGCCTGATCTAAAGGCGACAGGCGGTATGCAACCAACCTCACTAAATAGCCGGAGCCCATGCTTAATAAGCGTCCGCTGTTCCTCAGCACTATATTGCGTAAGGTGCTGACGCTTGCCTGCAACATTTTCCAGTAGTGCTTTACGGGCCTCATCAGTCCATTCGGGATGTAAATGCAGCTGAACCTCCTGGCCGGCTTCCTGAATCAGCTTGATAATAGTTGCAAGGTATTCAGTCCCAAAACGAGCGGCAAACAGGGGTTCAACGAAGAACACTCCCTTCAGGTTATATGTGCCCAGTGTATCGAGAATTTTTGGCAAAGCATATTCCCCTCGGGCGGAGCGACCAAAAATACAGCGGTTAAAACTTGCAGGAAAATCTTCATCCAGCGTGCTCCAGCTATTGCACCAAACCTCAACATCAAAGGTAAAAAGGACATTCATGTAGATCAGGCTTATCGAAAATGCAATGAATCGCCTCTGAATAACCCTTTACAAGGCATATCGCAGCGGTAAAATCACAGGGACTATATAAATTTAAGCAATTTCCGCGCCACACTACTTAAGTGTATGAATTAAAAAACAAATTATGTATCACAGCTCATCGGATACAGGAGAGTGTAAATATATCCGACAGTCTGGTATCCCCTGATCAAGAAAATCCCACTCAACGCCGGCATCCCTGTACGTGTGCAAAAAAGACAACCTGCAAAGGAAGGTAAACTGCAAGAAACCTCATTCAGTATCATTTCAGCCCCAAATTTTCCAATGCTTTTTCGTGATTCCATTTTCCGTGAAACAGGTGGCCTTTATGATCAGGCGTACGGTCACTCGTCCAGGTAATGTATTGTCCATCCGGGGTAAATACGGGTAATCCATCAAATCCTTCTTCATCAGTTATCCGCACCGGGTCTTTTTTGCCATCAATATCGACGATATAGAGCTCAAAGTTACGATGTCCTTCAACATTGGTTGCAAAAATAATATATTGGTTTGATGGATGGTAAAAAGGTGCCCAAGACATTTTATTGAGCCGGGTAATCTGTTTCTGATCTGACCCGTCGATATTCATGGTAAATATCTCCGCTTCCTGTCCGTTTTCCGAAAAACGGCGCCAGACAATCCTTTTTCCATCCGGACTGAAGAATGGCCCCCCGTCATAACTGCTGGTGTGTGTCAGTCTTTTAACATTGGAACCATCTGCATCCATGATGTAAATATCGATCATGGAAGAAGGGTTGTTGTTGAAAAGAATAGTTTCTGCTTCGGACAAAGGCTCACTGTACGCCCGGCGGTTGGAAGCAAAAGCAATCAGTTTTCCGTCAGGGGACCAGGAGGCTTCTGCGTCATAGCCCTTGGTGTGAGTCAAATTCCTGATATTACCGCCATTGAAATCCGCTTCGTAAATATCGTAAAACTCATCATAATCCCAAGCGTATGCACGCCGCTGGCCGGATTTTCTCTGCTCAATCTCGGCGACCATTTTGGCTTTAGCTTCAGGATCATCGTGTGTTGAAGAAAACAGCACTTTTTCCTGGCTGGGATGTACCCATGAACAGGTTGTTTTGCCGATACCGGGTGAAACCTGTTGTACGTTTTCGTTTGTCAGGTTTTTTAGATAAATCTGATAGAAAGGATTTTCACCGGTAACTTCGGCCTGATAAACCAGCCATTTGCCATCAGCACGATAATAACCTTCACCTGACCGGATTTCCTTATCCGAGATTTGTTTGGCATCCGTAATGAAACCGGCAGCACACGCCTGTGTCACAGCAAGAAAACAGGTAGCAGCCAGTAAATTACGGGCAAGTGACAGGTATGAAAGATTGGAAAGGCTGATCGATTGTGTAAAATTTTTCATTTGATTCATAATCCCTGTTGGTAAATAAAAATCATTTAAACATAGCTTCCGGAAAAAAGTAAGCCAGCCCTCCTGTCAGAAGAAGAGCCGGTATGTTTCAGCTGCTGACAGTTATCCAGACGATTACTTCAACTCAAGCGAAACCGGATCAATAACCTTATCCATCATCAAATCCAATATGACGAAATCAGCCAGATTCTTTTCCTTATGCTGCCTTATCGCTGTCAGTCTGCTCTATAGCATCAACATATCTGCCAGCAGTCAGACTTTTCATCACCGGATGGAGATGGTACTTTCACCGGACAGCTCAGAAATCCGGGTGAAAGATCAGATCCGGATACCGGCAGACAGTGTGAACCAGGCAGCAGCCACTCGTCTGGAATTCGGTTTGCACGCCGATCTGTCGGTGACGGCTGGTGAAGGTACTGAAATTACGACCCTGACAGCAAACGATACCGATACGCATACCGGCCCGGTAGCGCTAAAGCGATACGCAGTCATACTCCCGGCAGGAAAAGATACTTTCTCGCTTGGCTTCAGTGGGCGCATTCACCATGCAGTACGTGATCCCAGTCTGGAATATGCACGCAGCTTCAGCTATTCACCCGGACTGATTGATAAAGAAGGTGTGTTTCTCGCCAGCTCCACCGCCTGGTATCCACAATTTGATGAAGGCATGGTGTCATTTCGCCTGGATATTCAGTTGCCTGCCGGCTGGGATGCTGTCAGTCAAGGCAAATTGGTTAATGAGCAAACCACAAAAACTGCCCATCACGTCATCTGGGAAGAAACAAATCCACAGGATGATATTTATCTTGTTGCCGGACGCTATCAGCGCTATCAGCAGGCAGCCGGAGCGGTAGAAGCTTATGTTTATCTGCGCGACCCCGACCAGGCGCTGGCACAGAAATATCTGGATGCCACTGGGCAATACATCGCCATGTACAGCAAGCTGCTCGGCCCTTATCCCTATGCAAAATTTGCACTGGTTGAAAACTTCTGGGAAACCGGTTACGGCATGCCGTCATTCACGCTGCTGGGGCCGAAGGTTATTCGTTTTCCGTTCATTTTGCATACTTCCTACCCGCATGAGATTTTGCACAACTACTGGGGTAACGGAGTATTCGTTGATTACAGCAAGGGGAACTGGTCAGAAGGGTTGACAGCTTATCTCGCCGATCACCTTACCAGTGAGCAGAACGGCAAAGGTGAAGAATACCGCCGTGATGTGCTGCAAAAATATGCTGATTTCGTAAATAAAGAAAAGGATTTCCCGATTGCCCGCTTTACCTCGCGCCACAGTCCCAGCACGGAAGCAGTCGGTTATGGCAAAACCATGATGCTGTTCCACATGTTGCGACAGGAATTGGGAGATAAGGATTTTATTAACGTATTACGCAGCTTCTATAAACACTATTTATTCAAGCAGGCAACTTTTGCAGATTTACAGACTGTTTTCAGTACGCAAACAGGCAGGGATTTTTCTTCATTTTTTCAGCAATGGGTGTATCAGAGTGGTGCACCTGATCTGTTGCTGGAAAGTGCACAGGCTGAGCCGAAGGATCAGGGCTACCGGCTCAGGGCTATCATCAGACAAACTCAGCCGGGAGCGCCTTATCAGCTGAGCGTGCCGGTTGCTGTACATCTGGAAGGGGAAAATGTTGCCTGGCAGACACGAATCAACATTGATCAACCGGTAAATCACATTCAACTGGACCTGCCGGCACGTCCGGTACGGATTGATATTGATCCGCAATTTGATGTATTCAGGCGACTGGATAGCCGTGAAATTCCTGCCGCTTTGTCACAAGGATTTGGCGCAGAAAACCCGTTACTGATCCTGCCTGCCAGTGCCGGCAGGGAAGTGCTGCAAGCATATCAGCAGCTTGCCGCTATCTGGCAGAAAACCCAGTCCGGCTCACTGGAAATTGTCCGGGATGATGAACTGGAAACATTGCCTGCAGATCGCACAGTCTGGATCATGGGTTGGCAAAACAGATTCAGCCGGCAAATGATTACCACTTTGTCAGAGCATCATGTGACCGGAAAGGCAGGAATACTGCAACTGAATGGACAAGCTTATCAGCAGGAAAAACATGCCGTTGTGCTGTCAGCGCGACAGCCGGCTAATCCTGATCTGACATTGTTGTGGGTAGCAGCAGATCAACCTGAAGCGATTGCGGAACTGGCCAGAAAGCTGCCGCATTACCGCAAATACAGTTATCTGGCGTTTGAAAGCGGGGGAGCGGGCGGAGAATTGAACAACATCAGCAAGGGCCAGTGGCAGGTGACCCGCTCACCTCTGACGCGGCTGATCACGCAGGAGGATGATACTTCGTTTACCTCCGATCATGTTGGTACGCTGGCGCCACGCCATGCATTGGCAGAACTGCCACCGCTATTCTCGGAAAGCCGCATGCTGGAAGATATTGCGTTTCTGGCCGGCGAAACGCTCAAAGGACGTGAACTTGGCAGCCCGGAGCTGGATAAAGCGGCAGATTATATTGCGCAGCAATTTCAGCAGGCAGGGCTGCGGCCCGGAGGAGCTAACAATAGCTATTTTCAGAACTGGCAGCAGGAAGTGGGCGCGCCGAAAGGTAAAATTCCGCTGCGCAACGTCATTGGCATTCTGCCTGGCACCAGCCCGCTGCTGGCCGGACAAAGCTTGATCATTGGAGCGCATTACGATCATCTCGGCCTGGGCTGGCCAGATGTACGCGCAGCCAACCGCGGTAAGGTTCATTATGGCGCGGACGACAATGCCAGCGGGGTAGCTGTCATGCTTGAGCTGGCGCGGCAGATTGCTACCAGATGGCAACCGCAACGCACTATTATTTTCATTGCTTTTACCGGTGAAGAATCCGGCCTGCTGGGTTCTTCACATTACCTTGGCAATCCGTTATCCGGTTATCCATCAGGCAAGATTATCGCCATGCTCAATCTGGATACTGTCGGCCGGCTGGGGAATAATCCTGTTACCGTGTTCGGCACAGGGACTGCGAGCGAGCTGGTACATATATTCCGCGGTGCCGGTTTCGTCACAGGCATCCCAGTCAATACCGTAATAAATGATTTTGGCTCTGGTGATCAGACAGCTTTCATCAAAGCCGGAATACCGGCAGTCCAGTTCTTTGGCAGTGCACACAAGGACTATCACGCACCGGGCGACACCATCAATAAAATCGATACGGCCGGGCTGGTCAAAGTTGCAGCCATCCTCAAGGAAAGTACGGAATATCTGGCTAATCGTCCCGAACCACTAACAGTCACGCTGAGGAACGATAATCAGTCAGTCAACACAGCACAGACATCCGATCAGACAAAAAAAGATAAACGCAAAGTCATTATTGGTACTGTGCCGGATTTTTCCTGGCAGGGGGAGGGCGTGCGAGTGGATAGTGTGCTTCCTGATTCACCGGCACAACAGGCACAACTACAGCCGGACGACATCCTGATCCGGTTGGCAGGGCAACCCATCACTGATTTGAGGTCATACGCCGATATTCTTCGTAAACTGAAAGCAGATGAAGAAATCGAACTGCAATTCCAGCGGGAAAAAGTACTTAAAACGATAAAAATCGTACCGGTTGAACGATAGCCGGGAGGTTTACTATTTCAAAAACTCTACTTCTTCTGGTGTGGAAATACGACCTAGAATTTTGTTTCTGTGCGGGTATCGGTCAAAACGGTCGATGATGGCTTTGTGTCGCAGCTCATGGTGGTAACTGCTCGCGGACGCAAAATCCTTGTGGAGTACTTCCGCTGTCGTATGTATCAGTCTCGATTCACTATGCATATAAGGAAGCAGCAGGAAACCTCGCTGTTTCCGGTTCAATGACTTCAGCACTCCAGATGCAACGGCCTCTTGGGCAAGTACCAGCGCCATGGAATCCTGTGCAAATGCTTGAGGTGTATTGCGGTATGCATTACGGGAAAACTGATCCAGTATAATAATTTCAGCAAGGCGGCCTTCCGGGGTGGTCCGCCACGAAAACAGCTCAGCTGCAGTAGCCTGCCGGATCAAGCTGGAAAAACGCTGGCGAATAAGTTCATCGAAATGCATATCAGCAGAAAACCAGAGCGCTTCCCTGATTTCATGAAACCAGAATGAAAGGACTTCTGTGTACGCTACTGTTTTCATACTGCCGGGGTCTCTTGCAAAGCTCTTCGACTAATAGTCAATTTACTTCATTTACCGGTACTTCTCCGGCTATGAGCTGCTTTATGTTATCAAAGGTTACAAGTGCAATCTGATCGAGTGCTTCCTGTGTGAAAAATCCCTGATGTGCAGTGATCAGCACATTTGGAAAAGTCATAAGTCGTGCGATCGTGTCATCGAGGATAATCTGTTCGGAGAGATTCTGAAAAAACAGATTTTCCTCCTGCTCATAGACATCCATACCCAGGTAGCCGATCTTGCCTGATTTCAATCCAGCAATTACTGCCCTGGTATCCACCAGTCCGCCTCGCCCGGTATTGATCAGCATTACACCCGTTTTCATTTGTGCAATGGTTTCATTCTTGATGAGGTAGCGCGTTTTTTCATTAAGCGGACAATGCAGCGAGAGAATATCGCATTGGGGCAGCAGCTCACTCACTGCAATATATGAGACTCCCATTTTTTCCATTTCTGCTTTCTTTACCGGGTCATAAGCAAGTACGTTGCAACCCAAACCATGCATAATCCGGCAAAAAACTTCGCCAATATGGCCTGTCCCAATCACGCCAACTGTTTTTTTATAGAGATCAAACCCAAGCAATCCATTCAACGAAAAATTCTGCTCGCGGATACGGTTATACGCCTTGTGCGTTTTACGATTCAACGTCATGATCATCGCCAGCGCATGTTCCGCCACAGCATGCGGAGAATAGGCGGGAACACGCACCACCCTGATATTGCAGGATTGAGCAGCCTTAAGATCCACATTGTTGAAACCGGCGCAACGCAACGCGATGAACTGTACATTCAGCCGGGAAAGCTGATGGATAACTGTTTCATTAAGACAATCATTGACAAAAACGCACACTGCATCGCTTCCGCCGGCCAGCGACACGGTACGCTCAGTCAATTGCTCTTCCAGAAAAACAAGCTCAAAACACGTATCCACATGATGTTTGAGGAATGATTCGCGGTCATACGGCTGTGTACTAAAGAAGGTGATTTTCATTGGCTGTTTTCCGGCAGGAATACACCGGTATAAGTGAGAGAAACGTATGAATTGTAGCGGAGTCATCTGATTGAAAGCAGGAAAAACCACGCACTGGGATATTTTTTGTCATGTGATTGATAACTACGGTGATATCGGTGTTTGCTGGCGTCTGGCGCGTCAACTGGCAATGGAATTTGGTTTTGCAGTCCGGTTGATCGTGGATGATCCAGGTTCAATGCAGCGCATTTGCCCGGAAATCGATCCGGATCTGGCTATTCAGTATGCCCGGAAAGTAGAGATTCTTCGCTGGGCCGAGCCGTTTCCCGATCTTGTACCGGCAGATGTCGTGATTGAGGCTTTCGGTTGTGAATTGCCAATCTGTTATATAGCAGCGATGGCTGCCAGGAAAACAAGTCCTTTATGGATCAATCTGGAGTACTTATCCGCTGAGCGGTGGGTGGAAGGTTGCCACGGGCTGGCTTCACCTCATCCCAATTTACCATTGATCAGATATTTCTTTTTTCCAGGTTTTACCGCAGCGACAGGGGGATTGATACGGGAAACCGGATTATTTGCCCAGCGAGATCTGTCACAAACGGATTTAGCAAAGTTATGGCAGGAATTGGATATTCCCTCCTGCCCGATCCCGAAAGAAATCATCGTCTCACTATTTTGTTATCACAGCGCCCCAGTCGATGACTTATTGGATGCCTGGGTGAATTCAACTTCACCAGTCCGATGCCTGTTGCCGGAAGATGTAGCCTCACAGCCAATAGCCAGTTGGGCGGGAAAATTACACCTGGCAGCGGGAGAGTGCATTCAGCACGGCAATCTTACCTTGCAGATCATCCCTTTCATGTCACAGGAAAATTACGATCGTTTGTTGTGGGCGTGTGACTGCAATTTTGTGCGCGGCGAAGATTCTTTCGTACGCGCACAGTGGGCTGCACGACCCTTCATCTGGCAGATTTATCCGCAACAGGAAAATATACATTTAGCCAAACTCAATGCTTTCCTGGATCTTTATTGCCAGAATCTGGATAAAGATGCGGCTGACGCGCTGCGTGCTTTTCATCAGGGCTGGAACAACAATGGAAAGCTGAATTGGGATGCTCTCCGGGAATATCAGGAAATACTGCAATCTCATGCAACAGATTGGGCTAATCAGCTTGGAAAAATGCCTGATCTCGCTTTCGATCTGGTAAATTTTTGTAGAAACCAGCAATAATTTCTTCGCTTGGTCGGTGTTGGCAAAGTATAATGTTCTTTTTTTTCCTCAACTTATAGTGATTAGATGAAAACTGCTCAAGAACTTCGTGTAGGTAATGTGTTTATGCTTGGCAAAGACCCGATGGTCGTGCTGAAAACTGAATTTTCAAAGTCGGGGCGTAATTCCTCGGTTGTTAAAATGAAGTACAAGAACCTGCTGACCGAATCACCGGGTGAAGCTGTGTACAAGGCTGATGATAAGTTCGATGTGGTTGTGCTGGAAAAAAAAGAAGTTAACTACTCTTATTTTGCCAGTCCGATGTATGTATTCATGGACGCTGAATTTAATCAGTACGAAGTTGAAGAAGAAACCATGAGCGATGCACTCAGTTTTCTGGAAGATGGCATGCCGTGCGAGGTTGTGTTCTACAACAACAAGCCTATCTCAGTCGAAATACCCAATTCTGTCGTGCGCGAAATTATCTATACCGAACCTGCGGTTAAAGGTGATACGTCAGGTAAAGTAATGAAATCGGCTAAAATTATTACCGGCTTTGAGCTGCCAGTGCCGTTATTTTGTGAAATCGGCGACAAGATCGAAATCGATACCCGCACTCGCGAATATCGCAGCCGCGTTAAATAAACCCCATTACAGGATATTATTCTGAATTACCCCGGCATGCTTATTGACCCTGTTTTCCCTTGATCTATCCGGCATCGGGAGGTGGCATAGTAACAATACCTTACGTCCACCTTCCCGATGCCGGGTCGGGTTAACATAGCAAAATCCTGCTATGTCCCACCAGTTTTCATACCGGCAGCGTGGGTATTTGATTGCGTATAATGTATATTATGTAAAATTTAAAAGGTGAAGAAGATCCAGAAAAAAACAAATTACATCGCCAGTCTTCTGCATAGATTTCCGCCAAATTTTGGATCATTGAAACCCGCGTGCTAATCTAATACTTTGCAAAACGATACTTGGCCAAATTCAATGGCGTGCCAACAACTATCCTGTCAACTCCTGGTGTGCCTTTTGATTATTACAGATACGGCTGCAGCAAAAAACAACTCGAACAATGCCTCTGAGAGGAGCAGATAGTGAATTATTACATGATTATGGAGAGCCCTATTGATCCTCTATTACTCACAAGTGATGGTAAATTTCTTACCGGGTTGTACATGGAAAAGGAAGCACAAAAACTTCTGTCTGGTATGAAAGACGGGTGGCAGAAGGATGAAAATGCCATACCGTTTAAAGAAACCCTTACTCAGTTAAATGCTTATTTTGCGGGAAAACTGCATGAATTTGATTTGCCACTGAAAGCGGCCGGCACACCTTTTCAGGAGGCTGTCTGGCGGGCGTTAACCTTCATTCCGTATGGAAAGACAGTTAGTTACAAGGATATAGCCGAGCAAGTCAACCTGCCCAAAGCTGCACGTGCGGTAGGAATGGCAAATGGTCGCAACCCTATTTCAATTATTATTCCCTGCCATCGTGTTATTGGTGCCAACGGCAAATTAACCGGATATGGAGGGGGGGTTCATCGTAAAGAATGGTTACTTGAGCACGAACACGAAGATAAACAGGCTACGCTTTTGTCTGACTGATTGTGTGGACATGACGGGTAATAGCTGAATATTGCTCCAGTGACAGATTTTCTGCTCGCAGTCCGGAATCAATTTCCAGTTGATTAAAATCCTCGGTGGTCAGATAACGGCGCAGCGTATTACGCAATGTTTTACGCCGCTGGGAAAATGCTGTTAAAACCAGTTCTCCAAACAGTTTTTCCTGATCAGGTGGAATAACAGGCTCCACTCTGGGCCGCATCCATATAATGGCAGATTGAACTTGCGGGGGCGGATCAAATGACTCTGCTGGCACAGCCAGCATCTCCTCCATCTCAAACCGGTTCTGCAACATCACTGACAGGCGCCCGTAATCCGATGTGGAGGGCAATGCAACCATACGCTCTACCACTTCGAGCTGCAGCATAAAATACATGTCAATAATCAGACTGCTGAACCGGGCCAAATAAAATAATAACGGGGTAGAAATATTATAGGGCAGATTTCCGACGATCCGTAACCCTCCCCCCAGCACTGAGAAATCGAATTTCAGCACATCAGCGCTATGAATAATCAGTTTCCCGGGATCTATCCTGGAAAGGTAATTGACAATATCCCGATCTATTTCGATAACCTGAAGCTTATCGAGTATGTTGAGAAGTGGTTTGGTTAATGCCCCCAACCCAGGCCCGATTTCGATTATCTGATCGCCATGCACTGGGCGGATAATACGAATAATCTCAGCGATAATATGTGTATCAACCAGAAAATGCTGCCCAAAGCGTTTGCGTGGGATGTGTCGCATAGCAGTGTACCGAGTAGGTTTTGAATGAGTCTGCACACGCTAATCCGATTCTCCCGGATTTGAGGTTATGACAGACTGGATTTATTTAGTTACAGCAGTGGCGCGTGTTTTTTCGATGAGCATCAGCGCTGTTTCAATAGCAGTATTCATACTGCCGGTATCAGTCTGCCCGGTCCCGGCCAGCTCCAGCGCTGTGCCATGATCAACAGAAGTACGGATAATGGGCATTCCCAAACTGATATTTACGCCCTGTCCAAAGCTGGCATGTTTGAGTACTGGCAGCCCCTGATCATGGTACATGACAAAAATACAATCGTATTCCTTGAGCCTGGGTAGATTAAACATGGTATCTGCCGGTAACGGGCCAAGCAGATTCATCCCTTCCAGCCGCAACTTCTCCAGCACCGGGATAATTACATCAATTTCTTCCCGGCCGAGATGGCCGGATTCACCTGCGTGCGGATTCAGTCCCGCTACAGCAATACGCGGGTTTTTAATTGCAAAACGAGTTACCAGATCGTGGTGAATGATACGCAGCTTCTGCTCTAGCCGTTCCGGTGTGATGGCTGCAGGTACATCCTTGAGTGGCAGATGTGTCGTAGCCAGTGTTACCCGCATCCCTCCCCCGGCCAGCATCATGACTGCATGGCTGTCAGTCAGCTCAGACAGATACTCGGTATGCCCGGAAAACAAGCTGCCAGATTCGCTGATAACACCTTTATGCACAGGTGCTGTGACCATGGCGTCAGCTTTGCCCGTAAGACAGTTTTCAACGGCCAATCGCAGCGTTTCCAGCACATAGGCCGCATTGTTGACATCCAGTCGCCCTGCTGCAACCGGTTTCTTAACCGGCACATGTTGCACGTGCAAATAACCGGATTGATGAATTCTGGTATTGGCTGCCCCTTCTACAAACTGTAATGGTAATCCCAGCTTTTCTGCTCGCTGATCAAGCACATCACGATCAGCAATAACTGTCAGCCGACAAGGTAAACTCCGTTGTGCGATCTGCACACATAAATCCGGACCGATACCAGCAGGTTCCCCCGCAGTTACCACCAGATGAGGAATGGAAGAAGGCGTCATATTAACGATTACCCGGTTTTATTCACGAACAGACAGTCACTGCCGAATTATCAGTTATCTTCAGTCTTATACTCGACATAAGCCTGATCCCTAAGCTGTTGCAGCCACTCCTGCACAATGGCATCTGCCTTGCGCGCATGAATGGTTTTACGAGCCATTTCGCGCTCCTGGCGTTCACTCACATCCTGTGAACGCCGCTCGATCACCTTGATCAGGTGCCAGCCAAATGGAGAACGAACTGGCTGACCGATCTGCCCAGGTAACAACGCATTCATTGCCTGTTCAAATTCCGGCACGGTATCTCCCGGCGAAATCCAGCCCAGATCTCCCCCGGCAGAGGCACTGGTATCTTCTGAGTGTGCCTTGGCAACATCCATGAAATCAGCACCGCTATGAATGCGGCTCATGAGCTGGCCAATCAACTGGTGAGCATCTTCTTCTGAAACCAGCTCACTGACTTTGATCAGGATATGTTGTGCATGAGTCTGCTCAATAATGGTCGTTTTCTTTTCCTGCTGGCGACGCGCGAGTAGTTTAAGGATATGGAAACCAATCGGGCTTCGTACAATTGGCGTAATCTCCCCGGGCTGCATTTTTACCAGTATTTCAGCAAAGGGCGAACCCAGCTGACCAACCGGCCGCCAATCCATCTCACCTCCCTGCATGGCATCTGACGCATCAGAAAATTCAGCAGCCACCTGGGCAAAATTGATCCCCCTGCGAAGATTTTCATAGGCTGTCTCGGCACGTTTGTGCCTGGCTACAATCTGGGCCTCGCCCATCTGCTCAGAAATCTGTACCAGGATATGGGCGATACGGTATTCCTCGCTGCTGGAAGGTGAGTTCGCCTGATTCCGCAGGAAATTATCGATTTCACTTTCGGTTACATTGACGCGATTACTCACCTCCTGCTCCTTAAGCCGGGTCATCAGGATCTCACCACGGATTTCTTCACGGAAATGGTTCATATCTGTTCCTTCCTGGAAAAGAGCCTGTCTGAATTCTTCCATGGTGAGATGGTTATCCTGCGCAACCCGACGCAGGGTCTGATCAAGATCATTGTCACTGACTGTCACGCCGGCTTCTTTCGCTCGCTGCAACTGTATCCGCTTGAGGATCAAACGCTCCAGCAACTGCTTTTCCAGAATTTCCATACGCGGCAGCTGCGTGTTCTGTTTTTGCAGCTGCTGAATCGTATTGTGCAAGAGCTCATTGATTTCCTGCTGAGTGATGATTTCCTCGTTAACAACTGCCACAATATGGTCAAGTGGCTTGATGTCATTTCCTAAACGGGAATCCTGGGCTGAAACACTTATTGCCCACACAAAAGCCAGCATACCGGCCAGAAACCTTCTGCCGGCTCTCAGTCGTTCATTATTGCCAAATTGCATCATTACAATTCCACCTTTGTATAGCCCGGTATGCCCTGTCGCAAGACATCGATCGGGTTAGTGCCAATCCTCATCAGATCGTTCAATTCCAGCTGGACAAAAAAGTTGGTCGAAGTACTTTGCGATGCGTCAGTAAACCGGTTGGCCACCAAACGCAGAGCCCAGCAGCACGCGTTATATTCAAGACCTACCAGACCGGCAATCAATTTATCATTCTTCAGCGAATAATTGATGGCCAAAAACCCCTGCCAGTTCTTCAGAAATGTCCATTGCGTGGAAAGATCAACCTGTTCCAGAACATCCCGGGTAAACCGGTAGCCCGCATTTACAATTTGCCCGGGAGCAGGTCGGTAGCTGACTCCTGTACGTATCTTTTCTACCATAAAGTTATTCTGGTTCAGCTGTATACCTGAATCTGTCTTGATAGACTGCGTAAGATTACCGGAGATTTCCGCAATGAAGTCTGAACCGGCCCTGGTAACCTGAGGAGAATTAAGTAACACCCGGCGTTCAGTAAAACGGATTCTCTGGCCCGCTGAAACACGCAGGAATTCGTTACCTGTAGCAGAATGGATCAGGCGGGAGCTGACCGCCATCGTGACTTCATTGGCATCATTGATTCTGTCTTCTCCACTAAACCTTCTTTCCAGAAACAGCTGCGGGTAGCTGAAGTCCATTTCAGCGGAATCAAAGTTAGGTAACAGCTGCTGGTTTCTGTATGGAATATACGTATAAAAAATACGAGGCTCAATGGTTTGAACGAAACTCTGATTCCCTAATGTGGTATCACGTTCCATCGCGATACCGCTATCAAGACTGAAGATGGGCACAGTCCGGTTAAAGTATTTTTCATCAGTAGCAGAGCTTGTCGGTTTGTTCAGGCTATAGTGTGTGTAATGCAGTGACATTCGGGGGCGGACAAAGCCAAAAGAATTTTCCAGCGGAAAGCTTACGCCTGGTAACAATGTCAGCCGCTGGCCATGTGGCAATGTAGGATGCGCAAAATTTGACCAGCTACTGGCAAGATCAAAATCAAAACCATATACATTCCTTTTCGAAGTATTTACAGTAAATCGCGGCAGAATTTTGAAAGGAGAAATAATCGGAGCCCGCGGGTCCTGGACGGTCTGGAATTGTTGAGCAAGTGTGCTAAAGGAAAACGTGCCATTACGGCCAAGCTCGCTGAAATAGCTGGCAAAAGCCTGCTGCAGCAGGTTAGTCTGGGATGTAACGAGAATATTGCTGCCCAGATCCCGGAAATAATTGTAATCCGATACTTTATTAAAATTGACCATCCCAAACCATCCTGCGCCCAGATTCTGGTAATGGTTAAGCTGTACTCCATAACGCTTGGTATTGGTTATCAGATCATTGGGTAAATAATCCAGCAAGAACCGTCCATTGAGCGTATGCCCGATATAGCGAAATTCGTTATTCAGCATCAGACCGCGCCTGCTCATGAGTCGCGGCGTAATCGTGGCGTCGTAGTTTGGCGCAATATTCCAGTAAAACGGGATAGAAAGCTCGATCCCTCTCCTGCTGGAGTTACCCATGATGGGTGATAAAAATCCGGTTTTCCGTTCATTGCCATAAGAAAAACTCATCCACGGCAGATATAAAACGGGCACATCCTTGAACAAGATCGTCGCACGGCGGGCAGTTCCCTCTTTCTTGTTCTTATCCACCTCCAGGTCATCTGCCAAAATATACCAGTCGTTATTGCCCTCTGGACAGGTGGTGTAACGTGCTTTCTTGAAGCGATACTGTTTTTCTCCATGCAGCAATAATAGTTTTGCATCGCCGCGCCCGCTACCATCTTTCTGAAGATAACGCGGATCGGTCAATTCACCCGTATCATCATTCAGATTCATCTGCAGGTAAGTACCCCACAACGTATCATCCGGCCGCTCAAGCATTGCATTACCATCAACTTCAATCTCATCGCTGCTTTGATAATATTTCACCCGATCCGCTGTCAAAGCTTCATCCCCACGACGCATATGCACATTGCCGGTTGCTTCGACCTCCCGCTGGTAATATCCATCGATCCGATCAGCTTCGATATAAACCGGCTCACGATTACTTGTCTGAGGTGGCTGATCTGCGCTTATGGCCTGGATGGGCAGCAGTACCAGACAGGCATACAGGGCTAAACGCAATTTGAGTTTATTCATTCAGAGCAGAAACGTTAACGAAGTTTTTGCAGATGTATTTTTATAAAGGCGCTATTATCCGACAATTTTCCTGCGTACTCGACCAGAACAGAGGCCAGGTCACTGATGATTTTAAATATTTCAGCGAATAACCCGGTTCAAAGTCGATGAGCTGCATTCGAAGAAATATATCAACCCGTTATTTTCACCCACCCAGCCATCTCAATGTCTGATCTTAACGCCATTTTTTCTGTTGACGGATTACTCGCACAGGCTATACCGGGCTATCACCCGCGTACCCAGCAGCTGGAAATGGCGCTGGCTATTTCTCAGACCATTGAAAAACAGGAGATATTAGTTGCAGAAGCCGGTACGGGAACAGGTAAAACCTATGCTTATCTGGTACCGGCTTTGCTGTCTGGCGGGAAGGTGATTGTATCAACCGGTACGAAAACACTGCAGGATCAGCTTTTCCAGCGCGATATTCCAGCCATGCGTGCTGCCCTGAAAATCCCGGTAATGGTTGCACTGCTAAAGGGACGCGCCAATTATATCTGTCACTACCATCTTGAACGCACGCTAAACTCGGATCACATTCATTTTGCCAGTCGGATTGAAGCAAAATATCTCCATCTGATTGAGCGTTATGCCGGTACCAGCAGTCATGGTGATAAAAGTGGCCTGGATAAAGTGCCTGAACAATCATCTATCTGGCAGCACGTCACTTCCACTCGTGAAAACTGCCTGGGGTCAGATTGCCCGCACTACAGGCAGTGTTTCGTGATGGAAGCGCGCAAACGGGCACTGGCAGCTGATATGATCGTTGTCAATCATCATCTGTTCTTTGCTGATGTCATGCTGCGTGATGAAGGATTATCCGAGCTGCTGCCCGCCTGTAACACTGTCATATTTGATGAAGCACACCAGCTGCCCGAGGTAGCCAGTCTTTTCTTTGGCGAATCCGTCAGCACAGGCCAGATACAGGTGCTGGTGCGTGATACTGATACCGATGCACTGCTTGAAGCCCGGGATTTCACTCCTCTTTTTGATGCCACCGCAGCTGTTGAAAAAGCAGCTCTGGATTTACATCTGACCATTACAGAAAAGCATGCCCGCATGTCTTCCACAGCGGCCGCACAGCATCCCGGATTTAGTGAAGCACGTCAGGAATTGCAGGAAAAACTGGTATTGCTGACAGGATTACTTGAAACTCAGGCTGTCCGCTCTCAAGGGTTGCAGAACTGTTGGGTACGGGCACAAGCCATACTTAACCGGATCAGGCAATGGCACGAGCAATCGGAATCACCGGATTCCATCAGCTGGATCGAAACCTACAGCCAGAGCCTGCAATTCAACACCACCCCTCTATCTATTGCAGAGATCTTCAGCAAGCAGCTCAACGCCTCTGCCCGCGCCTGGATATTTACTTCTGCCACTTTGTCGATCAAAAAAGATTTTTCCCATTACAACCGGATGATGGGGTTGTTTGATGCCCAAACGGCCAACTGGGATAGCCCGTTCGACTACCCCAATCAGGCACTGCTTTACGCTCCCACGCAACTGCCTGATCCGAATACACCCCACTATACCGAAAGCATCGTCGAAGCGGCATTGCCGGTCATCAGGGCAAGCCGGGGGCGTGCTTTTATCCTGTGTACCAGCCTGCGCAACATGCAACAGATTCATGATTTACTGCAAGCCGCTTTTCAACAGGAGCAACTTGATTTTCCCCTGTTGCTGCAGGGGCAGGAAACCCGTTCCGCTCTTTTGGAGCAGTTTCGTAAACTGGGTAATGCGGTGCTGGTGGGAAGCCAATCTTTCTGGGAGGGAATTGATGTGCGTGGTCGCGCACTTTCACTGGTCATTATTGATCGTTTGCCCTTCGCTTCACCGGATGATCCGGTACTGTCCGCCCGGATAGAAAAAATTACCCGTGAAGGTCGCAACGCCTTTATGGAATACCAGTTGCCACATGCAGTCATCAGCCTGAAACAGGGTGCCGGACGCCTGATACGGGATGAAAGCGATCGTGGTGTGCTCATGATTTGCGACCCACGCCTGATAATCAAATCTTACGGTAAACGAATCTGGCAAAGCCTGCCACCCATGAAGCGCACCCGTGATCTGGAAGAAGTAAAACATTTTCTGACAACGATTTAATGTACCCATCTTGACTGTTCATTCAGTCAGACCATAACCTGGAGGGCCATGATGGCAGCATTTATGCGTATCTTTACTTTCTTGGCCTTATTTTGGGCTGGCATCGCTATGGCTGATGGTAACCATCACGCCGCAAGCGATATCGATCAGGCAAAACTCGGAAAAGTGCACTTTCCGGTCTCGTGCACACCAGCTGCACAAACTCAATTCGATAAAGCATTAGCGATGCTGCATTATTCTGGTACGACGAGGCGGAAAAAGCCTTTCAGCAGGTAATTTCCACTGATCCGGATTGTGTCATGGGGTATTGGGGAATTGCCATGAGCCTTTATCAGCAATTATGGGCCACCACGCCAACTGTGGAAGAAGTGCAACGGGCGCGCAATGCGCTGGCACAAGTACAGCCAGCCATGATTAAAACAGCACGGGAAAAAGCCTATCTGGATGCAATAGCCATTATCTATCCACCAACTGACAGTCATGATAATAATAGTTACAGCACTCGTAAGCTGGCCTATGAACAGGCCATGCAACGTATTGCTGAACAATTTCCGGATGACAGTGAGGCTACATTGTTCGGTATTTCACTGGCGGCACAAGCTGCAAAAGAAGCAGGCGATCTGGCTAAAGCCAAGCAGTACGAACAGCAATTTCAGGCTTTGTAACAAGAGATTGGTTTACTTTCAGTTTTCATCACAAGATTCCGGAGTGCACCTTACTCTGCGGTAGATATAATGATCAACATCCGCAGGAATTCCATGATCTCAGGGCGGAACACATCATTGTGATTTGCAATCAGCCGCTTATCCACTTTTACATTCAGGTAGGGGTTGTGAAATTTCGTACGCCCCAGACTTTTTAGTTCAGTATTACCGAATTGCATTGATCCAGCAGGTTGTTGATCTCGCCAGACAGATCTGGCCTCATGATATTGAACAGCTGTACTTTGGCTGACAGGATGCAACTCATGACTTTGCAAAGGCTCAAAATGACCCACCGCCTGACGGTCAGCCGCACCTTCACTATAGGCAAGAGGCAGCTTGCAATCGTCGCGCCTGATTTCACCATGCGTTTCAAAGAACGTTGAAAACATCCTGCCTGCAGGGAATGCCAGCTTGGTGGCGTAGTCAGCTTCAGAAGTCAGTATAACCAGCCGTGGAGACTGTTCCGGGAAATAACTGCAGCGTGCCTGAGCCATATCATGGAGCGGCGCATATTTGAGTGCTTCAAACGCCGGGTTGAGCAAGACAACGAGGTCGCCAAACCCCGCGGCATTATCAATAAAATTTTTGCCTTCTGTGCTATTGATGAAGCGATCGGCAAGAATCTGTGCAGTGGCACTATAAACGGCTGCCCCCCCAAAGCTATGGCCAATGATAACAAGGCGGCTTTTTACCGGTGGCTCCTGTGTATTCTTGACATTGCGGATTTCTTCCAGCCGTAACAGCAGCTCGGCCATACCGAGATATCCCACGTCATGTGCTGTATTCTTGCGATCCCAGAAAGTGATGTTGTTCACTACCGGGATGGTGATCGATTCTCCACGCCAGCCAACATAGACACCCACCACTTTTCGCGGTGTTTTACCCGGGTGTAATTTACTTTCAATGACACTCAGTTCGGCAAGGCTGTCCTTGAAGTTTTCGACATTGGAATCACCCGGTTTGGCACTATGATGCCAGCCGTGCACAAACACATTGATTAACAGGCTGTCTCTGGCAGCCAGGTCATTTAATTCATCCAGCAGTATCTGCATTTGCTTCCGATCACGCAGCTGCCCCTGATCATCTATTTCGACAAAACCGAGCAGATATTCTTTGTCAGTTCCCTTGTTGTGGTGCTGGATAGCATGGGATTCACAAGATTCCTGTGCTGTTACAGCACAATCACTGAAATCCTTACGATAGATTTCATTAGGAGCGCAAGAGGATAACAGCATAGCAAGCAGCACTGCCGGGATACCCCTCAAAATGACAGTATTCATGTGCAATTCCTCGCGTTTAAACGCTTCCATAAGTAATGACGATGCTGCGTGGAGATCTCTTGCCTTTATTGACCGGATGCTTCCTTCATTCCCTTGTAACCAATATCCCGCCGCATCTGACAGCCATCAAAATGAATGCCGGCCGCAATCATATAAGCCCGCGATCGCGCTTGTTGAATATCCTCACCCAAAGCAGTCACTCCCAGCACGCGCCCTCCCGATGTCACAATTTTTGCCGGACTTTCACTATTCATCGCAGTGCCGGCATGAAAAATGTGAAACTCGTTAGTATTACGCTGATCTGCTATTACGTTTTCCAGACCATGAATGACATCATTTTTTCTGGGGTTGTCCGGATAGCCGTGGGCGGCCATTACCACACATAACGCAACCCGCTGATCCCACTCAATATCGACCTGATCCAGTGCCCCGCAAGTGGCATAATTCAGCAGGATAAACAGATCGGATTTCAACCGTAACATAATAGCCTGGGTTTCTGGATCTCCCAGGCGGCAATTAAATTCCAGCACTTTGATTTCATCCTGCGGAGAAATCATGAGTCCGGCATACAGAAAACCAGTGTAGGGTTGTGCCTGCTGCGCCATGCCACGAATAGCAGGCATGATGACAGTTTGCATGATTTTGTCGTGCAGTTCCGGGGTAATAATAGGCGCCGGAGAATAGGCACCCATGCCTCCTGTATTGGGTCCTTCGTCGTTATCCAGCAGGCGCTTGTGATCCTGACTGGTGGCCAGTGGTATGACATTTTCACCGTCTGACAACACAATAAAGCTGGCCTCTTCTCCCGCCAGATATTCTTCAATCAGAATCTGCGATCCAGCTGTGCCCAGTTTGTTAGCAATCAGCATAGCATCGACTGCCGTATGCGCTTCATCTCGCGTAAGTGCAACTACTACCCCCTTGCCGGCAGCCAATCCATCCGCTTTGATGACAATTGGCAGCGAATGCCGGTCAATGTAACGATGTGCGGCCGCCGCATCACTAAAGGTTTCAGAAGCTGCTGTGGGGATGCCATGCTTTAACATGAACGCCTTGGCGAAATTTTTGGAACCCTCCAGTTGCGCAGCATAACGGGTTGGCCCGACTACTTTTAAGCCAGCAGCCTGAAACATATCGACCACCCCCGCTACCAGTGGCGCTTCCGGGCCAACGACAGTCAGTTCTATCTGTTGTTGCTGCGCGAATGTCACCAGCTCGGGAAGAGCAGTTATCGGGATATTTTGCAGCTTGGCTTCCAGTGCGGTGCCCGCATTACCGGGCGCTACAAAAACAGTTTCAACCTGCGGGGATTGGGCCAGCTTCCAGGCAATGGCATGTTCCCTAGCGCCGCCACCAATGACAAGTAACTTCATTTGCTGATTTGAGGAGTGTTATTAATGTCTGAAATGTCTGACACCGGTAAATATCATGGCAATTCCCTGTTCATCAGCAGCAGCAATTACTTCGTCATCACGAATACTGCCACCGGGCTGAATCACCGCTTTGGCGCCTGCCTGAGCAAGTACATCCAGCCCGTCACGGAATGGGAAAAAGGCATCGGATGCCACAACTGAACCATGCAGATCAAGATGAGCCTGTTCTGCCTTGATGGAAGCAATACGGGCGCTATCCACCCGGCTCATCTGACCGGCACCGATACCGAGTGTTTGGCCATTGGCACAAAACACAATCGTGTTGGATTTAACAAACTTGGCTACCCGCCAGGCAAACAGGCAATCCTCGATTTGTGCGCTGGTGGGTTTGATTTGTGTTACTACGTGTAACTGATCGGTTGTAACGTTGAGATCATCCGGTGTTTGAACCAGTAATCCACCATCAACCCGCTTCAAATCATAGCGATTACCATGTGTACCCAATGGAACCGTGAGAACACGAATATTGGCTTTGCTGGCCAGAAGCTGCCTGGCTTCTGCACTGAATTCCGGTGCAATGATAACTTCAACAAACTGTTGCAGCACTGCTCTGGCCAGATCTGCTTCCACCGGGTGGTTAAGCGCGATAATACCGCCAAATGCCGATACCGGGTCGGTAGCAAACGCTTTCTGGTAGGCAACCAGTGGCATATCCGACACTGCCACACCACACGGGTTGGCGTGTTTGACGATCACGCAAGCGGGCTGAGCAAAAGTTTTGACACACGCCCAGGCGGCATCGGTATCGGCGATATTGTTATAGGATAATTCCTTACCTTGCAGCTGCTGATAATCTGCCAGACTGCCGGTGATGTCAGATGTATCGCGATAAAATGCAGCTTGTTGATGTGGATTTTCACCATAACGTAACGATTGTGCCAGTGTGAAACTGAGATTGAATTGCTCCGGAAAGGGTTTGCGCTCTGCATCCACTGATTCCAGCGCAGTCAGATAATTACTGATGGCACCATCATAGCGGGCAGTATGAGAAAAGGCTTTCTGTGCCAGCTGAAAACGATAGTGATCATCAACCGATCCATTACCTGACTTCATTTGTTCCAGCAATACCCTGTAATCCTGTGGGTCGGTCACAACAGCCACTCGCTGGAAATTCTTAGCCGCTGAGCGAATCATGGTGGGGCCGCCGATATCAATGTTCTCAATGGCTTCTGCCAGTGAGCAATCAGGGCGAGCAATAGTTTGGGTAAACGGATACAGATTCACCACTACCAGATCAATCGTGGAGATTTGTGCCTGTTCCATGGTCTGCTGGTGTTCAGGCAAATCCATCCTGGCAAGGATACCCGCATGTATTTTGGGATGCAGAGTCTTGACCCGACCATCCAGCATTTCGGGAAAACCGGTATAGTCGCTCACCTCAATGACAGGAATTCCATTTTCCTGAAGTAACCTTGCAGTGCCGCCGGTTGAAAGAATTGTAACGTGGAACTGGTGCAAGACTGTTGCCAGCTCAATCACACCTGTTTTATCTGAAACGCTGATCAGTGCCTGTTTTATGCTCATTTGAAAAAAATTACCCAATCTGATGTTTGATTAGCCGGTTGCGCAAGGTATTGCGGTTGATACCAAGTAGATCAGCCGCTTTACTCTGATTACCCTGAGCATATTGCATGGCGACTTCAATAAGTGGTTTTTCTACACTGAGTATTACCATTTCATAAATGGGGTATGGCTTTTCACCATCCAAATCCTGAAAATAAGCCTCTACTGCCTTGCGGACACAAAGTGCAATTTCGTTTTCGTTGATTACAGTCATGCCTCAATAGCCTCTTCATCAATATAGGTAAGGGTGTAACCCTGATCGGCGAGTTCTGCAAAAAATTGTTGTGTGGCTGCCAGCTGTTCTTCAATGGTCGCAAGACGATTCATTGCATGGCGAAAAACAGCAGAACCGGCAAGGCCACGCGTGTACCAGGAGATGTGTTTACGTGCTATCCGTACACCAGAATATTCACCATAAAAAAGATACAGTTCTTGCAGGTGATCAATCAGAACACGCTGAATTTCAGCTACTTCAGGTGGAGGAAGAAAATCTCCTGTCTCCAGATAATGATTGATCTCCCGAAAAATCCAGGGTCTTCCCTGAGCAGCCCGGCCAATCATGACTGCATCAGCACCGGTATATTCAAGCACTTCCTTTGCTTTTTCCGGCGTATTGATATCCCCGTTGGCAATAACCGGGATGTTGATCGCTGCCTTGACAGCGGCAATGGTGTCATACTCAGCCTGCCCCCGATAGGCACAGGCACGGGTGCGTCCATGTATAGCCAGAGCCTGTATCCCCGCATTTTCAGCAATTTTGGCGACAGTGATAGCGTTTTTATGTTGCGTATCCCAGCCGGTCCTGATTTTCAGTGTAACGGGGATATCCACAGCCTGTACAACTGCATCAAGTATTTCCCCAACCAGCTCTTCATCCTTCAACAGGGCTGATCCCGCCATGACGTTGCAGATTTTTTTGGCCGGACAACCCATATTGATATCAATAATTTCAGCACCATAGTCGGCATTGTGGCGTGCAGCCTGCGCCATCATGGCTGGATCTGCCCCTGCGATCTGTACTGAAACCGGTTTTACTTCTCCTTCATGGCTGGCACGGCGCCGGGTTTTTTCTGATCCGTACAGCAGAGAATTACTGGAAACCATTTCAGACACCGCCATTGCAGCCCCCATCCGTTTACATAATTGCCGGAAGGGGCGATCGGTCACACCCGCCATGGGTGCAACGATCAATTTGTTTTTAAGCGTATAGGAACCAATTTGCATACTGCTGGCGGAACTCGTTATAAAACATTAGAGGAAAAATCTGGCAACTGTGGGGCAGTTCTGGCAGCCACACAAATTCAGCAAAACTGATTGAGAAATCAGCCCAATTTTCAGATACGGACAGGCTTGGGCTGTATGTCCCGGGAAAACGCGAAATTATCCAACAAACCAGCCCCTAGTACCAAATATCATCTGGTGAGCCACCAGTCGCTTGGCTGGTGGCAAAATATCCAGCGCTGTCAGCCCTAAACCGCTGCATGCCTGTACCAGTGATATATCTGTTGTAAACAGTTTTACCAGAGAATCAGTAAATATCCGGCTGGTATGTTTATCGCTCTGACGTCGCCTGCTGTAGGCAGCCAGCATCCTGGCGGAACCCGGTTCCCCCGATATGCCTGACGGGATACGGGTAATTTCACTGGCAAGCTCCCATGCATCACGCAATCCAAGGTTGAAGCCCTGACCGGCCACCGGATGAAGTGTTTGTGCGGCATTCCCAATCAGAACAGACCGATGGCCGGTGATGGTTGATGCATGCTTAAGAATTAACGGGAAACTCGATCGCTGACCGGCGTAAGTAAAATCACCCATACGGTTGCCGAATTGCTCATGCAGATGCAGCAGAAATGATTCGTCATCAAGTTTCAGTATTTTATTTGCAGCAACATCAGGCATCGTCCATACCAGCGCGTACCCTTCACCTGCCGGCAGCAGCGCCAGAGGCCCGTTCAGGGTAAAACGTTCAAATGCTGTTTCCGGCAAGGCCGATTCAACCTTGACGTTAGCCACAATGGCTGTCTGTCGATAGTCATGGGCGTGATATTGAACACCATCGATCTGTTCCGCAAGCTTTCCACCATCTGCCAGAACCAGCAATTTTGCTTGTATCTGTTTGGTCACTCCTTCCTGCTGATACGTTATCTGCGCCAATGGCAAATCAGTTTGAATAGCAGTTACCACCGCATTGGTCCGATAAACGGCATTACTGTTGTGCCGCACTGCTCGTCCCATGGAATGATAGAGATTGTGGTAGTTGACTACATATCCCAGCTCCGGAACATCAGCGTCTTCTGGCGTGATAACAGCATGACCAAAATGGCCGCGATTGGAAATATGGATGGTGGTAATGGGCGTGGGTTGCATCAGATCTTCCCAGATACCCAGCCGTTGCAAAATTAACCGGCTGCCATACGAAAGTGCCAGTGGGCGCGAGTCATCTACTTTTTCCGGTAATTCACGTGCTTCCAGCAGCAAAACTGAAAATTCGTATTCACGCAGAGTCAGTGCCAGCGCCATTCCAACCGGCCCACCACCCACAATGACAATATCAAACTGCTGTTCAGTCATGACCACATGGACAAGTTAATGGTTCGAACAACGCTGGCTTTATACCCGCATCCAAACCTGTAATTTACAGGTAACGTGATTCAGCAGATCTGGCATGCGCATCCAGCCCCTCCCCCCTCGCCAGGATAGATGCTATTTCACCCAATTTCGATGCTCCAGTCGCTGAAACCTGAATCAGGCTGGTACGTTTCTGAAAATCATATACCCCCAGTGGCGAGGAAAAACGCGCTGTGCCAGAAGTAGGAAGAACGTGATTAGGCCCGGCACAATAATCTCCCAATGCTTCACAGGTATATCGCCCAAGAAAAATTGCACCAGCGTGCCGAATGCTGCCTACCCATTGCTCTGGCTGGTCAACAGATAATTCCAGATGCTCAGGTGCAATCCGATTGGCAATTTCACAGGCTTCTTCCAGGTCGCGCACATGAATCAGAGCTCCGCGATTTTCCAGCGAGGTACGAATAATAGTCTGGCGCGGCAGTGTTTCAATCAGGCGAGAGATACTACCTGCCACAGCATCAAGAAATGATTGATCCGGGCTCAGTAAAATTGATTGTGCCTGTTCATCATGTTCGGCCTGTGAAAACAGGTCCATGGCAATCCAGTCCGGATTGGTTTTGCCATCACAGATCACCAGGATTTCCGAAGGTCCTGCCAGCATATCAATGCCAACCGTGCCAAAGACATGCCGTTTTGCTGCCGCTACATAGGCATTGCCTGGCCCGACAATCTTATCCACTTTGGGAACTGTCGCCGTACCATAAGCCAGAGCAGCAACTGCCTGTGCTCCCCCAATGGCAAAAACGCGATCAACCTCACAAATTGCAGCAGCAGCCAGTACCAGTGGATTTTTCTCACCTTTGGGCATTGGCGTTACCATGATTAATTCCCCGACACCAGCTACGCGAGCAGGGATTGCATTCATCAGTACGGAAGAAGGATAAGCCGCTTTGCCCCCGGGGACATAAAGTCCCACCCGGTCCAGTGCAGTAATTTTTTGCCCCAGCCGCGTACCATTCGATTCAACATAATCCCATGACTGGGATAACTGCTTTTCATGATAGATCCGTATACGGGAAGCAGCCTGTTCCAAAGCATCACGTTGTGTTCTGTCCAGCGCCGACAGAACGGATTTTAGTTGATCCCGTGACAGCTCGATTTCTTCAATCCGGATAATTTCCGGATTATCAAATCGGCGTGTAAGTTCAAGTAGTGCATCATCTCCACGTGTTCTGACCTGATGCAGAATTTGAATTACGGTACGCTCGATTTCACTGTCAACGGAAACTTCAAAACTCAACAATTTGTTGAGATCAGCCTGAAAGCACACATCGGCTGATGACAGCCGCTTGATTTGAATCATGGTAATTTCGGATTCACTGGATTACGGGTTTGCCGGAATAGCTGCACTGAAGGCTTCAAGTAAAGGCTGTATCGTGGTATTTTTCAGCTTTAACGCTGCCTGATTGACAATAAGACGGGCTGAAATCGGCATAATTTCTTCGACTGCATGTAAGTGATTAGCTTTGAGTGTGCTGCCAGTCGAGACCAGATCCACGATTGCATCCGCCAAATCAACCAGTGGTGCAAGCTCCATCGAACCATATAATTTGATCAGGTCAACATGCATCCCTTTTGCAGCAAAATGGCTGCGCGCGGTTTTCACATATTTGGTAGCTACCCGCAAGCGGGCGCCGCGGAAAACTGCCGAGGTATAGTCATAATTATTGCGCACGGCAACCATCATGCGGCACCGGGCAATTTTCAGATCAAGTGGCTGATACAGTCCAATACCGTCATGCTCCAGCAGCACATCTTTCCCGGCCACTCCCAGATCTGCCGCTCCGTATTGTACATAGGTTGGCACATCTGTGGCACGCACCATGACGAGCCTGACATCTGGCCGATTAGTTCCAATAATCAGTTTGCGCGAAGAACCGGGATCATCGCTTGGAATAATCCCGGCCGCCTGCAGAAACGGGATGGTGTCTTCAAAGATCCGCCCTTTGGAAAGGGCAATGGTGATATCGGGCATTAACAGTTGCTACCTGAGATTTGCCGCAGCAAATTCCCAGTTGATTAATTTGTCGATTACCGTATTGACATAATCAGGACGGCGATTCTGGAAATCCAGATAGTAGGCATGCTCCCACACGTCAATCGTCAACAGTGGGCGAATACCACGCGTCAGAGGCGTATCTGCATTACCCGTTTTAACGATGGTTAATTTGGATCCCTCCTGAGCAAGCCATGCCCAGCCGCTACCAAATTGTGTGACAGCCGCATTGGCAAATTCCTGTTTAAAAGTCTCTACACTACCGAAGGCTTCTTCAATCTTTTGTTTTAACGCAGCTGGTGGTTCCCCTCCCCCTTTGGGGCTGAGGCTGTGCCAGTAGAACATGTGATTCCAGATTTGTGCCGCATTGTTAAAAACACCAGCTTTATCCGCATGACCAGCCGTAGCTGCAATGATCTGTTCCAGTGATTGTCCGGCAAATGCCGTTCCTGCAACGAGCTTGTTCAGATTATCGACATAAGCCTTATGGTGTTTTCCATAGTGAAAGCTCAATGTATGTGCAGAAATTACCGGTTCCAGCGCATTATCGGCATAAGGAAGTGGTGCCAGCACATAGGCACCTCCTGACTGTGCAGCTTTCGAAAAATTATCCAGATTGGTACTCATTTTCTCTCCTTTATTTCTGAAAACAAATTTGAATATTGAAAACATAAGATCGGACAGTATAAGTAAGGAAAATTATTGACTGTTATTATCTGTTACTTCAGTTGTAAAGGTTACCTGATTGTATCCGGCTAATCTCGCAGCTTCCATTACTGTGATCACCGACTGATGTGTTGTCTTTGCATCAGCACTAATAATGATGATCGGATTTTCCTGGTTTTTGGCTGCCAACTGCAATGCATCACGTAAACCTTCAATGCTGGAAAACTTAACCGGAACAAGGTTGATTGTATAATCACCCGTTGCACTGACCGATACATCAATTACTCTCGCAACATCCGAAGTCTGGCCAGTTTCAGTAGCAGCAGCCTTGGGCAACGTTATTTCCAGCTCTGAGAACTTTGAATAAGTTGTGGTAATTACCAGAAAAATGAGGATTACCAGCAACACATCAATCATCGGTATAAGATTGATCTCCGGCTCCTCTTTTTTTTGCCCCCGTTGAAAATTCATTTACTTCTTCCCAGGTAATAGCTCATAAAAAAACAGCCGGTTACCACCTTTTTGCTGGAATTATGATAGCGGACACGATGCCACTTTCTCGAAACTGGCGGATTGACAGAGTTATTCTAGTTTATTATTACCACTTTCACCATGCCCACGCATATTTTGAATTATTCCAGTTTTCTGTAGAAGGTTACATTGTGAATCATCCGGTAGTCAGTATTGTAATGGGCAGCAGCAGCGATTGGCCGGTCATGCAACATGCTGCAACTACCCTGAAAAACTTTGGTATTTCGTATGAAGCCCTGGTAATTTCAGCACATCGCACACCTGACAGAATGTTTGAGTATGCTGAATCCGCCCGTAATCGTGGAATCAGATGCATTATTGCCGGAGCAGGAGGAGCGGCCCATCTCCCCGGAATGATTGCCGCCAAAACCACCCTTCCCGTTTTGGGCGTTCCAGTCACATCAAAACATCTGCAAGGTATAGATTCACTTTTATCCATCGTACAGATGCCAAAAGGCGTGCCTGTTGCCACTTTTGCCATCGGTGAAGCAGGTGCTGCCAATGCTGCACTGTTTGCTACTGCTATTCTGGCCGGAAAAGATATTTCTTTTGCTGAAAAACTTGATCAATTTCGTAAAGATCAGGCAGCTTCTGTCGCCGCAATGACTCTCCCGGAGCCATAATGTATATAAAACCAGGTGCTATGTTGGGTCTGCTGGGAGGTGGACAGCTGGGGCGAATGTTTACCATGGCCGCGCAGCAAATGGGTTATCGGGTAACTGTACTTGATCCGGCTGCCGAAAGTCCGGCTGGAAGTATTGCAGAACGTCATCTGCAGGCGGATTACCTGGATGAACAGGCGCTTGATGAACTAAGATCAACATGTGCTGCAGTCACCATCGAATTCGAAAACGTACCTGCTCAGGCATTACGCTACCTGGCGCAGCGTTGTGTCGTCAGCCCTGATGCTGAAAGTGTTTCAATTGCGCAGAATCGAATCCTCGAAAAACAGTTTCTTGATGGAAATGATTTTCCGGTCGGGCCATTCGTCGTCATCCATAATGAACAGGCCATTTCCAGGGTAGATACATCACTGATTCCAGGCATACTTAAAGCCAGTCAATTCGGCTATGACGGTAAAGGGCAAATACAAATTGACAATGCAGAGAGCCTGCCGGAAACACTCTCAAAACTTGGAAACAAGCCCTGCGTTCTGGAAAAGCGATTACCATTTGATTATGAAATTTCAGTCATCCTGGCTCGTAACAGTCTCAATCAGGTTGTTTTTTTCCCTGTTCCTGAAAACCGTCATGAACAGGGCATTCTGGATATGAGCATCATCCCGGCCACATTACCGGATAAAATTATCGAGAAAGCACGTGCAATTGCTCAACGAATTGCCATACGACTGAACTATATTGGTGTGTTATGTGTAGAATTTTTCGTGCTTGCTGATGGCCAAGTTCTTGTGAATGAAATTGCCCCTCGACCGCATAACAGCGGACATTATTCACTAAACGCCTGCGTTACCTCTCAATTTGAACAACAGGTTCGTGTTTTATGCGGGTTACCTCATGGCAGTACCCGGCTGACACAAGCTGCTGTCATGACAAATATTCTCGGAGAGCTGTGGAAAAATGGTGATCCCGCCTGGGATCGGATATTAAGTAATCCTCAAGCCAAGCTGCATTTATATGGAAAACACGAAGCAAAGCCAGGAAGAAAAATGGGACATTTCACCGTGTTGGCAGACACAGTCGAGGCGGCCTTGCGGCAATCCGCACAGATCAGATTGGACTTGCAGCGCTGATAAGAACATTTAATAAACAAATACCATCATGCCAGACACAGCATTGTTTGAAACCAGCATCACCAGCCTCCCTTTGCTGCACCGCGGGAAGGTGCGCGACCTCTATGCGGTAGATGAAAACAATTTATTGATTGTACAAACTGACCGCGTTTCAGCGTTTGATGTGGTATTACCAACTCCGATTCCGGGGAAAGGAAAAATCCTGACAAAAATTTCCCGTTTCTGGTTCGATAAGTTCGCTTATATTATTCCGAATCACCTTACCGGAATCGCCCCTGAGACCGTTGTCCACCCCAGTGAACGTGATCAGGTTGCGGACCGTGCTTTTGTAGTCAGAAAACTGAAACCCTTACCTGTTGAAGCCATCGTTCGTGGTTATCTCTCAGGTTCAGGATGGAAGGATTATCAACGTACTGGCGCCATTTGCGGCATCATTCTCCCGAAAGGATTGCGGGAAGCTGACAAAATCCCGGGAGGTGCAATTTTCACTCCATCTACCAAAGCAGAAGCTGGCTCGCATGATGAAAATATCTCTTATGCTGTTTGCGAACAAATTCTGGGGGCATCGTTAGCTTCAGCTGTCAGAAAATATGCTGTAACACTTTATACAGCTGCCGCCGATTACGCACTGACACGAAATATTATTATTGCGGATACCAAATTTGAATTTGGTCTGGATAAAGATCATCAAATTTATTTGATTGATGAAGCCTTAACACCCGATTCTTCACGCTTCTGGCCAGCAGAAAACCATCACCCGGGGAAAACACCTCCCAGCTATGACAAGCAATTCATCCGTGACTGGCTGGAACAGACTGGTTGGAACAAGACTCCACCAGCTCCTTCTATTCCAGATGAAATCCTTATTCAAACAATTGAAAAATATCAACAGGCCTACCAGGTACTAACAAAATAACTGGAAGCTGATCTCTGTTAAAAATGGCTATGTACTCATTAACAGTTGAAACTGATTTTTCCGGCCGAGAGCGGCTTGCAGTCCGGCAACAGGTGAACTGAGATTTTCCTGTTGATCCAGCCACCTGAACCATCCCAGGTAATTTTCCAGATACCGGGTTGCAACGCCATGGAATCGTTTCACCCATTGTTTGAGCCGGCTGTGGTA